>NZ_BATI01000032.1 GCF_000467105.1 Aquipseudomonas alcaligenes NBRC 14159
CGGTCGCCGATCAGGCGGAGATCGGCGAACGCCAGTCGTCGGAGCCGGAAGTGCCGGACACTTCGTGGGTCCAGATGATCTTGCGGTAGGTGAAGTAGACGTCTTCCAGGTGAGTGAAGTGGGCCATGTTCGGGTCCTGGCAGTTGGGCATGCGCGACTGCACGTCGACGATCACGGCGTCTTCCAGCTCGATGGTGAAGTAGTGCTCCTGGGTACCGGTGGAGGAGGTGCGGTACCACTCCAGGCGGCACTTGCTCAGACGCTCGCCGGAGGTCAGCGAGTTGAAGATCAGCGGCGAGGCCTTGTCGAACACCTTGGTGATCATCAGCGGCTTGTGCACGCGCTGGCCGGTCGGCTGGCCGGACTGCGGGTCGCGCGGGATGATCACCTGGTGGCTGAAAGCCTGCACCAGGATCTGGTCCTCGTGGCCTTCCTGGAAGATGTTGCCGACCGAGTCCTCGGTGAAGGTGCCGGCGGTGATCAGGCCTTGCTTGGTGCCTTCGAGGGACAGGTACGCGGGTGTTGGCATGGTGCTCTCCTTTGCATTGAGACGAGGACCGGGACTGGTCCGGGCGGCTGACTCAGTACAAGGGCCGTGCCAGGGGCGCGCAGCTCAGCAGCGGCGCGGGTTCTGGGCGTGTTGCCCAGGGCCTGTTTGCCCGTCTGTGCGCTGGGTCACCAAAGCCTGTGCAACAACTGGCGCAGGGCTGTGCAGGGGCTTGCGCAGAGGGGCTAGCCCGCGAAGCGTGGGGCCTGTAGCGCCGCCAGGAGTGAGGTGTGTGCAGAAAGTTGCGCAGAGCAGGGCGCGGGCTGCGCCCTCTCGTTCTAGGTGGGGTTTCCCGGATTACATCCGGGCTACAGGAGCCTTCCCTCTTCCCGGCCCTCTCCCATAAATGGGAGAGTTGGGCCGCTGGGGTCTAGTCTTCCCACTCGCGCCCGGCCAGTTCCAGCAGGGTGTTGGCCTGTTCCGGGCCGTTGCGGCCGGCGGGGTAGGGGCGCGGGTCCTGGTAGTTGTCCTGCCAGCCCTTGAGGATGGGGTCGATCCAGGCCCAGGCTGCCTCGACTTCGTCGCGGCGCATAAACAGCGTCGAATCGCCTTCGATCACGTCCAGCAGCAGGCGCTCGTAGGCATCCCAGCGACGTTTCTGCGGGAACACCTGGGCCAGGTTCAGGTCCAGCTCGATAGGGGTCAGCTGCATGCCCTTACCCGGGCTCTTGCCCATCAGCTGCAGGGTGATACGTTCCTCCGGCTGCAGGCTGATGACCAGGCGGTTGGCCTGGCTGCCTTCGAATAGGCGGTGCGGCACCGGCTTGAACTGGATGACGATCTCCGAGCACTTTTTCGCCATGCGCTTGCCGGTGCGCAGGTAGAAGGGCACGCCGGCCCAGCGCCAGTTGTCGATCTCGGCCTGAATGGCGACGAAGGTCTCGGTATCGCTGTCGTTGTCGACATGTTTCTCGAAGTAGTACGCCGGCACTTCCTGTCCGCCGATCTTCCCGGCGACGTACTGGCCGCGCACCGTCTTGTCGTGCACGTCGAGGCCGGCGATGGGCTTGAGCGCTTCGAGGATCTTCACCTTTTCATTGCGCACCGACTCGGCGTCGAAGCGCACCGGCGCTTCCATGGCCACCAGGCAGAGCAGCTGCAGCAGGTGGTTCTGCACCATGTCGCGCATGGCGCCAGCTTTGTCGTAATAGGCGCCGCGATTTTCCACGCCGAGCGTCTCGTTGACGCTGATCTGCACGTGGTCGATGTGCCCGGCACGCCAGATCGGCTCGAACAGGGCATTGGCAAAGCGCAATGCCATCAGGTTCTGCACCGTCTCCTTGCCCAGGTAGTGGTCGATACGGAACACCTGCGGCTCGCTGAACACCGCGCCGATGGCGGCGTTGATCTCACGAGCCGACTCCAGCGAGCGGCCGATCGGCTTCTCCAGCACGATGCGCGTATCGCTACCGGCCAGCCCGGCGATGGCTAGGTGCTCGGCGATGGCTTCGAACAGGTCCGGCGCGGTGGCCAGGTAGTAGATGCGCCCGCGGTTGCAGGCATGGGCGCCGAGGAACCGGGCCAGGCGGCCGAATTCGGCGCTCTGCGACAGGTCCATGGCCAGGTAGTCCAGGCGCGCGGCAAAGCTGGCCCAGGTGTCGTTGTCGAAGTCGCTGCGCGCTACCTGGGCGCGGCAGCGGCGTTCGGCCAGGGCCTGGTACTCGGCGCGGTTCAGCACATTGCGGGCGGCGGCGAGGATGCGCATGTCGGCCGGCAGGCGGCCGTCGCGATGCAGGTGGTAGAGCGCCGGCAGCAGCTTGTGCAGGGCCAGGTCACCGGTGCCGCCGAATACCAGCATGTCACAAGGGCTATTCAACGGTAGGCCTCCGGCCGGGTTTGCCTGTGCGGTTCGGGCGCTCATGTAGTATAACTACAAGCACGCTACAGCCGATCATAACAGGCTGGGCGAAACCGCCGCGAGCCGGCGCCTTGGTCATCGAGACGACAACAGAGCCCTGCCCGTGAATCTTCTGCAGCACATCGCCCAGTCCCGTCACCTGCTCCGCAAGTCCGAACTGAAGGTCGCCGATCACGTCCTGCAGGACCCGTCCGCAGTGATGCACAGTTCCATGGCCGACCTGGCCCAGGAAGTCGGCATCAGCGAGCCGACCATCGTGCGTTTCTGTCGCGCCATCGGCTGCAGCGGTTTCCAGGATCTCAAGCTGAAGCTGGCGCAAAGCCTGGCGGCCGGCGCCAGCTTCGGCCAGTTCGCCATCCACGAGGACGACTCGGTGGCGGACTTCAGCCTGAAGATCTTCGACACCACCCTGCACACCCTGATGGAAGTGCGCGAGCGCCTGGACCCGCAGGCACTGCAGCGCGCCATCAATGCCATCGCCCATGCCCAGCGCATCGAGTTCTACGGCTTCGGCGCCTCCGGTGCGGTGGCCGCCGACGCCCAGCACAAGTTCTTCCGCCTGCTGCTGACCGCCGCCGCCTACTCCGACCCGCACATGCAGGCGATGAGCGCGGTGACCCTCAAGCCCACCGACGTGGCCATCTGCATCTCCCAGTCCGGCCGTTCCAAGGACCTGCTGATCACCGCCAACCTGGTGCGCGAGTCCGGTGCCACCCTGATCACCCTGTGCCCGAGCCAGACCCCGCTGGCCGACCTGGCCACGGTCAACCTGGCCATCGATGTGCAGGAGGACACCGAGATTTACACCCCGCTGACCTCGCGTATTGCCCATCTGGTGGTGATCGACGTGCTGGCCATGGGCGTGGCCATGGCCCGCGGCCCGGACCTGGTCAACCACCTCAAGAGCGTCAAACGCAGTCTGCGCAGCCTGCGCCTCTCGCCCAAGTCGGTGCGCAGCGTCGAGGACTAGCGTCACGCAAGATTCATCGGCGCGCCGCCAAAGCGTCACCCTCCTGCGCGCATGCTGGGCTCCCGTTATCGGACTAGGAGCCCCGCGATGAGCCTGCATCACGCCGAACCCGTTCACGACAGCAAGACCCGCCGCAAGCTGGAAGACCAGCGTCGCATGGCCTTCCGCCGCGCCATCGAGGAATACGCCGAGCAGCGCCGCCTGCAGCGCGAGCTCCACGACTATCCCGATCTGCTCCCCGCCGGCTTCCTGCTCGAACGCGCCGCGCCCCGCCGCCAGGCGGCCTGAGCCCTGCCAGCGGTATGCCGAATTCGGCATGCCGCGCGTGCAAAGCGATCAAGCCGCAGCGGCCGTGACGGGCCACTGTAACGGGCAGACTGCCAGGAGCCCGTTATGACCCGACTGACCCTCACCGAGGCCCATGAGCTGGCCGCCGCGATCCTGCGCCATGCCGGTTTCAGCGAGGCCTTCGCCCAGGCGATCGCCGCCACCGTGACCGCCGGCGAGCGCGACGGCTGCAAGTCCCACGGTCTGTGGCGCCTGCTCGGCATCGTGCGCACCCTCAAGGCCGGCAAGGCGGTGGCCGACGCCGAGCCCGAGGTGATCGACCAGGCACCGTCGCTGGTACGGGTCGACGCCCATGGCGGCTTCTCCCAGCTGGCCTTCGCCGCCGGCCTGCCGCTGCTGGTGGACAAGGCCCGGCACAACGGCATCGCTGCCATGGCGATCAACCGCTGCGTGCACTTCTCCGCGCTGTGGGTGGAGATGGAGGCGCTCACCGAGCGTGGCCTGGTGGCGCTGGCCTGCAACCCGACCCAGGCCTACGTGGCGCCGGCCGGCGGCAGCCGTCCGCTGTTCGGCACCAACCCCGTCGCCTTCGGCTGGCCGCGTGCGGGTGGTCATCCTTTCGTCTTCGACTTCGCCACCAGCGCCATCGCCCGCGGCGAGATCGAGCTGCACCGCCGTTCCGGCGCGCCGCTGCCGGCCGGCTGGGGCGTCGATCGTCATGGCCAGCCGAGCAGCGAGGCCGCCGAGGTGCTCGACCATGGCGCCATGCTGACCTTCGGCGGGCACAAGGGCTCGGCCCTGTCGGCGATGATCGAGCTGATCGCCGGGCCGCTGATCGGCGACCTCACCAGCCTCGAATCCGGCGCCTTCGACGGCGGCGCCAACGCGCTGCCGTACCACGGCGAGCTGATCATCGCTCTCGATCCGCAGCGCTTTCTCGGCGCGCAGGCCGACCAGCACCTGGCCCGCGCCGAGGCGCTGTTCGAGGCGATCCAGGGCCAGGGCGCGCGGCTGCCGTCGCAACGGCGCTATGAGGCGCGGGCGAAAAGCCTGGTCGAGGGCGTGGAACTCGACGACGGCCTGTATCGCGATCTGCAGGCGTTGCTGGCCTAGGGCATCGTCGTAGCCCGGATGCAATCCGGGAGGCAGGCAACTCCGGTCCCGGATGGCATCCGAGCTTCGCGTCGCCCGAAATACCCTCACCCCGGCCCTCTCCCGGAGGGAGAGGGGGGTTTCCCGTAGGCAAAAAAAGCCCCGGCGAACCGGGGCTGAGGGAGAGAAGCGCTGGTGGCTGAGCCGACACAAGTTGTGTTTCAGGCCAGCGATTCCCGCGTGGTAATGCCGTCGACCAGCCGGGCCAGGCCCAGCGGGTTGGCGTTTTTCAGGGCGTCCGGCAGCAGGGCGTCCGGGCAGTTCTGGTAGCACACCGGGCGCAGGAAACGGTCGATGGCCAGGCTGCCGACCGAGGTGCCGCGCGCATCCGAGGTGGCCGGGTAGGGGCCGCCGTGGACCATCGCATCGCACACTTCCACGCCCGTCGGATAGCCGTTGAACAGCACCCGGCCGACCTTCTGCTCGAGCAGCGGCAGCAGGTCGCCGTGGGCCTCCAGGTCAGCCGGCTCGGCGGTCAGGGTGGCGGTCAGCTGTCCGCGCAGGCCGTGCAGTGCGCGGATCAGCTGGGCTTTGTCGGCCACTTCCACCACCACGGTGACCGGGCCGAACACCTCTTCCTGCAGCAGCTCGTCGCCGTTGAGCAGCAGGGATACATCGGCCTGGAACAGCTGCGGGCGGGCCTGGCGGCCTTCCTGCGGCTGGCCGGCCAGGTGCTTCAGCCCCGGGTGGGCGTGCAGCGCGGCCAGGCCGCGTTCGTAGCTGCCCAGGGTGCCGGCGTTGAGCATGGTCTGCGGCGGGCGCTGGCCGATCTCGGCGATCAGGTTGGCGACGAACAGGCTGAAGGCCGGCGAGGCGATGCCGATGACCAGGCCGGGGTTGGTGCAGAACTGGCCGCAGCCCTGCACCACCGAGTCGGCCAGTTCACGGGCGATCTTCTCGCCGCGGGCCTCGAGGGCGGCGGGCAGCATCAGCACCGGGTTGATCGAGCTCATCTCGGCGAACACCGGGATGGGATGCGGGCGCGCCGCAGCCATGTCGCACAGGGCGCGACCGCCCTTCAGCGAGCCGGTGAAGCCGACTGCCTGGATCGCCGGGTGCTTGACCAGCCACTCGCCGACCCCGCCGCCGTAGACCATGTTGAACACGCCGGCCGGCATGCCGGTCTGCTCGGCGGCGCGGATGATCGCCTGGGCCACCAGCTCGGCGGTTGCCATGTGGCCGCTGTGCGCCTTGAACACCACCGGGCAGCCGGCGGCCAGCGCCGCGGCGGTGTCGCCGCCGGCGGTGGAGAAGGCCAGCGGGAAGTTGCTGGCGCCGAACACCGCCACCGGGCCGACGCCGGTGCGGTACTGGCGCAGGTCCGGGCGCGGCAGCGGCTGGCGCTCGGGCAGGGCGCGGTCGATGCGCGCGCCGAGGAAGTCGCCACGCCGCAGCACCCTGGCGAACAGGCGCATCTGCCCGCTGGTACGGCCGCGCTCGCCCTGGATGCGCGCGGCCGGCAGGGCGGTCTCGCGGCACACCAGCTGGACGAAGTCGTCGCCGAGGGCGTCGATCTGCTCGGCGATGGCGTCGAGAAAGTGGGCGCGGCGCTCCGGGCTGAGGGCGCGGTAGGCCGGGTAGGCTGCCTCGGCGGCGCGGGCGGCGGCGTCCACCTCGGCCTCGGTGGCCTGGTGGAAGGCGTAGGGCAGCGTCTCGCCGGTGCTGGCGTCGAGGCTGTGCAGGATGGTCTCGCCGGCGGCGCTGCGGGCGCCGGCGATGAAGTTGTGGCCGGTGATGGCGGGCATGTTTAGCTCCTGTCGGGTGCCTGTGAGATCAGCGTTGCCATTGCGGATCGGCCGGATGCCCGGAAGCATCCGGCCGCAGCACGGCGATCAGGCGGCCGACCAGTTGGCGTACCACTGGCGGAACAGCTTGTACTGGGTCTCGGCGTAGTTGCGCTGGGCGTCGCTGAGTGCGTCGGTGGGGTTGAAGTGCAGGCTGTACTCCGGGTCGCCGCCCAGCACCATCAGGTACTTGTAGTAGAGAACCAGGTCGCAGCCCTCGTCGAAGGACGACAGCACGTTGAGCGCCTCGGACAGCTCCAGGGCGCGGCGGCGGGCGACGGCGTCGCCCTTGGCGGCCTGCTTGCTCAGCTCGACCAGCTGCAGCACCTCGCGCGGCAGGACGTTGCCGATGCCGGTGATGGCGCCGGTCGCGCCGCAATTGACGAAACCATGCATCACCTGGGTATCGACGCCAGCCATGAGGATCACCTGGTCATCCTGCGAGGTGATGTGCTCGGCGGCGTAGCGCATGTCGGCGGCGCCGCCGAATTCCTTGAAGCCGATCAGGTTGGGGTACTGGCGGCGCAGCTTGAAGAACAGCTCGGCGCGGGTTGCGAAGCCGTAGTAGGGGCTGTTGTAGATCACTGCCGGCAGCTTAGGTGCCGCCTTGAGAATGGCGCCGAAGTGCGCTTCCTGGGCGGCCGGCGAAGCGCCGCGCGACAGCACGCGCGGAATGACCATCAGGCCATGGGCGCCGACCTTGGCGGCGTGGGCGGCGTGTGATACCGCTTCGCGGCTGTTCACCGCGCCGGTGCCGACGATGGTCGGGATGCCGGCGGCGACCAGGCGCGCCACCCCTTCCTGGCGTTCGGCCTCGGTGAGCAACGGCCAGTCGCCCATGGAGCCGCAGTAGACCACGGCGCTCATGCCGGCCTCGATCAGCTGCTTGCCCTTGCGCACCAGGGCGTCGAAGTCCGGCTTGCGCTCGGCGGTGCAGGGCGTCATCAGGGCGGGAATGGTTCCGGTGAAGATGGAGCTGTTCATGCTGTGGCCTCCTGGGCAGAGTCAATGTATTTCGTATACGAAAAAGGGCGGGCGGTATCGGCCCTGGTTTCCATGGTGTGGGCCTGAGCCCGGTTCAGTGCGCCGACGCGGCGGCGGTTTTCAGATCTGCAAAAAACTGGGTCAGGGTTGCGGCTCGACCGGCCAGGTATCGGATAACCGATAGCCCTGCGGCCAGGGGTCGTCGGGGTCGAGCAGGTGCTGGTGGGTGCCGGTGATCCAGGCTCGGCCGGACAGGCAGGGGTGGATGGCCGGGCGCCCGGCGACTTCGGTGATACCGGCGATGCGGCAGTGGAACTCGGAGCCGATGATCGAGCGGCCGACGAAGCGCTCGCCGTCCTGCATCTGGCCCTTGGCGTGCAGCACCGCCATGCGCGCCGAGCAGCCGGTGCCGCAGGGCGAGCGGTCGATCTTGCCGGGGCGGATCACCACCGCGTTGGCGGCGGTCAGCACGCCATCGATGCGCTCCAGCGGCGCGGCGATCTGGCAGAACGAGATATGGTCCCAGTCCTTGTTCAGCGGATGGACGAAGCCCAGCTGCTCATTGGCCGCGTGGGTGATCTTCAGGCCCACGGCGACCAGGTCGGCGGCCTCGTCGGCGGTCAGGGCGAAGCCCAGGGTACGGGCGTCGGCGATGACGAAGCTGTCGCCGCCGTAGGCGGTGTCGACCTTGAGGCTGCCGAGTCCTTCGACCTCGATCATGGCGTCCAGCTGGTCGGCGAAGGACGGCACGTTCTTCACCTCGACGCGCTGCACCTTGCCGTCACGGCACTGGGCCACGGCCTCGATCAGGCCGCCCGGCGCTTCCAGCACCAGGCGCGTTTCCGGCTCGGTCATCGGCAGGATGCCGCTGTCGAGCAGCACGGTGGACACGCACAGCGAGTTGGAGCCGGACATGGGCGGCGTGTCGGCCGGCTCCATGATGATCCAGGCCATCTGCGCCCGCGGGTCCTTGGCCGGTACCAGCAGGTTGACGTGGCGGAACACGCCGCCGCGCGGCTCGTTCAGCACGAAGTTGCGCAGCTCCTGGTCGCGGGCGATCCAGCGCGACTGTTCCCACAGGGTGGCGCCCGGCGGCGGCGCGACGCCGCCGACGATGACGTCGCCGACCTCGCCCTCGGCGTGGCAGCTGACCACATGGATGACCTTGCTTGAACGCATTGCTCTCCCCTTACAGGACCGACTTGAGGAAGTCCGCGGTTTCCGGCTTCTGCGGGTTGCCGATGACCTGCTCGGGCGCGCCGATCTCGTGCACCAGGCCGTTGCGGAAGAACGCCACGCGGTCGGACACGTCGCGGGCGAAGCGGATCTCGTGGGTGACCAGGATCATGGTCATGCCTTCCTCGGCGAGCAGGCGCATGGTGTCCAGCACCTCGCCCACCAGCTGCGGGTCGAGGGCGCTGGTGGCCTCGTCGAACAGCATGTAGTCCGGGCTCATGGCCAGCGCGCGGGCGATCGCCATGCGCTGCTGCTGGCCGCCGGAAAGCTTGCTGGGGAACACCTTGAGCTTGTCCGCCAGGCCCACGTGGGTGAGCTGCTTGACGGCCATGGCCTCGGCTTCCTGCTTGCTCAGGCCGAGCACCTTGCGCGGCGCCAGCATGACGTTCTCCAGCACGGTCAGGTGCGGGAAGGCGTTCCACTGCTGGAACACGATGCCGATCTTCTGCCGCAGCTTGTTGAGGTCGGTGGCCGGCGCGTGCACTTCGGTGCCGTCGACGCGGATGCTGCCTTTCTGGATCGGCTCCAGGCCGTTGATGCACATCAGCAGGGTCGATTTGCCGGAGCCGGAGCCGCCGATGATCGACACCACCTCGCCCTTGTTCACCGTCAGGCTGACACCCTTGATGACTTCGAGGTCGCCGAAGGATTTGTAGACGTTGTCGATCTCAATCATTTTCCTGCCACCTTTTCTCCAGCCGGGCGCCCAGCTGGGCCACCACCAGGCTCATGACGTAGTAGATGAGGCCGGCGATGCACAGCACCAGCAGCGGCTCCTGAATACGGGTAACGATGGTCTGCGAGGCGCGCAGCAGCTCGACGATGCCGATCCACATGACCAGCGCGGTGTCCTTCATCACGCTGAGCACCAGGTTGAGCCAGCCGGGGAAGGCCACGCGGGTGGCGATCGGTAGCACGATGTAGCGCAGGTCCTGGCTGTAGCTCATGCCCAGCGAACGCGCGGCGCGGCGCAGGTTGGGCGGCACGGCCAGCACGCCGCTGCGCACCACCTCGGTACAGAAGGCTGCGGCATACACGCCGAGCACGATGCAGCCGACGGTGAAGGCGCTCATGTCCATCCCGGCGATGCTTTTGAGGGCATTGAACAGGACGAACTGGATCAGCAGCGGCACGCTGCGGAACACGTCGAGCACCCAGGCCAGCGGCAGGGTGGCGCGCGGCAGGGCGGCGCGCAGCAGGCCGAACAGCACGCCGGCCAGGGTGCCGATGAGCATGGCGCCGGCGGTCAGCTTGAGGGTGACCCAGGCACCCTGCAGCATGAACAGCAGGTCGTTGGAGGTGAGGCTGGTATCGAACATGTGCGCGCCTCCCTCAGTAGCGGAACAGACGCCAGGCCATCAGGCGTGCGGCGAGCACGATGGTCTTGGCGATCAGGTAATAGAGCACCGCCGCGATGGCGAAGTACTCGAAGGTACGGAAGGTCTTCACGTTGTAGTCCTGGGTGACCCCGGTGAGGTCGTTGTTCAGCCCGACGATGACCCCCAGCGAGGTCATCAGCACGGCCCAGACCATCTGGTTGGACAGCGGATGGAAGACGATGCGCAGCAGCTGCGGGACGATGATCAGGCGGTAAGCCTGGAAGGCGCTCATGCCCAGCGAACGGGCCGCCTTCATCTGCGTCTCCGGCACCGCCTTGAGGCCGCCGCGGAAGTTCTCCGCTAGGTAGCCGGCGTTGTTGAAGGTGATCCCCGCGACCAGGGCGACCCAGGAGCTGACGTGCAGGCCGAAGCTGCCGAGGCCGAAGTAGAGGATATAGATCTGGAACAGCGACGGGGTGTTGCGCGCGATGGACACCCAGGTGTTGGCGAAATGCCGTGGCACCGGGTGCTGCATCTGCCGCATCACCGTCAGCAGCAGGGCGATCAGGGTACCCAGGAGCATCGACAGGGCTGCCGTCTCCAGGGTCACCCAGGCGCCCGCCAGCATGTCCGGCAGGGCCTTGAAGGCCGAGCGCCAGTGGAAGGAGTAATCGAACATCGATCAGCGTGTCCCTTGGGGTGGAAGTTGACCCAGCCAGGCTGGGAGTTGTCCCTGGTTGCGCCCCGTGCAGGCGGCCTCGACGCACGCGGCGAGATTGCCGAAATGCACCTGGCGGCCGGCCAGGCCGGGGGCGTAGTGGGCGTACTTGCCCGAATTGGTCATCAGGTTGCGGCTGCCCGGCGGTACCACCGGCTCGCCGAGCATGCACCAGCAGGTATCGGTGATCAGGCACGCGCCGAAGCGCTCCAGCGTGGCCACATGGCCGGCGGCCGTGGCCTGTTCGTGCACGGCGCGGCCGCAGGTCACCACCAGGGCGGTGTCCGGGTGGCGCTGGCGGCCCGCGCAGAGTTCGGCCAGGCGCGCCAGCTCGGTGGCCGAGCAGTGCGGGTTGCCCAGGGCCACCAGGCTGACTTCGGCCGAGTCGGCGCCGTTCAGCTCCCACCAGCTGTCCAGCAGGTCGGCGAGGCTCACCCGCAGCTGCCGGGTGGGCGCCCTGCCGCCGAGGGCGCTGGCCACATCCGGCGCCTCGGGAGTAACCCCGGCGATATGGAACATGGGCGCCGCCGAAGTGGTGGCGAAGGCGGCGCCGAAGGCCTTGAGGTCGTCGCTGTTCGGCGCGCTGCGTTCCAGGCCGCTGAGCACCGGGATGTCGACGGTGCAGAGCAGGCCGACGTGGTAGCCGAGCAGCGGCCAGAAGCTGTCGTCCGCGTCCTGCGGGGTTTCCACCTCGATCAGCAGGCGCGCGTGGCGGCCCTCGTCGAGGTGGCTGCCGCTGCGCGGTGCGCGGCCGGTGAGGGCGATGCAGATGTCCAGGTAGTCCGGGTACTTGAGGGTACGGGCGCCCAGCACGCTGTTGGCGTAGACCACGGCGTTGGACTCGGCCCAGACGATCTGCTCGCCGGCCTTGGGCGCGCTGTCCAGCAGGTAGGGCGCGCAGGTGAAGCTGAGCGCCGCACCCATCGCCATGTAGACGTCGCCAAGCTCGCTGGCCGGCTCGCCGAAGGCCGGGTCGATACCCAGCGCGCGCCAGCGGCGCTGGTCCACCGAGATCGAGTTGAGGGTGGTCGGTACGCTGACCTTCGCCCCCCAGTCGAGCAACTGGCGGGCGAAGCGCAGGCAGGCCGGGCCGGTGTAGATGCAGCCGTCGATGTGCGCCTGGGTCACGTCGAGCAGCTCGCGCGCGCCCTGCAGCTCGGCCATGCGCAGCACCAGCTGCATGGCCACCTGGGCGGCGCGGCCCTGCTCTCCGGCGAGGATGGCGCGGTCACCGGCGCTCAGCGTCAGGCTCGGCGGATGGCTGCCGTCGTGGGCGATCGGCGTGGCCTGCCAGCCGTCGGCCGGCGCGCTGTCGAACACCTGCAGGCGCGTGCCGTCTACCCGCACGCTGGAGCCGGCATGGGCGGCCAGGTCGGCGAAGGCGGCGTGGCCGATGCACAGCACCGGCAGCTGCACGTCGAACACATGCTCGGCGACCAGGGCGCCGAGGGTAAGAATCTCGTCGGGTTCGGCCAGCACCAGCGCTGCCGGTGCCGGACCGTTGAGGATCAGTTCCAGCAGGACGCTGCTGCCGGTGCAGGAGCCGCGTCCGCTGGGAATGGCCAGCACGCGCCCGGCCAGGGATTGCCCGCTCAGCGGGTGGTGACGGTCGATCACCTCGCCGCTGAACGGGTCGACGCCGCCCCAGAAGCTCAGGCCCAGGTCGGCGTGGAGCAGGCTGCCCTGCCCCCGTCCCGCGACCAGACTGCGACCCTCGATGGACAGTACGGACATCGTCATCTCTCCCGGGCGCGCGCGATCAGTAGTACACGCCGGGCACGGTCAGGTTGGCCGGCTTGATCTCGTCGCCGACCCACTTCTTCCACAGCTCGTCGTAGCGGCCGTTACGCACCTGCTGGTTGACGAACAGGTTGAGGTAGTTGAGCAGGCCGTACTCGCTGCGCTTGGCCGCCAGGGACACGTAGTCGACCACGTAGGGCGCGTCACCGGCGACTTTCAGGCCCTTGTACTTGCCGGACTTGAGGGTGGCGGCGGCCACTGTGTTGGTTACCACGGTGGCGTCGATATGGCCCTGGGCCACGGCGAGGATGGTGTCGTTCTGCGACTGGTAGGCGCGGAAGCTGCCTGTGCCCCAGGCCTTCTGGTCCTTCTCCAGGGCGATGGCCTCGTAGGTGCCGCTGGTGTTGCCCAGCTTCTTGCCCTTGAGGTCGGCGTAGCTGTTCACGCCAGCATCTTCGCGGGTCAGCACGACCATCTGGAAGGCGAAGTAGGGGATGGTCATGCCCACGGTCTTGGCGCGCTCCAGGGTGTCGGAGGTGGAGGCGACGATCACGTCGGCGCGGCCGGAAACCAGCGCCGGGATGCGGTCGGGGAAGGGCGTTTCGACCACTTCCGGTTCCACGCCGAGGACCTTGGCCAGGTCGGCGCAGTAGTCCACGTCGAAGCCGGCCGGATTGTTGTTCTCGTCGCGGAAGCCCATGGGCGGGAAGTCCAGGGTCACGGCGCAGCGCAGCTTGCCGGACTCGATGATGTCATCGAGCTTGTCGGCCTGGGCGGTGGCGGCCAGGGAAGCGCTGAGTGCGGCGCCGAGGGCGATGGCGAGGGTCTTTCTATTCATGTGCAGCCTCATGTGTGTCTGATGGTTGGCAGATGAAACAGATGTATCTTGAATTTCGTATACGATATTTGATTAGCAAGGGCTGTGCCGGATTGCCCGGAGCAGACGCGATGAATCGCCCAGCCCGCGCCACATCGGCCCGGACGGCTGGATGCAGCGGTGACTGAAAGACTAGTCGGCCCTTTTCGTGACCGCTTGGTGTTACAGAACGAAGCATGGATGCGCCGGCGTGCCCACAAACGGAACACGACGGGTTGCACCCGGCGCTCGTCAGGGCTGGCGGTGGGAGTCGCGGTACTGGCTGGGGGAGAGGCCGGTGAGGGCCTTGAACTGGCGGCTGAAGGCGCTGTGGTCGGTGTAGCCGCAGCGCAGGGCGATCTCGGTGATCGGCAACTCGCCGAGCAGCAGCTGCGAGGCCGCGCCCAGGCGCGCCTTGTGGATCATCTGCCGCGGGGTGAGCTGGAAGATGCGCTTGCAGTGGCGTTCCAGCTGCGCCACCGAGAGGCCGGCGATGGCGGTCAGCTCGGCCAGGCTGATCGGCTGGGCGTAGTGCTGGCGGATGTGTTCGTCCACCGCCGCCAGCTTCTGATAGGCCGGGTGCGCGGCCTGAGCCGCCGGCAGGTCGCAGGAGATGCCGGCCATGCCGATGACCTGTCCGGAGAGATTGCGCAGCGCCAGCTTGTGGGTCAGGCACCAGCCGGGCTGGCGGCCGGGGTAGAGGTGCAGCTCCAGCTGGTCGGCGAGCAGGCTGCCAGCTTCCAGAACCTCTTTATCCTGGGCGGTGTAGAGCGGGCCGAAGCGCGAGGGGAACACTTCCTCGGCGGTGCGCCCGAGCAGCTCGCTCTTGTCGCGGTAGCCGCAGCGGGTGGCCAGGGTCTGGTTGACCAGCACGTAGCGCGCCTGCGCGTCCTTGACGAAGAACACCACGCCGGGCATGGCATCCAGCAGCGGGGCAACGGCGCTCAGGCTGGCGAGCAGGCTGGGCAGGTCGGCGGGAGCGGTGGACGGCAGCAGGTCGAGCATGGGACAGGCACTGGCCTTCGGGGCGCCCATTCTGCGCAGCGAGGTTCGGCGGGGACAAGTGGCCCGCCGCGTTGCGGGCCACTCATGGGTTACTGCAGGCGTACGCTGTAGTCCTCCACTTCGCCGTAGTTGAAGCTGCCGCAGGGCACGGGCGCGGCGTTGTAGCGCATGGCGATGCGCAGGCGCGTTTTGCCCGCCGGGGCGTTGGCCGGCACGCTCAGGTTGCCGCTGGCCACGGTGCTGAGGGCGCGGCCGGAGCTGTACACCTCTTCGCCGGCATCGAGGAAGTCACCGTCCTTGTTCAGGTCGATCCAGGCCTTCCAGTACTCGGGGTAGGCGCGCCCGGAGAACTGCGGGGTCAGGCGCAGGCTGTTGGCGCCACGCTGCAGGTCGATCACCTGGGCGGTGAAGTCGCTGTAGGTGCTGGCGCCGGAGCTGCGGCTGAAGGTGCCGACCTGCACCTGGCCGATCCATTCGGCATTGGCGTTGCCGCTGGCAGCGCTGCAGTAGCTGGGCTGTGGCGTACCCTCGCCGATCACCAGGAAGCTGGCGCTGACCGCGCCCCAGCTGCCGCCGGCGTCACGGGCGCGCACGTAGAGCAGGTGCTTGCCGGTGGCCAGGCCGGTGGTGTCGACGCTGCCGCTGAGGCTTTCGCTCTTGGCGTTGAAGGCGCCGTCCTGCGGCAACAGGGCGATCGGCGTGGCGCCGGCCTCCCAGGGCGCCTTGTCGAGGTAGTACTCGGCGGCGGCGATGTTCTGCGTGGCCTCGGTGCCGTTGGCAGTGCTGAAGCGCAGGTCGCTGGCCGTGGCGCTGAGCGTCACCGGCGTGCCGGCCGGCACACCATCGGTGGCGGCGCCGCCGCTCAGGGTAACGCTGGCCACGTCGGGCCCGGCCGGCGTGATGTATGGCGTACGCACCACCTTGGCGGCATAGATCAGCGCCGGTAGGTTCTTCGGCTTCACCGTGTTCTGGTACACGGCGCAGGTCTGGAAGAACTGCGTGCCCAGCTCGAAGGTGTAGGCGGCCACGCCCAGTTCGCCGTAGCTGACGCCGTCGCTGGTGCCGTCGGTGGGGTAGAGGCCGACCGACTGCTGCGGGGTGTAGCCGTTGAAGAAGGCGAACTTGCGTCCCAGGGTCTGCAGCGCGGTGCCGTTGGGCGCAGCCTGGCTGGTGTCGCCCCAGGGCCAGAGCACCAGTTCGCTGTAGCTGTGGATGTCCAGGTGGATGCCGCTGGTGCTGCTCGGCGCCGCGTCGCCACGGTTGGGTCCGCGGCGGTCCGGCCACAGGCTGCGCGCATAGGCCTCCAGGGTCTGCACCTCCGGCTCGGAGCCGGCACTGGGGCCGCGGTAGGTGTCGTTGCACTGGGCGCCGCTGGAGCCCTGGCCGTTGGTGCTGTTCCAGCCGAAGCTGAAGTTGCGGTTGAGGTCGGCGCCGCGGCTGTTGCTGTTCGGCCCGCAGTAGTTCTGGTTGGTGTTCTTGCGCCAGGACAGCCCGGTCTCGGCCTTCTTGCGACCGTCCGGGTTGGTGTGCAGCAGCAGATGCACTTCGTGATGGTCGAGAATCCAGGTGGCATCCGCGTCCACGCCGTAGCCATCGACCAGCCAGCGGGCGAAGGCCAGCACCAGCGGCGCGGTGGTGTACTCGCGGGCGTGGATGGCGCTGTTGATCAGCAGCTTGGGCTTGTCGCCGGGCTTGTCCTTGTTGGTCAGCTTGAGCACGCCGATGTCATAGCCGCCGAGGCCTTGGGTCTTCTCCCAGGACTGGCCGACGTTCAGCCATTCGGCCAGCTGCGGGCGCTGGCTGGCCATGCCGGCGGCGGCCGCGTATGTCTCCTCCACCGTCTCGTAGCAGGCGTAGCCGGGAATGCTGGCGATGCTCACGTCGCTGGCCGCGCTGCTGCTCAGGCTGCGCTGCTGCAGGCGTTGCTGGATCTTGCCGAGGATCTGGTTGCGCTTGGCGATGAAGTCGTCGGCCACTGCGAAGGTGAAGCCGAACACGGCCAGCTTCTGCTGTTCTTCCTCGGTCAGCTCCATGATCAGGTAGCCCTGCTCGTAATGCGATTCGAGCAACTGGCCGTGGAAGCTGATGGCGGCCTTGCGGGCGATCTCCAGGTTGGGGAAGAAGGCCTTGTACACCTGGTTGTTGGCTTTCTCCTGCTCCAGCAGGAGAAAGTCGTCCTGGGCCTGGGTCTCGTTGCTGGCCTGGGCCGCCTGCAGCACGCAGAGCGCGGCGATGGCGAGGGTTAACTTCCGCTTTATCATGCTTGAGTTCCTATCCATGTGTTGTTGTGTCGCTATGCCCGATAAGGCAAAGGCGGTTTCTCGCGCCTTCTTGTGGAAGGCGCCTGGACGTGCGGCAGTGGAAGCTCTGGCTGACGACTGCACAGGCGCGGGGAAATCCCTTCCTGGCCTTGGGGGTACAGGTGGCCGGTCTGACAACGAGAGTGCGAGAAAACCTAGAAGCCCTTCCGAGGGCTGTCAATTTCTCGCAGGATGGCGGAGTTTTTTCTGTAGATCGCTGCAGATACTAATGACATGGTGGCAATTTATGCGTCGATCGAAGTCGCTCGCCTTTCTTCTGCCCTTGCTCCTGGCCCTGGGCTGCAGTGCCGGGCCGACCGCTGAGGACCCACTCGCTGCGGAGTGGGCGCAGCTGCGCCAGCAGCACGGGCATTTCGACGGCAGCCCCTGGCGCCGGGATCTGGATGCCTGGCAGGGGCGCAAGCACCAGCTGATGCAGGACCTGGCCGAGCGGCTGTTGCAGGAGCGGCCCGATGGCGCCGGCGTGCGCAGGCTGATGGGTGAGCCGGATCGCCAGGTGGCGCCTGGCACCGCTGAGCATGCCGACTGGCTGCGCCGTACCGAATGGCGCGGCGCGCCGGCTGGCGCGCTGTGGAGCTACCACTGGCGTGGCGAGCACGACCAGCTGCTGGTGGCCCTCGCCGGCGAGCGGGTGGTGGCGGTGGGCTGGCTCTACGCCTGGGAGTGAGGTTCGTCGCCGAGCTGCAGCAGGGTGTCGATGCGCGCCGGGCTGAAGGGCGGGCGCGGCGCTGGCGGCTGCCAGCCGAACAGCGCCTGGGCGGCGGCACCGCACACGCGGCCCTGGCAGGCGCCCATGCCGCAGCGGCTGGCCAGCTTGGCCTGGCTCCAGCCCTGGTGATCGGTTACGGCCGATAGCGGCACGTCCTCGCAGCGGCAGATCAGGGTGTCCGGCCGGGCCAGTCGCCTCACCGCATCGCCGAGGGCGAAGGCGCTGTTTAGCGCGCGGGCGAAGCCTTGCCAGCGCTGGCGCTGCGACCACAGGCGTTGCGCCGCTTCGCGCTCGCCGACCGCCGCATGACCGGCGATGGCGCCTTCGACCAGGGCCTTCTCGCTGCCGCCGAAGCCGGTGCTCTCGCCGGCCGCGTAGACGCCGGCCAAGCTGGTGGCCTGCCAGGCGTCGACGGCGATGGCGCCGTTGTCGATGCGGCAGCCCAGGGCCTGGCCCAGCTGCAGATTGGGCACCAGGCCGAAGCCGCAGGCCAGGCGCTCGCAGGCGATTTCGCGCAGCTGCCCGCCGATGTTCAGGCGCACCGCTTCCAGGCGCCCGTCACCGAGGGCTTCGACTACATGGCTGCTGGCCCGGTAACCGCGATGGAATAGGCCGAAGGACTGCAGCAGCTTGTGCGGCCAGCGCGGCAGCTGCGAGGCGAAGCCGGCCACGGCGGACCAGGGTGCCTGCTCGAGGATATTCAGCACCTGGGCGCCGTTGTCCCGCGCGGTGGCGGCGCTGGCCAGCAGCAGTGGGCCGCTGCCGGCGATGACGATGCGTTCGCCGGCCACCGGCAGGCCGCCCTTTATCAGTGCCTGCAGGCCGCCGGCGCCGGTGACGCCGGGCAGGGTCCAGCCGGGGAAGGGCAGCAGCAGCTCGCGCGCGCCGGTGCACAGGATCAGTTTTTCGTACTCGATCACCCGGCCCTGCTCGGGGTCTTCCACCAGCAGCGCCTGGGGCCCGGCCAGGGCGACCACGCGGCTGGCCGGCAACAGCTCGATGTTGGTTTGGGCGTCCAGGCGCTGGCGATGTTCGCGGGCCAGCTTGGGGATGTGCGCCTGCGGGCCGTCGCGCCAGATCTGCCCGCCGGCGGCGGGGTTGTCGTCGAGCACGGCGATGCGCGCGCCGCTCGGCGCGGCGGCCAGGGCCGCGGCCATGCCGGCGGGGCCGGCGCCGACGATGAGGATATCCACCTTCATGGCTGGCTCTCCACGCGCATGCCGTCGCGGCACAGGGTCTGGCAGGCCAGGCGGCGCTGGCCGTCGATGGTCACCCGGCATTCCTGGCACAGGCCCATGCCGCACACTGGCGCGCGGCGCTGGCCGCCGACCGAGGTGCGGCTGCTGCCGTCGCCGCCGAGCGCCAGCGCGGCGGCTACCGTGGTGCCTTCGGCCACGCGCAGCGGGCGGCCGTCGAGGATCAGTTCAGGCATGCGCGCGGACTCCGGGGAAGCGTTGCGGCAGGTAGGGCTCGGGCGCCAGTGGCGCGGTTTCGCCGAACAGCTGGGCGATGAGCAGGTCGGCGCTGCCCGGCGCGGTAGTCACGCCCAGGCCTTCGTGGCCGACCGCCAGCCACAGGCCGCGGCGCTGCGGGTGCTCGCCGAGCAGCGGCAGGCCGTCCGGGCTGGCGGCGCGAAAGCCGGTCCAGGCGCGGATGCCGTTGAGGTTGGCCAGGCCCGGCATGTAGTGCACGGCGCGGCGCAGCATCTTGGCCAGCATCCAGGGCTCGACCTCGGGGTCGAGGGTGCCGAACTGGCGCGAGGCGCCGATGAACAGCTGGCCGGTCGGCCGCGGCTGGATATTGGCGGCGGTCGAGGGGCCCGTGGCGTTGTGCGCGCTGGTGACGTAGCCCAGCTCCACCAGGGTATGGCTGATGCGCCCCGGGTAGCGGTCGGTGATCAGCAGGTGGCCCTTCTTCGGTTCCACCGGCAGCTCCGGGCAGAGTTCGGTGACGTGGGTGCCGCCGGCCAGGATCACCGCCTGGGCGCTCAGCCAGCTGCCGTCCTGCAGGCGCACACGGGCGCCGTCGACCTCGACCACCTGTGCCCGGCGCTGCTCGATCAGCGGGTGGTCGAGCAGCCAGCGCGCGGCATTGGGGGCGTAGAGGATGCCGTCGCCGCCGACCCGCAGGCCGCCGTGCAGGCCGTCGCGCAGCTCCGGCTCGGCGGCACGCAGGGCGCCGGCGCCGAGCAGCTCGCAGTCCAGGCCGTGCTCGCGCAGCACCTGGTACTTGGCCTCGGCCACCGCCATCTCCTCGGCATTGGCGGCCAGCCACAGGGTGCCGTTCTGCCGGTAGGCGCAGTCCTCCGGCATCTCCCGTGCCCAGTCGCGCCAGCGCTGCACCGAGTACTGGCTGAGCGCCAGTTCGGCCGGGTTGTCGTCCAGTACGATCAGGTGGCCCATGCCGGCGGCGGTGGCGGCGCGCAGGCCGGCGTCCAGCACCAGCACGCGCTGGCCGCGCTTGGCCAGTTCACGGGCGCAGGCGGCGCCGACGATGCCGCCACCGATGACGATCACGTCGCTCACAGGCGAATGCCCCAGGCGAAGGGGTCGTCCGCCTCGATCAGCAGGGTGGCCTCGGCGCTGAGGTGCGCGCGACCACGGATGGTGGGGATGATGCGGCCGCCTTCGGCGTGCTCGTAGTGGGTCTCGAACTGGCTGCCGATCACGCTGGCCTGGCGCCACAGCTGGCCCGGCTGCAGCTTGCCGTCGGCGGCCAGGCAGGCCAGCTTGGCGCTGGTGCCGGTGCCGCAGGGCGAGCGGTCGTAGGCCTTGCCGGGGCAGAGCACGAAGTTGCGGCTGTCGGCCTCGGCATCGTCGGCGAACAGCTCGATATGGTCGATCAGGCCGCCGTCCTCGCCGCGTAGGCCCTGGTCTTCGAGGGCCTGCTGCACTGCCACCGAGTAGGCGGTGAGCGCTTCCAGGTTGTCACCGGCGACACGCAGGCCGTGCTCGCTGATCAGGAAGAACCAGTTGCCGCCCCAGGCGATATCGCCGACCACCCGGCCGTGCCCCGGCACCTCGACTGCGACCGCCTGGCGGTAGCGGTAGGCCGGCACGTTGCGCACGCTCACCGAGCGGTCGTCGTGCAGGGTCGCCTCGACGGTGCCGACCGGCGTCTCGATCCTGTGTACGCCAGGGCCGATGCGCCCCAGGTGGGCCAGCGAGACCACCAGGCCGATGGTGCCGTGGCCGCACATGCCGAGGTAGCCGCTGTTGTTGAAGAAGATCACTCCGGCACAGGCGGCGGGGTCGACCGGCTCACAGAGCAGGGCGCCGACCAGCACGTCGCTGCCGCGCGGCTCCAGCACCGTGGCGGCGCGCCAGGCGTCGAAGCGCTCGGCGAGCAGCTGGCGGCGCTCGGCCATGCTGCCGCGGCCGAGGTCGGGAAAGCCGTCGAGAACCAGGCGGGTCGGTTCACCGCCGGTGTGCGAGTCGAGTACACGGATGCGTTGCATGGGTGGGCCCCTGCCGATGAGTGGATACCGGCAAGGTTGCCGCCGCGTGGGCGTCGGCGGCTTGAGTCATTTAGCCTGCGCCGGTGACGAAATCGGCACAGCGGCGCGGGTGCTCAGAGGCGGTTGGGCAGGTGCTCGTAAAGCGTCTGGCAGACCCCGCCGATGTGCTCCTCGATCAGCTGCGCGGCCCGCTCGGCGTCACCGGCGCGGCAGGCGGCGATGATCTCGCGGTGCTCGTGGTCGGCGCGCTCCTTGCCCTCGGACAGGCTCATCTGCATGCGCAGGTAGCGCTCCAGCTTGTCGTGGATCGAGCGGATCAGGCCGACCAGGAAGGGCCGTTGTGCCGGTTCGTAGAGGCAGGCGTGCAGCTGCCAGTTGAGCTCGGCCCAGCGGCCGACGTCTTCCTCGCCGAGGAAGGCGGCGCAGATGCGCTCGGCCTCGGCGAAGGTGGCCTCGCTCATGTTCGGCACCGCCAGGCGGATCGCTCGCGTTTCCAGCAGCACGCGCACCTCGAACATCTGCGCCAGCTCCGGCTCGGAGATGCGCGTGACCACCGCGCCCTTGTTGCGCTGGAACATCACCAGGCCCTCGGCCTCCAGGCGCTTGAGCGCCTCGCGCACGGGGATCTTGCTGACGTTGAACAGCCCGGCGATGTCGTCCTGGCGGATCGGCTCGTCCTCGGCGAACTGCCCGGAGATGATCGCGTCGCGCAGGTGCTTGGCGATGACCTCGGAGGCCGAGGGAGCTATCCCCAGGTTGGGGGCATTGAAGCGAGGTAGGGGCACGGCGCGTCACCGAGTCGAGTGGGCGATTGTGCGAATATCATATACGAAATTCCCTGACTGCCAGTTCAGTCACTCATGCCGAAGCGCCGTTCCAGTGCGGCGATCTGCGCCCGCTCCTGACGGATGAAGTCGCGGAAGGCCTGGGCCACCGGCGACAGGTGCTTGCCGCGCGGGTGCACCACGCACCAGCTGCGCTGCAGCGGCAGCTCCGCCACCGGCAGTTGCCGCAGCAAACCCTGGGCCAGTTCCAGGCGTACGGCATGGCGCGGCAGCAGGGCCAGGCCGAGGCCGGCGATGGCGCCCTCCACCTGCGACTCGGTGGAGCCCACCTCCAGGGTCTGGGCGAAGTGCGCGCGCTTCTGGTGGCAGTATTCCTCGCAGGCCTTGCGGGTGCCCGAGCCGGGCTCGCGCACCAGCAGGGGATAGGCGCCGAGGTCGGCCAGGCGCAGTTGCTCCCGGGCACACAGGGGGTGCTGCGGTGGCGCTACGGCGATGATCGGGTTGGTCAGGAAGGGGAAGAAGTCCAGCGCCTGGTCGCCGGGCGGCTGCGACATGATCAGCAGGTCGTCGCGGCTCACCGACAGGCGCCGCACCGCCTGGGCGTGGTTGACCACCACCAGCTGCAGGCTGACCTCCGGGTGCTGCGCGCGGAAGGCGGCGAACAGGTGCGGCACCAGGTACTTGGCGCTGGACTCCACGGCCAGGCTGAGCTGGCCCTGCAGCGAGCCTTGCAGGTCGGAAAGCTGCATGTCGAGCGCCTCCAGGCGGCCGAACACGTCCTCGCTGGCGCGCAGCAGGGCCTCGGCGGCGGGCGTCAGGTAGAGCTTCTTGGCCACGTAGTCGAACAGCGGCTGGCCGAGCAGCTCCTCCAGCTGGCGGATCTGCAGGCTCACGGCCGGCTGGGTCAGCGCCATTTCCTCCGCCGCGCGGCTGTAGGAGCGGCTCTCGCACACTGCGCGGAAAATCTGCAGCTGGCGAAAAGTCATACGCATCAGTGACTTGCGCATTCTCAACGATTCCCGGAAAGGCCATTTCGGGCAAATATAAGTCTTTGCTTATGCTTAACCCAACAAATATTGATTTTGGTTAATCAAGCGGCGGGCGTAGGGTAATTGCAAGACCGCCGTGGCCTGTGCGGTCATTCGTGGACCGCTCTGTCGCGGTCCTTTGCTCACGTGATCGAGGAACCAGGCTCGTGATCAAGAAGATCCTCATCGCCAACCGCGGCGAAATTGCCGTGCGCATCGTCCGCGCCTGCGCCGAGATGGGCATCCGCTCGGTGGCCATCTACTCCGAGGCGGACCGCCACGCCCTGCACGTCAAGCGCGCCGACGAGGCGCACAGCGTCGGCGACGACCCGCTGGCCGGCTACCTGAACCCGCGCAAGCTGGTCAATCTGGCCGTGGAAACCGGCTGCGACGCCCTCCATCCCGGCTACGGCTTCCTTTCGGAGAACGCCGAGCTGGCGGAGATCTGTGCCGAGCGCGGGATCAAGTTCATCGGCCCCAGCGCCGAGGTCATTCGCCGTATGGGCGACAAGACCGAGGCGCGGCGCAGCATGATCAAGGCCGGCGTGCCGGTCACCCCGGGCACCGAAGGCAACGTCGCCGACCTCGCCGAGGCGCTGCGCGAGGCCGAGCGCCTCGGCTACCCGGTGATGCTCAAGGCTACTTCCGGCGGCGGCGGCCGCGGCATTCGCCGCTGCAACAGCCGCGAGGAGCTGGAGTCGGCCTACCCGCGGGTGATTTCCGAGGCGACCAAGGCCTTCGGCAGCGCCGAGGTGTTCCTCGAGAAGTGCATCGTCAACCCCAAGCACATCGAGGCGCAGATCCTCGCCGACAGCTTCGGCAACACCGTGCATCTGTTCGAGCGCGATTGCTCGATCCAGCGCCGCAACCAGAAGCTGATCGAGATCGCCCCCAGCCCGCAGCTGACTCCCGAGCAGCGCGCCTACATCGGCGACCTCGCCGTGCGCGCCGCCCAGGCGGTGGGCTACGAGAACGCCGGCACCGTGGAGTTCCTGCTCGCCGAGGGCGAGGTGTACTTCATGGAGATGAACACCCGGGTGCAGGTGGAGCACACCATCACCGAGGAAATCACCGGCATCGACATCGTCCGCGAGCAGATCCGCATTGCCTCCGGCCTGCAGCTGTCGGTCAAGCAGGAAGACATCATCCACCGCGGCTATGCCCTGCAGTTCCGCATCAACGCCGAGGACCCGAAGAACAACTTCCTGCCCTCGTTCGGCAAGATCACCCGCTACTACGCGCCCGGCGGCCCCGGCGTGCGCACCGACACGGCGATCTACACCGGCTACACCATTCCGCCCTACTACGACTCGATGTGCCTGAAGCTGATCGTCTGGGCGCTGACCTGGGAGGAGGCGCTGGACCGCGGTCTGCGCGCGCTGGACGACATGCGCGTGCAGGGCGTGAAGACCACCGCGCCCTATTACCAGGAGATCCTGCGCAACCCTGAGTTTCGCAGTGCCGAGTTCAACACCAGCTTCGTCGAGAGCCATCCGGAGCTGACCCAGTACTCGATCAAGCGCAACCCGTCGCACCTGGCCATCGCCATCGCCACCGCCATTGCCGCCCACGCCGGCCTGTAGGGATCAGAACATGACTAAGAAAATTACCGTCACCGATACCATCCTGCGCGATGCCCACCAGTCGCTGATCGCCACGCGCATGCGCACCGAGGACATGCTGCCGATCTGCGACAAGCTCGACCGCGTCGGCTACTGGTCGCTGGAAGTCTGGGGCGGCGCCACCTTCGACGCCTGCGTGCGCTTCCTCAAGGAAGACCCCTGGGAGCGCCTGCGCAAGCTGCGCGCCGCGCTGCCCAACACGCGCCTGCAGATGCTCCTGCGCGGGCAGAACCTGCTCGGCTACCGCCACTACAGCGACGACGTGGTACGCGCCTTCGTGGCCAAGGCGGCGGTCAACGGCATCGACGTGTTCCGCATCTTCGACGCGATGAACGACGTGCGTAACCTGCGCGTCGCCATCGAGGCGGTGAAGGCCGCCGGCAAGCACGCCCAGGGCACCCTCAGCTACACCACCAGCCCGGTGCACACCGTGGCGGCCTACGTCGAGCAGGCCAAGGCCATGCAGGCCATGGGCATCGACTCCATCGCGATCAAGGACATGGCCGGCCTGCTCACCCCCTATGCCACCTTCGAGCTGGTCAAGGCGCTCAAGGCCGAGGTCGACCTGCCGGTGTTCGTGCACAGCCACGACACCGCCGGCATGGGCGCCATGTGCCAGCTCAAGGCCATCGAGGCCGGCGCCGACCACATCGACACCGCCATCTCCAGCTTCGCCTGGGGCACCAGCCACCCGGGCACCGAGTCGATGGTCGCCGCCCTGCGCGGCACCCCGTTCGACACCGGCCTGGACCTCGAGCTGATCCAGGAGATCGGCATGTACTTCCATGCCGTGCGCAAGAAGTACCACCAGTTCGAGAGCGAGTTCACCGCCGTGGATACCCGCGTGCAGGTCAACCAGGTGCCGGGCGGGATGATGTCCAACCTGGCCAACCAGCTGAAGGAACAGGGTGCGCTGGGCCGCATCAACGAGGTGTTCGCCGAGATCCCGAAAGTGCGCGAAGACCTTGGCTTCCCGCCCCTGGTCACGCCGACCTCGCAGATCGTCGGCACCCAGGCGGTGTTCAACGTGCTGGCCGGCGAGCGCTACAAGACCATCACCAACGAGGTGAAGCTGTACCTGCAGGGCCGCTACGGCAGGGCGCCGGGCAAGGTCGATGAGCAGCTGCGCAAGCGCGCCATCGGCAACGAGGAAGTCATCGACGTGCGCCCGGCCGACCTGCTCAAGCCGGAGATGGCCAAACTGCGCGAGGAGATCGGCGCCCTGGCCAAGTCCGAGGAGGACGTGCTGACCTACGCCATGTTCCCCGACATCGGCCGCAAGTTCCTCGAGGAACGCGCCGCCGGCACGCTCAAGCCCGAGGCCCTGCTGCCGCTGCCGCAGGCCGGCGGCGCGGCGCCGGTGGGCGGCGAGGGCGTGCCCACCGAGTTCGTGGTCGACGTACATGGCGAGAGCTACCGCGTGGACATCACCGGCGTCGGTGTGAAGGGCGACGGCAAGCGCCACTTCTACCTGTCCATCGACGGCATGCCGGAGGAGGTGGTGTTCGAGCCGCTCAACGACTTCGTCGCCGGGGCCGGTGGCAAGCGCAAGCAGGCCAGCGCGCCGGGCGACGTGTCCACCACCATGCCGGGCAACATCGTCGACGTGCTGGTCAAGGAAGGTGATGTGGTGAAGGCCGGCCAGGCCGTGCTGATCACCGAGGCGATGAAGATGGAGACCGAGGTGCAGGCGCCCATCGCCGGCACGGTGAAGGCCGTGCACGTGGCCAAGGGGGATCGGGTCAACCCCGGCGAGGTCCTGGTCGAGATCGACGCTTAAGTCCCCGGGGCGCGCAAGCGCCCCTTTTTTTGCCCACGAGAAAGGAGGTGTGTGTTGGATCCGGTGGTGCTGTTCTTCGTCTTCGGCCTGGTCGCCGGGCTGCTGAAGAGCGAGTTGAAGTTGCCGGCGGCGCTGTACGAGACGCTGTCGATCATCCTGCTCCTGGCCATCGGCCTGCACGGCGGCGTGGAGCTGGCCGAGCAGGCCAGCGTGCAGCTGCTCGGCCAGGCCGGGCTGGTGCTGCTGCTCGGCATCGGTCTGCCGCTGCTGGCCTTCGTCCTGCTGCGCGGTCTGCGCTTCGACCGGGTCAACGCGGCGGCAGTGGCGGCGCACTACGGCTCGGTGAGCGCCGGTACCTTCGCCGTGGTGGTGGCCTTCCTGGTGTCGCGGCAGATCAGTTTCGAGAGCTACATGCCGCTGTTCGTGGCGATCCTGGAGATCCCGGCGATCCTGGTCGGCATCCTCCTGGCCAAGGGCGTCAGCCGTGGCACCGACTGGAAGGAGCTGGGCCGCGAGATCTTCCTCGGCAAGAGCATCATGCTGCTGCTCGGCGGCCTGGTGATCGGCGCCGTCGCCGGCAAGGAGGCGATCAAGCCGCTGGAGCCGCTGTACACCAGCATGTTCAAGCCGGTGCTGGCGTTCTTCCTGCTGGAAATGGGCCTGATCGCCTCCAGCCAGCTCGGCGCGCTGAAGCAGTTCGGTCTGCGCCTGGCGGCGTTTGCCCTGCTCATGCCGCTGCTCGGCGCGCTGGTCGGCGCCCTGCTGGCGCGCTTCATGGGCCTCAGCCTGGGCGGTACGGCGATGCTCGCCACCCTGGCGGCCTCGGCTTCCTACATCGCGGTCCCGGCGGCGTTGCGCCTGGCCCTGCCCGAGGCCAACCCGTCGCTGTCGCTGACCGCCTCGCTGGGCATCACCTTTCCCTTCAATATCCTCATCGGCATACCGCTGTACCTGGCGCTGGCCGAGCAACTGATCGCCTGGGGGCTCTGAGATGGACACGCATAACCGCACCCTGCTCACCGTGGTCGGCGAGGCCGCGCTGGAGAAGAAACTGGTGGCCGACCTGGAGGCGCTTGGTGCGCCCGGCTGGACCATCTCGGACGCCCGTGGCCGCGGTGCCCGCGGTGTGCGCAGCGCCGGCTGGGATACCGAGGGCAATATCCGTCTGGAGGTGATCTGCGCCCGCGACCTGGCCGAACGCATCGCCGAGCACCTGCAGCAGCGCTACTACGCCAACTACGCGATGGTCTGCTACCTCTCCGAGGTGCAGGTGCTGCGCCCGGAGAAGTTCTAGCTGGGTAAACTGGGGCGCCCCGGCGCTGGTAGCCTGGATGCAATCCGGGAAACAGGCAGCTCCACCTCCGGATTACAGCCGGGCTGCGGGCAACAAAAAGGGGAGCCTCAGCTCCCCTTTTTCATGCACCCTTGGCCATCAGCGCCAGAACGGCTTGCTGATCTCGATCGCGCGGTCGTAGGTGCTGATGCCGGCATCGGCGAGCAGGCGCTCGTCCAGGCGCGCGAGGGCGCGGCGGCTGCTGATGCGGCGCTGCCACAGCAGCAGGGTGCCCAGGACGCGCAGAGGGTGGTGAGCACCGCTGGCCGGGGATTGTTGTTGAAACATCAGGTCGGAACTGAGGGTACGTTCCATGGTGGGGCTTCCTTCCGCTTGTGGCGGGGTTAGAGGGTGTTCTACTGGAAGCCTATTTTCCTGACTGCGTGGTCGATTTTATAGGCACAGCTGGGATAAATTGCGCGGCTATTAGTTAGTCGGCTTTGTAACTGTTCTGTTTTTGTGCGCGCAACTGTACTGGTCATCCGTGGAAATTCGGGTTGCTGACAGGATGCCGAGAGTTTTCACTGTTCCATGCATGATCAGCGGCACTTTGTTAGCGGTACAGTTTTTCTGAGCGCTGTTATTTCGCTGTATCTGTTATTGCCGCCGGCAAGGCCCACGAGGCGTCGCCGACTGGCTAGATTGAAGGTTGCTCCCACGAGGAAATCCCATGACCGACCACACCCAGCAATTCGCCAGCGACAACTATTCCGGCATCTGCCCGGAGGTCTGGGCCGCCATGGCCGAGGCCAATCGCGGCCACGAGCGCGCCTATGGCGAGGACAGCTGGACGGCCCGCGCCGCCGACCGTTTCCGCCAGCTGTTCGAGACCGACTGCGAGGTGTTCTTCGCCTTCAACGGCACCGCCGCCAACTCCCTGGCCCTGGCCAGCCTGTGCCAGAGCTACCACAGCGTGATCTGCTCGGAGACCGCGCACGTCGAGACCGACGAATGCGGCGCGCCGGAGTTCTTCTCCAACGGCTCCAAACTGCTCACCGCGCGTACCCTCGGCGGCAAGCTGACCGCGGAGACGATCCGCGAGGTCGCGCTGAAGCGCCAGGACATCCACTACCCCAAACCACGCGTGGTGACCCTGACCCAGGCCACCGAGGTCGGCACCGTCTACCGCCCCGAGGAGGTCGCCGCGATCAGCCAGGTGTGCAAGGAACTCAAGCTCAACCTGCACATGGATGGCGCGCGCTTCTCCAACGCCTGCGCCTTCCTCGGCTGCAGTCCGGCCGAGCTGACCTGGAAAGCCGGCGTCGACGTGCTGTGCTTTGGCGGCACCAAGAACGGCATGGCGGTGGGCGAAGCCATCCTGTTCTTCAACAAGGACCTGGCCGAGGACTTCGACTACCGCTGCAAGCAGGCCGGTCAGCTGGCCTCGAAGATGCGCTACCTGTCGGCGCCCTGGGTCGGCCTGCTACAGGACGATGCCTGGCTGCGCTACGCCAACCACGCCAACCGCTGCGCGCGCCTGCTCGCCGAGCTGGTGGCGGACGTGCCGGGCGTCAGCCTGATGTTCCCGGTAGAGGCCAACGGCGTGTTCCTGCAACTCTCGGAGACGGCCATCGAGCGCCTGCGCGCGTGGGGCTGGCGCTTCTACACCTTCATCGGTGCCGGTGGTGCGCGCTTCATGTGCAGCTGGGATACCGAGGAAGCGCGGGTACGCGAACTGGCGGCGGACATCCGCAAGGCCATGGTCTGAGGCGGCCAGGGGCTTCGCTCAGCTGCTCGACTGAGCTTCAGTGAATTTCTCAATAGGCACTATCGAAATCTCCGCTTGGCTCGCGATGCACCCTCTGGCCGATGCTTCGCCCATCCAAGGCGAACACAGGACAGGGGGAGATTCGCATGAAGACCGTCGCGCAGATGCTGGCCAGCAAACCGCAGCAGAACGTCCATACCGTGGCGCCCGAGGCCAGCATGCTGGAGGCGCTGCGGCTGATGGCCGAGCACAATATCGGCGCGTTGCCGGTGACCGACGCCGGGCGTCTGGTCGGCATCGTCAGCGAGCGTGACTACGCCCGCAAAGGCGTGCTGCTCGGGCGCTCGTCCGTCGGCACGGCGGTGCGCGAGGTGATGAGCGTGCCGGTGGTGACGGTGAGCGCGCGCCAGGGCATCCGCGAATGCATGAGCCTGATGACCGACGGCCACCTGCGCCACCTGCCGGTGGTGGAGGGCGAGCGCCTGCTCGGCCTGCTGTCGATCGGCGACCTGGTCAAGGAAACCCTGGCCGAGCAGGACGGCCTGATCCAGCACCTGGAGCAGTACATCCGTGGCGAGTGACGGCTGGCCGCGCTATTCGGCGGCCGGTGCCGGTTCCTGTGGCGTCTCTTCGCGCTCTGTGCAGATGCCGTTGGCGCCCTGCTTGCCGGTGTAGGTCACCGTGGGCGAGCCGTCGGCCGCGATACTGATGGAGAGGGTCACGCCCTGGCCCTTGGCCTCGTAGTACTGCTCGCTGAACTTGCTCAGCACGGCCTGCCGGTCGTTGATGTGCACCGGGCCCCCGGCTGCGGCGCGCACGGCGATGTCGCCGGGGCAGGTGAGCGCGAAGGCCGGTAGGTTGGCGGCCTGGGCGGCGCCCGCGGCGAGCAGGCTGGCGGCGATGATCAGGCGTTGCATGGCGGAGCTCCCGAGGCGAATTGCGTTCAGAGAACTAAGCAGCCGCCCACGGCCTTGTCCAACCGTTCCCGCAGTTGCCGATAAGCTGTCGCAGGCGGCCGCACGGCCAGCACCAGCGGTGCGCGTTGCGGCGGTGTCAGGGGCAGCGTCAGCGCACCGCCGCTGACGGCGGCAAACAGCAGGGCACAGACGCTGCCAGCGCCGAACCTGCGCTGCAGGTTGTGCCGATGCTTGCGCACCGTCTGATCGCTGAGGCCCAGCGCCTTGGCGGCCTGCTTGTCGCTGCGCCCGAGGGCGAGCAGGTGCAGCACCTCGCGCTGCCGATGGCTCAGCGCCGGCGGGATAAGGTCAATCTCGTCCGGCGGGGCGACGTGTTCGAGGTAATGGATCGTCAGCTGCGCCGACTTGTGCAGGCCCAGCTTGCCCTGCAGGTTCTCGCGATGCCGGCGCGCGGTGCCGAGGCACAGGCCCAGCTGCTGGGCGACCTGGCGATCACTGCAGCCGCGGGCGATCAGCTGCAGTACCTGGCATTCGCGCGGTGTGAGCACATCCCTGCTCCCGACTCATGAGAGAAGGCTCGACGCTACGGCCCCGCAGCCGCCGAACCGAGCCGGAAATCCTTCCCCGCAGTCCTACCGCATTTGCCCGATTTCGCCGCGGCGCCCTGCCCGTGAGCATCTGGGACGTCGAGCGGCGCGCCGTTCGACAGGTGCGCCACGTCGTCCCGGCGCCGTCCCCTCAACTGCAAGGACTCTCGCAATGAACTGGAATCGTACCTTTACCGATCTGATCCGCGCCGGGCGCGCGGCCTACTGGGGCAACTGGACGCTCGATCCGAAGATCAAGCTGGGCGCAGTGGGCATCGTCTCGCCGGACACCGGTGACTTCACCCTGGTGCAGGAAGCCACGCCCGGCGTGCCTCTGAGCAGCCGCGGCATTCCCAACCAGTGGAAGCTGTCGTCGAGCAACGTCAAGCGCACTCAGGCCAATGTCAGCCTCGACGGCAGCGCCACCGACCCGGAGACCGGCACCAAGATCACCGCCGGCACCGAGATCACCTGGGACTTCGCCAACATCGGCTCGATGGCTTCGGAATTCGGCATCGCCAACGAGGGCTTCGTCAGCGACCTAACTACCCTGTCCAAGCCCGAGACGCTCAGCTGGCTGTCCCAGCAGGCGGCCTCGGTGAGCATGAGCAATGGCAGCGGCATCGCCCAGGGCTTCGGCGTGGTTACCAGTGTGATCTATGCCAACAGCGGCCTGAACATCGGCTCCCAGGACAACAGTGCCTCGTTCTCCATCAGCGGTTCGGCCGGTGCCGTCCAGGAGATGCTGGCCGGCGCCAACGGCAAGGGCTCCTTCGTCTCCACCAAGGAGACCAAGCAGGTCGATCAGCACCTGTGGCCCAGCGTGCCGGAGCAGATGGCCAATGGCGTGGTGCCGATCGCCTACACCTTCGCCTCGTTCGACGGCAACCTGCTGATCCCCAACTGGATCACCCGCCTGGGCTCGCTGCAGATCCTGTTCAACAACAAGCCGGGCTGCACCTACATCACCGACATCAAGCTCAGCTACGACACCCCGCAGGGCCCGCACAACGAGTCCTTCTCGCTCAGCGGCGGGCTGTCCAAGACTGTCGGCAACATCCCCCTCAACGCCACCAACATCGTGGCCCACGTCAGCTTCAAGGGTGTGATCAACAGCGATCACTACACCTTCAGCTGGCCGAGCCCGCTGGGCCAGTGGCTGACCGGCCAACGTGAAATCGAGATGAGCGGCGTCTGGCCGGGCCAGACCCACGCCCGCGACATCGCCCTGTGATCGCCCCCCACCGACGCATCGAGGAACTCACCATGAACGCATTTATCGAGAACCATAAGTACCTGGCTGCCACCATCCTGTTTGCTGCCCTGGCCTGCGGCGGCGTGTCTTCGGCGCAGGCCGAGGACGTTGCCAAGGGCGTGCTGATCGTGCGCGGCGATGCCCATGGCTTCACGCCCAACCAGGGCGACAACTACAAGAACGAGGAGCGCAACATCAATGATCGCCTGGAAGGGGTCTCGGCCCTTTGCGCCAGCAGTGGTAGCCAGACGGCCGCCGCCCTGGTGCTGACCGACACCACGCGCAACTGGGCTGGCTACATGAGCAGCAACACCACCACCATCATCAACCAGGGTGGCAAGGTGGTGAAGGACCCACTGCCAGGCAATCCCAACCACTGCCTGATCAATGGCCTGAAGCTGGGCCAGATCAAAGGCATCTGGAACTAGGCGTCCGCGCCATAAAAAAGACCGGCCCTTGGGCCGGTCTTTTTCATGCGGGCCGGTCAGCTACCGGTCTTGATCTTGCTCCAGGCGCGGGTGCGCGCGCGCTCGGCGGCACGCGGCAGCGGCTCCAGGGTATAGAGCTTCTGCATGGCCCCAGCGGTCGGGTACAGGTTGGGGTTGTTGCGGATCGATTCGGCGACCAGCGCAGTGGCGTCCTTGTTCGGGTTGGGGTAGCCGACGAAGTCGGAGATCGGCGCGATCACCTGTGGCTGCAGGAGGAAGTTGATGAAGGCGTGGGCCTCGTCGATGTTCTTCGCGTCCTTGGGAATCGCCATCATGTCGAACCAGATCGGCGCGCCTTCCTTGGGCAGGCGCATGTCCACGGTCACGCCGTTGTTGGCCTGCTTGGCGTTGTTGGCGGCCTGCGAGAAGCTGCCGGAGTAGCCCACGGCCACGCAGATCTCGCCGTTGGCGATGTCGCTCATGTACTTGGAGCTGTGGAAGTAGCGCACGTGCGGGCGGATCTTGCTCAGCAGCTGCTCGGCCTTGGCGTAGTCGGCCGGCTCCGTGCTGTTCGGCGGCAGGCCCAGGTAGTGCAGGGCCAGCGGCAGGATTTCCGACGGCGAGTCGAGCAGGGCCACGCCACAGTCCTTGAGCTTGGCGATGTTTTCTTCCTTGAAGATCAGGTCCCAGCTGTCCACCGGCGCGTCGGCGCCGAGAGCGGCCTTGACCTTGTCCGGGTTGAAGCCGATCAGCACAGTGCCGTACATGTAGGGCACGGCGTACTGGTTGCCCGGGTCGTTGGCCTCGATCAGCTTCATCAGCTGCGGGTCGAGGTGCTGCCAGTTGGGCAGCTTGCTGCGGTCGAGTTTCTGGAACACGCCGGCCTCGACCTGCTTGGCGAGGAACACGTTGGACGGCACCACCAGGTCATAGCCGGAGTTGCCGGTAAGCAGCTTGGCCTCCAGCGCCTCGTTGGTGTCGAAGATGTCGTAGGTCAGCTTGATGCCACTGTCCTGCTTGAACTTGGTCAGGGTCTCCGGGGTGATGTAGTCGAACCAGTTGTAGACCTTGAGTTCGCGGTCGGCGGCCTGGGCGGTGCCGGCCAGGGTCAGGCCGCAGAGGGCGGCGGCGAGCAGCTTCTTCATTTTATTGTTCTCCTGTGCAGGGCGCGTCAGGCGCCCTGGAAACCTTCAAGCACGTTGACGGCATTGATGCCGATTTCGGCGACCGCATAGCCGCCTTCCATGACGAACAGCGTCGGCTTGCCCAGCGCGGCGATGCGTTCGCCCATGCGCAGGTAGTCCGGGCTGTCCAGTTTGAAACTGGAGATCGGGTCGTTCTGGTAGGTGTCCACGCCGAGGGACACCAGCAGCACGTCCGGGCCGTAGGCGGCGATGCGCTGGCAGGCGGTTTCCAGGGCGGCGCCCCAGATATCCCAGGCGCTGCCGGCGGCCAGGGGCAGGTTGAGGTTGAACCCTTCGCCGCGGCCGGCGCCGGCCTCGTCGGCATAGCCGAGGAAGTGCGGGTACTCGAAGCTCGGGCTGCCGTGGATATTGGCGACGAACACGTCGTCGCGGTCGTAGAAGATCGACTGGGTGCCATTGCCGTGGTGGTAGTCGACGTCGAGGATGGCCACGCGCGCGGCGCCCTGGTCGAGGCAGGCCTGGGCGACGATGGCCACGTTGTTCAGGTAGCAGTAGCCGCCCATCACGTCGGCGCTGGCGTGGTGGCCCGGTGGGCGGCATAGGGCGAAGGCGCTGTGGGCGCCGGCGGCAATCTCGGCCTGGCCGCTCAAGGCGACCTGCGCCGAGCTGTATACCGCCTGCCAGGTGCCGGCGGTGATCGGCGCGAAGCAGTCGAAGCTGTGGAAACCGTACTGGCCGTACAGGTCATTGGGTCGCTTGGCGCGCAGATGGCGGGCCGGGAACACACCGGGCAGGAAGTCGGCGGTGTTGCCCTGGGCGGCCCAGCCGGCCCAGGCCTTCTGCAGGAAGTCCAGGTAGTCGGCGGTGTGGATGCGCGCAATTGGCGTCAGGCCGAAGTCGCGTGGCGCCAGCACCTCGCCGATATCGCGCTCGCGCACCCGGGCCAGCACGTGGTCGGCGCGCGCTGGCATCTCGAAGCAGGGTTTGAATTCGCCGCCGACCATCTCGCCCTGGGCGTGGTGCAGGCGGTGGTCGTCGCTGTAGAAGGTCAGCATCTTGTTGTTCTCCTCGATGGGCTGGGCGCATTGTTGGCGCCGCGCGCGAGCCGGGAGAACGATAACGCCGGCCAACAAAGGGATAATTCCGGCCATTGTGGCTGGCCGGCACTACGGTAACCGCGCAATCGCGGCCAACCGGCGCTGTGATGGCGCGCCCGCCGCGAGCGTCTATTTCGGCACCCGCAAACGGAGAGGCCGAGCATGCAGGCGCTGTTGAACGAGATTCTGGATCAGGTACGCCCGCTGCTGGGCCAGGGCAAGGTGGCCGACTACATCCCGGCGCTGGCCGAGGTGCCGGCCGCGCGCCTGGGCATCGCCGTGGTGGGCGTGGACGGCAGTCTGTACACCGCCGGCGATGCCGCCGAGCTGTTCTCGATCCAGAGCATTTCCAAGGTGTTCAGCCTGGTGCAGGCGATCCAGCATTCCGGCGAGGAGATCTGGCAGCGCCTCGGCCACGAGCCGTCCGGGCAGCCGTTCAATTCGCTGGTGCAGCTGGAGTTCGAGCGCGGCCGGCCGCGCAATCCCTTCATCAACGCCGGTGCCCTGGTGATCTGCGACATCAACGAGTCGCGCTTCGCCGCCCCGGCGCTGTCCATGCGCGACCTGGTCCGGCGCCTGTCCGGCAACGCGCTGCTGGTGTCGGACGCCAAGGTCGCCGAGTCGGAATACCAGCACCGCGCGCGCAACGCCGCCGCGGCTTACCTGATGCAGGCCTTCGGCAACTTCCATAACGAGGTGGAGAGGGTGCTGCGCAGCTATTTCCACCACTGCGCGTTGGCCATGAGCTGCGTCGACCTGGCGCGCGCTTGCGGCTTCCTGGCCAACCAGGGTGTCTGTCCGCGCAGTGGCGAGCAGATCCTCACGCCACGGCAGACCCAGCAGGTCAACGCGATCATGGCCACCAGCGGCCTGTACGACGAGGCCGGCAACTTCGCCTACCGCGTCGGCCTGCCGGGCAAGAGTGGTGTCGGCGGCGGCATCGTCGCCGTGGTGCCGGGGCGTTTCAGCGTCTGCGTGTGGTCGCCGGAGCTGAACGCCGCCGGCAACTCACTGGCCGGCATGGCGGCGCTGGAGCTGCTCAGCGAGCGGATCGGCTGGTCGGTGTTTTCACCGCTGCATCGCTAGAGCTTCCCCTCTCCCGTAAACGGCAGAGGGGACTGCCCGTGGTGGCTTTGATGTCTTGTGCTTACTCGGCCAGCTCGCCGCACAGGTCGAGGGCGAACAGGCGCTCGACCTCGGCGGCCGGCAGGCCGGCACCGAGCAGACCGAACAGCTTGCCCAGCGCCGCCTCGCGGGTCATGCCGCCGCCGCTGACCAGGCCGGCCTCGGCCAGCGCGCTGCCGGCGGCGTACACCGCGAAGTCGACATGCCCCAGCGGGCACTGGCTGATGGCGCCCAGCACCACGCCGCGCTGGCGCGCCTCGCGCAGAGCTGCGAGGAACTCGGCGTCATCCGCCGGGCCGGTGCCGCTGCCATAGCACTCCAGCAACACGCCCTGCACACCGCTCGCCAGCACGGCGCGCAGCTGCGCGGCGCCCAGGCCGGGAAACAGCGGCATTATGGCCAGCGCCACTGCGCGGCGCGGGCGGCGATAGTGCAGGGCCTCGGGCAGCTGTTCCAGACACTGGCCGTGACGCGGCCTGGCCATGTTGACGAAGGCATCGAAGGCCTCGCTCTTCAGCTTGCTGGCGCGGGCGCCGTGCAGCAGCTGGCCATCGAAGTACAGGTGCACGCCGGGCCGGCAGCCCTCGGCGAGCGCCGCCAGGGCGCCGAACAGATTGGGCCAGGCGTCGCTGCCCGGGCTGCCGGCCGGCAGCATCGAGCCGGTCAGCAGCACCGGCACCGGGATGCCCAGCAGCAGGAAGCTCAGCGCGGCGGCGCTGTAGGCCAGGGTGTCGGTGCCGTGCAGCAGCAGCACGGCATCGAAGCCGTCGTGATCCACGGCCTGGACGATGGCGTCGCGCATGGCCAGCCAGTTGGCCTGGCGCATGTTGGCGCTGTCGATCGGCGGGCTCAGCTCGCGGAACTGCCAGGCCGGGGCCGGGCGTTCCGGGTGCAGGGCCTGCTCGGCACGCAGGCGCGCCTCGAAGCCGGAGGCGGGCGCCAGGCCGGCCTCGCTCATCTGCATGCCGATGGTGCCGCCGGTGTAGAGCACCAGCAGTTTCTGCGGAGAATTCATGGGTCGTTCCACCATGGTGATCGGCCGAGTGTAGCGGCAGCGGGCAAGAAAAAGGGGGCCTTGGCCCCCTCCTTCTCGCGTCGCTGGTGGTCAGCGCTGATGGACGGCGTGGCCGATCTCGGCGCGTTCGTCGCTCGCGTTGGCGGCGGCGATGGCACTCCAGACGCTCGGGTCGAGGTCCAGGTCGGCGAACTTCTTGGCGTCCAGTACCGGGCTCTCGACACCGGCGCTGATCTGCTCGTCGTAGTCGCGCATCAGGCGCAGGCCGATCTTGAACAGCATGAACACGGCGAACAGGTTGACCAGTGCCAGCAGGCCCATGGTCACGTCGGCGAAGCCGAACACGGTGGACAGGTCCTGCATCGAACCCCACAGCACCAGGGCGATGACCAGTACGCGGTAGACCTGCACCATCCAGCGCTTGCTGGTGAAGAAGCCCAGGGCGTTCTCACCCAGGTAGTAGTTGTACACCAGGGTGGTGAAGACGAAGAGCAGCAGGGCCATGCTGACGAACACCCGGCCCCACTCGCCGACTTCGGCGGCCAGGGCAGTCTGGGTCAGGACCACACCGGCCTGTTCCATGCCCGGCTGGTACACGCCGGAGAGCAGGATGATCAGCGCGGTGCTGGTGCACACCAGCAGGGTGTCGATGAACACGCTCAGCGACTGCACGATGCCCTGGGCAGCCGGGTGCTTGACCTCGGCCACGGCGGCCACGTTCGGCGCGCTGCCGAGGCCCGCTTCGTTGGAGAACAGGCCGCGCTTCACGCCCATCAGGATGGCCGCGCCGATGCCGCCAGCGAAGGCCGGTTCCAGGCCGAAGGCGCTCTTGACGATCAGCGCCAGGGTCGCCGGCACTTCGGAAACGTTCATGCCGATCACCACCAGCGCCATGCCGATGTAGGAGAAGGCCATGATCGGTACCAGCACGTCGGCCATGCTGGCGATGCGCTTGATGCCGCCGAAGATGATCAGGCCGATCACCGCCACCAGGGCGAGGCCGCTGAAGTGGGTGGGCAGGCCGAAGGTGTCGTGCAGCGAGGTGGCCACGGTGTAGGACTGCACGGCGTTGAAGCCGAAGCCGAAGGTCACCAGCAGCAGGATCGAGAAGACGATGGCCAGCCAGCGCAGGCCCAGGCCGTGCTGGATGTAGAAGGCCGGACCGCCACGGTAGCCGCCATCCGGCTCACGGCGCTTGAACAGCTGCGCCAGCGAGCACTCGAAGTAGCTGGTGGCCATGCCCAGCAGGGCGACCAGCCACATCCAGAACACCGCGCCTGGGCCGCCGAGCATGATGGCCACGGCCACGCCGGCGATGTTGCCGGCACCCACGCGGCCGGCCACCGACAGCATCAGGGCCTGGAACGAGCTGAGTTGACCGGGTTTGCGCTGGAAGGCTTCGGCGAAGATGCTGAACATGTTGCCGAAGTAGCGGAATTGCACGAAGCGGGAGCGAATCGAGAAGTACAGGCCGAGACCGACCAGGGCGACAATGAGGACCTTGCTCCAGAGCAGGTCGTTCAGGAGATCGAGCATGATGGGTTGTCTCTCTTGTAGTTATGCGTGATGAGCGCCGGGACAGCACACGCGGCTGGCGCATGGTCTGCCCGTCGATGGCTCCGGGCAATTTCGCGGGTTGCGGCGATATGACGCGAGTTGATGCTAGAATCGCGTCGCTCGCATCACCAGGACCGCTGTCATGTCGGATACCCTCGGCGCCAACCTCAGGCTGCTCTGCAGCCACTACCGCTCGATCGCCGAGGTTTGCCGCAAGCTCGCCATCAATCGCGCCCAGTTCAACAAGTACCTGGCCGGGCAGAGCCGTCCCACGCCCTACAACCTCAAGCGTATCTGCGACTTCTTCGGCGTCGAGGACTACGAGCTGCTGCTGCCGCCCGAGCAGTTCGTGCGCCTGCTCGGTGCGCGCGGGCCGGACCAGATCAGCGGCAAGCGCAGCGATACCCTGCTGGAGCTGCTCAAGCCGCTGCGCGAGCAGACCGGCGACCTGCGCCGTTACTGCGGCTACTACTTCGAGTACTCCAACTGCATGTCCGTTCCCGGCTATGTGCTGCTGTCGCTGGTGTACCTGTGGGAGGAGGATGGCGACTTCCTGTTCGAGCGCCAGGAGCGCCAGGAGCGCTCGGCTAGTACCGACGTGCAGGCCGAGGACTGGGTGCGCTGCCGCTACCTGGGCGCCGCCTTCCAGCTGCAGGACCGGCTGTTCCTGATGGACTACGAGTCGCTCACCCTCAACGAGATGAGTCAGACCATCCTCATCCCCAGCTACAAGAGCCGCATCACCCGCCTCAACGGCCTGAAGACCGGCGTCTCCAGCGGCGACCGGCGCAACCCGGCCTGCACCCGCGTGGTGTGGGAATACCTGGGCCCGGAGATCAACCGCATCAGCGCCTACCGCCAGGTGCGCCTGTACCGCCCGGACGACCCGCGCATCGACGCCGACGTGCGCCAGCGCCTGGATGTGGCGCCGCTGAAGAACGGGTTGTTCGAGATCGAGTGAGCCTTAGTCGCGCAGCTCCTCCAGCCGGCGTTTCTGCCGCCCCTCGGCGTCGAAGTTGTCCGCCGCCAGCCAGCGTTGGAAGGCCGTACGACACTGCGGCCACTCCCCATCGAGCAGTGCATACCAGGCAGTGTCGCGGTTCTCGCCCTTGACGATCATGTGCTGGCGGAACAGCCCTTCATAGCTGAAGCCGAAACGCTCGGCGGCGCGCCGCGAGCGGGCGTTGCGCGCGTTGCACTTCCATTCGAGGCGGCGGTAGCCCAGCTCGTCGAAGGCATTCCGCGCCAGCAGGAACACCGCCTCGCTGGCGCCCGGCGTGCGCTGCAGGGCGGCGCCGAAGGCGATATGGCCGAGCTCGATGCAGCCGTCCTTGGGCGTGATGCGCAGGTAGGCCAGCAGGCCCAGGGCGCGGCCGTCGGTCTGCTCGACCACGGAGTAGCACTGCGGATCGCGGCTGTCGGCATGGCCGGCCAGCCAGGCATCGAAGGCCGTGCGTTCGGCGAAGGGGCCATAGGGCAGGTAGTCCCACAGCGCCGGGTCGGGCCCCTGCAGCTCCTGCCACAGATCGTCGCCGTGGTGTGCGGCCTCCAGTGGCTCCAGGCGGATAAAGCGGCCCTGCAAGGGTTCATGGGGCGGGAAGGGGCGTGGCTGCCAGTGGCTCAGGTCGGTGCTCATGCCAGCAGTTTCCGGTACTGGATAAAGCCGGAGCGGTCGGCGATGCGGTCGTAGAGCATGCGCCCCTGGTAGTTGGTTTCCTGGGTCAGCCAGTGCACGCGACTGGCGCCGGCGGCGGCTGCCTGGGCGTAGACGTGCTCGATCAGCGCGCGGCCGATGCCGCCGCCGCGAATGTTTTCTGCCACGTAGAGGTCCTGCAGGTAGCAGTAGTCGCCCGTGGTCCAGCAGCTGCGGTGATAGATGAAGTGCACCAGGCCGACGGCCGCGCCATCGCGCCAGGCCAGGGCGGCGTGCATCGGCTCGGCCGGGTCGAGGAAGCGCTGCCAGGTGAGGGCGCTGGTCTCTTCGGCAATGGTGGCGTTGTAGAAACGCTGGTAGCCCTGCCAGAGCGGCAGCCAGGCGGCGCGGTCGGCGGCGGTGATGGGGCGGATGTCGAGCATGGTTCCTCCTTGTATGTGAATGCGGGTGGGGCCTTCCCCTCTCCCTAACCCTCTCCCCTGGGGGGAGAGGGGACTGGGTGCGGCTCAGCTCATGCGTGCCGCCAGTTCGCGGTCGCGTGGGCTGGGTGAGCTGGCAAGGCCGTCGCGCACGCCGGCCTGGTCGGCGGCCGAGCGGTTCTGCCCGAGCTTCCACTTGCCTTCCAGGCGGCGGATCGGCAGGGCGAAGCCGACGATGGCGCGCAGCATGCTGTCGATGTACTCGCGCGGCGCATCGCTGACCGCCCAGGGCCGCTCGCGGCCGCTTTCATGCTGGTCGCTGAGGCGGCTGACGATCTGCAGCAGGCGCTCGGGCTCCTCGATCAGTTCGACCGGGCCGCGGGCGTGCACGGCGATGTAGTTCCAGGTCGGTACCACCTTGCCGTGCTCGGCCTTGGCCGGGTACCAGCCGGGGCTGATGTAGGCGTCCGGGCCGCTGAACACGGCGAGCGCCTCGGCGCCGCCCTGCAAGTCGCGCCAGTGCGGGTTGGCCCGGGCGAAGTGGCCGTAGAGGGTGCCGAACTCGCCCTCGTCGGGTTCCAGCAGCAGCGGCAGATGGCTGGCCTGCACGCCTGCGGCGCCGGCACTGGTGAGCAGGGCGAAGGGGTTGGCCTGCAGCTGCGCGTGCAGCTCGGCGAGATCGTCCTGGCGGAAAGCGGAGGGCAGGTACATGGCGGTTCTCCTGGCGCAATGAGGTCATGCTAGGCAGGATATTGGCCTGTTGTAAGAGCCATTAAGTGCGACTTCGATGGAGCCAATCATGTCCGCCACACCGCTGTTGCCCGTCGACCTTTCCGGCATCCGCCTCAGCGGCGCGGGGCTGGCGCGCCAGCTCTACCAGGGCCTGCGCGAACGCATCCTGGACGGACGACTGGCCGGCCGCAGCCGCTTGCCGGCCAGCCGCGACCTGGCCCGCGTGCTCGGGGTGTCGCGCAACACCGTCACCCGCGCGCTGGACCAGCTGTACGCCGAGGGTTACATCGAAGGCCGGGTCGGCGACGGCACCTACGTGGCCGATGTCGCCGGCCTGCGCGCCACGCCCGCGCTGCCCGTGCAGGCCAGCCCCGCCAGCGCGGCGCTGGCCGTGTTGCACGAGCACCACCTGCCGCTGCCGCCCACCGGCGCGCCGCGGGCCTTTCGCATCGGCGTGCCGGCCTATGACCTGTTCCCCTTTGAGACCTGGGCGCGGCTGCAGGCGCGCTTCTGGCGCAAGCCCTCGGCCGCGCGCCTGGGCTACGGCGACCCGGCCGGCGATGCCACCCTGCGCGAGCTGGTGGCGGCCTACCTGCGCAGCAGTCGCGGGCTCAACTGCGACCCGGCGCAGATCGTCATCACCTGCGGCGCGCAGCAGGCCATCAGCCTGTGCGCCCAGCTGCTGGTGCAGCCCGGCGACCGGGTGGCCGTCGAGAACCCCGGCTACCGCGCCGCCGGCCATGCCTTCGCCGTGGCTGGTGCTGAATTGTGCGGCGTGGCGGTGGATGGCGACGGCCTCGACACCGCCGCGCTGCAGGCGCTCGGGGACTGCCGGCTGGCCTATGTCACGCCCTCGCACCAGTATCCGACGGGCGTGACCCTGTCGCTGGCGCGGCGCCTGGAACTGCTGGAATGGGCGCAGCGCCGGGACGGCTGGATCATCGAGGACGACTACGACGGCGAGTACCGCTACAGCGGTACGCCGCTGGCGCCCCTGGCGGCGCTGGACCGGCAGGGGCGGGTGCTGTACGTCGGCACCTTCTGCAAGATCGCCTTTCCCGCCCTGCGTCTCGGCTACCTGGTGCTGCCGCCCGCGCTGGCCGAGGCCTTTGCCCGGCGCCGGGCCATCGACATGCGCCATTCGGAGGTCGGTACCCAGGCGGTGATGGCCGAGTTCATCGCCGCCGGCCATTTCCAGCGCCATGTGCGGCGCATGCGCGCGGCGGCGCGGGCGCGCCGCGATGCCCTGCTGGCGCACTGGCCGCAGGCGATTCCCGGTTGCGCGCCTTTGCCCTCGGTGGAGGCTGGCCTGCACCTGTGCGTACGGGTGGCGAGCATCGCTCGCGAGCGCGAGCTGGTCGCCGCCGCGCGGGCCGCCGGGGTGGAGATGAACCCTCTCAGCAGCTACTGGCTGGATGACGATGCGGTGCCGGTGGATGCCCGTGCCGGCCTGGTGCTGGGCTTTGCCGCCGTGCCCGAGGCGCAGATCGTCGAGGCCATCGCCACGCTGCGCCGGGCCTGGAAGTTGTAGCCCTCTCCCCCGTTAACGGGAGAGGGGAGACCGCCGTCTGTAGCCCGGATGCAATCCGGGGATGCAGGCGACTCCGCTCCCGGATTGCAGCCGGGCTACGGCTGAACTCCGTGGTGCCGCTCAAGCTCCATGCGCCCCCTCTCACCGGCGGGGAGAGGGCTGGGGAGAGGGGGCCCGCGCCAGCTGCAGAGGGGAGAAAACAGGCGGACAAAAAAAGGGATGGCCGAGGCCATCCCTGAGTGGTGAGGCTGGTGAGGGCCTCGTCTATGAAAGCTTGCGTTCAGCCGCGGGCGCGGCGCGGTGGGCACACCGGGCTGACGTAGAAACCGGCGTTGTCCGGCCACACCCGGCGCGGCGGGTGCAGGGCAAGGAACAGCGGTTTGATCTCGTAGCGAGCGGGCGATTTGCTGTGCATGGGCGTTACTCCAATCAAGGCTGCAGCGGCACCAGGCGCGGGGCGATCATGTTTTCCGGGCGCAGGATGTCGGCCAGGGTGGCCTCGTCCAGCAGCTGCTCCTCGCGCACCAGTTCCAGCACGCCGCGGCCGCTTTCCAGCGCGGTCTTGGCGATGCGGGTGGCGTTCTCGTAGCCGATGTAGGGGTTGAGCGCGGTGACCAGGCCGATGGAGTTTTCCATCAGCTGGCGGCAATGGGCTTCGTTGGCGGTGATGCCGTCGATGCACAGCTCGCGCAGCATGTCCATGGAGCGGGTCAGCAGGCGGATCGAGTCGAGGATCTTGTAGGCGATCAGCGGTTCCATCACGTTCAGCTGCAGCTGGCCACCTTCGGCGGCGATGGTCAGGGCCAGGTCGTTGCCGATCACTTCGAAGGCCACCTGGTTGACCGCTTCCGGAATCACCGGGTTGACCTTGCCCGGCATGATCGAGCTGCCCGGCTGGCGGGCCGGCAGGTTGATCTCGTTGATCCCGGTGCGCGGGCCGCTGGAGAGCAGGCGCAGGTCGTTGCAGATCTTCGACAGCTTGACCGCGGTGCGCTTGAGCATGCCGGAGAACAGCACGAAGGCGCCCATGTCCGAGGTGGCTTCGATCAGGTCGGCCGCCGGCACCACCGGGTGACCGCTGATGATCGCCAGGCGCTCGACGGCAAGCTTCTGGTAGGCCGGATCGGCGTTGATGCCGGTACCGATGGCGGTGCCGCCCAGGTTCACTTCGGTGAGCAGAGCCGGCGCCATGCGCTTGAGGTGCTGCAGGTCTTCGCCGAGGGTGGTGGCGAAGGCGCGGAATTCCTGGCCCAGGGTCATGGGTACGGCGTCCTGCAGCTGGGTGCGGCCCATCTTCAGCACGTGGCCGAATTCCAGGCCCTTGGCGGCGAACGACTGGATCAGCTTGTCCAGGGCGGTGAGCAGGAAGTCATGGCCGAGCAGCAGGCCGACGCGGATGGCGGTCGGGTAGGCGTCGTTGGTCGACTGCGCCATGTTCACGTCGTTGTTCGGGTGCAGGTGCTGGTACTCGCCCTTCTCATGGCCCATGGCTTCCAGGGCGATGTTGGCGATCACCTCGTTGGCGTTCATGTTGGTCGAGGTACCGGCGCCGCCCTGGATCATGTCGACCACGAACTGCTCGTGGAACTCGCCCTGGATGATGCGCGCACAGGCGGTGCTGATGGCGGTGTGCTTGGCGGCGGACAGGTGGCCCAGCTCGCGGTTGGCGTCGGCGGCGGCCTGCTTGACCATGGCCAGGGCGATCACCAGTTTCGGGTAGTGCGACAGCGGCACGCCGGACAGTCGAAAATTCTGCACGGCACGCAGGGTCTGAATGCCGTAGTAAGCGTCTGCGGGGACTTCGAGTTTGCCGAGCAGGTCTTTTTCGACGCGGATGGATGCAGCAGCGGACATGATGGGTTTATTCTCGGGGTAATACGGCTTGGCGCCGCGATGCCCAATAATCTAGGCTTTGCGCCGTCCGTCGGCCAATGCTGTTAAACGCTATGCTATGCCGAATCGGCATAATGTCGCCGTGACTCGGGTTGAATGTCGCGCGTGCATAATTTCAAACGAAATTGAGCGAAGAACTAGGCAATGAATCTGGAAACCAAATGGCTGGAGGACTTCGTCGCCCTGGCCGCCACCCGCAGCTTTTCCCAGGCAGCCGAGAAGCGCTTCGTCACCCAGCCGGCCTTCAGTCGGCGCATCCGCAGCCTGGAAGCGGCGCTGGGGCTGACCCTGGTCAACCGCACCCGCACGCCGGTGGAGCTGACCGAGTCCGGCCAGCTGTTTCTGGTCACCGCGCGCAGCATGGTCGAGCAGCTCGGCGAAGTGGTGCGTCACCTGCACCGTGTCGAGGGCCAGCAGGGCGAGGTGCTGCAGATCGCCGCCGCGCACTCGCTGACCCTCGGCTTCTTCCCGGAATGGATCGGCCGCCTGCGCCGCGAGGGCCTGCCGCTGTCCACCCGGCTGGTGGCGACCAACGTCGGCGAGGCGGTGCATTCGCTGCGCGAAGGCAGCTGTGACCTGATCCTCGCCTACTACGACCCGGACGCGGCCATGCAGCTGGCGCCGGACATCTTCCCCTCGCTGCACCTTGGCACCACCTCGATGCTGCCGGTGTGCGCGGTGAGTGAGGATGGCGCGCCGCTGTTCAACCTGGAGAGCGGCCAGACCGTGCCGCTGTTGGCCTACAGCGCCGGTGCCTTCCTCGGCCGCTCGGTGAACCAGCTGCTGCGCCAGCGCGCGCTGCGCTCCACCACCGTGTACGAGACGGCCATGGCCGACAGCCTCAAGACCATGGCCCTGCAGGGCCTTGGCGTGGCCTGGGTGCCGCGCCTGTCGGTAACCGCCGAGCTGGCCCGCGGCGAGCTGGCCGTGTGCGGTGGCGAGCAGTGGCAGGTGCCGCTGGAGATCCGCCTGTACCGCTGCGAGCTGTCGCGCAAGGCGGCGGTACGCCTGCTGTGGCGCAAGCTCAAGGAAGGCGCGGGGGTGTGACCGTGATCCCCTGGGCGATGCCCGCGTGCGGCTAGAATTGCGCCTCCGCCATTGCCGCCAAGGAGGGCTGCCATGCGCTTGCTGGCCAGTCTGCTGTTCTGCCTGTTGTTGAGTGGTTGCAACGAGGATCAACTGATCCTGCGCTTCAATGTGTCTGTCGCTGGCGAGTCCGGCCCCGGCATCAATGCGACGCTGGAGCGCGCGCTGCGGGCGGCGCTGGTGAGCCAGCAGATCGACGCGCAGCGTATCGGCGTGCGCCGACTGGACGGCGACGGCCTTGCGGTTAGCTTCAGCGGGGCGCCGCTCAGCGCGGCCGAGCGCCAGCGCCTGCAGGACTATCTCGGCGCCATCCTGGCGGCCCGTGCTACCTGGAACGAGCGCGTGCGTCTGGAGCTGCAGATGGAGCGCCTGGACGCGGAGTACATGGCCCTGATGCCCCAGGGCGAGGTGCGCGAGAGGATGCTGGATCAGCTGGCACTGGTGCAGCCGAGCTATGACGTGGGTCTGACGTTCGACGGGCTGCCCGGTCTCGGCGATGAGGGGCGGCTTTGCCAGGTTGAGGCGGGGTTGGACGCTGCGCTGCCACGGCTGCGCTTTTTCTTCGAGAACAGTAGCTCCCCCAAGAAGCTGGAAGCCCTTGTGCAGCAGGCCCTCCCGACGCTGATCATTCGCGACACGCTGGTCGTTCCGCACGTCTGGCACTTCGCCGACCCGGACTTGCAGCGCCTGGTGACGAGCAAGCAGGTGCAGGTTCGCCTGCCTGAGCTGGGTGGTGACCGGCTCGGCTTTGCCATCCCCGCGCAGGAAACGGATGCGCTGGCCGGCTGTGCCGAGGCCGTGGCGGCACTCGGCAGGCCGTTCTCGCTGTTCTACGGCGCCGGCATGGATCGCCTGGTTGACGTCGAGTATCGCTGGCGCGACTAATCAGCCGCCGGCTCAGCTCTGCTGCAAGCCGTACTTCTTCACCTTGTCGAACAGCGTGGTCTTGGCCATGCCCAGGGCCTGGGCGGCCTGGCTGAGGTTGCCGGCGTGGCGCTCCAGGGCGGCGCCGATGAGGTTGCGCTCGAAGGCCTCGACCGCTTCGGCGAAGCTCGCGCCGCTGCCGTCCGGCGCCGCGCCGCTGTGCTTGAACACCGGCAGGCCGAGGGCGAAGCGCTCGGCCACGTTGCGCAGTTCGCGCACGTTGCCCGGCCAGTCGTGGGCCTGCAGCGCGCTGGCGGTGGCGCGGTCGAGCTCGGGCAGGGCGCGGTCGAAGCGCAGCGCCGACTGCTGCAGGAAGTGTTCGAACAGCAGCAGGATGTCCTCGCGGCGGTCGCGCAGCGGCGGCAGTTCCAGGCTGACCACGTTGAGCCGGTAGTACAGGTCGCTGCGGAACTCGCCGCGCTGGCCCAGCTCGGCCAGGTCGGCCTTGGTCGCGGCGATCACCCGGCAGTCCACGCTGATCGGCTGGTTCGAGCCGAGGCGTTCCAGGCTGTGCTCCTGCAGCACGCGCAGCAGCTTGATCTGCAGGGCCAGCGGCATGCTCTCGATCTCGTCGAGGAACAGCGAGCCGCCGTGGGCGTGCTCGATCTTGCCGATACGGCGCTTGCCGGCGCCGGTGAAGGCGTTGGCCTCGTGGCCGAAGATCTCGCTCTCGAACAGGCTTTCCGGCAGGCCGCCGCAGTTGAGGGCGACGAACTCCTTGCCCTGGCGCCGGCTGAAATCGTGCAGGCAGCGCGCCACCAGCTCCTTGCCGGTGCCGGTCTCGCCCTCGATCAGCACGTTGGCGCCGGTGTCGGCGACGTTGGCGATCAGCTCGCGCAGACGCTGCATGGCCGGCGAGCGACCGATGATGCGCTGCTCCAGGGCCTGGCGCCCGGCCAGCTGGCGGCGCAGGTCGCTGACCTCGCGGGCCAGGCCACGTTGTTCCAGAGCGCGGCGCACCACCTCGACCAGGCGCTCGGGGGAGAAGGGCTTTTCGATGAAGTCGTAGGCGCCGTCGCGCATGGCGCCCACCGCCATGCCGATGTCGCCGTGGCCGGTGATCAGCACCACCGGCAGGCGCGGGTCGCGGCGCTTGAGTTCGGCCAGCAGCTGCAGGCCGTCCATGCCCGGCAGGCGGATGTCGCTGACGACGATGCCGGCGAAGTCGGCCTCGACCCTGGCCAGCGCTTCCTCGGCGCTGCCGACGCCGACGCTGTCGATGTCCTCCAGGGCCAGCGCCTGCTGGCAGCCGAGCAGGACGTGGGGGTCGTCCTCGACGATCAGCACGGTCAGCGCGTCAGACATGGCGGGGCTCCTCCAGGGGCAGAGTGAGGACGAAGGCGGTGCCGCCTTCCTTCGGGTGGCGCACGGCCAGGCTGCCGGCGGCGGCCGCTGCGAGGCTGGCCGAGAGGGTCAGGCCGAGGCCGAGGCCCTTCTCGCCGGGCTTGGTGGTGAAGAAGGGCTCGAACAGGTGCGCGCGCAGGTCCGGCGGGATGCCGGCGCCGCTGTCGCGCACCTCCAGTACGTAGTCGGCGCCCTGCGCCGCGCCGCTCAGCCACAGCTCGCGGCGCGGCTGCTCGCGCAGGGCGTCGAGGGCGTTGCTCAGCAGGTTGACCAGGATCTGCTCCAGGCGGGTCTGGTCGATGGCCAGGCGCGCCTCGGCGAAGGCGCGGTGCAGGGTCGGGCGCTCCTGCTCGATGCGGCTGTGCAGGAGGAACAGCGCGGCGTCCACCGCCTGCTCCAGGCTGGCCTGGCCCTGGTCGCCGCCGCGTCGGGCGAAGGCGCGCAGGCTGGCGGTGATGCGGCCCATGCGGTCGACCAGTTCGCCGATCGCCTGCAGGTTGCTGCCGGCGGTGTCCAGCGCGCCGCGTTCGAGGAAGCGCGCGGCGTTCGCCGACAGGGTACGCAGCGCCGCCAGCGGCTGGTTCAGCTCGTGGGCGATGCTGGTCGACATCTGCCCGATCACCGCCAGCTTGCCGGCCTGCACCAGGCCGTCCTGGGCCTGACGCAGGGTGGCTTCGGTCTGCTGGCGCTCGCGCACTTCGTCCTGCAGCAGGCGGTTGCTGGCGGACAGGTCGAGGGTGCGCTCGGCGATCTTGCGTTCCAGGTCGGCGTTGGCCGCCTGCAGCGCTTCGCGCGCCGCCAGGCGGGTGGCGATCACCTTGCGCCGCTGGTTCAGCGCCAGGCCGCCGAAGATCAGCAGGGCGCAGGCCACGCCGGCCAGCAGGCCGTGGCTGACGGCGGCGCGGCGCTGCTCGGCCAGCGGCGTGAGCAGGGTCAGGTGCCAGGGCGTGTCGGCCAGGGCGCGGGTCTGTTGCAGGTAGTCCAGCGGCTGGCCGGCGGGGCCGCGCAGGCGCACTTCCTCGAGGCCGTCGCCCAGCGCGCGGCGCGCCAGCGGTTGCAGTTCTTCCAGCGCCGCCCAGTGGTATTGCAGGCTGCGCGCCAGGCGTTCGCGGGTGGCGTCGTCCAGCGGTCGCACGGCCTTGAGCCGGCGTTTCGGGTCGCTGGAGAGGATGATGATGCCGTTCTCGTCGCTGACGTAGGCTTCCACGCGGGCGTCGGCCCAGCGCTTCTCCAGGGCGTCGAGGCGCACCTTGACCACCGCCACGCCGATCACCCGGCCATTGCCGCGCAGGCCGTGGGCCAGGTAGTAGCCTGGCTCGCCGGTGGTGCTGCCGATGCCGTAGAAGCGCCCCGGTTCACCGCGCACGGCCTGCTTGTAGTAGTCGCGGAACGACAGGTCCTCGCCCAGGTAGCTGTCCGGCTGGCTCCAGTTGCTGGTGGCGACCACCCGGCCGTCGAGGTCGAGCACGTACACCGCCAGGCTGCCGGCACGGCGGTTGAGGCCTTCGAGATGATCGTTGAGGCGCTGCCGGCGGTAGCGACCGGGGGTCAGCAGCAGGCGGCTGACGCTGCTTTCCAGTTCCAGCAGGCTGGGCAGGTAGGTGTACTTGCCGATCTCGCTTTCCACCGCGCGGGCGTTGAGCTCCAGCTGGCGCTCGCCGCCCTCGGCCAGGTCACGGATGCCGGCCGCCTCGCTGAGGCGGTAGCCGGCGTAGCCGCAGCCGAGCACCAGGGCGATGCCCAGCAGGGTCAGCAGGATCTGGCGGAACAGGCGTGGCTTCACGGCAAGCACGGGCGGGACGCTGGGGGAGGGGCATTGCATCACAGTCGTCCGGGGCTGGGTAGGGAGAGGGGGAGGTGCCGATGAGTCCCTCACCCCTGGCCCCTCTCCCGAGGGGAGAGGGGGAATCGGATCTACTCGGCGGATGGCACGAGGCAAATGCTCCCTCTCCCGTTTACGGGAGAGGGTTGGGGAGAGGGCTACGGGGCCTTCCCTCTCCCCCAGCCCCTCTCCCACAAGTGGGAGAGGGGAGGTTTCGCTTAGTGCTGGAGGATCTTGTTGAGGAACTGCTGGGCCCGCTCCGAGCGCGCGTTGATGTCACCGAAGAACTCCTCCTTGGCGCAGTCTTCGACGATCTGCCCGCGGTCCATGAAGATCACCCGGTCGGCGACCTTGCGCGCGAAGCCCATCTCGTGGGTCACGCACATCATGGTCATGCCCTCGTTGGCCAGTTGCACCATCACGTCGAGCACCTCGTTGACCATCTCCGGGTCGAGGGCCGAGGTCGGTTCGTCGAACAGCATCACCACCGGGTCCATGGCCAGCGCGCGGGCGATGGCCACGCGCTGCTGCTGGCCGCCGGAGAGCTGCCCCGGATGCTTGTGCGCATGCGCCAGCAGGCCGACGCGGTCGAGCAGCTTGAGGCCCTTTTCGGTGGCCTCGGCCTTGCTGCGGCCGAGTACCTTGACCTGGGCGATGGTCAGGTTCTCGGTGATCGACAGGTGCGGGAACAGCTCGAAGTGCTGGAACACCATGCCGACCCGCGAGCGCAGCTGCGGCAGGTTGGTCTGCTTGGCGGCGATGGAGGTGCCGTCGACCACGATGTCGCCCTTCTGGAACGGCTCCAGGGCGTTGACGCACTTGATCAGGGTCGACTTGCCGGAGCCGGACGGCCCACAGACCACCACCACCTCACCTTTCTTCACCTCGGTGCTGCAGTCGGTCAGCACCTGGAAGTCCCCGTACCACTTGTTGACGTTCTGGATGGAAATCATACGGCTAACCTTTTCTGCAGGAGCTTGACCAGCTGCGAGGCGGCGAAGCTGATGGTGAAGTACATGAGGCCGGCGAAGATCAGGAACTCGTGCGGCTGGCCGAGGATGTCGCCGCGCGAGCGGGCGGCGTTGAGGAAGTCCATCAGGCCCACGGTGTAGACCAGCGAGGTGTCCTGGAACAGGATGATGCTCTGCTGCAGCAGCAGCGGTGTCATCTTGCGGAAGGCCTGCGGCAGGATGATCAGGCGCATGCTCTGCGCGTAGGTCATGCCCAGCGCGGAGGCGGCGCCCATTTGGCCCTTGGGGATGGCCTGGATGCCGGCGCGGACGATCTCGCAGAAGTAGGCCGCCTCGAACATCACGAAAGCCACCAGGCACGAGGTGAAGGCGCCCACCGGGGTGTCCTCGCCGGTGATCCAGCGCAGGATGAAGGGCACCGCGAAGTAGAACCAGGTGATCACCAGCAGCAGCGGGATGGAGCGGAAGTAGTTGACGTAGGTGGCGGCGGCATTGGCCAGCAGGCGGTTGTGCGACAGCCGTGCGATGGCCAGCAGGGTGCCCAGCACCACGCCGCCGAGCACGCCCAGCACCATCAGCTGCAGGGTCATCAGCATGCCGTTCCACAGGCCCGGCAGGGCCGGGACGATAGCGCTGAAATCCATCATTTGCCTCCCACGGCGATCAGGCCGGGCACCGCGACCTTCTTCTCGATCAGGCGCATCAGCAGCATCAGGCTCATGTTCAGGGTGAAGTAGATCAGCGTGGCCAGGGTGAAGGCCTCGAACAGGTTGGCGCTGAATTCGGCGGTCTGCTTGGTCTGCGCCAGCAGCTCCATGAGGCCGATCAGCGAGGCCACCGAGGAGTTCTTGAAGATGTTGAGGAACTCGCTGGTCAGCGGCGGAATGATGATGCGGAACGCCTGCGGCAGCAGGACGTTGGCGTAGATCTGCGGCAGGCGGAAGCCCAGCGCGTAGCCGGCGGCCAGCTGGCCCTTGGGTAGCGCCTGGATGCCGGTGCGCACCTGCTCGCAGACGCGCGCGGCGGTGAACAGGCCGAGGCACACGACCACGCTGATGAAGGCCGAGGTGGCCGGGTTGAGGTCCTGCTTGAACCACATTTCCAGCGGCTCGGGCAGCAGGTCCGGCACCAGGAAGTACCAGAGGAACAGCTGCACCAGCAGCGGTACGTTGCGGAACAGCTCCACGTAGCAGGTGGCGAAGCCGCTGATCCAGCGGTTCGGCACGGTGCGCATCACGCCGAGCAGCGAGCCCAGCAGCAGGGCGATCAGCCAGCCGGCCAGGGCGATGGCGATGGTCCAGCCCAGGCCGGTGACGAACCAGTCCAGGTAGATCTCGTTGCCGATGCCGGTGGACTTGAAGAACACGCCCCAGTCCCAGTTGTAATTCATCTTGGCTACCCACGATCAGGGCGGACAGGAGCCGGGGCCGACACGGTCCCCCACCGCGGTTGGCGGTGGTGCTCCTGTCCTGATACTGCGAATGAACGGAAGGCGAGCACCTTCCGGCTTCCCGTCACGCCGGCCCTCGTGAGGTCGCGCGCGGGTACCGACAGAGGCTGGCGCCGTCTCCTACCATCGGGCGCCAGCCGAGGTCGCCGTCAGAGTTGCTCGGCGGCCTTGTCGGTCGGGTTGGCGACCAGCTTCTTCAGCTCGTCGCTCATCGGGAAGTTCAGGTTGAGGCCCTTCGGCGGGACCGGGTTGAGGAACCACTTGTCGTAGATGGCGTTGACTTCGCCGGACTTGAAGGTGGCGATCAGCGCCTCGTCGACCACTGCCTTGAACGCCGGGTCACCCTTGCGCACCATGCAGCCGTAGATCTCGTAGGACTGCGGGGTGCCGACCACGTGCCAGTCGGCCGGCTTCTTGGCCTTGGCCATTTCGCCGGCGAGCAGGGCGTCGTCCATCATGAAGGCCACGGCGCGGCCGGATTCCAGCATCAGGAAGGACTCGCCATGGTCCTTGGCCGAGATGATGTTCATGCCCATCTGCTTCTCGGCGTTCATTGCCTTGAGCAGGCGCTCGGAGGTGGTGCCGGCGGTGGTCACCACGTTCTTGCCCTTGAGGTCGGGGAAGTCGGCGATGCCGGAAGTGGTCTTGGTCAGCAGGCGGGTGCCCACCTCGAAGATGCCGACGGAGAAGTCGACCTGCTGCTGGCGCTCGACGTTGTTGGTGGTGGAGCCGCACTCCAGGTCCACGGTGCCGTTCTGTACCAGCGGGATGCGGGTCTGCGACGTCACCAGGTTGTAGCGCACCTTGAGGTCGGGCATGCCCAGCTTCTGCTTGATCGCCTCGACCGCTTTCAGCTGCAGGTCATGCGAGTAGCCTTCCGGCCGCTGCGGGTCGCTGCCGAAGTAGGAGAAGGGGATGGAGGAGTCGCGATGGCCGAGGACGATGGTGCCGCTGTCCTTGATCTTCTTCAGGGTGCCGGTCAGTTCTTCGGCCAGGGCCGGGGCGCTGCACAGGCTGGCGGCCAGGGCGAAACCGATGGCGCGGGAGAGAGTGCTCTTGGTCATGCTGATTCTCGCTGTTGTTGTTGTCGTGGGGCGGATGGGTGCGGACCATCCCTGCGAGGACCTAGAGCAGGTACTGTGCCAGGCGCTGTATTCCTGTTTAAGTCATTGAAATTAAAGAATTAATTATTTGGCGGCGAGGGCTGCGCCAGCGCCGCGCGTTCGGTGGGGCGAACGGCGGCGCGGCGGGCGTTCGGAATTCCGAATGGAGATGCCCCGCCGATGGCGGGGCAGAGGGATCAGCGGTTGCGCAGGAAGGCGTTGATGAACTCGCCCTGGTTGGGCGCGTCCTGCTCGGTGCTGAAGACCAGCCTGCCATCCTTCTCGCGCAGCTTCATCGCCTTGTCGAAGCGGCATTCCACCCCCTTGAGGCTGGCAACCTGCGCCTTGAAGTCGGCATCGCTCTCACACAGGCTGGCCAGCTGGTTGACCACCTCGCCGCAATAGCCGGCGATGCTCAGCGCCTTCATCTTCTCGTCGTCGATGGCGTTCCACTCCACCCGCGTCTGCAGCGGTACGCCGCAGGCTTCGCTGGCTTCCTCATCGAGTTCCTTGAGCAGGCGTTTGTTGGTCTGCAGGTGCTTGCTGCGGTCGAAGCGGGCCAGCTTCTCCTGCAGGCCCTCGCTCTGCTGCTGTTCGTACAGGGCCAGCAGTTCGGCCGGCTTGGCCTTCTTGCTCAGCGTCTCGTCGAAGGTCAGCGGGAAGCCGGGGGTTTCCGGCAGGTACAGCTGGTAGCTCTCGCCGTCCCAGCCCTGGCGCTTGAGCAGCATGTTGTAGCGGCCACCGTCGAGGGTGGTGCTGTAGTCGCGCTCCTGGTTGCCGCGGTCGTCGACCTCGGTGAGGAACACCACCGAGTCCAGCGGGTGGTTGAGGCCCTTGACCTGCAACAGCGCCTGCTGGCCGTCGGCGCTGGGCGCGAGCGTCACCATCACGCCCGTGCCGGTATCGAACACCTGGGGGTACTTTGCCAGTTCGAGGGCCTGGGCCTGGGCGGCCAGCAGCAGGGAAGCGACAAAAAGGGAGGGCTTGTGCATGACAACATCCTTGTCTAATGAAAGAGCCGCCAGCATAGCCAATGCCCGCGGCCCGGTCTGTGCGCCGGCTAGAACTCCAGCACCATGCGCCCCTCGATGCGCCCGGCACGCAGGTCGCCGAAGATGGCGTTGATCTGCTCCAGGCGGCCGCGCTGGATGGTGGCCTGGACCTGGCCCTCGGCGGCGAAGTCCAGCGCCTCCTGCAGGTCGGCGCGGGTGCCGACGATGGAGCCGGTGATATGGATGGCCTTGAGCACCACGTCGAAGATCGGCGTCGGGAAATCGCCCGGCGGCAGCCCCACCAGCGCCACCGTGCCGCGCCGGCGCACCATGCCGATGGCCTGGCCGAAGGCGCGGGTGGACACGGCGGTAACCAGCACGCCGTGGGCGCCGCCGATTTCCTCCTGCAGCACCGCGGCAGGGTCCTGGTCGCGCGCGTTCACCGTCAGGCTGGCGCCCAGGCGCCGCGCCAGGCGCAGCTTGGCATCGTCCACGTCGACCGCCGCCACATGCAGGCCCATGGCGCGCGCATACTGGATCGCCACATGACCCAGCCCGCCGATGCCGGAGATGGCCACCCACTGCCCCGGGCGGGCGCGGGTTTCCTTGAGGCCCTTGTACACCGTGACGCCGGCGCAGAGGATCGGCGCGATCTCGGCGAAGCCGACGCTCGGCGGCAGGATGCCGACATAGTTGGGGTCGGCCAGCACGTATTCGGCGTAGCCGCCGTTGATCGAATAGCCGGTGTTCTGCTGCTGCTCGCAGAGGGTTTCCCAGCCGGTCAGGCAGTGCTCGCAGCAGCCGCAGGCGCTGTACAGCCAGGGCACGCCGACCCGGTCGCCTTCCTTGACCCGTGTCACCCCGGCGCCGACCGCCGCCACGTGGCCGACGCCCTCATGTCCGGGGATGAACGGCAGCGTCGGTTTCACCGGCCAGTCGCCGTCCGCCGCATGCAGGTCGGTGTGGCAGACGCCGCTGGCGGCGATCTTCACCAGTATCTGCCCGGGGCCGGGCAGCGGTACGCGCACTTCCTCCAGGCGCAGCGGTTCGCCGAAGGCATGTACCACGGCGGCTTTCATCGTTCTGTCCATGACGGGTTCCTCTGCGCGACGGGCCTTCAGTCTCGCTCCGTTGTGCCGGGGCGCATTGAGCTGGGACAAGAAAAGCGCTGACGGGCGTTCGGGAGAATTCCCGAGCCTTCGGTCAATCGCCCATTGGTGGGCGCTGCGGCCTGGCCTAGAGTGAATCCATCGTCCGCCGTCGTCGTGCGAGGCTCGCCATGCCGGTCAGAGCGCTGTTGCTGCCCTTGCTGTTGCTGCTGGCGGGAGCCGTCCGCGGCGAGCCGTTCATGGTCTATGCCACCCACGACGGTTTCCCCAAGTACTACGAGCAGGACGGCGAGGCCAAGGGCATAGTGGTGGACATCACCCGTCTGTGCCTGGACGAGATGCAGCTGCCCTATCAGTTCAAGATGCTGCCCTGGGCGCGCGCCTACAGCATGGCGGAGCGCGGCGGTGGCGGGGTCATCGGCCTGTCGCTGAGCGCCGAGCGGCAGGCGCTGTTCGACTTCTCCGAGCCGATCTTCACCGAGCGCATCGTGCTGCTGGTCAAACGTGGCCGGGAATTCCCCTACCAGGGCATCGCCGACCTGAAAGACAAGCTGCTCGGCGTGACCATCGGCACCAGCTACGGCACCGCCTTCGACGAGGCCGTGGCCAGTGGCGCCATGACCATAGTCGGCTTCAACGACACCCGCAGCGGCCTGGCCATGCTGCTGCGCGAGCGCATCGACGCCATCCTGGTCGGCTCCAGCGTGGATATCGACAGGCTGGCGGCCGGCCACCTCGATCTGCCGCCCGGTACCTTCGTCGCCCTGCCGGTGCCGTTCAAGACCGACAGCAAGCACATGGGCATCGCCAAGTCGCTGAAAATGGGCTGGTTCCTCGAGCGCTTCAACCAGTGCCTGCGCCGTGGCCAGGCGGACGGCAGCCTCGACGCCATCGTCTACCGCTACACCAACTGAGGTACGGGGCGTTATTCGCCGAAGTGCGCGGCGCTGACCAGCGGGCAGACGATCAGCTGGTAGCAGAACTCGCTGCCCGCCCGGGCCTCGATGCGTTCGTCGTGTACGGAGAGCGGTGATTGGCGGTGATCGTTGCTGGTGCAGCCGCCGAGGGTGGCGAGGAGGCAGGCGAAGGCGAGGGCGCGGCGCATCTTGAAATCCTTTTCAATCTGGCGGGGTGGCAAAGCCCAGGATTCTAACCCGGCGAGCGCCATCCGGCTGTGTGCCAGCCGGCAGTTCAGGGTGGCGTGGTACCGCTGACGGGCGCGGGCGGCGGAGCGGCGTCGCCCGGCGCCTCGTCCGGCTTCGGGGTGGCGAGGCTCTGCGAGGTGTTCTTCTGCGGGCGCTGCTCGGTCTTGAACAGCGATGCGGAGATCTCGCGGATCTTGCCCACCACATGGTGCCAGCTGTAGCCCGAGACGAAGCCTACGGCGGCGAAGCCGAATTCGGCCGTCTTCGGCGCCTGCTCACCGGACATGGCCCCGGAAAACACCAGCAGCCCGCTCTGGAACAGGGCGAACACCAGGATGCCGATGATGGTCGACAGCACCGGCGACAGGAGAAAGCCCCAGATGTGGTCCACGTCGTACTGCTTCACGATGGCCACGTACTTGTGGAACGACACCAGGTCCAGGGTGCCGCAGCCCAGTATCGCGCCCACCGTGGAGAACAGGCACAGCTTCAGCAGCGGCTCCAGCGTCGTCCCCGGCGCCAGGTGCCACAGGCCGTGCAGGGAGGCAAAGCCATTGATCCAGCCATCGAACAGCAGCCAGATGCCGTACAGGCTGTAGCTCAAGATGAAGACGAAGACGAAGGGCATGCTCGGGTGAAAATTGGCTTTGCCCGTGGGAGTGCCGTTGACCTCTTGCATCGCCCGCTCCTAGCTCGCATGAGCCCGGCGGCGACCCGCCGAGGGGCGGGGTCGGATGAAAGCGCCTGGTCTGTTTGTATCGAGGGGCGGCAAGCCGGTGTTGCCGCGGCAAACGAATGCGCCACGCATCGGCTAGTAAAGACCATCCTGGGGGGCGGCACAGGATTCGTCTGTCCCGCTCGAGCGAGGCAATCTGTGAGTGTGGTCATCTTGTCGCCAATTGCCGGGGCTGGCCTTAGCGCTTTCGCTTAAGCTGCGCGGCCCGCACTGCTTCAAGGATGATCCTCATGCGCTTGCCCGCCATGCTTCTGCTGAGCCTCGGCCTGTTGCTCGGTGGCTGCGACAAAGACTCGCTGACCCTGCGTTTCAGCGGCAACGTCACCGACGCCTCCGGATCCGAGCTCGACCCGGCCTATGCCCAGGCTGTTCTCGATATCCTGCAGCGCGAGCGCTTCGACCTTGCGACTATCAATCTGGCGCTCGAAGGCAATAGCGGCATCGATGTCGGCTTTGGTGAAAAACCACTGAGCACGCAGCAACGCCAGCGCCTGCAGGCCATCTTCGGCGAAGTGCTGGAGGCCCGCGGCGCCTGGTCGAACCAGCTGCAGCTGGATATCCAGGAGGACAAGCTCGACGGTTCGGCGATCAATGCCCTTGGCGGTCTGATGACCGAGCCCATGCGCGAGCATTGGCGCAAGCAGCTGGAGCAGCTGCCGCGCCACTACCCCAGCCAGCTCGGCCTGGGCACGCCGATTAGCCTGGAGTTCAGCAATTGGCAGGGCATTCCCGATTTTGGCTGGGTGGAGGTCGATGCGGACTGCAAGGTGCTGGCCACTCTGTCGGAGCCACTGCCCAACCTGACTTACCAGCTGATCTCCGATGGGGCGCCAGAGTCGATGACCATGGGCATGCTCTCGGGGATGACGCAGAGCGTCCCATCGCAGCTGAGCTTCGCCGACCCTGCTCTGCAGAAGCTGATTGACGACTTGCAACCCACCTACCGCCTGCAGCGCTCGAAATACATGGACAGTACCGTGGAGGGCTACGACGAGATCCTGTTCGACTTTGGCTCGCAGGGCAAAGTGGAGCTTCTCGACAGGCAGCCGCTGAAGCCGGTAGACGGGCTCAAGGCAGCCTGTGAGCGCAGCGTAATGGCAGCCGGGCGGCCGTTTGCCTTCTTCTATGGCGCCAGCATCGATCGTCTGGAGTCGGTCGAATACAGTTTCAGCGAGCCGTAACATCCTGCGGCTACAGCATGGCTGCCTGTCCGGGGCAGCCATGGAGTGACTGTTTGCTGACAAACGGTCACGCCCTAGGCGCGACTCCCGTGGCTTTCCGGTATACTGCCCCGCCTCCAGGCCCCCCGCGGTCTGGCCCGCACATAACAAGCCACGCCGAATGCGTGGCTTGTTGGTTTTTGTCGCGCCGCAAGGCGCCCGAGCTAGAGGCAAAACGATGAGCGCACTGGTTGGCGTGATCATGGGCTCCAAGTCCGATTGGAGCACCCTCAGTCACACCGCAGAGATGCTGGAAAAGCTGGGCATTCCCTACGAAGTGCAGGTGGTGTCCGCCCACCGCACCCCGGACCTGCTGTTCCAGTATGCGGAAGCAGCCGAGGGCCGTGGCATCCAGGTGATCATCGCCGGTGCCGGTGGCGCCGCCCACCTGCCGGGCATGTGTGCCGCCAAGACCCACCTGCCGGTGCTCGGTGTGCCGGTGCAGTCGGCCGTGCTCTCCGGCGTCGACTCGCTGCTCTCTATCGTGCAGATGCCGGCCGGTATTCCGGTCGCCACCCTGGCTATCGGCAAAGCCGGTGCGATCAATGCCGCCCTGCTGGCCGCCAGCATCCTTGGCCACCAGCACCCGCAGTTCCACGAGCGTCTGAAGCAGTTCCGCGACGAGCAGACCCAGACCGTGCTGGACAACCCGGACCCGCGTTCCTGATCGAGGCCCTATAGATGAAGATCGGCGTAATCGGTGGCGGCCAGCTGGGCCGCATGATGGCCCTGGCGGGCACTCCGCTGGGCATGCAGTTCGCGTTTCTCGACCCGGCGCCGGATGCCTGCGCCCAGGCGCTCGGCGAGCATATCCGCGCCGACTACGGCGACCAGGAGCACCTGCGTCAGCTGGCCGACGAAGTCGATCTGGTGACCTTCGAGTTCGAGAGCGTGCCGGCCGAGACCGTGGCGTTCCTCTCGCAGTTCGTGCCGGTGTACCCGAGCGCCGAGGCGCTGCGCATCGCCCGTGATCGCTGGTTCGAGAAGTCGATGTTCAAGGACCTCGGTATCCCGACTCCCGATTTCGCCGACATCCAGTCGCAGGCCGATCTCGATGCCGCCGTGGCCGCCATCGGCCTGCCGGCCGTGCTGAAGACCCGCACCCTGGGTTACGACGGCAAGGGCCAGAAGGTGCTGCGCCAGGCGCAGGACGTGGTCGGTGCGTTCGCCGAACTGGGCAGCGTGCCGTGCATCCTCGAAGGCTTCGTGCCGTTCACCGGCGAAGTGTCGCTGGTGGCCGTGCGTGCCCGCGACGGCGAGACGCGCTTCTACCCGCTGGTGCACAACCGCCACGACAGCGGCGTGCTGGCCCTGTCCATCGCCAGTACCGAGCACCCGCTGCAGGCGCTGGCCGAGGACTATGTCGGCCGCGTGCTGACCAAACTGGACTACGTCGGCGTGCTGGCCTTCGAGTTCTTCGAGGTCGACGGCGGCCTCAAGGCCAACGAGATCGCCCCGCGCGTGCACAACTCCGGGCACTGGACCATCGAAGGCGCCGAGTGCAGCCAGTTCGAGAACCACCTGCGTGCCGTCGCCGGCCTGCCGCTGGGCTCGACCGCCAAGGTGGGCGAGAGCGCCATGCTCAACTTCCTCGGCAGCGTGCCGGACGTGGCCAAGGTAACGGCCATTGCCGACTGCCACCTGCACCACTACGGCAAGGCCTTCAAGGCCGGGCGCAAGGTCGGCCACGCCACCCTGCGCTGCGCCGACATGGCGACCCTGAAGGCGCGTATCGCCGAGGTCGAGGCGCTGATCCAGGGTTGAACCCCGCTGCCGTGCTTCGGTCACAACAAGGCGCGCCCCCGGGTGCGCCTTGTTCGTTTCCGCCCTCGCAAAAGGAGCATGGCATGAGCATCATCGGCACTCTCTTCATCGGTCTGATCGTCGGCCTGGTCGCGCGCTTCATCAAACCGGGTAATGACGGCATGGGCTGGATCATGACCATCGTGCTCGGCATCTGCGGTTCGATCGCCGCCACCTACGGCGGCCAGGCTCTGGGTATCTACCAGGCCGGGCAGGCGGCCGGCTTCATCGGCGCGGTGGTCGGCGCAGTGGTACTGTTGCTGCTGTACGGTGCCCTGAAGAAGGGCTGAAACCCACGGCGGCGCCTCCCGCGCCGCCCTGCAATGGAGTCATCATGCGTCGTCTGTCCCTCTTCGCCCTGCTGCTGTGCAGCACGCTGGTTCACGCCGAACCCACCGAGCTGGACTGGCTGGAGTTGATGCCGAAGGAGGACCAGCTGGCCCTGGAGGCGATGCCGGAGATCAGCCATGACAGCCCGGAGGCGGCCGGCTCGTTCGGCCAGCAGGGTGGGCTCAAGCAGGAGCTGGGGTTGCCGGCGGTGATGTACTCGACGAAGACGGTGGCGCGCCTGGATGGCAAGCGCATACTTCTCGGCGGCTACCCGGTGCCGCTGGAAAGTAACGCCGAGGGCCGCACCACGCTGCTGTTCCTGGTGCCTTACCCGGGCGCCTGCATCCACGTGCCGCCGCCCCCGCCGAACCAGATCGTGCTGGTGCGCTACCCCAAGGGCATTGCCCTGAACGATATCTACGAGCCGCTGTGGGTCGACGGCACGCTGCACATCGAGACGGTCAACAACGACCTCGCCGATGCTGCCTATGCCCTGGATGCCCGTTCGGTGCGGCTGGTGGAGGAGGGCGACCTCTGATCCCTTTTTGCCCTAGAAGCAGGGCGGGTGAGGGCGCTCAGGCGTATTGCGCAGTAGGGCGGGTGTAACCCGCGGCAGACAACGCGGGTCTCACTCGCCCTGTTCGCTCCACAGGCTCAGGCCCAGGCGGTGGTGTTCGCCGGGCGCCAGCTCCACGCAGTCGTCCCAGACATTCGCCGTCTCGATGCACAGCATGCGCTGCCAGGCGTCGGCGGCGAAGGCGGAGAGGCGCTGGGCCTTGTCGATCCAGGGGTTCCACAGGATGGCCGAGCGCGAGCCGCGGGTTTCCAGGAGCAGCTCGCGGCGCCAGCCAGCGTCGTGCAGGTGCAGGCGCGACGGCACGTCCAGGTAGATACGGTCGGTCTCGCCGGCGAAGCTCAGTTCGCCCTGTTGGCGTTTTTCCTGCCAGTCCTCCAGCGTTTCGATGTAGCGGCAGCCGTCCAGACCGCGCACGGCCACCTGGCGGATATCGCTGACGGCGAAGTAGCTGTGCAATGCCTGGCTCAGGGCCAGCGGCGCCGGGCCGAGGTTGTGGCTGCTCAGGTCGAGGTGCAGGCGTTCGTCCAGGCGGATGTCCAGCTCGACGCGGGCCGCGTGCGGCCAGTCGGCCAGCGGCTGCTGGCGGCTGTCGAAGGCGAAGCGCAGGTGCACGGCCTCGCCTTCGCTGTCGATGCCCTGCAGCTGCCAGTCCAGCGCGCGCACTCCGCCGTGGAAGGGCGCGGCGCCCAGGTTGTCATGCTGCGCCTGCAGCGCCAGCGGGTTGCGGCCGAGGTCGCCGAACCAGGGCCAGCACACCGGTACCCCGCCGCGCACCGACTGCTGGCGCTGGTAGGCCGCCTGTTCGCTGAGCCAGATCAGCGGCGGCTGCTCGCCGCGCTGGTAACTCAGCAGCTGGGCGCCCTGTTGCGCCACCAGCAGCTCGGCATCGCCCAGGCGCACGCGCCAGCAAGTCAGCTCGCCCAGTTCGATGCGTTCAATCTGTGCCTGGCTCATGCCTTGTCTCCCGAAAGTCCCGGTGTATTTGATGCCAGTTGGCGGGAAAGGCCAAGGGTTGAGCGTTCGCCTTGCGGGAGGGTGTTGCCTGCCTGGCCCTCACCCCCGGCCCCTCTCCCGGGGGAGAGGGGAGGCCAGCGCATGGCTGGCGGAATGTTCGCGGAGTGCTCCCCTCCCTCCGGGAGAGGGCTGGGGTGAGGGAAAGCGGGCGCCAGCTCAGCCGCGGCGTGGCGGGACCGGGCGGGTGCGGCCGCTGCCGTCGATGGCGACGAACACGAACACCGCCTCGGTGACCTTGCGCCATTCGCTGGACAGCGGGTCGTCGCTCCATACCTCGACCAGCATCTGGATCGAGCTGCGGCCGATCTCCAGCGCCTGAGTATAGAAGGACAGCTGCGCGCCCACGGCTACCGGCACCAGGAAGGCCATGCGGTCGATGGCCACGGTGGCGACACGGCCGCCGGCCACCTTGCTGGCCATGGCGGTGCCGGCCAGGTCCATCTGCGAGACCAGCCAGCCGCCGTAGATGTCGCCGAAACCGTTGGTTTCACGCGGCAATGCGGTGATCTGCAAGGCGAGGTCGCCCTGGGGAATGGGGTCTTCCTGTTCGAGTTCGATCATGCTGCTGGGGCCCGAAGTGGGTTCTTGTCGTTGGCTGGCCGCGGCCCGTCATGCGCGGGCCGTGCGCAGTATATAGAGCCGAGCGTCAAAGAACGACCGCAGGGTTCCGCTTTCCGCCAGAAAGCTGCGGCGCAGAGGCTGTTTTGCTATGGTGCGGCGCAGCCTTGCCATTCCAATAATGAAGCCTTCCTATGTCCGCCGAGCATGCCCCCACTGCGCCCGTGGCGCGTCCGCTGAACCGCAGCGACTACAAGACCCTCTCGCTCTCCGCCCTGGGCGGTGCGCTGGAGTTCTACGACTTCATCATCTTCGTGTTCTTCACCGCCGTGCTGAGCAAGCTGTTCTTCCCGGCTGACATGCCGGAATGGCTGCGCCAGCTGCAGACCTTCGGCATCTTCGCCGCCGGCTACCTAGCGCGGCCGCTGGGCGGCATCGTCCTGGCGCACTTCGGCGACCTGCTCGGGCGCAAGCGCATGTTCACCCTGAGCATCTTCCTGATGGCGGTGCCGACCCTGCTCATGGGCCTGCTGCCGACCTATGCGCAGATCGGCATCTGGGCGCCGCTGGCGCTGCTGGCCCTGCGCGTGATGCAGGGCGCGGCCATTGGCGGCGAAGTGCCGGGCGCCTGGGTGTTCGTCGCCGAACACGTGCCGGCGCGGCGCATTGGCCTGGCCTGCAGCACCCTGACCGCCGGCCTGACCGCCGGCATCCTGCTCGGCTCGCTGGCCGCTAGTGCGATCAACCGCCTGTTCACCCCGGAAGAGATCGCCGCCTACGCCTGGCGGATTCCCTTCCTGGTCGGCGGCGTCTTCGGCCTGATCGCCATGTACCTGCGCCGCTGGCTGCACGAAACGCCGGTGTTCGCCGAGCTGCAGCAGCGCCAGTCGCTGGCCGCCGAGCTGCCGCTCAAGGCGGTGGTGCGCGAGCATCGTCCGGCCATCCTGCTGTCCATGCTGCTGACCTGGGTGCTGTCGGCCGGCATCGTCGTGGTGATCCTGATGACCCCGACCCTGCTGCAGAGCCAGCATGGCTTCAGCCCGGCCGACACCCTGGCGGCCAACGGCGTGGCCATCGTCTGCCTCAGCGTCGGCTGCGTGCTGGCCGGTCTGGCCGCCGACCGCTTCGGCCCGGGGCCGACCTTCCTGGTTGGCGGCCTGCTGCTGCTCGGCAGTTCCTCGCTGTTCTATTCGCAGATCAAGGCCAGCCCCGAGCTGCTGATGCCGCTCTACGCCCTGGCCGGCCTGTGCGTGGGCATGATCGGCGCCATCCCGATGGTGATGGTCAAGGCCTTCCCGGCGGTGGTGCGTTTCTCCGGCCTGTCGTTCTCCTACAACCTGGCCTATGCGGTGTTCGGTGGCCTGACGCCGATCCTGGTCAGCCTGCTGCTGAAGTGGAACCCGCTGGGCCCGGCCTATTACGTCGGCGCGCTGTGCCTGCTGTTCATGCTGATCGGCGCGCTTTTGTGGCGCCGCGAAGAGCGTCAGGCGGCGCTGGCCTGATCCCGGCAGCGTTTCAAGAGAAGGCCCGTTCGCGGGCCTTCATCTTTTTCGTGCGCTTTAATCTGATTGTCACAATCCAGTCATAGAGTCTTCATGCGGCCTGCAGATACTTGGGCCCGTTCCATCACAACCCCTTCCTGCTAGGAGCAAGGCATGAAACTCAAGCGTTTGATGGCGGCCCTGACCTTCGCCGCTGCTGGCGTAGGCGCTGCATCCGCGTTCGCCGCCGTCGACCCGGCCATCCCCGGCTATGAAAAGACTTCCGGTGTCTCGGGCAACCTGTCCAGTGTCGGTTCCGACTCCCTGGCCAACCTGATGACCCTGTGGGCCGAGGAATACAAGAAGGCCTACCCGAACGTGAACATCCAGATTCAGGCCGCCGGCTCCTCCACTGCGCCGCCCGCCCTGACCGAAGGCACTGCCAACCTCGGCCCGATGTCCCGTGCCATGAAGGACAACGAGCTGCAGGCCTTCGAAGAGAAGTTCGGCTACAAGCCGACCGCCGTGCCGGTCGCCATCGACGCCCTGGCCGTGTTCGTGCACAAGGACAACCCGATCAAGCAGCTGACCATGCAGCAGGTTGACGGCATCTTCTCCGCCACCAAGCTGTGCGGCGGCAGCGACATCAGCAAGTGGGGCGACCTGGGCCTGACCGGCGAGTGGGCCGACAAGCCGATTCAGCTGTTCGGTCGTAACTCGGTATCCGGCACCTACGGCTACTTCAAGGAAGAAGGCCTGTGCAAAGGCGACTTCAAGGCCAACGTCAACGAGCAGCCGGGTTCGGCCTCGGTGGTGCAGTCGATCTCCAGCACCATCAACGCCATCGGTTACTCCGGCATCGGCTACCGCACCGCCAGCGTCCGCGCCGTTCCCCTGGTGAACAAGAAGGGTGAAGTCGAGGAAGCCAACGAGACCAACGCCCTGTCCGGCAAATACCCGCTGGCCCGCTTCTTCTACGTCTACGTGAACAAGGCGCCGAACAAGCCGCTGAGCCCGCTGGAAGCTGAGTTCGTCAAGCTGGTGCTGTCCCAGCAGGGTCAGCAGGTGGTAGTGAAGGATGGTTACATCCCGCTGCCGGCCAAAGTGGTCGAGAAAACCAAGAAGGAACTGGGCCTGTAATCAGTCCCGGAGACGCGCCGGGCCCCATCCCCGGCGCGTCCATGGCACGCCCGCTACTCTTCTGGAGTCGCGGGCGTTGTCGCGTCACCGCTCTGTAATCTTTCTGTCACACAAGGCGGATAGATTGACGTACCTCACATTGAGCGGGCTGTGTCCGCCGCGCCCGAGAACTCCTCATGAATGACCTGGCCAATAACCGCATGAGTGCTTCCAACAGCCACCGGATCGATTTCGATACTCCCGTCCTGCAACGCAAGCGGCGCATCCGCGCCCTCAAGGACCGCATGGCGCGCTGGTACGTGTCCATTGGCGGCCTGGCCGTGCTGGGCTGTATCACCCTGATTTTCTTCTACCTCGCCTACGTGGTCGCACCGATGTTCGGTGGCGCCGACCTGGAGGCCCGCGAGCCGCAACAGCCGGCCTGGCTGGCCGAGCAGGGCGAGGCTCTGCTGCTCTCCGTGGAAGAGCAGAACAAGGTCGCCATGCGCCTGTCGCGTAGCGGCCAGGTGCAGTTCTTCGGCCTCAAGGACGGCGTGGCGATGAACGCCTACCAGCTGGCCCTGCCGGCCGGTGCCAGCATCGTCTCGGTGGTGGAGGACCAGCCTGGCAGCCACCGTATAGCGCTGGGCCTGTCCAACGGCCAGGTGCTGGTGTTCAAGCACGTCTACAAGGTCACCTACCCGAACAACGTCAAGACCATTACGCCGCAGCTGGAATACCCCTTCGGCGAGGCGCCGATCACCCTCGACCCGCAGGGCCGTCCGCTGGAACATGTCGCTATCAGCGAGAACGGCGACAGCCTGATGCTCAGTGGCTCGGTCGGTGCCGAGCTGCAACTGCTGAACATCAGCCGTGAAGAGAACATGATGACCGGCGAGGTCATCCTCGACGAGACCCGCATCGACCTGCCGCAGATCGCCGAGCCGATCAAGGCGATGATCATCGATCCGCGCCAGCAGTGGCTGTTCGTGATCAATGGCAAGGCCACCGCCGATGTCTTCGACCTGCGCAGCAAGAGCCTGAATGGCCGCTACACCCTGCTCCAGGGCGATGCCGAGGTCAGCGCGGTCAACCCGCTGCTGGCGGGGATCTCGCTGATGATCGGTGACAGCCAGGGTGGTATCGGCCAGTGGTTCATGGTCCGTGATGCCGATGGCAAGTCTGCGTTGACGCATATCCGCAGCTTCCAGCTGGGCGATGCACCGATCACCCAGATCATTCCCGAAGAGCGGCGCAAGGGCTTCGTGGCTCTCGACAGCGAAGGGCGCCTGGGCCTCTTCCACAGCACCGCGCACCGCACCCTGCTGACCGAGCAGGTCGTCGAAGGGGCTGCGATCGGTGCCCTGTCGCCACGCGCCAACCGCCTGCTGCTGGAGTCCAAGGCCGGCCTGCAGCGTTTCTACATCGACAACCCGCATCCGGAAATTTCCTGGAGCGCGCTGTGGGGCAAGGTCTGGTACGAGAGCTATGACGAGCCCAAGCACGTCTGGCAGTCGACCTCGGCCAACAGCGACTTCGAGCCCAAGATGAGCCTGGCGCCGCTGACCTTCGGCACCCTCAAGGCGGCGTTCTACGCCATGCTGCTGGCCGCCCCGCTGGCCATCTGCGCGGCGATCTACACCGCCTACTTCATGGCCCCGGCCATGCGCCGCAAGGTCAAGCCGGTGATCGAGCTGATGGAAGCGCTGCCGACGGTGATCCTCGGCTTCTTCGCCGGTCTGTTCCTGGCACCCTATGTCGAGGGCCACCTGCCGGGCATCTTCAGCCTGCTGCTGCTCACGCCGGTCGGCGTGCTGCTCGCCGCCTATGCCTGGAGCCGCCTGCCGGAGCGCATTCGCCTGGTGGTGCCGGACGGTTGGGAAGCGGCCCTGCTGATCCCGGTGATCCTGCTGGTCGGCGCCGGTTCGCTGGGTATGAGCGGGCACCTGGAGAACTGGTTCTTCGGTGGCGACATGCGCCTGTGGATCAGCAATGACCTGGGCATCACCTTCGACCAGCGCAACGCCCTGGTGGTCGGCCTGGCCATGGGCTTTGCGGTGATCCCGAACATCTACTCGATCGCCGAGGACGCCGTGTTCAGCGTGCCCAAGAGCCTGACCTTCGGCTCCCTGGCCCTCGGTGCCACGCCCTGGCAGACCCTGACCCGCGTGGTGATCCTCACCGCCAGCCCGGGCATCTTCTCGGCGCTGATGATCGGCCTCGGCCGTGCCGTCGGCGAAACCATGATCGTGCTGATGGCCACCGGCAACACGCCGATCATGGACATGAACATCTTCCAGGGTCTGCGCACGCTGGCCGCCAACGTGGCGGTGGAGATGCCGGAATCCGAGGTGGGCAGCACCCACTACCGCGTGCTGTTCCTCTCCGCGCTGGTGCTGCTGAGCTTCACCTTCGTGATGAATACCCTGGCGGAGCTGATCCGTACCCGCCTGCGCAAGAAATACGCGTCGCTCTGAGAACTGGGAGTAGTCCGTGAAACGCAAAGAGCAAAACTTCAAGTCCTGGTTCAAGAGCGGTGCGCCCTGGGTGTGGATGACCGCCGGCGGCGTGTCCATCGCCGTGATCATGACCATCGGCCTGCTCGCCGTGATCGCCGTGCGCGGCCTCGGCCACTTCTGGCCGGCCGACGTGGTCGAAGCCCACTACCAGGTGCCCGGCGAAGCTGCCCGGGTGATGGCGGGCGAGCTGGTGCAGGAAGAACAGGTGCCGCGTGCGCGCCTGGCCGCTGCCGGCCTGCCGGTGGATGTGAAGGGCGGCGAGTTCATGACCCGCGAGCTGTACAAGGTCGGCAATCGTGAGGTCTACGGCGCCGACTTCAGCTGGGTGGTGGCCGAGTGGATGAGCGCGCCGCAGACCCCGGAAAACCTGGTGGTGATGGAGCGCCGCGAGTGGGGCAACTTCTATGGCTACCTGCTGAACGTCAAGCAGGATGGCCAGCTGGTCGCCGAGGGCGAAGCCGCCTGGGCCGAGCTGCAGGCGCGCATCACCCGCGTCGACGAGCTGCACGCGCAGCTGGTGCGCCTGGAGAAGAAGGACATAGGCCGTATCAACCACGGCCTGGAGCGCCTGCGCCTGGAAAGCCGCAAGCTGGAGCTCGATGGCCGTCTGGACGCCGCGGCGCAGGCCGACCTGGACGCCCGCCGTGCCGAGCTGGACGCCCAGTACAAGGGCCTCGAGAGCGAGCTGATCGACCTCAACCAGCAGCTGGCGCGCGACAGCGTGACGGTGAAGACCGTCGACGGTCGCGAGCAGGTCATCGCCCTGAGCAAGGTGGTGCGTGCCTACCAGCCGAACGCCATGGGCGTGGGCGCCAAGATCGGCTTCTACTTCGCCAAGCTGTGGGAGTTCCTCAGCGACGAACCGCGCGAGGCCAACACCGAGGGCGGCATCTTCCCGGCCATCTTCGGCACCGTGATGATGACCCTGATCATGGCCGTGATCGTCACCCCGTTCGGCGTGCTGGCGGCCATCTACCTGCGCGAGTATGCCAAGCAGGGCGTGATGACCCGCATCATCCGCATCGCCGTGAACAACCTGGCCGGCGTGCCGGCCATCGTCTACGGCGTGTTCGGCCTGGGCTTCTTCGTCTATGTGCTGGGTGGCTCGATCGACCGCCTGTTCTTCCCCGAGGCCGCACCGGCGCCGACCTTCGGCACCCCGGGCCTGCTGTGGGCCTCGCTGACCCTGGCGATCCTCGCCGTGCCGGTGGTGATCGTGGCCACCGAGGAAGGCCTGGCGCGCATCCCGCGGGCCCTGCGCGAAGGCTCCCTGGCGCTCGGTGCGACCAAGGCCGAGACCCTGTGGAAAGTGGTACTGCCGATGGCCAGCCCGGCCATGATGACCGGCCTGATCCTCGCCGTGGCCCGCGCCGCCGGCGAAGTGGCGCCGCTGATGCTGGTCGGCGTGGTCAAGCTGGCCCCGGCACTGCCGGTGAGCGGCAACTACCCGTACCTGCACCTGGACCAGAAGATCATGCACCTGGGCTTCCACATCTACGACGTCGGCTTCCAGAGCCCCAACGTCGAGGCCGCCCGCCCGCTGGTGTACGCCACCGCGTTCCTGCTGGTGCTGGTGATCGCGCTGCTCAACCTGAGCGCCGTGTTCATCCGCAACCACCTGCGCGAGAAGTACAAGGCGCTGGATCATTGATGAACAATGTCGCCGCGGCACCGGCCGCGGCGGCCTGAACGATTTGTTAGCGTAGGGAGCCTCCCATGCAGCACGAAGTACACACCCACGGTATCGACATGGCCGCCCTCGGCCGCCAGAAGCAGGGCCTCAACCTGGCCGAAGAGACGGTCGCTCTCGAGGTGCCCGGCCTCAACCTGTTCTACGGCGACAAGCAGGCGCTGTTCGACGTCTCGATGAACATCCCGAAGCAGCGCGTCACCGCCTTCATCGGCCCGTCCGGCTGCGGCAAGTCGACCCTGCTGCGCACCTTCAACCGCATGAACGACCTGGTCGACGGTTGCCGCGTGGACGGCCAGATCCTCCTCGACGGCCACGACATCTACCAGAAGGGTCTGGACGTCGCCGAGCTGCGCCGCCGCGTCGGCATGGTGTTCCAGAAGCCCAACCCCTTCCCCAAGAGCATCTACGAGAATGTGGTGTACGGCCTGCGCATTCAGGGCGTGAACCAGAAGCGCGTGCTCGACGAGACCGTCGAGTGGGCGCTGAAGAGCGCCGCCCTGTGGGACGAGGTGAAGGACCGCCTGCACGAGTCCGCCCTCGGCCTGTCCGGCGGTCAGCAGCAGCGTCTGGTGATCGCCCGCACCGTGGCGGTGCAGCCGGAAGTGCTGCTGCTCGACGAACCCTGCTCGGCACTCGACCCGATCTCCACCCTCAAGGTCGAAGAGCTGATCTACGAGCTGAAGAGCAAGTACACCATCGTCATCGTGACCCACAACATGCAGCAGGCCGCGCGGGTTTCCGACTACACCGCGTTCATGTACATGGGCAAGCTGATCGAGTTCGGCGACACCGACACCCTGTTCACCAACCCGGCCAAGAAGCAGACCGAGGATTACATCACCGGTCGCTACGGTTAATGCAGGACAGTCCCCTCTCCCCTTGGGAGAGGGTTAGGGTGAGGGTGCTTCAGGCCAGGCCGGGCTTCCTCATCCGAACACGGCCCGCCCCCTCCTCCGCTGAGAGAGGGGAGACAGAAGCACTGCCAAGGACTTCAAGATGATCAACAAAGACAGCCTCACCCATCACATCTCTCAGCAGTTCAACGCCGAGCTGGAGGAAGTGCGCAGCCACCTCCTGGCGATGGGCGGTCTGGTCGAGAAGCAGGTCAATGACGCCGTCACCGCGCTGATCGAGGCCGACTCCGGCCTGGCCCAGCAGGTGCGCGAGATCGATGACCAGATCAACCAGATGGAAACCAACATCGACGAGGAATGCCTGCGCATTCTCGCCCGCCGCCAGCCGGCCGCTTCCGACCTGCGCCTGATCATCAGCATCTCCAAGTCGGTGATCGACCTCGAGCGCATCGGTGACGAGGCGTCGAAGATCGCCAAGCGCGCCATCGAGCTGAGCGAGAACGGCGAGGCGCCGCGTGGCTATGTCGAGGTGCGTCATATCGGCGACCAGGTGCGCAAGATGGTGCAGGAGGCGCTGGACGCCTTCGCCCGCTTCGACGCCGACCTGGCCCTGTCGGTGGCGCAGTACGACAAAACCGTCGATCGGGAATACAAGACCGCCCTGCGCGAGCTGGTCACCTACATGATGGAAGACCCGCGCGCCATCGGCCGCGTGCTGTCGATCATCTGGGTGCTGCGTTCGCTGGAGCGCATCGGCGACCACGCGCGCAACATCGCCGAGCTGGTCATCTACCTGGTGCGCGGCACCGACGTCCGCCACATGGGCCTGGCGCGCATGCAGGAAGAAGTGAAGGGCGGCAAGGCCGAGTAACCGGCCCGCCGCTGCGCACGCGGCATGACCGCGTGCATGCGGTTGGCCTTGGGCCAGTATCCGCGGCTATGCTTGTCGACATCGTTGTCGGGAGTGGTCGATGAGCAAAGTCAGTGTGCTGGTGGTGGACGACGCCACTTTTATCCGTGATCTGGTGAAGAAGGGGCTGCGCGACCATTTTCCCGGCATCCAGATCGATGAAGCGGTCAACGGGCGCAAGGCCCAGCAGATGCTCGCCCGCCAGCCGGCCGACCTGATCCTGTGCGACTGGGAGATGCCGGAGATGTCCGGCCTCGAGTTGCTGTCCTGGTGTCGGGAGCATGAGACGCTGAAGACCACGCCTTTCATCATGGTGACCAGCCGTGGTGACAAGGAGAACGTGGTCCAGGCCATTCAGGCGGGGGTTTCCGATTTCATTGGCAAGCCGTTCTCCAATGAACAGCTGATCACCAAGGTGAAGAAGGCCCTGCACCGCGCCGGCAAGCTGCAGGCCCTGGTGTCCAGCGCGCCGCCGAAGATGCTCAGCACCGGCGCCTTTGCCAACGATTCGCTGGCAGCCCTGACCGGCGGCAAGGCCGAGGTGGTCAAGCCGGCCGCCAAGCCTTCTGCGGCGGCGGCCGATGCCGCTGCCGCCTTCGCCAAGCCAGCCCCGGCGGCCAAGGCCAGTACTGCGCCGAGTGGCCGTGGCCAGGGGCAGTTGCGTCTGCCCGGTGGCAGCATGGCCTGTGTGATCAAGGCGCTGAGCCTCAAGGAGGCCCTGCTGGTGGTCAAGCGCGCCGAGTTGCTGCCACAGGTGCTGGAAAGTGCGGTGCTCGACCTGGAGCAGGGCGAGGCCGCCGAAACCGCGCGCCTCAATGGCTACCTGCACGCGGTGGCCGCGCTGGAGCCCAAGCCCGACAGCGAGTGGCTGCAGCTGACCTTCAGGTTCGTCGACAAGGACCCGCAGAAGCTCGACTACCTGTCGCGCCTGATCGCCCGTGGCACCGCGCAGAAGCATTTCGTTCCGGGCGCCTAGGCCCGGCGCCATGCATAGGCAAACGGCGCCCGCGGGCGCCGTTGTTCGTTGCGCGCCGCGCTCAGCCGGCTAGCATGCGCCCGCATTCTTCCAGGTTGATGTGCCACTGCAGCGCTTCGCGCAGGATGTGCGGGGTGTGGCCGCCCTTGGCGCAGGCGCGTTCGAAGTAGTCGTTCAGCGCGCCACGGAAGTCCGGGTGCACGCAGTTGTCGATGACCGCCCGGGCCCGTTCGCGTGGGGCCAGGCCGCGCAGGTCGGCCAGGCCCTGCTCGGTGACCAGGATGTCGACGTCGTGCTCGCTGTGGTCGACGTGGCTGACCATCGGCACCACGCTGGAAATCGCCCCGCCCTTGGCAATCGACTTGGTGACGAAGATCGCCAGGTGCGCGTTGCGGACGAAGTCGCCGCTACCGCCGATGCCGTTCATCATCCTGGTGCCGCCGACGTGGGTCGAGTTGACGTTGCCGTACAGGTCGAACTCCAGCGCGGTGTTGATGCCGATGATGCCTAAGCGCCTGACGATCTCCGGGTGGTTGGAGATTTCCTGCGGGCGCAGTACCAGCTTGTCCTTGTAGCGCTCCAGGTTGCCGAATACCCGCGCGTTGCAGCGCTCCGACAGGGTGATCGAGCAGCCCGAGGCGAAGCGCATCTTGCCGGCGTCGATCAGCTCGAAGGTAGAGTCCTGCAGCACCTCGGAGTACATCTCCAGATCCTCGAACGGTGATTCCAGCAGGCCGCACATCACCGCGTTGGCGATGCTGCCGATGCCGGCCTGCAGCGGACCGAGGTTCTGCGGCAGGCGCCCGGCCTCGACTTCGCGGCCGAAGAAGGCGATCAGGTGATCGGCGATGGCCTGGGTCTCGGCATCCGGTGCGGTGACCGTGGAGTAGGAGTCGGCCTGCTCGGTGATGACGATGGCGGCGATCTTGTCCGCCGGGATCGGGATGGCGCCGCTGCCGATGCGCTGGTCGGCGCGCACCAGCGGGATCGGCGTGCGGGTCGGCCGGTAGGTCGGGATGTAGATGTCGTGCAGGCCTTCCAGGTTGGGGTTGTGCGCCAGGTTGATCTCGACGATCACGCGCTCGGCGAAGATCGCGAAGCTGGCCGAGTTGCCCACCGAGGTGGTCGGCACGATGTGGCCGTCCTCGGTGATGGCCACCGCCTCGATCACCGCGATATCGGGCTTCTTCAGCTGCAGGTTGCGGATCTGCTCGACGGTATCGGACAGGTGCTGGTCGATGAACATCACCTCGCCGGCGTTGATTGCCTTGCGCAGGGTGGCGTCGACCTGGAACGGCATGCGCCGCGCCAGCACGCCGGCCTCGGTGAGCTGCTTGTCGAGGTCGTTACCGAGGCTGGCGCCGGTCATCAGGCTGATCTGCAGCGGCTGGCGGCGGGCGCGTTCGGCCAGCGCGCGCGGCACCGCCTTGGCCTCGCCGGCGCGGGTGAAGCCGCTCATGCCGACCGTCATGCCGTCCTCGATCAGCGCGGCGGCATCGCTCGCGCTCATCACCTTGTCCAGCAGGGCGGGCAGACGGATGCGCTCGGAATACATGGGAACCTCGGCAGGCAGAAATTACGAAGGCCGGCAGTCTAGGCGCCGCGCCGGTCCGCGCCAGTTCGACCAAGGTCGGATTGAGCGCTCTGCGCCGCACCTTTCGTCGGATATCGCGGATTTTCCCCGGCGGCTCCTGCCGATTGCCGCACAGCTCGCACCAGCGAGGCTCGCGACCCGCTTTCGGCGCTGCTAGTCTTGCCAGTCCCGGATACCAATAACCATTAGATCCGCGAACTTATGCTAGGGCGTTCATTCATTTTCTGCGCATTGCTGCTGGCCGCCGGCCAGGCCAGTGCGCTGACCATCTACAAATATGTCGACCAGCACGGCACGGTGACCTATAGCGACAAGGCCGTGCCCGGTGCCCAGGTGTTCGTGTTCCGCGACCGCATGGTGGAGAAGCTCGACAACCTGGTGAAGCTGGAGACCAAGAAGCACGACGCCGGCGAGACGCTGGTGCTGCGCAACGATCTCTATGCGCCGGTGGAAGTCGAGCTGCGCCTGGAGCGCCTGGTCAACGTCGCCGGCGCCCCGGATGAGCCGATTCGCTGGGTGCTGCCGCCGCGCAGCCACATCCGCCTGACCACCCTGGCGCCGCTGGAAGCGGGCAAGCCGATGAGCTACAAGCCCCGGCTGCGCTACGCCATGGGCGACCCGCGCCTGCAGCCGCAGCTGTTCCGCTACCCGCTGCCCTGGCTGGGCGGCCCGTTCCGCCTGACTCAGGGCGCCAACGGCAAGTACAGCCACTTCACCCGCAAGGGTCGTTACGCGATGGACATCGCCATGCCCGAAGGCACGCCCATCGTTGCCTCGCGCGGTGGCATGGTGGTGAAAACCGAGAACCACCAGAGCGGGCGCGGCAACAACCCGTCCGGCAACTATGTGCGCATCCTCCACGACGACGGCACCATGGGCGTCTACCTGCACCTGATGCGCGGCTCGGTGGCGGTGCGTGAGGGTCAGCGCGTCGAGGCCGGCATGCAGATCGGCCGCTCCGGCAACACCGGCAACAGCACCGGTCCGCACCTGCACTTCGTGGTGCAGCGCAACGTCGGCCTGGCGCTGGAGTCCATCCCGTTCAACTTCGCCCAGCCGGTCGACAGCCTGCCCAACTTCGCCGTGGGCGGCGAGTAGTCCTGCCGGTCGTCGCCCCGGCGTCTGGCCCGGGCGATCTGGTCTTATGGTGACGGGACCGTCTTCCCGTCACTGCACGAGGCCGGACCATGAACAATCAGCACTGCATCTACCGTGACCACGTCATTCAGGCGGTGGTCATGGAGCATCCGGGTATCCCCACGCCCTGGGCGGCCGGCTGCCAGATCACCCTGGCGGACGGCCACAGCACCAGGCGCATCCCGCTACCGTTGCGCTTCGCCTTTCTGGCCGATCTGGAGAGCGCCCAGCGCGCCTCGCTGGCCCACGGCAAGTGGCTGGTGGATCAGCATCTGGATCATGGCCTGAGCTTGCCGGGCGCCGAGCAGGCGCGCGCGGCCTGAGTCCGGCGCGCCAGTGCTTCAGTCGAGCTTGAGCACCTTGGCCAGGACGATCTTCGGGCCTTTCATCTTCTTGATGATGATGTGCAGGCCCTCGGTCTCGAGCATCTCGTCCTCTTCCGGCACCCGGTTGAGGCTCTCGTAGACCAGCCCGGCCAGGGTCTCGGCCTCGATATGGTCGAGGTCGATGCCGAGCAGACGCTCGATCTTGAACAGCGGGGTGTCGCCGCGTACCAGCAGCTTGCCCGGCTGGTAGGCGAGCACGCCGCGCTCGGCCTTGTGGTGCTCGTCCTGGATGTCGCCGACCAGCACTTCCAGCACGTCTTCCATGGTCAGGAAGCCGACCACCTTGCCGTCGGCTTCCTCGACCAGGGCGAAATGCGCGCCGCCCTTGCGGAAGGTCTCCAGCAGCTCGGACAGCGGCATGTGCTTGGTGACCCGCTCGATCGGCCGCATCAGGTCGGCCAGGTTGAACTTGGAGGGCAGCATCTCGAACAGCGACAGCTGCAGCAGCAGGTCCTTGATGTGCAGCACGCCGACGAAGCTGCCGCTGGTCTCGTCATACACCGGGTAGCGGCTGTACTTGTGCCGGCGGAACAGGGTGAACACCTCGTCGAGCCTGGCATCCAGCGCCAGGTGCACCAGGTCCTCGCGCGAGTTGGCCCAGTCCACCACCTCCAGCTCGCCCATCTCCACGGCCGAGGCCAGCACGCGCATGTCCTGGTCGCTGGGGTCGCGGGCGCGGCTGGAGTGGAGGATCAGTTTCAGTTCGTCGCGGCTGTAGTGGTGTTCGTGATGCGGCCCCGGCTCGCCCTGGCCGGCGACACGCAGGATGGCGTTGGCGCTGGCATTGAGCAGGTAGATGGCCGGGTACATCAGCCAGTAGAAGGCGTACAGCGGCGCGGCCGTCCACAGCGACAGCAGCTCCGGCTTGCGGATCGCCCAGGATTTTGGCGCCAGCTCGCCGACCACGATGTGCAGGTAGGAGATGATGAAGAAGGCCACGAAGAAGGAAATGCCGTGGACCAGCTTCTGCGACTCGATGCCGATGGCGCTGAGCAGCGGCGTGAGCAGCTCGGCGAAGGCCGGCTCGCCAACCCAGCCGAGGCCCAGGGAGGCCAGGGTGATACCCAGCTGGCAGGCCGACAGGTAGGCATCCAGCTGGTTGTGTACGGTACGCAGGATGTGCCCGCGCCAGCCGTTCTGCTCGGCGATGGCTTCCACCTTGGTCGAGCGCAGCTTGACCATGGCGAACTCGGCGGCGACGAAGAAGCCGTTGAGCAGAACGAGGAACAGGGCGAACAGCACGAGGCCGAGATCGGCGAAGAGTGCGGAGGTGGAAAGGCTACTGGAAGGGTCCATTGGTGCTTGGGGCTGGCGAAAGATCGCTACAGGGTGGCGGCTGACGAGGGCGATTGCAAGCCGCAGCGCCGCCGCTACTCGCGACGGCTGAGCTGCTGCGCCGGGAAGTGACAGGTGAAGGTGCTGCCCTTGCCCGGCACGCTGGTGATGTCCAGCCGCGCGCGATGGCGCAGCAGCACGTGCTTGACGATGGCCAGGCCCAGGCCGGTGCCGCCGGTGTTGGAGGCGCGGCTGGAGTCGACCCGGTAGAAGCGCTCGGTCAGCCGCGGCAGGTGCTTGGCTTCGATGCCGATGCCGCTGTCGGCCACGCTGAAGTGCCCGCCCTGTTCATCGGCCCACCAGCGGATGCGGATCTCGCTCTCCTCGGGGCTGTACTTCACCGCGTTGAACACCAGGTTGGAGAAGGCGCTGCGCAGCTCGGCCTCGCTGCCCTTGAGGCGCACCTGGTGGTCCGCCTCCAGGCTGATGCGGTGGTTGCGGCTGCCGGACAGCGCCTGGGCATCGTTGCGGATGGACAGCAACAGCAGGTCCATCGCCACCGGCTGGTTGTCCGAGGGGTAGTCGGTGGCTTCCAGCTTGGCCAGCAGGAGCAGGTCATTGAGCAGGTTCTGCATGCGCGAGCCCTGCTGCTGCATCTGCTGCAAGGCGCGCAGCCAGCGCGGGTTGACCTCTTCGACGTTGTCCTGCAGGGTCTCCAGGTAGCCGGAGATCACCGTCAGCGGCGTGCGCAGTTCGTGGGAGACGTTGGCGACGAAGTCTTTGCGCATCTGCTCCAGCTGGTGCAGGCGGGTGACATCGCGGACGAACATCAGGTGCTCGTTGTTGCCGTAGCGGGTGATCTGCAGCTGCAGGCGCTGGCGGTCATTGATCGGCGAGGGAATTTCCAGCGCTTCCTGGTACTGGCCGGCCTCGAAATACTCCTTGAAGCGCGGATGGCGCACCAGGTTGGTGATGGCCTGGCCGCTGTCCTGCGGGGTCTTCAGGCCCAGCAGCTGTTCGGCGGCGCGGTTCCACCATTCCAGGTTGCCCTCGCTGTCGAGCATGATCACCGCGTCGCGCAGGGCGGCGGTGGACTCCTGCACGCGGTCGATCACCGCCTGCAGGCGGCCGCGCACGCGCTGGTCGCGGCGCTGCAGGTGGTAGATGCTGTCGAACACCTCGCCCCACAGGCCGTAGCCCTCGGGCGGTGCGTCGTCCGGCTGGCGCTCGCGCAGCCAGGCGTGCAGGCGCAGCAGCTGCTTGAGGTGCCACAGCAGGTAGGCGCCGAGGCCGATGGCCAGGGCCCAGGCGTACTGGCCCGTGATCAGGCCGATCAGGCCGCAGGCGGCCATCAGCAACAGCAGGCGGCGCGCCAGGGCGCCGCGCCAGTTTTGGTTCACCTAGCGCTTCCTTACGACTGTTCAGCTCTTGGTGGAGAAACGATACCCGGTGCCGCGCACCGTCTGCACCAGATTCTCGTAGGCCTCACCGAGGGCCTTGCGCAGGCGGCGGATATGCACGTCGACGGTGCGTTCCTCGACGTAGACGTTGCCGCCCCAGACCTGGTCGAGCAGCTGGCCGCGGGTATAGGCGCGTTCCTGGTGGGTCATGAAGAACTGCAGCAGGCGGTATTCGGTGGGGCCCATCTCGGCCGGCTTGCCGTCGATGGTGACGCGGTGGCTGATCGGGTCGAGCAGCAGGCCGCCGACTTCGATCGGCGTTTCGCCATCGCTCGGCGCGGTGCGCCGCAGCACGGCCTTGAGGCGGGCGACCAGCTCGCGCGGCGAGAAGGGCTTGGTGATGTAGTCGTCGGCGCCGACTTCCAGGCCCTGGATCTTGTTGTCCTCTTCGCCCTTGGCGGTGAGCATGATGATCGGGATGTCGTCGGTCAGCTCGTCGCGCTTGAGGCGGCGCGCCAGCTCGATGCCGCTGGTGCCCGGCAGCATCCAGTCGAGCAGGATCAGGTCCGGCTTGCGGTCGACGATCAGCGCGTGGGCCTGCTGGGTATTCTCCGCCTCCAGGCAGTCGTAGCCAGCCATCTCCAGGGCCACCGCGATCATCTCGCGGATCGGGGCTTCGTCGTCAACGATGAGGATGTTCTTGCCAACCATGGATCGAGCCTCGGGTCGTCTTGTCTGTGCGCCGCATTAGATAACGGAATTATTGCAGCGATATGACAGCTCTGCGCCGGGCTTTTTCAGCGCAGCGCGTAGTCGACGACGATGCCCAGCAGGATCGCCAGCCCCGCCCAGTGGTTGTGCAGGAAGGCGGCGAAGCAGGCCTGCGGTTCGCGCCCGCGGGTGCTCCAGAACTCCCAGGCGAAGCAGGCGGCGGCGCCGAGCAGGCCGAGCAGGAACCAGATGCCCAGGCTGAAGCGCGCGCCGGCCATGGCCAGGCACAGCAGGGCCAGGCCCTGCAGGGTGAGGATGATCAGGCGGTCGGCCTCGCCGAACAGGATGGCAGTGGATTTCACGCCGATCTTCAGGTCGTCCTCGCGGTCGGTCATCGCGTAGTAGGTGTCGTAGGCCACCGTCCACAGCAGGTTGGCGATGTACAGCAGCCAGGCTTCCGGCGGCGGCAGCTCACCGGTCACCGCGCTGAAGGCCATCGGCATGCCCCAGCTGAAGGCCGCACCCAGCACCACCTGCGGGTAGTAGGTGTAGCGCTTCATGAAGGGATAGCAGGCGGCCAGGGCCAGACCGCCGAACGACAGCAGGATGGTGGTCAGGTTGGTGAACAGCACCAGCACGAAGCTCAGCGCCACCAGCACGGCGAACAGGATCAGCGCCTCGCGCGGCGTGACCCGTCCATCGGCCAGCGGGCGTGCCCTGGTACGCGCCACATGGCCGTCGAAGTGACGGTCGGCGTAGTCATTGATCACGCAGCCGGCGGCGCGCATGAACAGCGTGCCGAGGACGAAGATCAGCAGCCACTTGAAGTCCGGCACGCCCTTGCTCGCCACCCACAGGGCCCAGAGGGTCGGCCACAGCAGCAGGTAGATGCCGATCGGCTTCTCCAGGCGCATCAGCTGGACGAAGTCCCAGGTGCGCGGGTGAACGCGGTTGAGGGCAAGCAGGAAGGATTGGTACATCGGCGGGTCTCCGTTCCGGGTGCGCCGATTATACGAGCCTGCGCAGAGCAAGGGCGGCGCTAGTTCGCGGCGGCGTGATCCCAGAAGGCCGGCAGGAACACTTCGGCCACCAGCACGCCGAGACCGTCGCGTCGGAAGCACGAACGGCGCCCCCACAGCTGCTCGGCACGCACCGTGTCCGGCAGCCAGGCCGCCGGGTAGCGGCACGCCTGCAGTTCGCCGCGGACGAAGGCGCGGTCACTGAACAGCAGTTCGCCGAGCGAGCGGCTACCCAGCTTGCCCAGCTCGAAGCCGGAGCCCTCCAGGGCCCGGCGAGCGGCCACGCTGCGGGCGAATACCCAGGGTTGCCCGGCACCCAGCAGGAACACCTCGCGCACCCAGCCCAGGCTGCCGGCCGGCACCTGCAGGGCGGCGCATTCGTCGGCGCGCAGCACCTGCCAGCCCTGTTGCAGTGGCTGCACGGCGAAGCGCTCGGCGCTGAGGGTGGTGAGGCGGCGGGTCAGCGAGCCCTGGTCGAACAGCCAGTCGCGCAGCAGGGGCGCGGGAGCCGGATGCAGCTGGGCGGCGCTGAGCCAGCGCGGCGGATGGGCGAGGACGGAGGAGGGCACGACGACGGCTTCGGCGATCTGGGACGGCGGCGAGCTTAGCACGACGAAGGGCCGCCCCGGAGACTTGCGCGGCGACGTCCATGTCAGTACAAAGCCTGCTGATTTCCGATGGTTCGCCATCCCCGGTGGCCACCCCGAGAGGGCCGTCGCCCAAGGCGACGTTAGAAACGCTTCCGGCGAATTTTTAACCAGGGCAGCGTCCGCCAGAGACGGCCCACGATGAGGTAGAGCATGAAGAAGTGGCAATGTGTGGTCTGTGGCCTGATCTATGACGAGAGCCAGGGCTGGCCCGACGACGGCATCGCCCCTGGCACCCGTTGGGAAGACGTGCCGGCCGACTGGCTGTGCCCGGATTGCGGCGTGGGCAAAGCCGACTTCGAGATGATCGAGATCGGTTGATCCGCTCTAGCACGGTATATCGCAACGGCGGCCTGAGGGCCGCCGTTTGCTTTTCCGAGGGGATGAATCGGGCCATTGCCGTGCTTCTGGCGGAAATGACAGCTGTTCTGTCGCTATCGTCGTGCTATCGGCAGTGCAAACCGCCCGGCAACACTGGCGCCATCCCGGATGGCATGCCATTCTCCCAGAGGTCTGCCGCAGCGCAGAGCCGTTGCGGCGCCTTTGGCGCTGTTCCGGACGGACAGCACGGACACAACAACAACAAACCGTCAAAGAGGCATCTATGCGCAAACCTGAACTCGCCGCGGCTATCGCCGAAAAGGCTGATCTGACCAAAGACCAGGCCAACCGCGTACTCAACGCCGTGCTTGAAGAGATCACCAGCGCGCTGAACCGCAAGGACAGCGTCACCCTGGTCGGTTTCGGTACTTTCCTGCAGCGTCACCGCGGTGCCCGCACCGGCAAAAACCCGCAGACCGGTGCCCCGGTCAAGATCAAGGCCAGCAACACCGTGGCCTTCAAGCCGGGCAAGTCCCTGCGCGATGCGGTGAATTAAATAGAGATTATCTCATTTTCTGTGGATAACTCTCTGTAAGCCCCGCTAGTCGGGGCTTTTCATTTTATGCATTCTCTACAGCGGCTTGAAACGTGTTTCATTTTTTTCATCTCGGAAAAAATGATCGTATAGCTGTTAATTCGTTTCATTATTGACTCCTCATCTAGCTGCCTCTAGGCTGCCGCGCTCGTTCTTGTGCGGTGTGTCATTTGAAGCCCTCTCGATATTCATTAGTCCAAGTTGAGTTCACTAAGTTAGGTGGGCTCAAACTCCAGCTCGTGGCTGAAAACGATCAAATTGATCTATTTGCCGGAGCATATGCACTACAACGATTCGATAATGGTGCGAAACCTAACACAATAAGGGTGGACCAGAATTCAATTCTGGCCCTGTATAGGTTCTGCGAGAGCAAGAATATTAATTTGATTCAGCGGATAGTGGATCTTGTGCCGTTCACTATCGGTGAGATTGAGTCATTCTCCTCATATTGTGGATACGGCCTACAATCCGGGGAGCGAGTGGGCGAGAACTGGTATAGCGCTAGAATGCGGGGAGCAAGAAAATTTTTAGAATACCTTTGGCTCTTTTACGAGGGGCAGTATTCGCGAAATATACAGCAGCTAAAGGCAGCAAAGCGTTTATATGAACGAATGGACGCAGGATTTAAGCTGTACCTTAAGTCTCCTTACAAGGGCGACAGGAAAGACAAGATTGGCCTTACTCCTGAGCTGCAGGTGAAGTTCATAACTATCATCGACCCTGATTATAGTAATAAGAGTAATCCTTGGAAGTCGTCAAAGGTGAAGTGGCGGAACTATATATTTCTGCTGCTTCTGATGCTTGCGGGGAATAGAAAGGGTGAGACGCTACTATTAAAGCTGAACGATTTTCAGCTTACGGGTAGGAGGAAGTATTTCGATATATTGAAGAACACTGATGTAATCAACTATCCGCGCGCAGAGTCTCCGTCCGTAAAAACCTATGGTCGGCAAGTTGAGTTACACGATGATTTCGCATCCCTGATTGAGCATTACATAGTCCATGTAAGAAAAGAGTTCGAAGGCTGGCAGAGATCTAGCTATTTATTTCTTTCATGCCGTGATGGAAATCCATTGTCGGTCCAAACGCCAAACTCGATATTGAATGAACTTATCCTGCGGCACCCTGAGTTTTCTGGATTGTTAAGCCCCCACCGCCTACGTAACACATTTCATGATCTTCTGAATCAAGCGCTGGATAAGAAATTCAAAGGAGCTAGTGGATTAAGCCGCAAGATAATGAAGGCGCCTATTCAGGAGGCAGCGGGAGGCTGGGCTAGAAACAGTGATATGCCTGACCGTTATTCTAGAGGGTCAATACAAGCCAAAGTTGCAGGCCTGCAAGTTCTTCTACAGGAGGAGATACTTCGTTCGCAGGAAAATAAGCAATGATTTCAGCTAAGGATGTACGCCTTTCACCTACTGCTGAAATTATTTCAGATATCCAAGAGAATGAGAGATTCGTAAGCAGTCGTCTAGGTTACCGAGTTGAGCTACTTGATTCTAAGGGTGACTTTCGAAACGTAATAATAGTTCCCGATGATACTAGTGAGTTCACATATCTCAGGTCTGAGTATATAAATTATCTGGATTATGACTTAAAGGGAATCGTTGCAAGCTATTTGCGATATATTTTAGAGCGGAATCTTTCTTCAACTGTCCGGCATAAATTCAAATTCATCGACAGGCTTGCTAAAGAGTTGACTAGAGGGACTAGTCTAAATGACTTCCTTGATGAGGTTTCTGCGTTAAACGGAAGACATAGGCAGCAGTTTATTTCGACTTGCAAAGAATTCTTGCGGTTCGCTCTCTTGCATGAATATGAATGGTTGTGTCTAGATAAGTACGAAGATTTTATGAGGCTTCGTGACTACTCGGGAAGAAAAAATTCGTATTTGTCTCTCTTTATGATGGATGAGGAAAGAGGTCCATTTAGCAAAGAAGAGATCACCATACTATCTGCTCAAGTAGACAACGAATCGCTCCCGCTAGCTTTTCGTCTGATCTTGGACCTCTGTTTGTGTTTCGGCTTGAGGCCTATTCAGCTTTCTATGCTGAAGCGAAAAGACTTCATCAAAGACGTTGTAACTGGCGTTCGATACTTGAACGTTCCGCGTGTGAAACAGCGATCTGCTAAAAGAAGAAGTAAGTTCAGCTCCAGGCTTCTCTCAGAAAGAACAGCCAATCTACTAGAATTTTATATTAATTCTTCCGATACCCCGATTGGTTTCGATCCTGGGGAGTTACCCATATTTATTTCGCCTAAGGCTATAGATCTAGAGGCCGACGGTAATTCCCGAGGGAGTCACTATTGGGAAGATGACGAGAGAATTTCGAGTGATTATTTCGCGGATGAAGCGAAGATGTCCGTGCAGTATCATAAATCTTCATGCCGAATTAATTATATGCTTTGGGGTAATGAGCATAGACTGCCTCTGTCGCCTAGAACCGGTAAGAGATTCAACTTGTGTGCTTATAGATTTCGATACACGGTAGGGACCCAGGCTGTTATGTCTGGTTGCACCCCTGAAGAAGTAGCTGATCTTTTGGATCATGAAGGCACAAGTAGTATTAAGCATTATTTTCGCTTTACTCACGAAATGTGGGAAATTCTTGAGGCTGCGACGCTGAACCGCATTGAGCAGAAACACTTTACGGCTGCATGGATGAAGGAAGGTGAGCTCAAGGGTAATGTATATAGCCAGGTTTGTGAGCCCAGAAATTTCAATGTTATTGGGAAGTGTGCATCAAAGTCGATTTGCTTTGAGGAGCCAGCCATTACTTGCTACTCCTGCAGTAGATTTTGTCCGAACAAAAGTACTGTAGCGCATGAGGCCGCATTGGAGGGACTAATAGAGAGAAAGGAACAATTACTTATGATTAGTACAGCCAATGTCGTGTCAGTAATTGACCAGGCAATTGCCGGTTGTCATGCCGCCATAGCGTATTCAGAAGGCAATGAAGTTTTGCTGATTAATTCTAAGGAATTCTAATGCAGGTTAAAGTGGTTAGAGATATCCTGCATGAAGAGTTGCTGCTAAAGCTAAAGAAACTTGCAAGCAGTGCTGAGGTGCAATTTTCAAAGCTTGTTGTCTTTAAAGGCTCTACCTGGCAGGAGGATGTTTGGAGATATAAGGGGCGGGAAAAATTAAACTTATTTGCTAGAGGCTCATGCAGCCAAGAGCTGACGCTATTGAATAAGGTCTTTATTGTAAATTATTTATGGGAAAGACGAGCCTCAAGCAAGCAAGTTTCTTTCTCGCGCGTGCGCGATTTGATTTCACCCATTAAAAATTTCGTATCGCAAGGCTCCACTTCCCTGGTAGACCTAGATCAGGACTATTACTTTCGCACCTTTGGCTTTTTGCAGTCGAGGTACAAATATCCCGCAGGTCCTTGTAGAGCGATTAACTACTTTGTTCGTTTCTTATTCGACTCCGGGTTGGCACCGCAGAACTTCGATCTGATTGGTGCACACGACCTTGAGGAGAGAGATAAATATGGCCGCTTGGAGGCTGGTGACAAACTGCCCCTTCCAGAGCTTATTAAGGCAATAATCGCGTTAAAATGGGCTATCAAGACGCAGTGGGATGGGAGCCTTAGAGCGCAAATTGATTATCTTGCAGTTTTAACTCAGGTCTTTCAGTTTGGATTGGGTCTGAGAATAGGTGAAATTCTTCGTCTCCCCAAAAATTGTTTGGTTGAGATAGGCGGAGAAATGTATTGCCGGGTCTGGACCGAAAAAGGGTCTGAGCCCATTGCTAGATATGTCCCTACCATGTGGCGGTCTGCATTCAGCGATGCGGTTGATAGCATCAATAATATTTGCCAGCCCTACAGAGCTCGGGCTTTGAGCATTGAGAACGGCTCCTTTGCTGACGAGTTGAAAGAGCGATTCCACGCAAGAGCAAATAAAATTGAGTCCGAAGTGCAGAACGCTCTCGAGAGGTTGCACTGCAAGGTCCGCTCGAATGTCGCCGACACAAAATCTCGTCTGCATCTTTTGAAAAGCGTTTCAGACGATGAAATGATTGAGCTGAAGAATCTTGCTGAATATCTACCAGTTGCTTCGAGTTCTACGTCTGCTGCTTCGCTTCTGAAATTCTATAGAGCCAATGGCTTCAATTTGATTTCTAAGCCATTAGGCAAGAAAAAATGCGCTCACTATGTGCAAGGTAGGGATCTTAAGAAGCGCATCAAAGAGCTTGTCGAGTTAAGGCGCGGCTTTTTGCTTTACGATGAGGTTTTCGAAATCCTCCATGGCCGTCAGCCGGCTAAGAACGGGTCTAAAGATCGTTTCGCATTCAAAGATAAATTGAAACTCTGGATCATGTCATCCTTTGAATGTTTTGCATTCACCGGGGAGCCCTCTTTACACGGGCGTCGAACTGTCTATCTAAGTCGCGCGGACGCCCTACTTGCAGTGCGTACGGTTGTGGGTGGCGGATATGATAAAGCCAAGTACATTCCTGTGCTTGATGCTGAGCAGTTATTCCCTGAGTTTTTTAACCAGAAGACACTGACCTCAGTGGCACTCGATTCAGAGAGAAGCTTTTACTCATTTTTAAAGCTTTCTAGTGCGCGAAAAAATTTCTATAGACCATCACCTCTGCCATCAGAGCTTAGATATCGTGCTGCGTATGGCTTTCTAATTGATCAAAGCAGTATTATTGATGCTGTGGAGAGCTCTTTTGTTTCAATTAACTCTAGAGTTTCTGCGGCGCTAGTTGAGGATATTAAGGAAGAATTCTTGGCGGATGGGATGCAAATAAGCTCTGCATCCTTTGGAATAAATCAGCAGGTATCTGATTACCTGTTCTTGGTTCCGGCCTCTCTGGGTGGCGTGTATAATGAATACTTACCTTCCATCTTTGATTATCATGCTGTACTGCATGTAATAAAGCCGACCAATATTGCCCGCTCGGCGTTCTTCCGCTATGGCATTGCTGCAGATGAGAAGCTGATTAAGTCTTTTCAAAGCCACAAGGGAAGGCATTGGCAAACCAATTCTCTTTTTCGCGCGGGCTTAGCTGCAAGTATCGTGAATAAATGGATGGGTAGAACTGACAGTCAAGGCGATCATTATGATCATCAGACTCCACGAGAGCGGGCCGCTAAAGTAAGTGAATTGATGCTCTCTGAGCAGTCTAGGTTCATTGGTGAGCTAGCCAATAAGGTCAAGTCTTGGTCTGGGACTAATGTTTCAGATGAGCATATCCAAGGCTACCTCAACAACACTCTGCAAACTGTTCATTATGGCCCCCTCGGTCATTGTTTTCGCGACATCAACCTCAAGCCCTGTGAGTTTCACCTAAAATGCTTAACCGGAAATGCTGGGAAAGGTTGTCGGGAATTTGTAGTGGATATGTCTGATCCAATACAAGTAAAGCAGATCGAGGCGGAGCGCAGTCGCGCAGAGAATGAGCTTTCCAGGTTATTCGAAGCAATTAATAGGCCGGACGTTCCGGTTGAGTCTGTTGAGATGCATATTGAGCATCAAATGACGGTTTTCAGAAATGCAAGTTACATACTGGATCGTTCTGATATTGTTCTCACTCAGGAGCAGGTTGAACAAAGTCAAGACTATCAACCATTTGTTCATGAGGGTTCTATCCCGAGTGACTGTGTCTTTCAGTGCGGGGCGACTTGATAGTGACTATATCTGCTAATCAATGGGATGTTGCTTTCTCTACTCTCCAGCAGTTTGAGAGGCAATTGATTTCACCAGAGCTCTTCTGCTGGAATTACATGGTGGAGAAATGCGGTATATCCAAGCCTACTCTCTGGCGAAACAAGGATTTTGTCCGCGAGTTTCAGCGTGTTAAAAGCCTGACAAAGAACTACGCAGGAGGAGAGCAGTACTTTGATCAGGTAGTTTCTTTGGAAACTGCCAGGATCCGCGAATACGACCAACAGATCGTTAAGCTGAAGGCGCAGGTCGAAGAATTAACCCGGCAGCTGAGCAGGGAGCGGGAAAGAGTGCTCTACGCCTCGATGATTGCTAGGAGAAAGAATATCGACCCTGCTGAGTTCTTGGAGGAGACCCCGCTGTTCAGGAAAGCAGGCAAAGCAGCCAAGGTGATCAAGCTTCCATCAAAGGAAACCTAATAGGCTCACTGTAGGGCGTTAGGTGGTGAGTCAGAAGACTGCGGGAAGTAGTGCCGCTGGCTCGCACTGAAGTATTTCTGCAATTTTGTACAGCTTTTCAACAGTGAGGTTTACCTCGCCTCGCTCGATACGTCCCATGTAGCTCCGATCAATTTTGCATGCCAACGCTAGGGCATCCTGTGGAATGCCCTTGGCTTTCCTATGTGCTCGGATTGACTTGCCCAATGCGATCGCAAGCTGACCCATGGCCGCCTCGGCTCTTGTGAGCCGGCACTATCCTGTGTTTGCGGACTATTCGGCCACGGACTATAATCCGTATTTTCGGCTGTTCCGCGCGACCCGTTCCAGGTACCCGCATGAAATCGGATTCATTCACTTTCGATAGTCGGCTGTACCAGCTGCTGCAGCAGGATAGGTTCGCGAAATTTACGACTCGTGATCTGCGTGACGCCTACGCCCAGTGCTTAGGCAGCGTGAGCTTTGACATCACGGAAGTTCGTTATTACGTGTATGAGCAGATTCGACGGATGCTGCGCGTGGGCTGGGTTACCTACGACGAAGTGCGACGAAAGCGCGGTCAGGTCTACCATCTAGGACCAATCCCTTCAGGTCTTGATCTTGAGCTTGTGGATGGCAGATTCACTTCGACTTCTCCTCCACTGCTGGAGTTACCACAGGTTGGGAGTTCAGCTTCGGTGTCCCCTTCCGTCACGGAGGCAGACGTACTAGAGCATTTGGAATCACTGCAGAAGGAAATTCGCCTCGACTTTCTGACGTCGATGGGCGAAACGGAGCGGTACAAGCAACTCCTTGATGACATGCCCCACCTAAAGCCTAGGGTTGAAGTGGAATATTTCGACGCGCGAGATCGAAGCTCTCGGCTTCTTGGGCACCTTCGAGCGGTCGAGAAAACTCTAAAGACCTTCGCACCCAAAGCATGAAGTCGACGCTAAGAGAATGGCAGCGTCGATGCATTGATGCTGCCCTAGAACGGTACGCTGTTGCGCCGCACTTCTTCTGTCAGGCTACGCCTGGGGCTGGAAAGACTTGGATGGCTGCAGAGCTTGCCAATCGCTTGCTCCAGCTGGACAAGATCGATCTTGTGCTCTGTTTCGCACCCTCGTGCCAAGTCGTCGAAGGTTTCCGATCTACCTTTTCCAAGGTCTTGGGTAGGCGCCTTGATGGTCTCATTGGTGCTGTGGGAGCTGCTTGTACCTATCAGGCAATGGACTACCAGGATGAAGCTTTCTGGGCGCTCCTAGAAAACTATCGAGTGTTGGCTATTTTCGATGAGATTCATCATTGCGCCGGTCATGATCTCCTTCTGAGCAATGCTTGGGGCCAGCAAATCATCCAGAACGTCCAGGATCAGGCAGCCTTCACCTTGGCGCTCTCAGGGACGCCTTGGCGTTCCGATGATAAGGGCATTGCACTGGCTCGCTATTCGACAGCAGAAGGTCGATTAGTCTGCGACTACCGCTACGGGCTCCGCGAGGCCATTTCAGATAATGTTTGTCGCGCCCCTCGCATCGTGCTGCTGGACAATCACTCTGTGAAGCTGACGGAGGAGTCCAGTGGTGACAACCCAGTACGACTTTTCCCTAGTTTTAATCAGTTGCTCTGTGAGTCTGCGG
>NZ_BATI01000031.1 GCF_000467105.1 Aquipseudomonas alcaligenes NBRC 14159
CCGCAAATGACGAGCCTGTATCGAAACAGGCGGTTCCAAAACGGCATCGTGACACAATCCATCTCCACTACCTCCCAGCCAAGCGCGATCCTTCCGATCACGTCGCCTACGGCGCAACAGCCCTTCTGGGGCGGCTCCTACGAGCTGCCAACTGGACTGAAGACCGAGAGACGGTAAAGGATCTCACAGAGCAAATTACTGACTGCCTTGTTGAGAACGAGTCAGTTAAAACACTGAGCGATAGCCTCACCACTGCTTGGCAGCGTCTGCACAAGGGGGACTTCTTTGCATCGCCCCGCCTGACGTTTGAGAACTCTGAGATCGAAGCATTACTTCGGCACCTCACTGTCTCCTTCAGCCCTGGCCATGGAGAAAATCAGGTTGACTTTGCACGCCTGAGTGATGGGCAGAAGTCCATGCTGTACCTCTCGCTGGTCCTGTCAGCACTCACGATAGGGCGTGATGTGAGGTCGGGAGAGAACAAGGCTTTCGATCCCCATAAATTGAAACCGCCGGCATTCACCATCCTCGCGGTGGAAGAGCCGGAAAACAGCCTTTCGCCACATTACCTCGGCCGCATCGTCAACTCGCTGAAGTCCTCAGTCGACGTGGATGCCCAAGCACTGATAGCCACTCAAGCGCCCTCTATGCTGCGGCGGGTTGAGCCTGAAAACATCCGGTACCTGCGACTGAATGGAGATCGGCGCACCCAAGTCACAACTATTCAGCTACCTCAGAAGCATACCGACGCTTACAAGTTTGTTAGGGAGGCGGTGCAGGCGTTTCCTGAGATCTATTTCGCTCGACTGGTGGTGCTGGGGGAAGGTGATAGCGAAGAGATCGTACTGCCCAGAATCCTTCAGGCGAAGGGGGCACCTGTCGATGAATTTGCTGTTGCAATTGCCCCGCTCGGTGGTCGCCATGTGAACCACTTTTGGCGGTTGCTCTCAGCGATCGGAACTCCCTACATCACGCTCCTTGACCTTGATGTCGGCCGCCATCAGGGCGGGTGGGGACGCGTGAAGTACGTCAGGGACCAGCTTGCTCAGTATGCTCCTGAAAATAACCTACCCGCTGGCTGGCCTTACCATGAATGGAACGATCCCAACACGCCTGTACGAACCCATAACTGGTTCGAGAGTGGAACAGTAAGCCTCTTCAACGAGCTCGAAAAAAGGAGCGTTTTCTTCTCCGACCCCTTGGATCTGGACTTTGCAATGCTGTGTGCCTTCCCACAGGCATATGAGGCTGAAGCCATCGCAGCAACCCCAAAGAGCCACACCAAGGTCTTAGGAGATAGCCATTTCAATCCCGACCAATACGACGAAGATGAACAGAGCTTGTTCGAGGCTTACCACAAGCTTTTCAAGTTGAGCAGCAAGCCTGCAGCCCACTTGGGCGCGCTAGGAAGGCTCACTGATCAGGAGCTTCTTGATGGCCTGCCTGAGTCGCTGGATCGGCTCGCAGATAAAGTTATCGAACGGCTCGATGAGTCACCGGAATGATCAAGCCTGAACGCTGGGTTCCCTCCCCAGGAATTCGACTGGAGAGAAATGCGTGGGAGGCTATCCGGGAGCGAGAAGAGTCAGTAGTGCTTACTGCTGGTCCTGGTGCAGGCAAAACAGAAGTACTTGCGCAGCGAGCGGACTTTCTTCTACGTACGAACTCCTGCCGCTACCCGAAACGCATACTTGCCGTCTCGTTCAAGACCGATGCCAGTCGGAATCTCAAACAGCGGGTTCAGCTTCGCTGTGGCTGGGATTACTCGTCACGCTTCGACAGCGTTACCTTTCATGGCTTTGCGAAGAGGATCATTGATCGGTTCCACCCAATTTTGGTGGATGAGGCGTTGAGCCAAGACTACGAAATTGGTCCACAGTACATCCGAGGCAAACAGATCACCTTCAATCATCTGCTCCCGCTTGCCCTTCGGATCGTGAAAGAGAGCGTGATCGCCCGCAATGCAATACGTCAGTCCTATTCACATGTGTTCCTTGACGAATTCCAAGACTGCACTGCAGACCAATACGAACTGATAAAACTGCTGTTCCACGGTACACCAGCGATCCTGACCGCTGTAGGAGATACCAAGCAGACCATCATGGGTTGGGCAGGCGCACTTGAAGGAATCTTCAAAACTTACGCTGACGACTTTGGTGCCCGCCCTCTGCGCCTGTTCTTGAACTTCCGGTCCCAGCCAGCCCTTCTGCGGATGCAGAATGACGTCATTCGGGAGATTGAGGCTGATGCGGTGATGCCGGAAGATCTTGCCAAGGGTGATGGGGGGGAGATTTTGGCGGGGCGTTTCCCAAATGCCGCGGAGGAAGCGCAGGCTGTAGCGAACCTTATTCAGCGCTGGATTTCTCAGGAAGGCATACCACCTAGTCAGATCGCCGTTTTGATGCCTCGTCAGATTGAAGAGTACGGCGAATTCCTAATGTTTCGACTCACTGAGTTGGGAATCGCTCATCGCAACGATCACAACCTTCAGGATCTCCTGAAAGAGCCGGCAGTCAGCCTTGTAGTCGACTACCTCACTTGCCTGTACGGCCAGGAGCAAGCAGAAGCATGGTCTCGATTAATGGACCACTTCACCCCGTTCGAGGACGACGACAGCCGAAGCAGTGCCCAACGGATCTTCGAAGAGACCTATCGTGAGCACCTGAAGAAAGTTAAGCAAGAGCGCAAAACAGCGAATCCATATGCCTCATGGTGGGATATGGCCAATGAATTCCTCAAAAAACTAGGCTTCTCGTCCGTCAGTGCACTCTCCGCCGACTACCGCTCCAAGGCTCGTCTGTTAGAGATTGTTCGCGAAGTTCGTGAGCGCATCAGAGGGCTACTGGCTACAGAGCCAGATTTACTCAGAGCATTGGCACGGCTTTCTGACGATTCGGCAGTTCGGTTCCTAACCATGCATAAAAGCAAAGGTTTGGAGTTTCATTCGGTAGTTGTGCTTGGCGTCGAGCAACAAACGTTCTGGGGGCAACTCGACCAAGAGCGATGCGTGTTCTTTGTTGGAATCTCTAGGGCCAAAAACCGGCTTGTGCTTACAACTGCGGATTACAGGCCATGGCCAAAGAACGCAAGAAGATGGGATGAGCATCGAGCTCCGCATGCCGAGTTTGTGAGCCATGTTGTGCGCCATCTCACCAAGCAGCACTTCTAATTATTAAATTCCCGCTCACGCTGTGGAGGAGGCTTGGAAATAAAAAACCAAAGCCAGCTCGGATTATGCGGTCAGACCCAAACCAGAATTCCTTATTGGTAGTGGGAGGCCTTAAAATTCGCCGAGAGTAAGCGTAGATGTAACGACTCTTACCCGCTCTATGCCATTGGGGATATGTTCCTCATCCGTATTTGAATATTTGCCGCGAATTTTAGCTGAGGCCGAGTGGGCTTTCAGTCCGATGGCTCGCATTCTGGGATTTGGACTCTGTATCCACATCCCCGAACGTTTTTGATGCGTACATCACTGCCAGCATCTCGCAAGCTCTTGCGCAATCGATAAATCGTAGACTTGATAGTCGTATCATCGCTTGATTTGCATTCTTTCTGAGCATCAAGTGCAGCAATAATTAGATCTTGATGGACTACTCGAGGCGCATGTTTGGCTAGTGTAAAGAGTATTTGATGTTGCCTTTTCGGAAGCCTCGACGTTGATCCGCCAATAGTGAGCGTCCCTTTTTTGTCGCAAAGTGTCATGCTGCCTATAGACGTAATAGATCCTAGATTCTTCGGTTTTATTATGGCGGCGATGCGCTTTGCAATAACCTCAATTTTGAATGGCTTAAGCAAGTAATCATCAATCTTCGGGTTGAAGGTTTTATTATTAATGATCAGTGAATTAGCTTGCGCCAAAATAATGCATGGGGTGTCTTTGTTTATAGTTGAGCACCTGATTATTAAAGGGGCTTCGGATAAAAAGTCTGGCGCGTCACCATTAAAAACCATCGCCGAGAACTTTGATGTATTCATGACGATTGTGGCTTGCTTGCAGCTTTCTGTCTCTGTTACCTCGTAGCCAAACTTCTCAAGGCAGGTTCGAATATGTGAGCGCAGTGCCGGGTGATCGTGAGCGACAAGGATTTTGATCGAAATGAGTTTTGCAATAGCTGTCATTTTTGGGCGGCGAAAGGATACATGGAGACGATTTTGACATGCCGGGTAGAAGCACCTGAGGGTGTTTTCGCCCGAAGGGGCAAGCTTTTTTCTATAAAATGAAACGAATGTTCTGCTTGATCAAAAGAATTCTCAACGGTGAGCTGATCTGGTGGGGGGTGGCGGTGTTTCAAAAAATGAAACGGTATTTCTCAATGGTTATTGAAAGACGCGGTCAACTGAGCACGTCCCGGCCCGGAGCCGCGCGGCTCCGGGCCACTCCCCTCCGCGCGTAAACCGCCCGTTTGACGGGATGTAGTGCGCCGCGCCATCCGCTACAATGCGCCGCCGATTTCATTACCCTCGAGGCTGCGTGCCATGAAATTCCGCTTTCTCCTCTGGATGCTGGGCCGTCTGATGGCCAAGGCCAGCCGTACCAATGCCGAATTCCAGCAGCAGCTGGAGGGCAAGGAACTGGTGTTCCAGCTGCATACCCTCGACGGCAAGGTTGCCCGTCACTACCGGATCAAGGACAAGCGCGTCACCAGTCATGCCGGCGTGGCCCGCGAGCCGGCCTTCGCCATCGGCTTCAAGGACGCTCTCTACGGTTTCGCCACCATGAACGCCAAGAACAAGCAGCTGGCCTTCATGCAGGGCATCCAGAACAAGGACATCCAGATCCAGGGCAACCCGGCGCTGGTGATCTGGTTCCAGGGCCTGCTCAAGCACGTGGTGCCGAAGAAGAAAAAGAAGACCGAGGTCAAGAAAGCGGCCTGAGCCGCTTTCCCGCGCTGGTCTGCCGCCCGCCGCCTGGTTAGGCTGGGTCTTTGCCACGGAACCTTCGTCATGCGCCTGTCTCACCTTCTGTTCGCTGCCCTGCTCGCCCTGGCCGGCCCCGCGCGTGCGGCCGATAACACGCTGGAGCGTGTGCTGGAGCTGTCCGGTGTCAAACTGCTGTGCGAACAGACTGCGCCGCTGCTGCAGCGCGGCATGCAGGCCGAGCAGCAGAAGGCGCTGGAGCAGGCCTTCGCGGCTGCGCCGCTGTGTCGCGATCTGGCGGCCAGGGTGGCCAAGCAGGTCAAGCGCGAGCAGCTTGATGCCGCGCTGAAACTGCTCGACAGCCCGCTGGCGCGGCATTTCACCGCCGCCGAGCGGGCCGTGGGCGAGGATGGTGGTCTGCCCGCCTACCGCCAGCAGCTGCAGGAGCGCCCGCCGCTGGGCAAGCGCCTGGAGCTGGTGCAGCGCCTGGACGAGGCCGCGCATACCACCGAGCTGGCTACCCTGCTGCGCTACGAGGTGGGCAAGACCCAGGCCCTGCTGGCGCTGCGCGCCCGTGGTGGCGACCTCGACGAGAAGTCCCTGGCCGAGCAGACGGCGGCCCAGCTGCCGCCGCTGCGCGAGTCCAGCGCCAAGGGTATCGAGGCCTTCATGCTGTACGCCTACCGGCAGACGCCCAGTGAACAGCTGGCCGAGTACGCCGCGCTGTACGAGCAGGCGCCGCTGCGGGCCGTGCTGGAGGCCAGTGCGCAGGCACTGCCCGAGGTCTTCGCGGCGCGGCGAGCCAAGCTCAAGTAAGCAAAAAGGGACCCTCGGGTCCCTTTTTTCATGCCTGGCGCGGCACTCAGTGCGGGTGGTTGAACTGCGAGGCCAGCTCGCGCAGCGCGGCTTCGGCCTGCAGCACCTTGTCCAGTGCGTCTTCGGCCTTGTCGCGGGTCAGCCCGAGGCGCTCGAACAGTTCATCGGGCAGCTCGTGTTGCGGACCGCTGCCGATGCCGCGGCTGCGCAGCAGGTTGACCGCCAGGCACACCAGGTTCGGGTAGGCGGCGTGGGCGCCGTCGTAGCTCGGGTCATGCTGGAAGCGCAGGGCGGTGGCCAGCTCTTCCGGCATGTCCCAGAAACGCATCAGCCAGGCGCCGATCTGCTCGCGGGTGATGCCCAGCAGGTGCTGCTCGATATAGCCGGTGCCCAGGTGCGGGTTGACTTCCAGGTGCCGGCAGATCAGCGAGAAGTGCGGCGGGAACACGTGCGCCAGGACCAGGTAGCCGAAGTTGTGCAGCAGGCCGGCGAGGTAGGTCAGGCCGGCTTCCGGGCGCTGCGCGCGCGGCATGGCGCGGGTCAGGCCCTCGATGATGGCGGCGGTGTAGATTGCCTGCTGCCAGTAGGGGGTGGCCTGCTGCGGCTGGTCCTTGGGCAGGCTGAGGGTCTTGCCCAGGGCCAGGCCGAGAGCCAGGTTGATCACCAGGTCGAAGCCCAGCACGCGCACGATGGCGTCTTCCACCGAGCGGATCTTGCCCGGCGCCGCGTAGTAGGGCGAGGCGGCCCAGCTGACCACCTGAGCGGCCAGCGCCGGGTCGGTCTCGACCACGCCGGTGATGTCATCCACGGTGGCGTCCGGGTCGACGCGCAGCTTGATGATCTTCTGCGCGGTTTCCGGCAGCGGCGGGATCTCGATGGTTTCTTCCAGGCGCTGCTGGATGCGCCGGGCGGTGAAGGCCTGCACGGCCTGGGTGATTTCGGCGCGGTCGTCATCCGGACGGTCCAGGTTCGGGCGGATGCTGGCCAGCGGCTCACCGAAGCGCGCGGCGCTGGCCTTGGCCAGCAGGATGCTCTTGTAGTGCTCGCTGCCGATCTCCAGCAGCACGCCCGGCTGGCCGGATTCCACCAGCAGGCTGGGCTCCTGCAGCAGGCGCTCGTCGTACAGGCAGGGCGAGCTGGTCAGCGGCGGCAGTCCCGGCAGCACGCCGAGGCTGTGTTTGGACAGCATGCGCTCCATGCGCTCGGGCTTGACCGCGGTGAGCTTGCGCCCGGTCAGCTCGGCCAGGCGATTGAGGTCGAGCAGCTGGTTCTGCGGGAACAGCACCAGCAGGGCGCCGACCGCGTCGTCCAGCAGCGCGGCCTGCACGCGGCGGCTGGCGGCCAGGGCTGGGTGATCAGGGCGGATGTGGCAGGGTACGCCGAGCTTCTCGAGGAGTTGCAGGATCACCGCCGGCGGACGCGGGGCGGTATCGGGGACGAGGGCGACTTCGGTCATGGGCGACATCCGGCAGGGACTACTTATCTGGGAGTATAACCAGCGCCTCGTGGGGTTCGCTCGGCCGCCGGACGGGCGACCAACGGCAGTGTGTGCGCTACGTCACACTTGGCCGTACTGCTGGCCATGGCGCAACCAGCGCTCCAGCAGCGGGCTGACGTGCTGCGGCCAGCGTGCCAGCAGCTCTTGCGCCGCTTCGCGTACGGCCGGCAGCAGGTCGGCATCGCGCATCAGGTCGGCCACCTTGAATTGCAGCAGGCCGGTCTGGCGGGTGCCGAGCATCTCGCCGGGGCCACGCAGTTCCAGGTCCTTTTCGGCGATGACGAAACCGTCGCAGGTCTCGCGCATGATGCTCAGGCGTTCGCGGCCGAGCTGCGACAGCGGCGCATGGTAGAGCAGCACACAGTGGCTGGCGGCGCTGCCGCGGCCGACCCGGCCGCGCAACTGGTGCAGCTGGGCCAGGCCGAGGCGCTCGGGGTTCTCGATGATCATCAGGCTGGCGTTGGGCACGTCGACGCCCACCTCGATCACCGTGGTGGCGACCAGCAGCTGCAGCTCGCCGCGCTTGAACTGGTCCATCATCGCGGCCTTCTCGGCGGGTTTCATGCGCCCGTGGATCAGCCCGACGCGCAGCTCGCCCAGCGCGCTGGAGAGCTCCTCGAAGCTGGTCTCCGCCGCCTGGCAGGTGAGTTCCTCGGATTCCTCGATCAGCGTGCACACCCAGTAGGCCTGGCGCCCCTCGCGGCAGGCCAGACGCACGCGCTCGACCACCTCGAGGCGGCGGCTGTCGGCGATCACCAGGGTATTCACCGGGGTGCGCCCGGGCGGCAGTTCGTCGAGGATCGAGGTATCCAGATCGGCGTAGGCGCTCATCGCCAGGGTGCGCGGGATGGGCGTGGCTGTCATGATCAGCTGGTGCGGGCACAGGCGCCCGTCGATACCTTTCTGCCGCAGTGCCAGGCGCTGCTGCACGCCGAAGCGGTGCTGTTCGTCGATGATCACCAGGGCCAGTTTCTGGAAGCGCACTTCGTCCTGGAACAGCGCGTGGGTACCGACCACCATCGGGCAGCCGCCGGCGATCTGTTCCAGCGCCGCCGCGCGGGCCTTGCCCTTGAGCTTGCCGGCCAGCCAGGCGACCTCCAGGCCCAGTGGCTGCAGCCACCTGCTGAAATTGAGGAAGTGCTGCTCGGCGAGGATCTCGGTCGGCGCCATCAGCGCCACCTGGTAGCCGGCCTCCAGTGCCTGCAGCGCGGCGAGTGCCGCCACCACGGTCTTGCCTGCGCCGACATCGCCCTGCACCAGGCGCAGCATCGGCTCGCTCTGGCTGAGGTCGTAGGCGATCTCGGCGCCGACGCGCAGCTGAGCGCCGGTGGGGGCGAAGCCGAGGTTGGCGAGGAAGCGCTGCGGCAGCGTCTGCGCCCTCGGCAGGACCGGCGCCTGCTGCGCGCGCACCTGCTCGCGCAAGCGCTGCAGCGACAGCTGGTGGGTCAGCAACTCCTCGAAGGCCAGGCGGTGCTGGGCCCAGTGACGGCCCTCGGCCAGCTCGTCGAGATCGGCATCCGGCGGCGGGCGGTGCAGGTAGCGCAACGCTTCGTCGAGCGCACCGAGTTGGTAGTCGCGGGCCAGCTCGGCCGGTAGCCAGTCCGGCAGGCTGTGCGGGCCAAGGCGGGCCAGGGCCTGCTGGCTGAGCTGGCGCAGGCGCTGCTGGGTCAGGCCTTCGGTGGTCGGGTAGATCGGCGTCAGGGTCTGTTCTACCGGGGCCGGCTCGTCGCCGCTCTGCGCGCGGTATTCCGGGTGGTAGATCTCCAGGCCGGTGGCGCCGGGGCGGATCTCGCCGTAGCAGCGCAGCGCGGTGCCGCGCTTGAGGCCGTCCTTCTGTGCCTGGCTGAAATGGAAGAAGCGCAGCGACAGGGTGCCGGTGCCATCCTGCAGGCGCACCAGCAGGCTGCGGCGGCGGCCCATGGCCACGTCAGCGCCGGCCACCACGCCCTCGACCACTGCGTCCTGCCCCGGGCGCAGGGCGCCGATGGGGGTGATGCGGGTGCGGTCCTGGTAACGCAGCGGCAGGTGGAACAAAACGTCCTGCAGGGTTTCCAGGCCGACCTTGGCGAGTTTCTCGGCCAGCGCGTCACCCACGCCCTTCAGCGCGGTGACCGGGACCTGGGCCAGCTCGGTCATGCCGGCAGGGCTTCACCCTGCGGGCGCGCCACCGAGCACAGGCGGATCGAGTCGGCCAGCACTTCGATGGCCTTGGGCCGCGGGAAGCTGGCGCGCCAGGCGATGGCGACGGTGCGGAACGGCGCCGGCGGCGTCAGCGGGCGCACCTCGATCACGCCGGGGGCGTAGTGGTGGCTGTCCACTGCGGAGAACGGCAGGATCGAGATGCCCAGGCCCGAGGCGACCATATGGCGGATGGTCTCCAGCGAGCTGGATTCCACCGTGGTGTGTTTGGCCGCGTCCTCGCCGCCCTTGCGCAGGCTCGGGCAGGCTTCCAGCACCTGGTCGCGGAAGCAGTGGCCCTCGCCGAGCAGCAGCAGGCTTTTGTCGTTGAGCAGTTCGGTGTCGATGCTTTCACGCGCGGCCCAGGGGTGGCCGGCCGGCAGCAGGGCGAAGAACGGCTCGTCGTACAGCGGCTTGGTCAGTACGTCGGCTTCCTGGAACGGCAGGGCGATGATGATCGCGTCCAGCTCGCCGGTGCGCAGCTTGTCGCGCAGGATATGGGTGAAGTTTTCCTCGATGTACAGCGGCATCTGCGGCGCCACCCGGTGCAGCTGGGGAATCAGGTGCGGGAACAGGTAGGGGCCGACCGTGTAGATGGCGCCGATCTTCAGCGGTGCGGTCAGCTGGTTCTTGCCGGCCTGGGCCAGTTCGCGGATGCCCTGGGCCTGCTCCAGCACCTTCTGCGCCTGGGTGACGATGCCTTCGCCGACCGGGGTCAGGCGCACCGCGCTCTTGCTGCGCTCGAAGATCAGCACGCCGAGCTCGTCTTCCAGTTTCTTCACCCCCACCGACAGGGTCGGCTGGCTGACGTGGCAGCGCTCGGCGGCGCGGCCGAAGTGCTGTTCCTGGGCGAGGGTGACGATGTAGCGCAGCTCGGTGAGGGTCATAGGTAAATTCCATTGAGATGCCGGCAAGCATAGCGACTGTATTCAATGGAACCAAGGCGCATGCAACGATGCGCCCGGCGTTCAGCGGGTGAGGGTGAAGTTCAGCGGGTAATCGATGGTCATGCGGTTGCCGCTCAGCACCTTGGCCGGTGGCGGCGGTACCGGGCTGGCCTTGCGCAGCTGGCGTTGCACGTCGCGGTCGAAGGAGCTGCGCGCGGTCGACTGCTTCACTTCGCTGGCGAGAATGCGGCCCTGGGCATCGATGGTGAAGTTGACCAGCAGCGCATGCTTGCTGCCCGGACGGTTGAAGCGCCGCTCACGGTCCGGGTAGTGCAGGCGTTTGCTCAGGTAAGCCTGCAGTTTGGCCATCCACAGGGCACGTTCGCGGTCGATCTCGCCCTGGCTGGTCTGCTGCTGTACCGGCGCGCGCACCGGCGCCGCGCTGGTCTCCTGGCTGGCCACCTTGGGCGCCTCCGGCTGCGGCTTGACCTCCGGCTTGGGCGGCTGCGGCTTGGGTTTGACCTGCGGCTTGGGCTTGACGATGGCCAGCTTGGGCTCTGGCGCTTCGACTACCTCGGGAATGGGCTCCGGCTCCGGCTCGGCCACCGGCTGCGGCGGTGTCGGCTGCGGCGGGGCGACCAGCGGCTCCAGCTCGATCAGCATCGCCGCCGGTTCCAGCAGCACTGGCGTGAGCGCCGGCTTCCACAGCAGGGCCAGGTAATAGAGGCCGGCATGCAGGCCGAGCACGGCGAGCAGGCTGACAGCCCACAGCGGCAGGCGACGCGCTGGGCTCATTGCTTGCCGACCGTTTCCAGGCCGACCAGGCCGATCTTCAGGTAACCGGCGCCGCGCAGGTTGTCCATCACGCTCATCAGGTCGGCATAGTCCACGCCCTTGTCGCCACGGACGAAGATGGTCTTCTGCTTGTCGCCGGCGGTCAGGCGGTCCAGCGCCGCGCCGAGCTGCGCCGGGTCGATCTGCTGGTTGTCCAGGTACAGGCTGGTGTCTTCCTTGATGCTCAGGTACACCGGCTGGTCCGGGCGCGGTACCGGTTTGGCGGTGGAGGCCGGCAGGTCGACCTTGACGTCTACCGTGGCCAGGGGCGCGGCGACCATGAAGATGATCAGCAGTACCAGCATCACGTCGATGAAGGGCGTGACGTTGATCTCGTGGTTTTCCTGGAGGTCGTCACCGCCCTCGTGCAGATGCAGCCCCATGGGTCATACCGCCTTGGCGATCGGCGCCTGGGCGCGCTCGGGGGCGGGCTGGTCGAGGTCGCGGCTGACCAGCAGCAGGACCTGCGCCGAGGCATCGGCGACCTGGGCCTTGTAGCCGGCGATGGAGCGGGCGAAGACGTTGTAGATGACCACGGCCGGAATGGCCGCGACCAGGCCCAGGGCGGTGGCCAGCAGGGCCTCGGCGATGCCCGGGGCAACCACGGCGAGGTTGGTGGTCTGCGACTCGGCGATGCCGATGAAGCTGTTCATGATGCCCCACACGGTGCCGAACAGGCCGACGAAGGGCGCGGTGGAGCCGATGGTGGCGAGCACGCCGGTGCCCTGGCTCATGCTGCGGCCGCTGGCGGCGACCAGGCGTTCGAGGCGGAAGCTGACGCGCTCCTTGATGCCTTCCTTCTCCTTGCAGCCGGCGGACAGACGCAGTTCTTCGCGAGCGTCCTCGATCAGCAGGGCACTGAAACTGTGCTTGGCGCGGGCCTGCTCGGCGGCCTGGTTGAGCGTGCGCGCGCCCTTCAGGTCGGGCAGCTCGCGCTGCAGGCGACGGCGGGCGACGAGCAGTTCCAGGCCCTTGGCGATCCACACGGTCCAGGTCAGGATCGACGCCAGTACCAGGCCGATCATCACGCCTTTCACCACGCGGTCGGCGTTCTGGTACATGCCCCAGGGCGACAGGTCGTGTAGCACCTCGTCCTCGGCGGGGACTTCGGCCTGCAGCGCCTGCACGGCAGCCAGCAGCTGCTCGGCGTCCGCACCGGCGATGCCGTTCTGCTGCAGGAACGCCTGGCGGGCGGCCTCGATCTGCTCAGCGCTGGCCTGTTCACCCAGGGCGTCCAGGCTGGCCTTGAGGGCCTCGGCCTGCGGATGCAGCGCCGGCGTGGCAGGCAGCGCCTGCGTGGTGTCGGCCTGCGCGCTGGCCGCGGTGGCGGCAACTGGCGCCTGGGCGGTTGGCGCGGCCTCCTCGGCAAGCGCGCCGAACGGCAGCAGCAGGCCGAACAGCAGGGCAGTCAGGGAAAGACGGGAGGGGGCGCGGAGGGCGGTAGAATTCATGCTGGCCGGACCTGAAATAAGGGAGCATCGGACGAGGGAAGCGGAGCCCTGCGTGCAAATCGGCGTGTATTATTGCAAGTAATTCTTGTTTGTGAAAGAAACAATGTAACTTTTTGGCCCGCCCGTGCTCAGGTGCGGAAGCGCTCCCCCACTTTCCAAGGTAGAACCTTTTCATGCCCAAGACCCTGATGATTGCTGGCTGTGGCGATGTCGGCAGCCGCCTGGCGCGTAGCCTCGAGCCGAGCGGCTGGACCCTGTACGGCCTGCGGCGTGATGTCGCGCAGTTGCCGGCAGGCGTGCTGCCGGTGGCGGGCGACCTGCAGCAACCGGCCTGCCCGCCGGCGTGGCCGCAGGGGCAGCTCGACTATCTGGTGTATTGCGTGGCGGCCAGCCAGCACGACGAGGCCGGCTACCGCAGTGCCTATGTCGAGGGGCTGCGCCATGTGCTGGCCTGGCTGGTCGAGCGCGGCCAGCGCCCGCAGCGCCTGCTGTTCGTCTCCAGCAGTGGCGTGTATGCCCAGGCGGACGGCGAATGGGTCGACGAGCAGTCGCCGGCCGAGGCCAGCAGCTACTCGGGGCGGGTGATGCGCGAGGCCGAGCAGCTGGCACTGGACAGCGGCCTGCCGGCAACCCTGGTGCGCCTGACCGGCATCTACGGCCCCGGTCGCCAGTGGCTGCTCAACCAGGTGCGCCAGGGTTACCGGGTCGCCAGCGAGCCGCCGCTGTATGGCAATCGTATTCATGCCGACGATGCGGCGGGCCTGCTGGCCTTCCTGCTGCAGGCCGATGCCGCCGGCACGCCGCTGGCCGACTGCTACCTGGGCGTGGACGACGCGCCGGCGCCGCTGCACGAGGTGGTGGGGTGGCTGCGTGAGCAGCTGGGCGTGAGCCACTGGGCCGAGCAGAGCAGCGTGCGCCGCGCCGGCAGCAAGCGCTGCAGCAACGCCCGCGCCCGCGCGCTGGGCTGGGTGCCGCAATACCCCAGTTATCGCGAGGGTTATGCGGCGGTGCTGGCGGGCGCTCAGTCGTCGCTGCGCCCGTCGTAGCGGCCGCTGGCGTCGTAGTGGCGGCCGTCCGGATCGGTACGGCCCTGGTAGCGTCCGGAATCGTCGTAGTGGCGGCCATCCTGATCCTGGCGCCCGACATAGCGGCCGCTGTCGTCATAGCGGCGGCCGTCGTCATCGGTGCGGCCGGTATAGCGTCCGGAAGCGTCGTACTGGCGGCCGTCGGCGTCGGTGCGCCCGGTGTAGCGCCCGGAGCTGTCATAGGCGCGGCCGTCGTCGTCGGTGCGTCCCAGGTAGCGTCCGCTGTCGTCGTAATGGCGCTGCTCGGCCTGTACGGGCAGGCCCGCCAGCAGCAGGCAGAGCAGGAACAGGGCGCGCGGCATCAGTCGCGCTCGAGCAGCCAGGCCAGGCGCCCGGGGTGCAGGTCCGGTACTTCGTCCACGGTGGCGCGGTTGATCGCCCGGAAGATGCGCAGCTCGTCGCCGTCGCGCTGGAACAGCCAGGGCGCGCCCTGCTGGCCCAGCTGCAGCCACAGGCTGTCGTGCTCGCCGGTCATCGCCGCGCAGTCGCCGGCCAGGCACAGCGCATAGCGCTCGGCGCCGGGCAGGCCCTCCAGGCGGCCGTCCGGGTGGAACAGCACCAGGCCGCCTTCGCCGACGCCCTTGCGGATCTTCCATTCGCCGCCCAGGTAGGCGTCGTACAGCGCCCACTCGAAGCTGCTGCCGATCGGCGCCCCGGCCTCGGCCGCGTGGGCCGGGCGGGCAAAGTGCTGCTCCGGGCCCTGGGTGCTGGCCTGCTGCACCAGCTGCTGGCCCTGCAGGGTCAGCACTTCGTGGTGCTCGCCCGGGTAGTCGACGCGCCACTGGCGCTCCGCGCCGGCCCCGAGGCGACCCTGCGGCGCCTCGAAGCCGTTGCTGTAGGTGGCCAGCCCCTGGCGGCTATCCAGCTGCCATTCGAGGTTGGGGCCGTAGGCCAGCAATGCCTCGCGCAGCGGGCCACCCTGGCGGGCGGCCTCGATGATCGACTGGTTGATCCAGGTACCGTCCGGGTTGGCGGAACCCGCACAGCCGCTCAGCAGGGCGGCAGCCAGGAGAGGGAGCAGGTGGCGCATGGCGCTTATTCGATGACCAGGATGCCGTCCATTTCCACCTGCGCGCCGCGCGGCAGGGCGGCCACGCCGATGGCGGCGCGGGCCGGGTAGGGCTGCTCGAAGTAGCGGCCCATGACCTCGTTGACCTTGGCGAAGTGCGACAGGTCGGTGAGGAAGATGTTCAGTTTGACCACGTCCTTGAACGAGCCGCCGGCGGCCTCGATCACTGCCTTGAGGTTCTCGAACACCTGCACGGTCTGCTCCTCGAAGCCCTGCACCAGTTCCATGGTCTTCGGGTCCAGCGGGATCTGGCCCGACAGGTACACGGTGTTGCCGGCCTTGATCGCCTGGGAATAGGTGCCGATGGCGGCGGGGGCGTTGGGCGAAGTGATGACGGTCTTGCTCATGGACAACTCCAATAGGCTTTTCTTGTTGGGGCCGCGCGCCTCAGGCGCGCATGCGGGTGATGCGGATCACGCCCTTGAGGGCACGCAGCTTCTTGATGACGCGCGCCAGGTGCACGCGGTCATGCACGCTGATGACCAGTTGGACCACGCTGATGCGGCCATCGCGCTCGTCCATGCCGATCTTCTCGATATTGCCGTCGGCGGCATTGACGCTACTGGCGAGCAGGGCAATCAGGCCGCGCTGGTGTTCCAGCTCGACGCGCAGCTCGACGTTGAATTCGCCGGCGACATCCTTGGCCCAGTTGAGCTGGATGCACTTCTCAGGATTGTGGCGGATGTCGGCGATGTTCTTGCAGCTGTCCAGGTGCACCACCATGCCCTTGCCGGCGGACAGGTGGCCGACGATCGGGTCGCCGGGGATCGGCGTGCAGCACTTGGCGTAGCTCAGCACCAGGCCCTCGGTACCGCGGATGGCCAGCGGGCCGTCGGAGCTTGGCGCGCTCTCGCCGCTCTCGGCCAGCAGGCGGCGCGCCACCACGTAGGCCATGCGGTTGCCCAGGCCGATGTCTTCCAGCAGGTCCTCGAGCACATCCAGGCGGTATTCGCCCAGCACGGCCTGGATACGCTCCGGGGCGATCTTCTCCAGGTGGCTGTCGAAACCGGTGAGGGTCTTGTTCAGCAGGCGCTCGCCGAGGCTGATCGACTCCGAACGGCGCTGCAGCTTGAGCGCATGGCGGATGTGCGTGCGTGCCTTGCCGGTGACCACGAAGTTGAGCCAGGCCGGGTTCGGCCGCGCGCCGGGGGCGGTGACGATTTCCACCGTCGAGCCGCTCTCCAGGGCCTGCGACAGGGGCGCCAGGCGGCGGTTGATACGGCAGGCGATGCAGCTGTTGCCGACATCGGTGTGCACCGCGTAGGCGAAGTCGACCGCGGTGGAGCCTTTCGGCAGCTCCATGATGCGGCCCTTGGGCGTGAACACGTAGACCTCGTCCGGGAACAGGTCGATCTTCACGCTCTCGATGAATTCCAGCGAGTTGCCGGCGCGCTGCTGCAGTTCGAGGATGCCTTTGACCCACTGGCGGGCGCGGGCGTGGCTGCCCTTGGGCTGCTCGTCCTCGGCGGACTTGTACAGCCAGTGCGCGGCGATGCCGTTGTTGGCCAGCTCCTCCATCTCGCGGGTGCGGATCTGGATCTCGATGGGCACGCCGTGCATGCCGAACAAGGTGGTGTGCAGCGACTGGTAGCCGTTGGCCTTGGGAATCGCGATGTAGTCCTTGAAGCGGCCGGGCAGGGGTTTGTACAGGTTGTGCACGGCGCCGAGCACGCGGTAGCAGGTGTCGACCTTGTCGACCACGATGCGGAAGGCGTACACGTCCATGATCTCGTTGAACGCCCGGCGCTTGCCGCGCATCTTCTTGTAGATGCTGTAGAGGTGCTTCTCGCGGCCGATCACCTCGCCCTGCATGCCTTCGCGCTGCAGGCAGGCGGTGATCGATTCCTCGATCTTGTTGACGATTTCCTTGCGGTTGCCGCGCGCGCGCTTGACCGCCGTGCGGATGCGTTCGGAACGCATCGGGTACATGGCCTTGAAGCCTAGGTCCTCGAACTCCACGCGCATGCTGTGCATGCCCAGCCGGTTGGCGATGGGGGCGTAGATTTCCAGGGTTTCCTTGGCGATGCGCCGGCGCTTCTCGCCGGCCAGCACTTCCAGGGTGCGCATGTTGTGCAGGCGGTCGGCCAGCTTGACCAGGATCACGCGGATGTCGCGCGCCATGGCCATGGCCATCTTCTGGAAGTTCTCGGCCTGCGCCTCGGCCTTGGTCTGGAAGTCCATCTGGGTCAGTTTGCTGACCCCGTCGACCAGCTCTGCGACGGTTTCGCCGAACTGGGAATGCAGGGCTTCCTTGGCGATGCCGGTGTCCTCGATCACGTCATGCAGCATGGCGGCCATCAGGCTCTGATGGTCCATGTGCATGTCGGCGAGGATGCTGGCAACGGCGAGCGGATGGGTGACGTAGGCCTCGCCGCTGCGGCGGCGCTGCCCGTCGTGGGCCTGCTCGGCGTAGAAGTAGGCGCGGCGGACCAGGTTGACCTGATCCGCGGCCAGGTAGGTCGAGAGTCGCTCGGCGAGGGTGTCTATGCTCGGCATGGGTGTGCCCCCTGCCGTGCTGGTATTGAACCCGGTGCCGCGAGACTTCGACCAGGCATGGGCTTACAGAGGCTCGTTGGCCTCTTCCTCGAAGGCGGCGGCGAACAGCGGCTCTTCCTCGACCAGGTCTTCCTGGGCCACGAACTCGGCATCGACCAGGCCAGCGGCGATTTCACGCAGGGCGACCACGGTCGGCTTGTCGTTTTCCCAGGCGACCTTCGGCTCTTTGCCGCCGGTGGCCAGTTGACGGGAACGCTTGGTGGCCAGCATGACCAGCTCGAAGCGGTTGTCTACGTTCTCCAGGCAGTCTTCAACGGTAACGCGGGCCATGGTGTTCCTCGTGGCAAATAGCAAATAAGGCTGGGCCCGGATGGGCGAGCGGACTGAATAGTCTAAAAAATCACCAGCATTAAGGAAAGGATTTTCGGTGGCCGGTCAGGCCAGCAGTTCGCCCAGCAGGCCGGCGTGGCGTTTGGCCTGCTGCTCGGCGTGCAGCTGGTTGGCGCGGAAAATCGCCTTGAGATCGTCCAGTGCGTGGGCGAAATCGTCGTTGATCACCAGGTAATCGTACTCCACGTAGTGGCTCATCTCGCTGACCGCGTCGCGCATGCGCCGTTCGATGATCTCGCCGCTGTCCTGGCCGCGGTTGGTCAGGCGGTGGCGCAGGGCTTCCTGGGTCGGCGGCAGGATGAAGATCGACTTGGCCTGTGGCATCAGGTGGCGTACCTGCTGGGCGCCCTGCCAGTCGATCTCGAGGATTAGGTCGAAGCCTTCGGCCAGGGTCTGCTCGATCCACGTCTGCGAGGTGCCGTAGAAGTTGTCGAACACCTGCGCGTGCTCGAGGAACTCGCCGCGCTCGACCATGGCGCCGAAGATTTCGCGGCTGACGAAGTGGTAGTTGACCCCGTCGACCTCGCCCGGACGCATGGCGCGGGTGGTGTGCGAGACGGACACGCGAATGCGCGACTCGCTGTCGAGCAGGGCCTTGACCAGGCTGGTCTTGCCGGCGCCGGACGGCGCGGAAACGATGTAGAGGGTGCCGGTGGTGACGGTCATCTTGCTGTCCTGGTGAGGCGTTGGCTCAAGCCTAGCGGCTTATTCGATGTTCTGGACCTGTTCGCGCATCTGCTCGATCAGGACCTTGAGGTTGACGGCGGCCTGGGTGCTGCGCGGGTCGAAGGCCTTGGAGCCGAGGGTATTGGCCTCGCGATTGAGTTCCTGCATGAGGAAGTCCAGGCGTCGGCCGGCGGCGCCGCCGGCCTTGAGCACGCGGCGCACTTCGGTGACGTGGGTGCTCAGGCGGTCCAGCTCCTCGGCCACGTCGCTTTTCTGCGCCAGCAGCACCAGCTCCTGCTCCAGACGCTGAGGGTCCAGTTCGGCCTGCAGCTCGGCGAAGCGTGCCTCGATCTTCTGCCGCTGGTTGCCCAGCATCTCCGGGATCAGGACGCGCAGGGTGGCGACCTCCTCGAGGATGTTGTCCAGGCGCTCGTTGAGCAGTTTGGCCAGCTCGGCCCCTTCACGGGCGCGGCCGCTCTTCAGCTCGCCCAGGGCCTGCTCGAACAGCTGCAGGGCGGCGGCGTTGAGCGCCTGCGGGTCGGCAGCGTCGGCCACCAGTACGCCCGGCCAGGCCAGCACTTCCAGGGGATTGAGCGGTGCCGGCTGGCGGATCAGTGCGGCCACCTGCTCGGCTGCATCAATCAGCTGGCGCGCGCGTTCGCTGTCGATCTGCAGGCTCGTGCTGCGGCTCTCCTCGGCGAAGCGCAGGGTGCACTCGACCTTGCCGCGCGACAGGCCCTGGCGCAGGGCTTCGCGCACCGCACCTTCGAGGTCGCGGAAGGCCTCCGGCAGGCGCAGGTGCGGCTCCAGATAGCGGTGGTTGACCGAGCGCAGCTCCCAGCTCAGGGTGCCGTGTGCCGCGGCCGACTCGACGCGGGCGAAGGCGGTCATGCTGTGCACCATGGGGGAACCTCGTGGAATGACGAATGAGGCGCGGGATTGTAGCGCAGTGCGACCACCGGCCCAATCTGGCGTGTCGCGCCGTCCATGGCGGCCCTATAATGCCGGCAGGTTTGGGCGCCCGCGCCCGAGATTTCCGTTTTCTACAGGTATCAGCAGATGAAACGTCCCAGCGGCCGTGCTTCCACCCAGTTGCGTTCCGTGCGCATCACTCGCAACTACACCAAGCACGCCGAGGGTTCGGTGCTGGTCGAGTTCGGCGATACCAAGGTCATCTGCACCGCCAGCGTCGAGGCCGGCGTGCCGCGCTTCCTCAAGGGGCAGGGCCAGGGCTGGCTGACCGCCGAGTACGGCATGCTGCCGCGTGCCACCGGTGAGCGTAATGCCCGCGAAGCCAGCCGCGGCAAGCAGGGCGGACGCACCCTGGAGATCCAGCGCCTGATCGGTCGCTCGCTGCGCGCCGCGCTGGACATGAGCAAGCTGGGCGAGAACACCATCTATATCGACTGCGACGTGATCCAGGCCGACGGCGGTACCCGCACCGCCTCCATCACTGGCGCCATGGTGGCGCTGGTCGACGCGCTGAAGGTGCTGAAGAGGCGCGGCGCGCTGAAGGGTGAGCCGCTCAAGCAGATGGTCGCCGCCGTGTCCGTGGGCATCTACCAGGGCGAGCCGGTACTGGATCTGGACTATCTGGAAGACTCGGCTGCCGAGACCGACCTCAACGTGGTGATGACCGACGCCGGTGGTTTCATCGAGGTGCAGGGCACGGCCGAAGGCGCCCCCTTCCAGCCGGAAGAGCTGAATGCCATGCTGGCGTTGGCCCAGCAGGGCATGCGCGAGCTGTTCGAGCTGCAGCGCGCCGCCCTGGCCGACTGAATTATCCAACCCGCGGAGAGCCCCATGGAAGAGCAGAACCTCAGCCCCACCCCGAGCCCGGAAGCCCGCCAATGGGCGATGTTCTGCCACTTTGCGGCCTTTGCCGGCCTGCTGGTTCCCTTCGGCAACCTGCTTGGCCCGCTGGTGGTCTGGCAGCTCAAGCGCGACTTCGACCCCTTCGTCGATGATCAGGGCAAGGAGGCGCTGAACTTCCACATTACCGTCTCCATCGCCGCGCTGGTGTGCATGCTGCTGGCCCTGGTGGTCATCGGCTTCCTGCTGCTGCCACTGCTCGGCCTGGCGGCCCTGGTGCTGACCATCATCGCCGGGATCAAGGCCAACGAGGGCCAGACCTACCGCTACCCGCTGTGTTGGCGGCTGATCAAGTGATACGACGGCCCCGCTTGCGGGGCCTTTTTCTGCAACCACTCATATAAGGAAATCGGAAGTGGCTGGAGCCAGTCTGTTAACTCTGCTCGATGATATCGCCAGTGTGCTGGACGACGTCTCGGTAATGACCAAGGTCGCGGCGAAGAAGACCGCCGGCGTACTCGGCGACGACCTGGCGCTGAACGCCCAGCAGGTCACCGGGGTCAAGGCCGAGCGCGAGTTGCCGGTGGTCTGGGCGGTGGCCAAGGGCTCGCTGATCAACAAGCTGATCCTGGTGCCGGCGGCCCTGCTGATCAGTGCTTTCGCGCCCTGGCTGGTGACGCCGTTGCTGATGCTCGGTGGCGCTTTCCTGTGCTTCGAGGGCTTCGAGAAACTGGCGCACAAGTTCCTCCACAGCAAGCAGGAGGATGCCCAGCATCACGCTGAGCATGTGCAGGCGCTGAATGATCCGGCGGTGGACATGCAGGCGTTCGAGAAGGACAAGATCAAGGGCGCGGTGCGCACCGACTTCATCCTGTCTGCCGAGATCATTGCCATCACCCTGGGCGTGGTGGCCGAGCAGGCCTTCATGCAGCAGGTCATTGTGCTGTCCGGCATCGCGCTGCTGATGACAGTCGGCGTGTACGGCCTGGTGGCTGGCATCGTCAAGCTGGATGACGCCGGCCTGTACCTGAGTCAGCGAGCCAGCGCCGCGCTGCAGAGCCTGGGACGCGGTATTCTGTGGCTGGCGCCCTGGCTGATGAAGCTGCTCTCGGTGGTGGGTACCGCGGCCATGTTCATGGTCGGTGGCGGCATCCTGACCCACGGCATCCCGGGCGCCCACGCGCTGATCCATCACTGGGTCGAGGCTGTAGGCGCAATTGCGGCGGTCGGTAGCGTGCTGGCCGTGCTGACGCCGACGCTGATCGATGCCGTGTTCGGCGTGCTGGTGGGCGCGCTGGTGCTGGTGCTGGTGAGCGTGGCGGGCAAGGCCTGGGGCGCGTTGCGCGCCTGAGGCCTTGAGCCGAGCTGGCTGCTTAGACGCTGAGCAGCCAGTCGTAGTCGACGATCAGCGGCGCGTGCTGGGAGAAGCGCGGCTGACGCGGCAGCTTGGCGTTGCGCACGATGCGGCGCATGCCGGGCGTGAGCAGCTGATAGTCGAAGCGCCAGCCGAGGTTGAGCATCTCCGCCTGCTCGCTGTCCGGCCACCAGCTGTATTGCTCGCCTTCACGGCTGACTTCGCGCAGGGCATCGACATAGCCCATGGTGCCGATCACTTCGTCCAGCCAGGCACGTTCCGGCGCGAGGAAGCCCGGCAGTTGCTGGCTGTCGCGCCAGTTCTTCACATCCAGCTTCTGGTGCGCAACATACAGCGAACCGCAGTAGATGTACTCGCGGCGCTTGCGACGCTGCTTGTCCAGGTAGCCGGTAAAGTCGTCGATGAACTTGAACTTGTGGTTCAGGCTCTCGTCGCCGCCCTGACCGGACGGCAGCAACAGGGTGGCAATGCTCACCTTGTCGAAATCGGCCTGCAGATAACGTCCGTAACGGTCGGCCATCTCGAAGCCGAGGCCGTGGATCACCGCCTTGGGTTGCAGGCGCGAGTAAAGCGCCACGCCACCCTGGGCAGGCACTTCGGCATCGGCCGCATAGAGAAAGTAGCCATCCAGCTGATAGGCCGGATCGTCCAGTTCGAAGGAGGAGACTCTTGTATCCTGCAGGCAGATCACGTCGGCATTCTGGGCCTGCAGCCAGCTGAGCAAACCTCGCTCGACTGCGGCCTGAATACCATTCACGTTCACACTGATGATCCGCATAAATGGCCCCCAAAAACACCTGCGTGTATGATACCCGAGCTCATTCCCATTAGCTAAATTCATAGGGTCTGTTGGCGTTTTTTCGCGGCCGCGACGGAGCCGGTTTTTGCACGGAGCCAGGCGCGAGACACGAAGTGTGGTCGTCTAAATGAGTCGTCGAACAACGACGAGCCGTGCAAGAACCGGCCCGTCCCAGCGGGTTGCGCGTCAAATGGCGCCATGCGTTGTTGCGGGACTTGCCAATGGATCGCCATTGCCTGCGCCCCGCGCCTAGCCTGGCGCCATTTGACGCGGCAACGCGGCTCGTGAAAAAACGCCAGCAGACCCTAGTAAATCCGTGCCGTACGGAGCTTTGCATGCAGGCGTATCAACGCGAATTCATCCGTTTTGCCATCGAACGCGGCGTGCTGCGTTTCGGTGAGTTCACCCTCAAGTCCGGGCGTACCAGTCCCTACTTCTTCAATGCCGGCCTGTTCAACAGCGGCCTGGCGCTGGCCAAGCTCGGACGCTTCTATGCGTCCGCTCTGATGGAGGCTGGTGTCGACTTCGATGTGCTGTTCGGCCCGGCCTACAAGGGCATTCCGCTGGCTGCCGCCACTGCCGTGTCGCTGGCCGAGCAGCATGGTCGCGACCTGCCCTGGTGTTTCAACCGCAAGGAAGCCAAGGACCATGGCGAAGGCGGCACCCTGGTGGGCGCACCGCTGGCTGGGCGAGTAATGATCGTCGACGACGTGATCACCGCCGGCACCGCGATCCGCGAAGTGATGCAGATCATCCAGGGCCAGGGCGCTCAGGCCGCTGGCGTGCTGATCGCGTTGAACCGCCAGGAGCGCGGCCAGGGCGAGCTGTCGGCGATCCAGGAAGTGGAGCGTGACTACGGCATGCCGGTGATCAGTATTGTGTCGCTGGAGCAGGTACTGGATTATCTGGCGGGCGATGCCGAGCTGAAGAAACACCTGCCGGCGGTGGAGGCCTACCGCGCGCAGTACGGCATCTAGCCCAACAGAACAGGTGTTTCACATGCTCAGACAATCGGTCCTAGGTTTGCTGCTTATTGCGACAGCTGTAGCTCCCGCCGCTGCTCAGCCTTCGCAACAGAAGACTGCTGTCCCGACCGAACTCTATCGGTATACGGACAAGAACGGGCGCGTGGTCCTTGATCGCTTGGGGGTGCCCCCCGAGTATGTTTCTCAGGGCTATGAGGTACTCAACGATAAGGGGCGTGTGATCCGTGTTGTGCCGCCGGCGCCGAGTCTGGAAGAGCGCCAGCGCCAAGCCGAAGAGAAGGCCAAGGCCAGCTCCGATGCGCAGTTGCTGCGCATTTACTCCGAGCCTGCGGATGTTGATCGTGCGCTGGAGCGCAAACTGGCAGAGTTGGATGGCCTGATTTCCGTAGCGCAGAGCAATCTGCATTCACTGCGTACTCAACAGGCTAACCTGCAGGCCAAGGCAGCCGATTTCGAGCGCTCCGGTGGCCAGGTGCCAGAACACCTGCTGGTGCAGATCGACAACCTCAAGGTCGAGCAGGCCGGCGTCGAGAAGGACATCAAGCGCTACCAGGCCAGTCGCAAGGAGGCCGAGGCCTCCTTCGCCGCCGATCGTGCGCGCCTGGTGGAGCTGCGCGGCGAGTGACCCCGCCGCGCAACGCCATCAGTGATGGCGCTTGCGATTGGTGATCAGGGTACCGACGCCGCTGTCGGTGAAGATTTCCAGCAACACCGCATTTGGTACGCGACCGTCGATGATGTGCGCGCTGGTCACGCCGCCTTGCACGGCCTCCAGGGCACAGCGGATCTTCGGCAGCATGCCGCCGTAGATGGTGCCGTCGGCGATCAGCTCATCCACCTGCTCGGTGGTCAGGCCGGTCAGTACCTCGCCCTGCTTGTCCATCAGGCCGGCGATATTGGTCAGCAGCATCAGCTTCTCTGCCTTCAGCGCCTCGGCCACCTTGCCGGCCACCAGGTCGGCGTTGATGTTGTAGGACTCGCCATCGGCGCCCACGCCGATCGGTGCGATCACCGGGATGAAGTCGCCCTTGACCAGCATGTTCAATAGCTCGGTATTCACGCCGGTGACTTCGCCGACGTGGCCGATGTCGATGATTTCCGGCTGAGTCATCTCCGGCGTCTGGCGGGTCACGGTGAGTTTCTTCGCGCGGATCAGCTCGGCGTCCTTGCCGGTCAAGCCGATGGCGCTGCCGCCATGGCGGTTGATCAGGTTGACGATGTCCTTGTTGACCTGGCCGCCGAGGACCATCTCCACCACGTCCATGGTCTGCGCGTCGGTGACGCGCATGCCATCGATAAAGTGGCTTTCAATGCTGAGTCTCTTGAGCAGGTCGCCGATCTGCGGGCCGCCACCATGCACCACCACCGGATTGATGCCGACCGCCTTCATCAGCACGATGTCGCGGGCGAAACCTTCCTTCAGCTCGTCGCTTTCCATGGCGTTGCCTCCGTACTTGATCACCAGGGTCTTGCCGACGAAACGACGGATATAGGGCAGCGCTTCGGACAGGACCTTGGCGACTTGGATGGCGGCATCACGATTGAGGGTCATGGTGGAACGGACTCCGAAGGCGGATCAGAACGGCAGGTTGAGGTCGGGGGCGACGTTGTACAGCTGGGCGCGGAAGACTTCCTTGATGCGCGTGAGCTCTTCTTCGGTCTCCGCCTCGAAGCGCAGCACCAGTACCGGTGTGGTGTTGGAGGCGCGCACCAGGCCCCAGCCCTTGGGATAGTCGACACGCACGCCGTCCAGGGTGGTCAGGTTGGCTTCGCCCCATACGCCGTCGCGCTGCAGGCGGTCGATCAGGCGGAACTTGCTCTCGTCGGTGACGTTGACGTTGATTTCCGGCGTCGAGATGTCCAGCGGGAAGGCGGAGAACACGTGCTCGGCGTCGCGGCGGTCCTGGCTGAGGATTTCCAGCAGGCGCGCGGCGCTGTAGATGCCGTCGTCGAAACCGAACCAGCGCTCCTTGAAGAACACGTGGCCGCTCATCTCGCCGGCCAGCAGGGCACCGGTCTCCTTCATTTTCTTCTTGATCAGCGAGTGGCCGGTTTTCCACATCACCGGGCGACCACCATAGCCGCTGATCAGCGCGCCGAGGCGGCGGGTGCACTTGACGTCATAGATGATGTCGGCGCCGGGGTTACGCGATACCACATCTTTGGCGAACAGCATCATCAGGCGGTCCGGGTAGACGATGGTGCCGGTATTGGTCACCACGCCGACGCGGTCGCCGTCGCCGTCGAAGGCCAGGCCCAGGTCGGCGCCTTCGGCTTTTACGCGGGCGATCAGGTCTTCCAGGTTTTCCGGCTTGCCCGGGTCCGGATGGTGGTTGGGGAAGTTGCCGTCGACCTCGCAGAACAGCGGGATCACGCTGCAGCCCAGGGCCTCGATCAGCCGGGGCGCAATCACCCCGGCCACGCCGTTGCCGCAGTCGACCACGACCTTGATCGGTTTGGCCATGGCGATGTCGTCACGGATCTGCTTGAAGTAGCGGTCGAGAATATCGATCTGCTCGACGCTGCCCACACCGCTGGCCAGGTCGTTGTTGTCGATGCGGGTCTTCAGCGCCTGGATCTGTTCGTTGGCCTGGGTGTCGCCGGCGATGACGATCTTGAAGCCGTTGTAGTCCGGCGGGTTGTGACTGCCGGTGAGCATTACGCCAGATTTGCCCTCCAGCACGTTTGTAGCAAAGTACAGTACCGGGGTCGGCACCATGCCGATGTCGGTGACCTGGCAGCCGCAGTCCAGCAGGCCCTGAATCAGCTGTTGCACCAGCTGCGGGCCGGACAGGCGGCCATCGCGGCCGACGGCGACGTTCGGTTCGCCCTGCGCCAGGCTCTCCGAGCCGATGGCGCGACCGATCCAGTAGGCCGCCTCCGGGGTCAGGGTATCGCCGACCACGCCGCGGATGTCGTAGGCGCGGAAGATGCTGGCGGGAAGTTTCGGTGGGGTCTGTACGTTCTGCACGTTGCTATCCATGAGGGGTTGCTCCAATCCCAGGAGATCCTGGTCTTCGTCGAGAATGTCGATATCGAGGATATCGGTGGCCTGGAACAGCGGGTCCGCCAACTGCGTAGGCTTGGACATCGCTGCGGGGGCAGTGATCGGGGAACTGCCGGCCTCATGTCTTGAGGCTTCTTGTTTGCTGCGCGGAATCCGCGCGAGGCTCTGCGCCAGCCCGTCGAGGGCGGCGAACTGCAGGCTGAAGGGTTTGACCGACTTGCCGCTGGAAAGCTCCTGAACCATGCCGGCCAGTTGCTGGACGTCGCCACGCAGGCGGCCGAGCAGGTGGTTGCGGGTCAGTACCAGGCCGAGCAGGGCGCCGGCCAGGGCCAGCAGAGCGGCGATGGCCAGTATTACGGGGGAAACGGGCAGGCCGCTGCTGGTAGGGCCCGGGGTGAAATCGAGCTGCCAGTTGGGGTTGCCGATATCGAAGCGCAGCGCCTGTGTATCGCCGGCACTGCCGCGTTGCAGCAGAATCTGCGCGGCGCCGTTGCCGAACTTCTGGCTGAGCTGGATTTGCCCGGCCTCTTCCGGCATGGCCGGGAGGGCGCCGAGCAGGCGTTCGAGATCGACCACCAGCAGCAGGGTGCCCTGCAGCTGATCGCTGCCGGCGGCGCGCAATGCCGCGGCGCTGTAGACCAGCCAGCGTTCGCCGACCTTGTAGGCCTCGACGGCTGGCTGCTGGCCATTTTCCAGGCGGCGCAGCATGTCCAGCGCGGCGAAATTCATCGGGCCGCTGCGGCCGACATCCAGCGCGGCGCGTGCCGGCAGGTTGATGTGGGCATCGACCACGCCCTGCCAGTGCTGCAGGCCGCGTTCGGCGGTGCCGATCAGGCTGCGGTCGCCGCTCTGCAGCGCGGCGAGTAGCGCCGGGTCGTTGGCAGCGGCCTGGGTGTCGGCCAGCAGTTGCTGCTGCGCCTGTTGCAAGGCGCTTGCTTGGCTGCCGCCCCAGGCTTCGACCAGCTGTTGTTGCTGCTGTTTGCCGCTGCCGCTGAGGCCGAAGCCGAGCAGCGCGCAGGCCAGCACCAGGCCGCCCAGTGCGGCAATGGCGCCTGGCAGCAGCGCCTGCGAGTCATTGCCGGTGTTGGCTGCCGGCTTGGTCGGAGCGGCGGCGATGAGTGGTTCGTTATCCTTGGCTGCACGCTTGAGTTTCACGCAACGTCTCCCTGGCAATTCATCCCGAGCGGGCGGGGTCAGTGGCTACCGGAGTGGCCGAAGCCGCCGGCGCCGCGCTGGCTGGCGTCGAATTCCTCGACCAGCTCGAAATGCGCCTGTACCACCGGTACCAGCACCAGCTGGGCGATGCGCTCGCCGACGGCGATGGTGAAGGGCGTCTGGCCGCGGTTCCAGCAGGACACCATCAGCTCGCCCTGGTAATCCGAGTCGATCAGGCCGACCAGGTTGCCGAGCACGATGCCGTGCTTATGGCCCAGCCCCGAGCGCGGCAGGATCAGCGCGGCCAGGCCGGGATCGCCGATATATACGGACAGGCCGGTGGGGATCAGCAGGGTCTGACCCGGCTCGAGGACGCTGTCCTCCTTGAGCATGGCGCGCAGATCGAGGCCGGCGGAGCCGGGGGTCGCATAGTGCGGCAGGGGAAAATCGCTGCCCAGGCGCGGGTCGAGGATCTTGGCTTGCAGAGCGTGCATGGTGGATTCCGTAAACGATGGGTATCAGGCGCGGTTGAGGCGCTCGGCAATGAAGGCCACCAGTTGGCGGGCGATCTTGCTCTTGCTGGTCTGGGCGAAGGCGCTGGCCTGCAGCTCGCGATCGATCACGGTGATGGCGTTCTCTTCGCTGTTGAAGCCGATGGTCGGGTTGGCCACATCGTTGGCGACGATCAGGTCGAGGTTCTTGTCCTTCAGCTTGCGCGCAGCATAGTCGAGCAGGTTCTCGGTTTCTGCGGCAAAGCCCACGCTGAACGGACGATCTTCACGGCCGGCGATGGTGGCGAGGATGTCCGGGTTGCGCACCAGCTGCAGAAGCAGGCCTTCACCGCTGCTGGGGTCCTTCTTCATTTTCTGGGTGGCCACCACTTCCGGGCGGTAGTCGGCCACGGCAGCGGAGGCGATCAGCAGGTCGCAGGGCATCGCGGCCTCGCAGGCGGCGAGCATGTCGCGGGCGCTGACCACGTTGATGCGGTTGACCCGGTCCGGTGTCGGCAGGTGCACCGGGCCGGTCACCAGGGTGACCTTGGCGCCTGCCTCCACGGCGGCCTCGGCCAGGGCGAAGCCCATCTTGCCGGAGCTGTGGTTGGTGATGTAGCGCACCGGGTCGATGTTTTCCTGGGTCGGTCCGGCGGTGATCAGTACGTGCTTGCCGGTTAGCGCCTGCCACTGGAAGCAGTCGGCGGCGCGCTGGGCTAGCTCCTCGGCTTCCAGCATGCGGCCGGGGCCGACGTCGCCGCAGGCCTGGCTGCCGGCAGCCGGGCCGAACAGGTGCAGGCCGCGCTGGGCGAGAATCTCGGCATTGGCCTGGGTGGCGGGGTCGCGCCACATGGCCTGGTTCATCGCCGGGGCCAGGGCGACCTGGGCGTCGGTGGCCAGCACCAGGGTGGTCAGCAGATCGTCGGCCACGCCCTGAGCCAGGCGCGCCATGAGGTCGGCGGTGGCCGGGGCGATCAGCACCAGGTCGGCCCACTTGGCCAGTTCGATATGGCCCATGGCGGCTTCGGCCGCCGGATCGAGCAGGTCGAGGTGCACCGGGTGGCCGGACAGCGCCTGCAGGGTCAGCGGGGTGATGAACTCGCGGCCGCCACGGGTCATGACCACCCGTACTTCGGCGCCCTGGTCGCGCAGGCGACGGACCAGCTCTGCGCTCTTGTAGGCAGCGATGCCGCCGCCGACGCCCAGGACGATGCGTTTCCGATACAGCCGCTGCATAGGCCTGCCTTTAATAATGTGGTGTGGATAGCAGCGCGGCGGCGACACCTCCCCAGGCCGGTCACCGCGCCAAAAAAGCCGGGCTAAGATAGCACAGGGCCTGCGCCGGAACAGCGGGCCGACGGACAGGGAGATGTCATGAGCATACGCGACTGGCCCGCGGCAGAACGCCCGCGGGAGAAACTGCTGGAACTGGGTGCCGCAGCGCTGAGCGATGCCGAGCTGCTGGCGATTTTCCTGCGCACCGGGGTGGCCGGGCAGAGCGCGGTGGACCTGGCCCGCCACCTGCTGGCCGATTTCGGCAGCCTGCGCGCCTTGCTGGAGGCCGACCTGGATTCTTTCAGCCAGCGCCTGGGCCTCGGCCCGGCCAAGTTCGCCCAGCTGCAGGCGGTGCTGGAGATGGGTCGCCGTCATCTGGCCGAGCGGCTGCGCCGGGATTCCGCGCTGGAAAGTCCGCAGACGGTGCGCGACTACCTCAAGGCGCGCCTGCGCCACGAGCCGCACGAGGTGTTCGGCTGCCTGTTCCTCGATGCCAAGCACCGGGTGATCTGCTTCGAGGCGCTGTTCTTCGGCTCCATCGACGGCGCCAGCGTTTATCCCCGGCAGGTGGTCAAGCGCGCGCTGTTCCACAATGCGGCTGCCACCATCCTGGTGCACAACCACCCATCCGGCGTCGCCGAGCCCAGCCAGGCTGATCGCCAGCTGACCGAGCGACTCAAGGAGGCGCTCGGCCTGATCGAGGTACGTGTGCTCGACCACTTCATCGTCGGTGACGGCGAGCCGCTGTCGATGGCCGAGTTCGGCTGGGTCTAGGGCGGGCGCTGCCCGCCATGCGGCCTCAGGGTGCCAGGCGGACCTTGGCGAAATCCTGGCGACCGAAGGGGCTGACCTGGTAGCCGCTGACCCTGTCGCTGTGCAGGGCGAAGGCGGTGGGATGCGCCAGCGGCAGCCACAGGGCCTGCTGCTGGATCAGCGTCTGCGCCTGGCGATACAGCTCGCTGCGCTGTGCCTGAGCGCTGGCGGCCTTGCCCTGGCTGATCAGCTGGTCCAGCTGCGGGTCGCAGTAGCGCGCGAAGTTCAGCCCGGACTGCACCGAGGCGCAGGCGAACTGCGGGGTGAGGAAGTTGTCCGGGTCGCCGTTGTCGCCGGCCCAACCCATGAACAGCAAGTCATGCTCGCCGGCTTTGGCGCGGCGGATCAGCTCGCCCCACTCGATCACGCGGATTTCCGCCTGGATGCCGACCTTGGCCAGGTCGGCTTGCAGCAGTTGGGCGCCGAGAGACGGGTTGGGGTTGAGCAGGCTGCCCGACGGGCGGGTCCAGATGGTGGTCTTGAAACCGTCCGCCAGACCGGCTTCGGCCAGCAGCGCGCGGGCCCTGGCAGGGTCGTGGGCATAGCCCGGCAGATCCTTGGCGTAACTCCAGGTGTTCGGCGGGTAGGGGCCGCTGGCCGGCGTGGCGCTGCCCTCGAATACGGCCTTGAGGTAGCTGGCCTTGTCGAAGGCCAGGTTGATCGCCTGGCGCACCTGCGGCTTGTCCAGCGGTGGGTGCTGGCTGTTGAGGGCGACGAAGGCGGTCATGAACGCCGGGGTCTCATTGACTGCCAGGCGACTCTCAGCACGCGCTGCCTGCACATCCTGAGGCTTCGGCGACAGGGCAATCTGGCATTCGCCGCGTCTGAGCCTCTGCAGGCGCACGCTGGCGTCGGGGGTGATGGCGAACACCAGGCCGTCGACGGCCGGCTTGCCGGCGAAGTAGTCGGGGTTGGCCGCGTAGCGGATCACCGCGTCCTTCTGGAAGCGCTTGAGCACGAAGGGGCCGGTGCCGACCGGCTGGGCGTTCAGCTTCTCCGGCGTGCCGTCGGCCAGCAGTTTGGCGGCGTACTCGGCGGAATAGATGGAGGCGAAGCCCATGCTCAGGGTGGCGAGGAAGGTGGCGTCCGGGCGCTTGAGGACGAAGCGCACGCTCAGCGGCGTCGGCGCCTCGATGCGCTCGATCAGCGCCGGCCACTGCATGGACTGGGCGTGCGGATAACCGCTGGCGGCGACCTTGTGCCAGGGGTGGGCCGGGTCGAGCATGCGCTGGAAGCTGAATAGTACGTCGTCGGCGTTCAGTTCACGGCTCGGCGTGAACCAGGCGGTGCGCTGGAATTTCACTCCCGGGCGCAGCTGGAAGGTCCAGCTCAGGCCGTCGGCGGACACCTCCCAGCGCTCGGCCAGGCTGGGTACCAGTTGGCCGGCCGTGGCGTCATAGTCCACCAGGCGGTTCATCAGCATGTCGGCCGAGGCGTTGGTGGTGGTCAGCGAGTTGTACTGCACCACGTCGAAACCGTCCGGGCTGGCTTCGGTGCAGACGCTGAGAGTGGCGGCCTGGCTTAGCAGCGGGGCGAGCAGCAGGGGCAGGGCGGCGATGCGCATCGCGGTTCCTCCGAAAGGCGAGAGGCAACCCTAGACCAAAGGCGGCGGGCAGACAATCGACCCAGGCGACGAGCGGTCGGGGTGCCTGCGGCGCGAAGGGCCGCCGTTTCTGCGGCTATGCTGGTTGGCGGGGCGCGGGAATTCTTGCGACTGCCGGGGTGTTCTGGTATAAAGCAGCGCTCTTTTCTAGGGGCCCGGTCCAGCGGCAACGCCAAACGCCGGTAAGACCCCCGAGAAACGCGGCGCTGAGCGCCAAATGACTATTGAGTTCAAGCGGCCAACCCATGCCGGGTTGGGCATGTGGTTTAGAGGGCTGAGGCATGTCGAGAGTCTGTCAAGTTACCGGTAAGGGTCCGGTAACCGGGAACAACGTTTCCCACGCTAACAACAAAACCCGTCGTCGTTTCCTGCCGAACCTGCAGCACCATCGCTTCTGGGTCGAGTCCGAGAAGCGCTTCGTGCGTCTGCGCGTTTCCGCCAAGGGCATGCGCATCATCGACAAGCGCGGTATCGACGTAGTGCTGTCCGAGCTGCGCGCTCGCGGCGAAAAGGTTTAAGGAGCTAATCATGCGTGAACTGATCCGTTTGGTGTCCAGCGCCGGTACCGGCCACTTCTACACCACCGACAAGAACAAGCGCACCACTCCGGACAAGATCGAGATCAAGAAATACGATCCGGTCGTCCGTAAGCACGTGACCTACAAGGAAGCCAAGATCAAGTAATTGATCCGGCCCTTGTACGAAGAAACCCGCCTCGGCGGGTTTTTTCTTGCCTGCGAAAAACTGCGGGCGAAAAAAAGCCCGCGGGCGCGGGCTAATCAGGGTGATTCTGAATCGAGTGCTCGGCCGGGCTCACGCCTTGGCTTCGAAGATCACATAGACCTTGCGGCAGGGCTCCAGCACTTCCCAGGTGCCCTTGAGGCCGGCCGGGATGACGAAGCGGTCGCCGGCGCGCACGGTCTTGGCATTGCCATCCTGGTCGCGGATTACCGACACGCCCTGGAGAATCTCGCAGTACTCGTGCTCGGTGTAGTTGATCGTCCACTGGCCGACGGCGCCTTCCCAGATGCCCACGTTGAACTGGCCGCAGGGGCTGCCGTAGTGGTTGCGCACGCTCTGCTCGGGGTCGCCCTTGAGGATCTTCTCGGCGGCCGGGCGATAGTGTTCCGGCGCGGTGGTGACGCTGGCGAAGTCAATGATCTGGGCGACATTCATGGAGTGGGATTCCTGTTGTTGTAGGGCTGTCGATGGTGGCAGTCTATGTTTGATAAAACGAACATTCAAGGCGCCTGATCGGGCCTTTGTCAAAAATATTGAAAAGGCGACGCGCTCTGGTTTAGTGTTGTGCGCACGATGGCCGGCAATCGGCCTGGCAGAATAATTGACAGTGCGTGTTGCCTATTTGCCACACGCTTTCACTGAGGATCTCCCGCATGACCACCCTGACTCGTGCCGACTGGGAACAGCGCGCCAAGAATCTGCAGATCGAGGGCCGCGCCCTGATCCATGGCGAGCACCGCGATGCCGTTTCCGGCCAGACCTTCGAGTGCGTGAGCCCGGTCGATGGTCGTATCCTCGGCCTGATCGCCAGCTGCGACGCCGCCGATGCCGACGTTGCCGTACGCGATGCCCGCGCCACCTTCGAGTCCGGCGTGTGGTCGCGCATGAAGCCGGTCGAGCGCAAGAAGATCATGATCCGCTTCGCCGACCTGCTCGACGCCCACGCCGAGGAGCTGGCCCTGCTGGAAACCCTGGACATGGGCAAGCCGATCGCTTTCTCCCTGAGCGTCGACGTGGCCGGTGCCTCGCGCGCCATCCGCTGGAGCGGTGAGGCGATCGACAAGATCTATGACGAAGTGGCCGCCACCCCGCACGACGAGCTGGGCCTGGTGACTCGCGAGCCGGTCGGCGTGGTCGCCGCCATCGTGCCGTGGAACTTCCCGATGATCATGACCGCCTGGAAGCTGGGCCCGGCCCTGGCCACCGGCAACTCGGTGATCGTCAAGCCGTCGGAAAAATCCCCGCTGACCGCCATCCGCATGGCCGAGCTGGCGCTGGAAGCAGGCATCCCGGCCGGCGTGCTCAACGTGCTGCCGGGCTTCGGTCACACCGTGGGCAAGGCCCTGGCCCTGCACATGGACGTCGATACCCTGGTGTTCACCGGTTCGACCAAGATCGCCAAGCAGCTGATGATCTACGCCGGCGAATCGAACATGAAGCGCGTCTGGCTGGAAGCCGGCGGCAAGAGCGCCAACATCGTCTTCGAAGACGCGCCCTGCCTGAAGGAAGCCGCCGAGGCCGCCGCCATGGCCATCTGCTTCAACCAGGGCGAGATGTGCACCGCCGGTTCGCGCCTGCTGGTGCAGCGCTCGATCAAGGATCAGTTCATGCCCATGGTGGTCGAGGCCCTCAAGGGCTGGAAGGTCGGCCATGCGCTGGACCCGGAGACCCAGGTCGGCGCGCTGGTCGACCAGGGCCACCTGAACACCGTGCTGTCCTACATCGAGGCCGGTCATGCCGATCAGGCCAAGATGCTCTGCGGCGGCAAGCGCACCCTGGAAGAGACCGGCGGTGTGTATGTCGAGCCGACCATCTTCGACGACGCGCACAACAAGATGCGCATCGCCCAGGAAGAGATCTTCGGCCCGGTGCTGACGGTGATCCCGTTCGACACCACCGAGGAAGCCATTGCCATCGCCAACGACAGCATCTTCGGCCTTGCCGCCGCCATCTGGACCAGCAACCTGTCCAAGGCGCACCTGGCCGCCAAGGCCCTGCGCGTGGGCAGCATGTGGGTCAACCAGTACGACGGCGGCGACATGACCGCGCCGTTCGGTGGCTACAAGCAGTCGGGCAACGGTCGCGACAAGTCGCTGCATGCCTTCGACAAGTACACCGAGATCAAGGCCACCTGGATCAAGCTCTAAGTACGCAGGACGATCTCCTGGTCGTCGGCCATACGGCGTTGCGTCCTCGCTTTTAATGCTCACGTACTGCAGTACGCTGCGCTTAAAAGCTGCGGGGCGCCTGACTCGCTGACGCTCGCCCTTCGGGCCAGCCTAACGGCTGTTACTCCCGTTGGTCGTTGGTCCTGGCCTTAGCCCAGAAGACCTTCATCGGTGTTGGGTTAGTTTGACCGTACTTTAAGGTCCGCCCTTCGGGGCCGGCTCCCGAGTGAGCCACACCTGCGGCCGGGTTTCCTTGGGAACCCGGCCGTTTGCTTTGGCCGGAAAGGAATGGGCTATGCGTTGGGGAACCTACTTCGCCGTTACCGCGGCGGTGGTCATCGTCGGGCTGGCGCTGGGGGTGACCCTGCCGCTGGTGTCGCTGCGCCTGGAGAGTTGGGGCTACGGGCCCTTCGCCATCGGCGTGATGGCGGCGATGCCGGCCGTCGGCGTGCTGCTCGGGGCGCGTCTGACCGGGCGCCTGGCAGGCGCGCTGGGCACGCCGCGCACCCTGCGCCTGTGTCTGCTGGCCAGCGCCTTCTCGGTCGGCCTGCTGGCGCTGCTGCCCTATTATCCGCTGTGGCTGCTGCTGCGCCTGCTGATCGGCATTTCCCTGACCGTGGTCTTCGTCCTCGGCGAAAGCTGGATCAACCAGCTGGTCGAGGAGCGCCTGCGCGGCCGTCTGGTGGCGCTGTACGGCACCTGCTTCGCCCTCAGCCAGCTGGCCGGGCCGCTGGCGCTGACGGTCATCGGCAGTGCCAGCGACTTGGGCTTCTGGCTGTCGGTGGCGCTGCTGGTCGGGGGCAGCGCCGTGCTGCTGGGCCATAGCGGCGCACCGCAGGTCGATGCGCACAGCGCTTCCGGGCGCGGTCTGGGGCTGTTCTGTCGGCGCCTGCCGGCAATTGCCTGGGCCGTGGTGCTATTCGCTGCCTTCGAGTCGATGGTGCTGACCCTGCTGCCGGTCTATTTGCTGCGCGAAGGCTTCGCTCAGGAGACGGCGCTGCTGATGGCCAGCGTGGTGGTGGTGGGTGACGCCCTGCTGCAGCTGCCCATCGGCCTGCTCGCCGACCGGGTGTCGCGCGCCACGCTGTTCCGCGTCTGCGGCGTGCTGCTGCTGTTGTCCAGCCTGGCGATTCCCTCGCTGCTGCACACGCCGCTGATCTGGCCGCTGCTGGTGGTGTTCGGGGCCGCCGCCGGCGGGCTCTATACCCTGTCGCTGATCCTGGTCGGGCAGTTCTACCGGGACGACGCGCTGGTGCGTGCCAACGCCCATATCGCCCTGCTGTGGGGCGCCGGCTGCCTGCTCGGGCCGCTGTCCACCGGCGCCGCCAGCCAGTGGCTGAGTGGCCATGCGCTGCCCCTGCTGATGGCGGCCGGTGCGGCACTGTTCGTCTGGCTGGCCTGGCGCCGTGGGGCGTTCCAGGCGCCGGCGGCTGACTAGGGCGCCTCGCTGCTTGGCGTTGTGCTGAGCAGCTCACCCACCGTCTGGCCGACCTGCCGGACCGCCCACTCCAGGTCGGCGGTCATCGCGGTGGCGAAGTTCATGCGCAGGCAGTTGCGGTACTTGCCGGCGGCGGAAAAGATGCTGCCGGGCGCGATCTGCACCTTGTGCGGCGCCAGCAGGCGATTCAGGCGCTGGCTGTCGAAGCCCTGCGGCATCTCCACCCAGAGCATGAAGCCGCCCTGCGGCTGGCTGACCCGTGCGGTGGCGGGGAAGTGCTGGCTGACCCAGGCCGTCATCCGCTCGCGGCCGCGCGCGTACTGGCTGCGCATGCGCCGCAGGTGTGGCTGGTACTGGCCCTCGCCGATGAATTCGGCCAGCGCCAGCTGCGGTAACTGGGCGCTCATGCCGGTGCTCATGTACTTCATGTGCAGCACCCGCTGCAGGTAACGCCCCGGCGCGATCCAGCCGATGCGCAGGCCCGGCACCAGGGTCTTGGAGAAGGAGCTGCAGAGCAGCACGCGGCCGTCCTCGTCGAACGACTTGATGGTGCGCGGGCGCGGGTAGCGGTAGGCCAGGTCGCCGTAGATGTCGTCCTCGATGATCGCCAAGTCGTAACGCTGCGCCAGCTCCAGCAGGGCGCGGCGATTGGTCTCGGGCATGACGTAGCCGAGCGGGTTGTTGCAGGTCGGGGTGAGCTGGATGGCCTTGATCGGCCACTGCTCCAGGGCCATCTCCAGCGCTTCCAGATTGATGCCGGTGAGCGGGTCGGTGGGCAGCTCCAGGGCCTTCAGGCCGAACCCCTTGAGCGCCTGCATCACCCCGTGGAAGCTCGGCGAGTCCACCGCGACGATATCGCCGGGCTGGCAGATGGCGCGCAACGCGGCGGACAGCGCTTCGTGGCAGCCGGTGGTGATGATCAGGTCGTCAGGGGCGATCTGGCAGCCGGAATCCAGCGCCAGGCGCGCTACCTGTTCGCGCAGCAGGACTTCGCCCGCCAGGCTGCCGTAGCTCAGCTCACGCAGGCCTTGGCGCCGGCTCAGGCGCGACAGGCTGCGCAGCAGCGGCTTGAGCGTGGGCGCATCGATGTCGGGGATGCCACGGCCCAGCTGCACCAGGTCGGCCTGGGCCGGCGTGTTGACCAGCTCCAGCACCTGGTCCCACTGCGACACGTCGACCGGGCGCTGGGCGGTGCGCCCGACCATGGGCAGCGCCGGGCGCTGGCGGCTGTGTGGCACGAAGTAGCCGGATTTGGGCCGGGGTTCCACCAGGCCTTCGTCCTCCAGCTCGCGGTAGGCCTGCTGCACGGTACTCAGGCTGACGCCGTGCTCCTGGCTGAGCACGCGCACCGAGGGCAGGCGGTCGCCGGGGCGGTATAGGCCCTGTTCGATGCGTTCGCCGAGGATCTCGGCCAGGTTGCGGTAAAGCATGGCGGCCTCCGTCAGACCATACAGATGACGGCGAAAAACAGCATTCAGTGGGGGCATACAGAATCTGTATGGATCAAAAGTCCATTCTTTGAATCTGTATCCTGTTTCGTGCGACCCGCATCATGGTCCTCCATACAGATCGGTGCAAGGAGGTCGACATGCCGCAGCCATGGGAACGCCAGGAAACAGTCCGTCCGGAGAAAGGGCAGCCCGCGCGTGGAGGGCTCGGCGTCGCGCTGGTGCTGTTCGGGCGCTGGCGGGCCTGGCGCCTTCGCCTGCAGACGCGCCAGGCGTTGCGCCATCTCAGCGACGAGCAGTTGCGTGATATCGGCCTCAGCCGGGCGCAGGCCCGAACCGAGGTCGAGCGCCCGTTCTGGACGCTGTGGTGAGGGGGATCAGGCCAGGCCGACCGCTTCCTTGAGGCGGTACCAGGCCATGCCCAGGGCCAGCAGCGGCGAGCGCAGGTGCTTGCCGCCGGGGAAGGTGATGTGCGGCACGCGGTTGAACAGCTCGAAGCCGCCGCCCTGTTCGCCGGCAATCGCCTCGGCCAGCAGCTTGCCGGCCAGGTGCGTGGCGTTGACCCCGTGCCCGGCGTAGGCCTGGGCGTGGTAGACGTTGGGCTGATCCTTGAGGCGGCCGATCTGCGGCAGGCGGTTGGCGCCGATGCCGATCATCCCGCCCCACTGGAAGTCGATCCGCACGTCTTTCAGGTCGGGGAAGACTTGCAGCATTTTCGGCCGCATATAGGCGGCGATGTCTACCGGATCGCGACCGGAGTAGTGGCAGGCGCCGCCGAACAGCAGGCGGTTGTCGGCCGACAGGCGATAGTAGTCCAGCGCTACGCGCTGGTCGCACAGCGCCATGTTCTGCGGGATCAGCGCGCGCGCGCGCGCTTCGCCCAGCGGCTCGGTGGCGATCACGTAGCTGCCGGCGGGCAGTACCTTGCCGCCCAGCTCCGGGTCCAGGCCGTTGAGGTAGGCGTTGCAGGCCAGCACCAGGGTCTTGGCGCGCACGCTGCCGCGGGCGGTGTGTACCTTCACCTCGGGGCCGTAGTCGATGCGGCTCACCGGCGAGTGTTCGAACAGGCGCACGCCCAGCGCGGCCGCCGCGGCTGCCTCGCCCAGGGCCAGGTTGAGCGGGTGCAGGTGGCCCGAGCCCATGTCGATCATGCCGCCGCAGTAGCGATCGGAGCCGACGACCTGGTGCATCTGCTGCGGTTGCAGCAGGCGCAGTTCGTGGCGGTAGCCGAGGCTTTCCAGCTCGGCCTTGTCCTCGGCAAAGCCATCCAGATGGGCCGGCTTGTTGGCCAGGTCGCAGTAGCCCCAGGTCAGGTCGCAGTCGATCTGGAACTCTTCCACGCGGCGACGCACCAGCTCCACCGCCTCCAGGCCCATCAGCTTGAGCTGGCGCACGCCGTCGGCGCCGATCACCGGCTCGAACTGTTCGACGCCATGGCCGACCCCGCGGATCAGCTGGCCGCCGTTGCGCCCGCTGGCACCCCAGCCGACCAGATGGGCTTCCAGCAGCACCACCGAGAAGCCTTTGCGGGCCAGTTCGATGGCGGTGTTGAGGCCGGAGAAGCCACCGCCGACGATGCACACGTCGGCCAGTTCCTCGCCTGCCAGTGTCGGGTAGCTCAGCTGGCGGTTGGCCGTGGCGGCGTAGTAGGAGGCGGCGTGCTGGTCGCTGTGCACGGCGGGGCGTTGCGGCTGGTGAACGCGGGCGTTCATGTGCGAAATCCTGAGTTGTGTGTTGTTAAAATTTTACGCAGCTTAAGCATGGCCCATGCCAGGCGCCAAGAGCGCCCCAGGAAAAAGTCTTTTCACTCGCAGTCATCGACGCTGGATACACTAGCGGGATTCAGCACAAGGCCCGTCAATGAGTTGCACCGACCGCAAGATCGACCAGCTGCGCCGGCAGATTCCGCGCTTCGCCTGCGTGCCCGGCTGCCATGACTGCTGCGGCCCGGTCACCGCCTCGTCCGAGGAGCTGGCACGGCTGCCGGTCAAGAGCGAGGCCGAGCACGAGGCGGCGTTGGCCGAGTACAACTGCGTGCACCTCGGCCCTCAGGGTTGCACGGTGTATGACCAGCGCCCGCTGATCTGCCGCCTGTTCGGCACCACGCCGAACCTGCCCTGCCCGCGCGGCCAGGGGCCGGAAACGCCGATCGAGCCCGCGGTCGAGCGCCAGGTACACCGGCTGATCGCCAGCACCCGCCAACGCTTGGTCTAGCCCGCTGCCTTTACTCCGGCACCGGCAGGGTCAGTGACTCCTTGACCTCTTCCATGACGATGTAGGACTTCGACTCGCGCACATGCGGCAGCTTGAGCAGGATGTCGCCGAGCAGCTTGCGGTAGCTGGCCATCTCGTTGATCCGCGCCTTCACCAGGTAGTCGAAGTCGCCACTGACCAGGTGGCACTCCAGCACATGCGGCAGTTTGAGCACGGCGCGGCGGAAGTCCTCGAAGGTGTCGCCGGATTTGTAGTCCAGGCTGATCTCGACGAACACCAGCAGGCTGGCCTTGAGCTGCTGCGGATTGAGCCGGGCGTGGTAGCCCATGATGATGCCCTCGCGCTCCAGGCGGCGGACGCGCTCGGTGCAGGGCGTGGTGGACAGGCCGACCCGCTCGCCCAGTTCGGTGAAGCTGATGCGCCCGTCCTCCTGAAGGATGCGCAGGATGTTGCGGTCGATCTTGTCCAGCTCGCGGCGGCTCTGGTGCTGGGTGCGCATGATGCTCTCCGTAGGGAATAACTGAACGCGATAATTCACTGGCGTTGAGGCGAATATATAGCCATATCGCCTGGATGCAATCCTGCGAAAACCCTCTGCGTCGAGAACTAACGCCAAATGCTCAGCGATAAACAGTGAATATCGCTACTTGCGCCTTCCTATACTGCGCCCATCTACGGTCAAAATAACAAACGCTCGCGGGCCCGCCCCGCAGCGAGGAGGCGAAGATGCGTGTTCTGGTGCTCGGCAGCGGTGTGATCGGTACCGCCAGTGCCTACTATCTGGCCCGTGCCGGCTTCGAGGTGGTGGTGGTCGACCGCCAGAATGGCCCGGCCCTGGAAACCAGCTTCGCCAACGCCGGCCAGGTTTCGCCCGGCTACGCCTCGCCCTGGGCCGCCCCGGGCGTGCCGCTGAAGGCCATCAAGTGGCTGCTGCAGAAGCACGCGCCGCTGGCGATCAAGGCCACCGCCGATATCGATCAGTACCTGTGGATGGCGCAGATGCTGCGCAACTGCACTGCCGCCCGCTACGCGGTGAACAAGGAGCGCATGGTGCGCCTGTCCGAGTACAGCCGTGACTGCCTCGACGAGCTGCGCGCCGAAACCGGCATCGCCTACGAAGGCCGCCAGCTGGGCACTACCCAGCTGTTCCGCACCCAGGCCCAGGTCGACAACGCGGCCAAGGACATCGCCGTGCTGGAAGCCTCCGGCGTCCCCTACGAGCTGCTCGACCGCGACGCCATCGCCCGCGTCGAACCGGCCCTGGCTGGGGTCAAGGACAAGCTGGCCGGCGCCCTGCGTCTGCCCAACGACCAGACCGGCGACTGCCAGATGTTCACCAGCAAGCTGGCGCAGATGGCCAAGGACCTTGGCGTCGAATTCCGCTTCGGCTGCAACATCGAGCGCCTGGATCACGCTGGCGACCGCATCAATGGCGTGTGGATCGACGGCAAGCTGGAAACCGCCGACCGCTACGTGCTCGCCCTCGGCAGCTACAGCCCGCAGCTGCTCAAGCCGCTGGGCATCAAGGCGCCGGTCTATCCGCTCAAGGGTTACTCGCTGACCGTGCCGATCACTAATGCGGCGATGGCGCCGACTTCGACCATCCTCGATGAGACCTACAAGGTCGCCATCACCCGCTTCGACAACCGCATCCGCGTCGGCGGCATGGCCGAGATCGCCGGTTTCGACCTGTCGCTCAACCCGGCTCGCCGTGCCACCCTGGAGATGATCACCAACGATCTCTACCCGCAGGGCGGCGATGTCAGCCGTGCCGAATTCTGGACCGGCCTGCGCCCGGCCACCCCGGATGGCACGCCCATCGTCGGCGCCACCGCCTATCGCAACCTGTTCCTCAACACCGGACACGGTACCCTTGGCTGGACCATGGCCTGCGGCTCCGGTCGCTTCCTCGCCGACCTGATGGCGAACAAGCGTCCGCAGATCAGCGCCGAAGGCCTGGATATTTCCCGTTACGGCCGCACCAAGGAGAGCCACAAGCATGTCCATCCAGCGCCTGCGCATTGAAAAACGCTACAGCGAAATCGTCATCCACAACGGCACCGTCCACCTGGCGGGGCAGTTGGCCGATGACTACGACGGCGATATCCGTGAGCAGACCCGCCAGACCCTGGCCAACATCGACCGCTACCTGGCCGAGGCCGGCAGCGACAAGACCAAGATCCTCTCGGTGACCATCTACCTCAAGGACATGGCCGACTATGCCGGCCTCAACGAGGTGTACGACGCCTGGGTGGCCGAGGGCGCTGCACCGGCCCGTGCCTGCGTCGAGGCCAAGCTGTACGACCCGCGCGTGCTGGTGGAGATGATGGTCGTCGCCGCGCAAGCCTGAACATCCCTTTGGCCCGGCACCCCCGCCGGGCTTTTTTTAACCGAATGAAGTAGCCGCCATGCGTCCCGCCCGTGCCCTGATCGACCTCGAAGCCCTGCGCCACAACTACCGCCTCGCCCGCGAGATCAGCGGTGCCAGGGCGCTTGCGGTGGTCAAGGCCGACGCCTACGGGCATGGTGCCACGCGCTGCGCCGCCGCCCTGGAAGACGAGGCCGACGGGTTCGCCGTTGCCTGCATCGAGGAGGCGCTGGAGCTGCGCTATGCCGGCATCCGCAAGCCGATTCTGCTGCTCGAGGGCTTCTTCGAGGAGAGCGAGCTGAGCCTGATCGACCAGCACCAGCTGTGGTGCGTGGTGCATGCCGCTTGGCAGGTCGAGGCGATCGAGCGCGCGCGCCTGGCGCGACCGCTGCAGGTGTGGCTGAAGCTCGACTCCGGCATGCACCGGGTCGGTCTGCACCCGGCCGAGTACCGTGATGCCCATGCCCGCCTGCTGGCCAGCGGCAAGGTCGACAAGATCGTGCTGATGAGCCACTTCGCCCGTGCCGACGAGCTGGACTGCCCGCGCAGCGAGGAGCAGGTCGCGCTGTTCGAACAGGCGCGGGCCGGCCTGCAGGCCGAGGTCAGCCTGCGCAATTCGCCGGCCATCCTCGGTTGGCCGGGCATCGCCAGCGACTGGGTACGCCCCGGCATCATGCTCTACGGCGCCACGCCCTTCGAGCAGGACCAGGCCCAGGCCGCGCGCCTGCGCCCGGTGATGACCCTGGAGTCGAAAATCATCAGCGTGCGCGAGCTGCCGGCCGGCGAGCCGGTCGGTTATGGTGCACGCTTCGTCGCCGAGCGGCCGACCCGCGTCGGCGTTGTCGCCATGGGCTATGCCGATGGCTATCCGCGGCATGCCGCCACCGGCACACCGATCATGGTCGATGGGCAGATGACCCGCCTGATCGGCCGGGTGTCGATGGACATGCTCACCGTCGACCTCACCGACCTGCCCGGCGCAGGCCTCGGTAGCCGGGTCGAGCTGTGGGGACGCAATGTCTCCGCCAGCGCCGTGGCCTATGGCTGCGGCAGCATTCCGTACCAGCTGTTCTGCAACCTCAAGCGGGTGCCGAGGCTCTATTCCGGGGGCTAGCCGTCAGGGTGCGGAGCAATTGCATTTGCAGTGTTGTAAATACTGAACACTGGCCGCATCATACGGCCACCCAGATGCCTTGCTCCCAAGGAGGACCCCCGCATTGGACGTCGGTGTTCGACTGCAATCTATTCGCAAACTCAAAGGCCTTTCCCAGCGTGAACTCGCCAAGCGGGCGGGCGTCACCAACAGCACCATCTCGATGATCGAGAAGAACAGCGTGAGCCCCTCGATCAGCTCGCTGAAGAAGGTGCTCGGCGGCATTCCCATGTCGCTGGTGGAGTTCTTCTCCCTCGATCTGGAGCAGGACAACCACACTCAGGTGGTGTACCGGGCCGACGAACTGACCGACCTTTCCAGCGGTGCCGTGACGATGAAGCTGATCGGCAAGGCGCACCCCAATCGGACCATTACTTTCCTCGACGAGACCTACCCGCCGGGTACCGACACCGGTGAGGAAATGCTCAACCATGACGGCGAGGAAGCCGGCATGCTGGTCGACGGACGCCTGGAGCTGACCGTGGGCGCCGAGGTGTTTGTCCTCGAGCCGGGCGACAGCTATTACTTCGACAGCACCAAGCCGCACCGCTTCCGTAACCCCTACGACAAGCCGGCGCGACTGATCAGCGCCACCACGCCGGCGAACTTCTGAGTCGGCTACGGGCGTTGCCTGGCGCAATGCCCCTGCGACAAGTTGGGTTGTTCCGGCCGGCCGGCCTAACCGTTATACTGCGCCCGCTCGCGAAACCGTGGCCGCGGGCGTTTCTAGCCAATGAGGGTGTACCGTGAACCTGATCAAGAAGATGCTGGCGGCTCAAGCTGCCGTATTGGCCCTGTGGGCTGTGAGCGCTCAGGCTGCGACCAACGATGAGATCGCCGAGCGCATCAAGCCGGTTGGCGAGGTCTGCGTCCAGGGTGAAGAATGCAAAGGCGTCGGTGCCGTTGCCGTGGCTGCCGGTGGCGGCGCCAAGTCTCCGGACGACGTGATCAACGCTCACTGTGGCGCCTGCCACAGCGCTGGCGTGCTGGGTGCGCCGAAGATCGGCGATACCGCCGAGTGGAAGAAGCGTGCTGATGAGCAGGGCGGCATCGACGTGCTGCTCTCCAAAGCCATCGCCGGCTTCAACGCCATGCCGCCGAAAGGCACCTGCGCCACCTGCTCGGACGACGAGCTGATGGGCGCGATCAAGAAGATGTCCGGCCTGTAACAGCCGCCAGCTTCTGAAAAAAACCGCCTTCGGGCGGTTTTTTTGTGCCTGCCATTGGCGGTGCAGGCTGCGGTTTATTGTCGCAGTCGGTCGAGCAGGCGCGCCAGCGGACCGGGCTGGCGGCGCTGCGCCAGCAGTTCCTCGGCGCGCTCGCGGGCGCCGGCGACACCGGCGTCGAGTGCCTTGCGCAGCCACTCCAGCGCCTGTTCCTGGTCGGCCTCGTTGTCGAGCAGCAGCTCGGCCAGGTCCAGATAGGCATCCTCGTACTGCTCGGCGCAGGCCTGCTGCAGGTGCGCGCGGGCCTTGCCCGGATCGGCCTTGCCGCCCAGGCCATGGAGGTACTGGCGACCCAGGCGCCAGTGCGCGTAGCCGTCACCACTGCGCAAGCTGTTCTGGTAGTAGCGCCGGGCCTGGGCATAGTCCTCGCGCTGTTCGTGCAGCCAGCCCAGGTAGTTGGCGCTGGCATCCTTGTCGCCGTAGCGCCAGGCGGCCTCGAAGTGCTGCAGAGCCTGGTCGTAGTCGGCTTCCTCCTCGAACAGCAGCTGGGCCAGCTCCAGGTGGGCCGGGCGGTGGCCGCGCTCGGTGGCCAGCTGCAGGTAGTGGCGCGCCAGCGCCCGGTCCTGGGCGCAGCCGCGACCCTGGCGGTAGCAGTCGCCCAGGTTGCGTGCGGCCAGCGCCGAGCCGGCGTCGCTGGCGCGCTGGAAATAGGCGAGGGCGCCAGCATGGTCCTGGTCGGCATTGTCCAGCAGGCAGCCGAGGTCGTTGAGGGCATCACTGTTGCCCAGCGCCACCGCGCGCAGCAGCAGCGGCCGGGCCTTCTCGTAGTCCTGCGCCTCGAGGGCGGCCAGGCCGCGGCGGTGTGCGTCCAGGGCCAGCCAGAGATCGCCGGCGCTGCGCTGCAGGCAGGCCTGCTGCACCTCGCTGAGGCCGAACTGGGCGTAGCGGTCGACGATCTGCAGGGCGCGCTCGGCGGCCAGCGGCCGGCTGCTGCCGTCTTCCTCCAGGCGCCAGGCCAGGTCGTCGTGGAACACCAGTGCGCGCTCCTCGCTCTGCACGAAGCGGCGTTCGGCGGGGGCCTGGTCGAGGGGTTCGCGCAGCCACTGGCCGTCGCTGTCGAGGATGCCCCAGCGGCCTTCCAGGCAGGCGCTGAAATACTGGTCATAGAGGCTTTCCAGGCGCTCGAAGCGCGGCTCCGCGCTCCAGCCGGGCTGCGCGCCGCCGCGATACAGACCCCAGCGCTTGCCCTCCTGGACCCGGCAGTAGTGGCTGCCGTCGGCGCTCCGGCAGCCGAGCTGCAGTTCGATCCGGGCGTAGGCGCAGGGCAGCAGCCAGCGCTGCTGCTGATGGCGATAGAGGCCGTACAGGCGGTTGTCGCGCACCTGCCAGGCCTGCATGTCGTGCAGGTAGTCGAGTGCCTGGTACTCGCCGGGCAGCAGCGCCTGGCCCTGATCGTCGAGAGCGCGCCAGCGCCACTGCTGGCCGTCGCGGCGACGAATCAGGTAGATCTCGCGGCCGTCCAGGTCGAAGCTCTGCAGGTTGTCGATGCCGATGGCGCCGAGGTCGTGGAAGCGCGTGGTGAACAGGTGCTGCGGACCTTTCGCCGGTCGGGCGGCGTAGTAGCCCTCGTACGCCTGGATCTGCTGGTACTGCGCGGGTAGCAGCCAGTTGCCCTGCGGGTCGATCGCCCCCCACAGCTCGCCCTGCTGCACGCTCCAGCAGCTGCCGCGGTGGTCCAGCGGCTCGCCCGCAGCGAACTGGCAAGGCACCGTCAGCCGGCCCTGCAGGTCGATCAGGCCGAGCTTGCCGCCCTCGGCGACCAGCGCGTGCTCACCGGCGAAGTCGTAGGCTTCCTCGAACTGGCAGGCGATCACTTCGCGGCCCTGGCGGTCGACATAGCCGAAGCGCCCGTCCAGCTGCACGCAGGCGCGCTCACTGCTCTCGTCGAATTCGTAGAAGGCCTGGTAGCGGGGCTCGATCAGTACCCGGCCATCCGCCGCGCGCAGACCGTACAGCCCGTTCTCGCAGAAGATCTGTGGCGCATCTTCATCCTGCACCGGCAGCATCGAACCGAGCGGTTCCCAGCCGTAATCGTAGGCAGCCTGGTTGAGCAGGGCGCGGAAGCTGCCGGCCCAGGGCGCATCGACGCCGGGGCAGTTGTCCAGCAACAGCGGATTGTCGTTGTCGATGGCCTCGCGGATGCAGGTGTTGCTGCGCGCGATCTCCTCCAGCAGGGCGTCGGCCTGGGCGCGGCGGTCGTCGTCGCTCATGTTGAACAGGTCCCAGGCGTCCAGGTGGAACCAGGCGTGGCTGGCACGGCCGTCGAGCAGCTGGAAGATCCTGTCGCGCGCCGTGCGGAAGGCCTCGACATCGTCCAGCAGGCTGCCGGCATGGCGCTCGATGAAGGCATAGAAGGCGCGCAGCGCCTCGATGCCGGCGGGTGCCTCGGCGTACAGGCCTTCTTCGCTATGCGGGTCGTTGTAGCAGTTGTGCCCGACGCAGCCGCCCTGGGCGAACAGCGGGTGCAGCAACAGGGGCAGCTCGTAGCCCCACTCCATCAGCGGCAGGCAGTCATCCTCGCTGCTGCCGATTTCGGCCTTGTTGTACAGGTACAGGCGATGGGACATGGCGCGCTTCCTTGCGAGACGACGGACGCGCGCAGTCTAGCTGGGAAGCCGCTGTGCGGCTGTGCGCTCGGTCAGCGCTTGAGCATGGCGCGCATGCTGGCCAGGGCATCGTTGCCGCGCGCCGTTTTGACCTCCACCGGGGTGTCTTCCTGGCCTTCCCAGACCAGGTCCTCCTGCGGCAGCTCGTCGAGGAAGCGGCTCGGCGAGCAGTCGATGATCTCGCCGTACTGCTTGCGCTTGGCGGCGAAGGTCAGTGCCAGGTTGCGCTTGGCGCGGGTGATGCCGACATAGGCCAGACGCCGCTCTTCCTCGATGGTGTCGGCCTCGATGCTGGAGCGGTGCGGGAGGATCTCCTCCTCGAAGCCGATGATGTACACCGAGGGGAACTCCAGGCCCTTGGAGGCATGCATGGTCATCATCTGCACGCCCTCGGCGCCTTCTTCCTCTTCCTGCTGGCGCTCCAGCATGTCGCGCAGCACCAGCTTGCCGATGGCGTCCTCGATGGTCATGTCGCCGTCCTCGTCCTTGTCGAGGGTGTTCTTCAGCGCTTCGACGAGGAACCAGACGTTGCCCATGCGCGCCTCGGCGACCTTGTCGCTGGAGGCGTTCTGGCGCAGCCAGTTCTCGTAGTCGATATCCATGATCATGCTGCGAATGGCACCGATCGGATCGTTACCGGCACAGAGTTCGCGGATCTTGTCCATGTAGCGCTTGAACCGCGACAGGCGCTCGGTATAGCGGTTGTCCAGGTGCTCGGCCAGGCCCAGCTCGTCGCTGGCGGCGTACATCGAGATGCCGCGCTCGCTGGCGTAGTTGCCGAGCTTCTCCAGAGTGGTGGAGCCGATCTCGCGGCGCGGCACGTTGATCACCCGCAGGTAGGCGTTGTCGTCGTCCGGGTTGACCAGCAGGCGGAAGTAGCTCATCAGGTCCTTCACCTCCTGGCGGGCGAAGAAGCTGGTGCCGCCGGACAGGCGATAGGGAATCTGATGGTGCTGCAGCTTCAGCTCCATCAGCTTGGCCTGGTAGTTGCCGCGGTAGAGGATGGCGAAGTCGCTGTACGGGCGCTCGGTGCGCAGGTGCTCGGTGAGGATTTCCAGCGCCACGCGCTCGCACTCGGCGTCCTCGTTGCGCGTGCGGATCACGCGGATCGGGTCGCCGTGGCCCATCTCCGACCACAGCTGCTTCTCGAACACGTGCGGGTTGTTGGCGATGAGGATGTTGGCGCACTTGAGGATGCGGCTGGTGGAGCGGTAGTTCTGCTCCAGCATCACCACCTTCAGCGACGGGTAGTCTTCCTTGAGCAGGTTGAGGTTCTCCGGTCGCGCGCCGCGCCAGGCGTAGATCGACTGGTCGTCGTCGCCGACCACGGTGAACTGGTTGCGCATGCCGACCAGCTGCTTCACCAGCAGGTACTGGCTGGCGTTGGTGTCCTGGTATTCGTCCACCAGCAGGTAGCGGATACGGTTCTGCCACTTCTCCAGGATGTCGCGGTTCTCCTGGAACAGCTTCACCGGCAGCAGGATCAGGTCGTTGAAGTCCACCGCGTTGTACGCCTTGAGCGTGCGCTGGTAGTGCAGGTAGACGATGGCCGCGGTCTGCTCCTTGGGGCCGCGGGCATTGGCCAGCGCCTCGTCGGGCAGGATCAGGTCGTTCTTCCAGCTGTCGATGTAGTTCTTGATCTCGTCGGCGCCATCGTCGCCGGCGTACTCCTTCTGCATGATGTCGGTCAGCAGGGCCTTGATGTCGCCATCGTCGAAGATCGAGAAGCCCGGCTTGTAGCCCAGCGCCGCGTATTCCTTGCGGATGATGTTCATGCCCAGGTTGTGGAAGGTGGACACGGTCAGGCCGCGCGCCTCGGCGCCCTTGAGCAGGGTGCCGACACGTTCCTTCATCTCGCGCGCGGCCTTGTTGGTGAAGGTCATGGCGACGATGTGGCGGGCCTGGATACCGCAGTTCTGCACCAGGTGGGCGATCTTGCGGGTGATCACGCTGGTCTTGCCGGAGCCGGCGCCGGCCAGCACCAGCAGCGGGCCGCCGACGTAGTTCACGGCCTCTTGCTGCCGGGGATTGAGTCGCGACATGGGGGAATTCGGTCAGAAAAAACGAGGCGGCATTCTAGCAGCCGCAGGGCGCCGCCGGGGCGCATGCAGACCGCCGCCCGGCAGGCCGGGTTCCCAATAAAAAGCTTAAAGATTGTGGTCTAAGTCACTATTTTTAAAGATCATGTACGCTTGTGCCAGTCAGCCCCCGTTGCCGCTGCTAAGCCTTTCCCGCAGGATGCGCAGAAATCTGCACAGGGACAGGCAGAAAGAGAACGCCGGAACACGGCGCACACAGACGGGGTAAGTCTGTCTTTCCTGACCTTGGGGAGGTCATTTGTCCGCGCACGTCGAACCCTTGCGCCTGGTCCTGCTGGCTGAAGAGCCAGAGTGGGCTGCCTTGTTGCGCGCGCGACTCGAGACCCTCGGCGGCGCCTTTCCGCTGATCACCGCGCCGAACTGGGAGGCGGCCAGCAGCCTGTTCGACGATGGCGGGCACGGCCTGCTGCTGACCACGCCCGCCTGCCAGCCGGCGCCCGGGCGCTGCTCGTTGCCGACCATCCTGCTGCTCGACGAAGAGCCCTCTGTAGAGCCGGCCGATGTCTGTGACTGGCTGGTGCGCGACAACCTCGGCGTCGACCTGCTGCGCCGCTGCCTGCGCTATGCCGGCGAGCGCGGGCGGCTGCAGGCGACCCTGCAGCGCCTGGCCGAACAGGACCCGCTGACCGGTATCGCCAACCGCCAGGGCTTCCAGACCCTGCTGGCCGGACGTCTGGCCGAGCACCAGGGGCGCGGCCTGGCCCTCGGCCACCTCGATCTGGACAACTTCAAGCACGTCAACGACTCCCTCGGCTACCAGACCGGCGACCGCCTGATCCTGCAGGTGGTCAACCGCCTCAAGGCCCAGCTGGAGCCCGGTGACGCGCTGGCGCGCCTGGGCAGTGACGAGTTCGCCCTGCTCATCGACAACCGCCGCGATCCGCAGCGTGCCGAGCGCGTGGCCGAGCGCATCACCGAGGTGCTGTCCGAGCCCTACTGGCTGGACGGCGAGAGCCTGCTGCTTGGCTGCAGCCTGGGCCTGGCCCATGCCCGCGCCGGCGAGAGCGCCGATCCGCTGCTGTGGCATGCGCATATCGCCATGCAGCAGGCCAAGGCCGCCCAGGGCTGTACCCATCACCTGTACGACGAGCGCATCCATCGCGGCGCGCGCAGCATGGCCGATCTGGAAGGCGAGCTGCGCCGTGCCCTGCGCCGCGACGAGCTGGAGCTGCACTACCAGCCACGCCTGTGCCTGCAGAGCGGGCGCATCCTCGGCCTGGAGGCGCTGGTGCGCTGGCGCCACGCCGAGCGCGGCCTGCTCGGCCCGGACGAATTCGTGCCGCTGGCCGAGGAGAGCGGGCTGATCGTGCCGCTGGGCTACTGGGTGATTGCCCGCGCCCTGCGCGACATGCAGTGGCTGCGCGGGCGTGGCCTGCCGACCCTGCACATGGCGGTCAACCTGTCGTTCCGTCAGTTCCAGGACAGCCAGCTGCTGAGCACCCTCGGCCGGCTGATCGAGGAGCGCGGGGTGGATGCCCAGTGGCTGGAGTTCGAGCTGACCGAGACGGCGGTGATGCGCCGCAGCGAACAGGTGCGGCAGACCATGCAGGCCCTCGGCCGCCTCGGCGTGCGCTTCTCGCTGGACGACTTCGGCACCGGTTTCTCCTCCTTCGTGCACCTCAACAACCTGCCGATCACCCTGCTGAAGATCGACAAGAGCTTCGTCGCCGGCATGGGCGAGCGCGCGGAGAATCGCCAGCTGGTGCGGGCGATGATCAACCTGGCGCACAACCTCCATCTGGAGGTGGTCGCCGAGGGCGTGGAGAACGCCGAGCAACTGGCCCTGCTGCGCCAGTTCGGCTGCGACCAGGTACAGGGTTACCTGATCAGCAAACCGCTGCCGCTGGCCGAGCTGGCGCGCTTCCTGGTGTTCGGCCTGCGCCAGCCGCTGCTCGGCGGACTGTCGTCGTAGGCTGCAGCGTCGCGCGTTGCACCATTCCCTCTCCCTCTGGGAGAGGGCTAGGGTGAGGGACTGAGCCGGCAGCTCTCACCCCGACGGGCGCCGTCCATCCCCTCTCTCGGATTGCACCGGGCTACGACAGACAGGCCTGAGCCGTTACCGACTGCGGCCTTAGCATCCGCGCCATGCGCCACTCGAAGCCCAGGGTCAGGCCGATGGCCGCGCAGCCCAGGCCGCCGGCCAGGCCCCACCACACGCCTTCGGCGCCCCAGCCGAGCGGGAAGGCCAGCGCCCAGGCCAGCGGAATGCCGATCACCCAGTAGCAGAGAATGCCGACCAGCAGGGTGGTCTTGCCGTCCTTGAGGCCGCGGATGGCGCCCATGGCGATGGTCTGGATGCCGTCGAACAGCTCGAACCAGGCCGCCACCGCCAGCAGGCTCACGGCCAGCGCCACCACAGAGGCGAACTGCGGATCCTGGTGGTCGAGGAACAGCCCCACCACCCACTCCGGCGCCAGCCAGAACAGCAGGGCGAACACCAGCATGCAGCAGGCACCGCCGCCGATGCCCAGGCGCCCGGCGCGGCGGGCGTCGGCCAGGCGTCCGGCACCATAGTGCTGGCCGATGCGGAAGGTGGTGGCGTAGGAGATGCCCACCGGCACCATGAAGGCCACGTACACCGACATGATGGCGATCTGGTGCGCGGCCAGCGCGTCGCTGCCGATGGCGCCCATGCACAGGGCGGCGAAGGCGAACATGCCGGACTCCACCGCATAGGTGCCGCCGATCGGCAGGCCCAGGCGCAGCAGCTCGCGCAGCTCGGCCAGGCGCGGGCGCAGCAGGCCGCGGGCCAGCGGGTAGGCGGCGTAGGCCGGGTGGCGCAGCAGGTGGAGGAACAGCAGCAGGGTCATGACGTTGGCCACCAGTGCGGTGACCAGGCCGATGCCGGCCAGGCCCAGCGGCGGCAGGCCGAACCAGCCGTGGATCAGTGCCCAGTTGAGGGCGAAGTTGGCCGCCGCGCCGCCGATGCTGATGGCCATCACCGGGCCCGGCCGGCCGATGGCCGCCGGGAAGCCGCGCAGGGCCATGAAGCCGAGGTAGCCGGGCAGGGCGAACACCAGGGTGGAGAGAAACTGCATCGCCCCCTCGATGTTGTGCGGCTCCTGACCAAAGCGCGCCAGCAGCGGGCCGAGGTTCCACAGCAGCAGGCCGCTGGCCAGGGCCAGGCCGCCGGCCAGCCACAGGCCGTTCTGCGCCAGGCAGGTGACCCCGGTGCTGTCGCCGGCGCCGTGGCGGATGGCGATCAGGTTGCCCACCGCGGCCAGCACGCCGACGCAGAAGATCGACACGAAGGAATAGCTGGCCGCGCCCAGGCCGCCGGCGGCCAGCTCGGCGGGGCCCAGCTTGCCCATCATCAGGGTGTCGGTGAACACCATCAGCACATGGGCCAGCTGCGCGGCGATCAGCGGGCCGGCGAGGCGGAAGAGGGCGACCAGTTCGGTGCGGACGGACTGCGGCATGATGAGTCAGGCTCAAGAGAAGACTTGCCGGGAAAAATCCGGCGGGCGGAGAATGGCGCCATTCTCGGGAGTCAGCGCGACGTGCACAAAAGGAAAAAAGCGATGCCTGGCATGACTAATACTCATGGGTTCGGCGCATGAGCCGGCGCCTGCCGCCGCTCTATGCCCTGCGTGCCTTCGAGGCGGCGGCGCGGCATGCCTCCTTTACCCGCGCCGCCGCCGAGCTGGCCATCACCCAGAGTGCGGTGAGCCGGCATATCCGCACCCTGGAGGAGCACTTCGGCTGCCGCCTGTTCGAGCGCAGTGGTCGCCACCTGCAGCTGACCGAGACGGCGCGCGGCCTGCTGCCCGGCGTACGCGAGGGCTTCGATGCGCTGGAGAAGGCCTGCGCCACCCTGCGCAGCGAGGACGCCTGCCTGCGCCTGAAGGCGCCCTCGACCCTGACCATGCGCTGGCTGCTGGCGCGCCTGTCGCTGTTCCGCCTGGGCAACCCGGACAGCGAGGTGCAGCTGACCAGTGCCTGGATGGACGTGGACAAGGTCGACTTCCACCACGAGCCCTTCGACTGCGCCGTGCTGCTGGGCAATGGCGACTTTCCCGAGGAGTGGGACAGCGTGCTGCTGTTCGAGGAGTGGCTGATCCCGGTGTGCGCTGCCGAGGCGGTGCAGGACGGCCCCTGGGATCTGGCCCGGCTGCAGGCCGCCGAGCAGCTGCACCCGACTCCGGATCGCCGCGACTGGCGCCAGTGGCTGCAGGCCACCGGCCTGAGCGACCGGGTGCCGCTCAAGGGCGGCCAGCTGTTCGACATGCTGGAGCTGGGCATCGTCGCCGCCGCCCGCGGCTACGGGGTGTCCATCGGCGATCTGCTGCTGGTCGCCGAGGACGTCAATGCCGGGCGCCTGGGTTTACCCCGGCCGACCGCCGTGTACAGCGGCTGCAGCTATTACCTGGTGTGGCCCAAGACGCATCGCGCGCAGGCGCGCCTGCGTCGGCTGCGTGACTTCCTGCTGGCCGAGGTGGCGCAGATGCGTCTGCCCTCCGTCGAGCGCATCATGCCGGGTGCGTAAAAAATAATGGACCATGAAGCCGCGCCCCAGCAGGGGTGTACAGGGTAAGTGGCCGTTTTTTGGCGCCTGCAGCCCTGCTGGCGCTATGCTCTTTTTACGCCATCCGCCTGAAATGTTTGACATATTTTACGTCTCTGGAGAGACTGTGCGGGCGGTTCGACTGTTATGCGGCCGTCGCGGGTGGTCCGTTACCTCCCATTCCCATGCCTCCAGGTGAGGCCCAGCTACGCCGCCGACAGACGGAACCGTGCCAAACAGGTAGCGCGTCGATCTCCCGACCCACCTGCACAGCAACGGCAGATCGATCTGCCCCAAGGTGACGTATGTCCAACAAGAACAGTGCAAAAACTTCCACTGCCAAGCGTAAACCCGTCGTGTTGATGTCCATGGGCGCCCAGGAGCGCAAGGGCCACGACTACCAGGTAATGACCCACAAATACATCACGCCGCTGGTGGAGATCGCCGGCTGCGTACCCGTGCTGGTGCCCACCTGCTGTGGCACCGACGATCTCGAGCAATACCTGGACATGGCCGACGGCGTGTACCTGACCGGTGCCGGTTCAAACATCGACCCGGCCCTCTACGGCCAGGAGAACCTCACCCCGGAGAAGGGCCAGGATCGCGACCGCGACCTGTTCGACCTGCCGCTGATCAAGGCCGCCATTGCCCGTGGCCTGCCGGTCTTCGGCATCTGCCGCGGCATGCAGGAAATCAACGTGGCCCTGGGCGGCGACATCCACCAGAAGGTGTATGCCGAGCCGGGCTTCAACGACCATCGCGAAAACCCCGAGGACCCGGTAGCGGTGCAGTACGCCGAGGCGCACAAGGTGCGCATCGAGCCGAACAGCTGGCTGGCGCGGGTGCTGGGGCGCGATGAGATCGGCGTCAACTCGCTGCATGGCCAGGGCATCAAGACCCTGGGCAAGGGCCTGGAGCCGCTGGCCCGTGCCGAGGACGGTCTGATCGAGGCCTTCCACGCGCCGAGCCTGTCGCCCTTCCTGTTCGCCGTGCAGTGGCACCCGGAGTGGCAGGCCGCGCAGAACCCGGATTCGGTGAGGATGTTCGAGGCGTTCGGCGAGGCCTGCCGTCAGCACCGCAAAGGTGGCCAGCGCAGCGCCGCCTGAGCCTGCAGGTCCTGGAGAAAGCCCGGCATATGCCGGGCTTTTTCGTTTCAGCGCACCAGGTGCAGGTAGTGCATGTGCTTCTCGTACTGGTCGAGGATGTCGTCGATCACCGCCTCGCGTACCCAGCCCATCACGTCGTAGTCCTGGCCGCCCTCGCGCAGGTGGACTTCGGCGCGGAAGTACTTGCGCTCCTCGTTGCCGTCGTCGCCGGTGTCCCGCAGGGCGAAGCTGGGCTGGGCGAAGGCGCGCGGGCGCACCTCGTAGCTGAAGTCGGTCTCGCTGCCATGTGCCACGGCCAGGCGCACGCGGCCGTCGGTACCGCTCTCGACCGTCGCCGGCAGGCCCTGCTTGCGCAGTTCCTCGGCCACCGCCTGGCAGGCCGGCTGCACCACCTCGTCGATGAAACGGGTGACGTGGGCGCGGCGCGGGAACATCGCCAGGTTGCGCAGGCGCCGCTGCCAGCCGCCGTGCTGGCGGGCCAGCGGGCGTGAACCGTTGAGCGCCTGGAAGCGCACGCCGCGCTTGGTGGCGTCCAGTTTCAGTGCGCGCAGCAGGCCCCAGATGGCCGTCAGCAGGACGATGGAGAAGGGCAGGGCGCTGGCGATGGTGGCCGTCTGCAGCGCCTTGAGGCCGTCGGCCAGGAGCAGGGCGATGGCCACTACGCCGATCAGGATCGACCAGAACAGGCGCTGCCACAGCGGCGTGACGGTCCTGCCGCCGGAGGCCAGCATGTCCACCACCAGGGCGCCGGAGTCAGCGGAGGTGACGAAGAACACCACCACCATGGCCACCGCGACCAGCGACAGCAGGTCGCTCAGCGGGAACTGTTCGAGGAAGGCGAACAGCGCCAGCGAGCTGTCGGCATTCACCGTCTCGGCCAGGCTGCCCAGGCCCTGGTTGAGCACCATGTGGATCGCCGTGTCGCCGAACACGGTCATCCACAGCAGGGTGAAGCCGGCCGGCACGAACAGCACGCCGCTGATGAACTCGCGGATGGTGCGGCCGCGCGAGATGCGCGCGATGAACAGGCCGACGAAGGGCGACCAGGACAGCCACCAGCCCCAATACAGCAGGGTCCAGCCACCGATCCAGTCGGTCGGCTCATAGGCGTAGAGGTTGAAGGTCTTGCTGACGATCTCGGAGAGATAGGCACCGCTGTTCTGCACGAAGGTCTTGAGCAGGAACACCGTCGGCCCCAGCGCCAGGACGAACAGCAGCAGGAACACGGCCAGCGCCAGATTGAGCTCCGAGAGGATGCGGATACCCTTGTTCAGGCCGCTGGCCACCGACAGCGTGGCCAGGGCGCAGATGGCGGCGATCAGGCCGATCTGCACCGGCGTGCTGACCGGCAGGCCGAACAGGTGGTGGAAGCCGCTGTTGATCTGCAGCACGCCGTAGCCCAGCGAGGTGGCTACGCCGAACACGGTGCCGAGGATGGCGAAGGTGTCCACCGCATGGCCGATGGGGCCGTGGATGCGCTCGCCGATCAGCGGGTAGAGCGCCGAGCGCAGGGTCAGCGGCAGGTCGTGGCGGAAACAGAAGAAGGCCAGGATCAGCGCGACGATGGCGTAGATCGCCCAGGCGTGCAGGCCCCAGTGGAAGAAGGTCAGCTTCATCGCCTCGCGCGCGGCCTGCGCCGTGCCGGCCTCGCCCACCGGCGGGGCGGTGAAGTGCATCAGGGGTTCGGCCACGCCGAAGAACATCAGGCCGATGCCCATGCCGGCGGAGAACAGCATGGCGAACCAGGTGGTGTTGCGGTACTCGGGCTGGCTGTGGTCGGGGCCCAGCTTGAGGTCGCCATAGCGGCTGACGGCGAGGAACACGCAGCAGATCAGAATCAGGGCGACGGTGAGGACGTAGAACCAGCTGGCCTTGTCGATGATCCAGCTTTGCAGCCAGGCGAACTGGTCTTGTGCATGCTCCGGCAGCAGCACGCTGTAGAGCACCAGGGCGAGGATGAGAAGGGCGGAGCCGAAGAATACCGGCCGGTTGAGCGAAGACGAAGATGCCTCCATTGAGCTAGCTCTCCTTGTTATCGGATGGGCCGCCAAGGGCGGAAGGCCAGCCATTCTAACACAGATCGATAGCTTTTTTATCTGAGGAGTCTATTCCTGATAATTCCGTTGGATCAGATGCCGCTGCTGGGGCGGTACTGCAGGGCCTCGGCCAGGTGCGCGCGGCCGATCTCACTGGTGCCTTCCAGGTCAGCCAGGGTGCGCGCCACCTTGAGCAGGCGATGGGCCGCCCGCAGCGACAGGTTGAGGCGTTCGCAGGCCTGCTCCAGCCACAGCCGGTCGGCTTCGGGCAGGCGGCAATGCTGCTGCAGGCCCGGCAGATCGAGGAAGGCATTGGCGCAGCCCTGGCGCGCGAGCTGGCGTTGGCGTGCCTGGCTGACACGGGCGGCGACCTGGGCGCTGCTCTCGCCAGCCTGGCTGCTGGCCAGCAGGCTGGTGCTTTCGCGCGCCACGGTGAGGTGCAGGTCAATGCGGTCGAGCAGCGGCCCGGACAGCTTGGCACGGTAGCGCTGGATCTGTTCCGGGGTGCAGCGGCAGCGGCCGCCAGGGTCGCCCAGGTAGCCGCAGGGGCAGGGGTTCATCGCCGCCACCAGCTGGAAGCGCGCGGGGAAGCGCACCTTGTCGCGGGCCCGGGCGATCACGATATGGCCGGATTCCAGAGGCTCGCGCAGGACTTCGAGGACCTTGCGGTCGAACTCGGGCAGTTCGTCGAGGAACAGAATGCCGTGATGGGCCAGGCTGATTTCGCCGGGTTGCGGGCGGCTGCCGCCACCGACCAGCGCCGGCCCGGAGGCACTGTGATGCGGCTGGCGGAACGGTCGGCGCGGCCAGGCGGTGAGCGGCGCATGGCTGGCTACCGAATGGATGGCCGCCACTTCCAGCGCCTCCTCCTCGGACAGCGGCGGCAGCAGACCGGGCAGGCGGCTGGCCAGCAGGGTCTTGCCGGTGCCCGGAGGCCCGCTGAGCAGCAGGTTATGGCCGCCGCTGGCGGCGATCAGCAGGGCGCGCTTGGCCGCCAGCTGGCCCTGCACTTCGGCCAGGTCGGGGTAAGCCGCTTCCTGGCGCAGCAGACCATTGGCCTGATAGGGCGCCAGCGGCGTGTGGCCGTTGAGGTGGGCGGCGATCTGCAGCAGGTGGTCGACCGCCAGCACCTTGAGGCCCGAGGCCAGGCTGGCTTCCTCGGCATTGGCCCGCGGCACCACCAGGGTGCGTCCGGCGGCGCGGGCAGCCAGGGCGGCGGGCAGCACGCCCTGTACCGCGCGCAGCTCGCCGGACAGCGCCAGCTCACCCAGGCATTCCAGTTCGGCCAGGCTGGCCGCCGGCACCTGCTCGCTGGCGGCCAGCACGCCGAGGGCGATGGCCAGGTCGAAACGCCCGCCGTTCTTGTCTGAGATATTATGATATATGAGAAAGACAAGTATGGTATTTGCGAATGACAAGCTATCGGCCCTTTATCAAGGATGTTTCACCAGCCTACTTCGGTGTCTGGCTCGATCGACTTTTCGAGGGGCATGAGATGGCTGCTCGCAAAATCGGCAAGAGTGCATACAGCGTCACTGGCTACGTCTCCACCGAGAAAGCGGCCAAGATCCAGCGCGCCGAGTCTTCTCTGGAGCAGGATTTTCTAACATTGCTGGAGTACGACTGGCGCGTCCTCCGCTACGCGACTCAGCCATTCAAAATTCATTGGAAAGATGGGAATGGCAGGCCCCGACGCTTCACACCAGACATAGCCGTGGCCTACCACTCGCTGGCTACTGAGCAAGACCCTTCACTGCGCACAACCATTTTTGAGGTGAAGCATCGTGCACACTTGAAGGCTCGGTGGGCTGAGGAGAAACCTCGGCTGAAGGCGGCTTTCGCGTGGGCCAAAGATTACGGCTGCAGATTCAAGGTGATAACTGAACAAGAGATCCGTACGCCCTATCTAGCCAACGCTCGGTTCTTGCTGGGCTTTAAAAAACTGTATGGGGATCAAGACCTTTACCAGGCGCGCCTTCCCCATATCTGTGAGCTACTTGTTCGGCTTGGCCCGACCACACCACAGGCTCTCTTGGACGAGGTCCGCGGCGATGAAGTCCGCCGTGCCGAATACATCCCATACCTGTGGCATCTGATAACCATTCGAGTGATTGGTATCGATTTGAGTCAGCCTCTCAACATGGCCTCCCCAATCTGGCCTACCGGTCATACAAAATGGTTTTCGGAGAACTGGGGATGACATCTGCAACCGTCACTATTCATGCTGGAGCGGTCATCTCCTACTTCGGGAGAACCTTTTGCGTCAGGAAATTGATTTCTCCTGAAGAGGTTTTAGCTACAGATGTGGCTGCCGGTGAAGACCAATTGCTGAAGCTCAGCGATATCACCAGGAGCTTTGGGGAGGCCGCTGACCAAGAAGCTGAGCGCTTAGACCTGGTCTCCATTCCTGAAGACGATTGGCAGGATGCCATGGAGCGTTACAGGGCCCTTGCACCATTGTTGGGCCTGCCATCGCGAACTGTCGCTCATGTCAAAGTTGTAGCTGATGAGCTGCTGGTCTCTGTGGCGACAGTCTATAGGTGGTTGGATCGTGTTGAACGAGCCGGCTCGGTTAGCTGTTTGCTCCGTAAGCGTCGATCTGATGCTGGAGTGAGGCGTCTGGATTCGAGGGTTGAGCAGGTCATCAAGGAGGTAATTCTCTCGGACTACCTCACGGAGCTGAAAAAGAGCCCGACTGCTGTAACGCGCGTCATAGGCACTCGCTGCCGGAGCGAGGGGCTTCCTGTCCCAAGTAAAGTTGCCGTCTTAGCGCGGATTGACGCCATCCTTCCCGAAGAGCGCGCGCGGAAGCGTGAAGGGCGCAATGCAGCCCTCGTTCATAGAGCCATAAAAGGCTCAATGCCAGGCGTCGATACCCTCTACTCGGTGTGGCAGATTGATCACACACCTGCAGACGTAATGCTCGTTGACGAGATAGACCGAATCGCTATTGGTAAGCCATGGATAACTATGGCGATTGATGTTTTCTCAAGGATGGTCGTTGGCTGGTACATCTCATTCGATCCACCAGGGGCGCTAGCAACAGGGCTATGTATCTCGAATGCCATTCTTCCTAAGGACGAGATCCTTGGGCGGTTAGGTGTCAATTTTCCTTGGGTCTGTCAGGGCAAGCCAGCGATTATCCAGGCTGATAACGCCAGAGAGTTTCATGGTGAGATGCTTCAGGAAGCCAGCCAAGAGCACGGTTTCGACATGAAGTTTCGCAAGCTTAAGAAACCGAATTACGGCGCACATATCGAGAGATTGTTCGGCACCTTTGCCGAGCGCATCCATGAGCTGGACGGCACCACCTTCTCGAACACTGTAGATAAGGGTGACTATAAGTCTGAGAAGAACGCGACCATGACTCTTGTCGAGTTCGAGCGGTGGTTTGCGAACTTGATTCTGGGGGAGTACCACCACGACGTGCACTCGACGCTCGGCGTTCCGCCCATTGAGAGGTACCGAGAAGGGCTGTTCGGTAGCGACAAATTCCCAGGGCTGGGGATGATGCGTATGGCATCAGACCCCTACAAGCTCAGGATCGACTTCATGCCGGTCCTGCGCCGTACCATTCAGACGTATGGGGTGGTTTCGGACTTTATCTACTACCACGACCCGGTTCTCGATAAATGGATTGGCGCACCTGAGCCGGGGAATAAGCGTAAGGCTAGGGAGTTCATCTTCAGGTATGACCCCAGAGATATTAGTCATCTGATTTTTTGGGACCCCCAGCTTCGGCAGTACTTCAGGATTCCTTATCGCAATACCGCTTACCCGCGGATCAGTTTGTGGGAGCTGAAGGCGATCAAGACCTTCATGAAGGATCGTGGCCTCAAGCTTGAGAACGAGGAGCAGATATTCCTAGCTCGCAAGGAAATGCAGCGCATCGAGGAGCAAGCCAGATTGGATACCCGTAGTAGGCGTGCCGGCAAGCAACCCGTAGAAACTCGGAAGAAGCGAATGACCACTGAGCGCAATCGCATGCATAAGGTCTTGCCCCCTGTTCCTCTTCCGTCTGACCGAGTTGCTCCTTTGCCTGTGGAACCTTCGGGTTTGTCATCGGTACCAAGCACGGCAAAAGATGTGGTCGACGACTTCTCTCATCTGACTCCCTTTGAAGAGCGGTAGGTGTAGATGACTAAGCTCGATGTCAGCTGCCTGGCGGTGCGCCCGACTCCAGAGATGAAGGTCCGCCTGGCTGCCTTTCGGGAGGAACGCTGGATTGGCTATGACAGTGCTGTTCGGATCCGTGAGCAAATTGAAAGCCTGCTCGATCACCCGAAGACGCACCGGATGCCGAATCTCGTGCTGATTGGCGAGAGCAACAATGGCAAGTCGATGATCTTGAATAGTGTTCGGGATCGGGCCAATCCCGTTTACGATATCAACGTCACCAAAGTGCAGCTGCCTGTGATCATGGTACAGGCGCCTCCATCTCCTGATGAGGGGCGCTTATACACCAGGATCCTGGAAAGCTTGGGGCTACACGTCGCGTCAAGGGAGCCTGAGGACTCTAAGCTCAGGCGGATCAAGGTCATGTTTCAGCATCTGAACGTGCAGATGCTGATATTGGATGACTTTTTCAACATTGCCGCAGGCTCGATTGCTCGCCGGCGCAAATTCCTCAACGCCTTGAGGAACTTGAGCATGGATTTGAGCATTCCGATCGTTATCTCGGGCACGCCTGAGACCCAGAACATCCTGACTGCCGACTCATCCATTGCAAACCGTTTTAAGCCGGTGTTCGTTCGTAGGTGGAACGAGGAACGCATTGAGGAGTACGCGACATTTATCGTGAGTATTCGACCTCGCCTAGAGCTAGCTGAGGGCATGGATATCATGCAGCGAGCTACGCTCATGCGGCTGCTCCAGTTCAGTGGCGGGCTGCTGGGGGAGACCGTTGAGATACTGCGGCTGTTTGCCAGTTGGGCTGTGCGTAGTGGTACCGAGCGCATCACTGGCGACATGGTGACTTGGGAAAACTTGCATGCCCTGGGTTATGTCCTGCCGAGTGATCGCACACGCCACCTGGAGCTTTGAACATGGTGCCTTGGCCTTATCGGACTTCACCCTTTCGAGGGTGAATTATTCAGCTCATGGTTGTGCCGGCTTGCCTGGGGGAACGGTACCAAGCTGCTTCCGTTCGTTACCCACCACCTGCTTCTGCCCCCTCAGTTCCTTAACTGCGACATTGACCGTATCGTTGCTGACTCGGTGGTGATTAATGTCGGAGCTGGCTGCGGTGTTGCCGAGGTCTCGGCTTTGGCGACGAAGCTGTCCGTATTTGACGGCGTTCTGTGGGAGCAACTTCTGCAGAAAGGTCCCTGTGACTGGGTGCTGATGCACATCCGAGGCGTGCAGAATCCAAGGCAGCGAGCAGGTTATTCGCTTCAGTTCTGCCGGCGTTGCTTGGCCGAGGACTTTGAACCCCATTTCCGTTGCATCTGGCGCCTAGCTCTAAGCGCTATCTGCCCTTCACATGGCATATACCTGGCCGATGAGTGTCCTCGATGCCACAGCCCTGTGGTTCCAACGGTGTGTGATCGTGGCCAGCGCCTGCTACCCCTCGAAACGCCACTGGCGAGGTGCTACCGGTGCGGCTGGGATTTGCGAGAGCCAATAGCTGACGATCTGGTTGCGGCAAACGAGAACCTGGTTTTTCAGCAATGTCTCCTTGATGCATTGACCCAGGGGCACTCCGGTCATCTACCGGGAGGAGCCTGCTTTTCTTTACTGCTCTTTCGAGGGCTCAAGCGCTTGTTGCAGCTGCTAGGAGGAGAGGGCCGGCTCAAGCGAGTCCGAGAGCTGATGTTCCTCGAGAGCGGTCATTTAGATTTGCCACTGCAGGGCGGCCCGTATTTCTGCTTGGAAACGCTCCGGGTAGGAGATCGGGCGCTGATGCTGTCACTGCTTCGACGGGTGCTAGGGGGCTGGCCAGACAGCTTCATGGATACGTGTCGTATCGCGCGTGTCTCGAGCTCCTATCTTGTGAACTACAGGGACGGCCTGCCCTATTGGATCTATCAGCCTATCCGTGATCAGTTGTTCGACAAGCCTTATTCACCTTCGCCGCTGGAACGGCAGGAGGCAAGGCAATACCTGATTCGTAATGGTGTTCCTGCGAGCGCGAGTGCAATAAGGCGATTGCTTGGCATGTGGACGGCGAGCGATTCCTGGAAGCTTGAGCATCCTCCGTGGAACCGCCGGCGCCCGTTATAAGGGCTGCTGGGAAGCCTGGTATTCTCGTCACCGCTGTAGATTTCTGTGATCAGCCGAAGAAACTCATCTCGCTGTGGTCGGTGACTCTGGATTTTTGATTGATCATTCTTTGTCAGCCTTAAGCACCGAAGCCTAGGTGCCCCTAGCCCTGCCTGAGTACAAATTCGAACTCAATATCGGCATCGCTCAGAACCTCGGTGACGCGATCGATGAAGGCCTCGGCCTGCTTGGAAAGCGCGTACTTTCCAACCACCCTGATAATGGGGGGCTTGCCTGCCGCTGAGGGGATTGCCGTATTGATTTCTCCGCTCTCAATGAAGGAGATGTAGGCGTTGATCTTTTCCTGAAGCATTAGGAGGTGTTCCATCTCCTCCTCTGGCTCCCAGCCGAGGTGATCGCTGATGACTAGCTCAATCTTGCTCCTATCCCAATCAGGGATACCCCACATGTCGATTACGCCGGCCTCTGCTATAGACATCCAGTCACCTCCGTTTTAGTTCGGTCGTACAACGTCAACTTTTGTTGGAGGTATCTCAGTTCCCCCAGGAAAACCAGGCTTTCCTTTGCCAACCACGACCGCGCCGCTCTCCTCAATCTCCGGGAACGCTACCTTCTGATTAGGCGTTAATGGTGCGGTGTCAGAAGACTTACATTCGACACACGAGATTGTGCCGTCAGGCTCTCGGCCAACCATATCGATACGAGTGCGGGTACCGCTCTTTGTCTTCACGGTCACCTCTCGTCCCGTCTCGGAGCGAGTCGAGCTGTAATCGCCATACACCTCGTCCTCAAACTCACGCCCCCGGACCTTGTTCTTCTCCAGCTGGGTGCTCAGCACCACATAAACTGGCTGCACTCCGGGGTGATCCGGGAACGTGATGATGAAGTCTTTGTAGTCCGAAGGGTAGATCGGATTTTCCAGCGCCTGAGCTGCATTCTGGCTGACCGGATAGATCCAAACAGTCTCCGTTAGCCCCTGAATATCCTCAGGTGGCGGTGGAGCTCCTACAGCTGGATCTACCTGTGGCGTCCACAGGATAGTGACCCCATCACCTAGATCAACAACGGCTTGTTCGCCCTGAGCGCGAGCTGCAACAACCGGAACGGAATCAAAACCGCTACGAGAACTGGTGTGGAAGCCATAGGTGCGTATGGAGCCATTGACCCAGTCATGCTCGACGTGGAAGCGCAACCTAGTCTTGGCTGTGCTGAGAACTTCGAGCTCTGACTTTGGGTACAAATCGCTACTGCCCATGGGGGAGGGCCAAAGGAGAGCAACGAAGCCGATAGCAGTGGTAGCAGCAGTTGCGAGAATACCGCTCCCTGCCGCTCCTGTTGCACCGCTACCTGCGGCGGTCCCACCTGCACCTGCTGCGCTCTGAATGGCCCATGTGCCGCCTCCTACCAGTTGGCCAGATGCTCGCGCGAGCAGCAGCCCGCCGCCAGCAGCCGGAACATCGGTTGTAGCTAGGATGGCTGTCTGACCATAGGCACTCGCCAATTCAGCAGGCACCACTGATGGATAGTCCAGGGAGCCGAGGGGTAATGAATTGGGCTTGGCGAAGACACATTGTGTCGGTGGTACGGGAAGCGGTTCCGGCATAAGCGGACTAGGTCTATCCGTTTGCCGGCGCGGCTGCTGATCGAAGGCGCCGTTGTAAACGGGGATCTCGGGGGCAGACCGCACATCCCGGTTGTTCGCTACGTAGCCGCTCATATCGATCCTTCGAAGCAGAGTCATGCAGCGGCGATGTTACTCCGCGAGGGGTATGCAAAGTCTTGCGCACACTCCCTGGAGATTGTGATGAAGGTGCGATATCTAACCGAGAGGTGGCTTAAGTCCGGCCGCAAGTATCTGTGGCATCTTGAACGCAAAGAAAACGAAGTTTCTATGCCTGCCTCTTTACATCGATGGTCGGCACAATTGGGAGATCGTTGCCTGAGCCCTGGGCCGCAAGTTCTATCTCGCGGATAGCCTCTAGGGCCTGTTGCTTTGCAGCCTCTGACTCAGGTGCTTGGAAAAGGATTTCAGTTTTAGCTTTAGCCAGTAGCGTCATGCTGATCCCCAGCTGACGGGCCACTGCCACTACGGCACCTAAAGCTTGCTCCAAAGCTGCTTCCCTCTCTGTCACCACTAGCCTCCTGAGCCAGCTCCATGCTGGCCATCTATGAATAGCTAAAGATGCTGAGATGTGCCATCAAGTCCCAGCCAGCCTATGGCTGATGGTCGACGCATGGGTGACCGTACCGGCAAATAGCTGCCCCGCGCGAGGCCTCCTCCGAGCAGAAGACGATAGTCATGTTTAATGGCCGTTGATTTGCCGTGGTAGCAAAACGCCTTTATAAAGGGTATTTTCTCACTATGTCGCTGCTTCAAAGGTGCAATACATGTGGTCCGTCGTCACGAATAACATAACTAGACGGCGCGTGATCTAGTTATTCTCAACAAAGAATCAGAATTACTATTTATATGCCTAGTTAATGGATTGGATATGGTTGCAATATTTGAGTTGGTGAAAGATTCCTACGAGCGAAAAGCCAGGGTTATTCCTGGGCTGTTAGTTTCACTGCCGTTGCTTGTGCCTTTACTGTGTGTGTATGGAGCAAAACATCCCGTCCTCACGAGTGTAATTGGGCTCCTCGGTGGATGTGGAGCTATCTACGCCCTAGCGAGCGTGGCGCGGGGACGTGGAAAGAAGCTTGAGGAAAAATTGCTAAAGCAATGGGGTGGCATGCCGACGACTTTAGCTTTGCGTCACCGGGATAAATTTTTAGACAGTGTCAGCAAGCAGAGATACCACAGAGAAATTTCAATAAAACTACAAATTGACATGCCTAGTGAGCAGGACGAAAGCCTTGATCCTGGCAAGGCCGATGATTTTTATATAGGTGCTACTAAGCGCCTTAGAGAGTTAACGCGAAATGATAAAAATTTGCTACTGAAAGAAAACATTGCCTACGGCTTTCATCGGAACATGGTTGCAATGAAAGACGTCGGGATCTTGTCCTGCCTGTGTGGATTAGGATACGGAGCGTTGATTGCGGGCGCCATTCGAGCCGAGCCGCCTTATTTTGAACCTATGTACTTGGTAAATCCTGGGCTTGCATCGGGGCTGACAATCTTGATTTCGGCTTCTTTGTTGTTGGCGTGGCTATTTTACTTCGATAAGGACGCAGTGAAGCGAATGGGCTTTGTCTATGCGGAGCGCTTATTCGAGTGTCTTGGCACATTACCAACCCCAAGGGCCAGAAAGGTGCCAGTCAAGACTGAGGCTCAGTCGTAAATTCGTTCCAGTTCACCTTAGATCACAACTTCTGCAGGGAGGCACAATGCCTACAATTAAAAGCTTGTCCGTTGGCAATGGAGATATGTTCTACATCCTTCATGGAGGGGACAGCTTCACCATGATTGATTGCAATTTAACTGCTGAAAACTCTGATGATATCATTGCAGAATTGAAGGACGTATCGAAGACAAAAGGAGTGCGTCGGTTCATTTGCACACATCCTGATGAAGATCATTTCAAAGGCATAGAAAAACTTGACGCTCAGCTGCCGATAGCAAATTTCTACTGTGTGAAAAATAAAGCGCAAAAGTCTGACCTAACAGACTCATTCATTCACTACTGCGCTTTGAGAGACGGCGGTAAAGCTTTCTACCTTGAAAAGGGTGTTAAACGGAAATGGCTTAACGAGGGCGGCGCAGAGCGAGGCTCTTCGGGCATTCAGATTCTTTGGCCGGACACCTCTAATGAAAATTTCAAGGATGCCCTTCGCAAATGCGATGCCGGCGAAAGCTTCAATAATGTTTCGTGTGTCTTGAGATACTCGGTCAATGGGGGTGCAAGCTTCATGTGGCTAGGTGATCTTGAGACTGAGTTTATGGAAAGTATCGTAGATGATATTGAACTTACAAAAACAACTGTGGTTTTTGCATCTCACCATGGTAGAGCGTCTGGAAAGATTCCTGACTCTTGGCTAGAAAAAATAGATCCTCAAATTATCGTAATCGGTCAAGCTCCATCGCGTCATCTTGACTACTACACTGGATACAACATTATTACCCAGAATAGAGCCGGTCATATCACAATGGACTGCGTGGGAGGCATGCTAGATATATATGTCACAAATGAAAACTATGAGCGCGACTATCTTGAGGACCTTGGGAAGAGCCGATTCCCAGGGTACATTGGCTCGCTAGAGGTGGAGACTGAGTACACGCTCTGAAAAGCCCCAGCCTCCCTTTGGGGTATCAAGCGCAGTGTGTGTAAAAGAACTACATGTTGCGCTTGATTTCAGTTGATTGCGGATGTAGCCCGGCCTTCAGGATTCCCGCTCAACATAGAACCTACGCTTTAGGGGCGATCAGTGTCAGGCGGTGAGGGTGTTGAGACAGTGTCAACGAGCCGTGACGGCTCACTAGTCCGCACCTGAGCACTCCTCGACTTCTCGATCCCCCAAACAGCTTTAGCCACCTCTTCAATCTTCGCCACGAATTTGTCGACGTTAAAGCCTGCGATAAATGCGAGCGCGAAGAAGCCGACCTCACTAGCCCCGGCATTTGAGCTCGACTCCAGAACGAGCAAGCCAGCCTTGAGAAACAAATAGCTAACTGCACCGGCTATGGTGCTGGTGAGCGGGCGAATGAAATACCAGACATGCCAATCAGGATCCCAGCGCTTGTAGACGCACTTGTTCAGGTAGATAGCGCGGAAGCAATACAACGCGCCACCTACATACGCGATAGCGCCACACATAAGCGGTACACGGAGCGGTGCATACGGCGCCGGCAGCCAGCCTAAGCCCATAGCCCCTATTGAGTAGGTAGCAAAGACCAGCAATGCCGATAGGTAGGCGATGATGATCAAAATCATCTCGTTATGAGTTGGCGTTGTTTTTTCTTGCAAGCCGCTATCAGGCATCTGGCTGTGTGCTCCCTGCAGGCAAGTGCTCTTCGATACGAAGCATGACGATCTGCTGGCTCTCGTCGACCGGATCACCAGGATTAACGTTCAGGTTAAGGCGCTTATTTAGGTAATAGAGCTGTGGCTTGCGGGCGCGAATCTTGGTTTCTCCATTCACCATCTGATAGTCGTGCTCGATCGCGCGACGCTTGTTATGCGGATAATGCGGATTAGCCCCGATGACCACGTCAACGTAGGTCTCCCACTCAATATCCGCGGGCACTGGTGAGGGAGGTGCATGGGCTTCAAGGACTGATGCAATCCGTCCCAGGACGAAGTCCTTGAAGATGTGAGCTTTGAAGCAGAACGCCCGTATATGCCATCGGAAGCCATCATGAGCAAAAGAGGACGGGTAGATGGTTCGCAGCGTTGGCTCATCGAAATGTGTCATTGAGCGGTAGTCGATTGTCAGCGCGTCCCCCTTCTGAAGGGCCCTGATCAGGCTGATGAGAATTTTCGAGTCAACCTGTCGGATAGGTGACGGCAGGCTTGCGATAGGCGGAGCCCATCCAATGAAGCTATCGCTGGCAGCAACAGTACCAATCTCTCGCCATAACAGCTCATTGAGGTAGTGGCTACTGTCCGAGCTTGTCAGTACGGGCTTGAAGGTGGGGGCTGCCACATAAGTTTTTTGCGTGCGGTCGTAGACCATATTGCCTGGTGCCATATCTTGATATGCCGCCAAGTCTAGCGATGCCTGGGGAACCGATATCCGGAAGAATGTCGTCAGGTCCGACCGGTTGAGGCGCCCCTCCCAGAACAGCCTGAAGTCAATGAATTCCAGGCGGCGATCCTGCCCCCAGCGGCCGGTGCGTGCGGTTGGGGTGCTCATGGAAGTAAAGCCGTGCGATTTATGGGCATAAAAAATATTCGCATATTATGTAGACGGGTCGATTAACTATACGTATCTTAACCTACGTGAAGGTTTTCTCAAGCTCGCACGGCAACCCGGGGAGGGACTTATGGCGGCGAAGATCACGTTTTTCCAAGTCGGCAATGGTGACATGACCCTCGTGAGGCTTGCCGACACAAGCGTCACGTCCATCCTTATCGACAGCAATATTCGCGTCGCGGCTGATGATCCGGACGATGAGACCCCTGACGTCGCCAGTGCGCTTCGAAAGCGCCTACTGATTGATGCAAATTTGCGCCCTTATGTGGATGTGTTCCTTCTGAGCCATCCTGATCAGGATCATTGCCGTGGACTGGCCAAACACTTCTGGCTTGGAAAACCTGGCGATTACCCAGATGACAACCTTCCACAGGCGGAGAAGCGCATCTTGATCCGAGAGCTATGGTCGTCCCCATTGATCTTCAAGCGCTGCTCGAAAAACCACACGCTTTGCGACGATGCGAAGGCTTTTGACAAGGAGGCGCGTCGGCGGGTCGAGTATTGGAAGACCTATAGAAGCGCGGGAGATGGAAACCGCATTGTCATCATGGGAGAGGATGTCGACGGCAAGACCGATGGTCTAAGCCCCATCGTGATTAAGTCCGGCGAGAAATTCAGTTCGATCAATGGAAGCGACTATTCCGCATATTTCCGGGCACACCTGCTCGCGCCTACACCGCATGACGAGGACGCTGATCTTGAAGAGCGCCTCAGCAAAAACGAATCCAGCGTGATCATGAATATCGAGATCTCCTCTGCCGCTTACGCCAGCGCCAAAACTCGGTTTTTGGTGGGTGGCGACGCGGCGGTACTCATCTGGGAGCGCATGTGGGAGCGTTTCAAAAACACACCTGAAGTGCTTGAGTACGACCTGCTACTCGCGCCGCACCACTGCTCCTGGCGCACTCTGTCTTATGACAGCTGGTCCGAGAAAGGTGAGGACGCCGAGCTGAACGAGGGCGCGCGCAGTGCTCTAGGCCAGGCTCGCAGTGGTGCCACTATCGTTTCGAGTAGCAAAGAGATTCTCGATGACGAGATCGACCCGCCGAACATCCGTGCGAGGCGGGAGTACAAGTCCATTCTGAGCGATGTAGATGGATGGTTTGGGTGCACCGGAGATCTCAAGGATGAGGCCGTTATGGAGTTCACTGTGGAGCCAGGAGGCAAAGTCAAGAAGGCCGCTGTGGCTGCTGCGTTGGCCGGGACCACTACCTCGTCCGTGGCGGCAGCTGCGGCACCTCGAGCCGGTAGTAGTAAATGATCGAGTACTTTGTACTTGGCGAGCTGCTTGAGGCTCCCCAGGAGGGGGAGCTTTATCCCGAGACGGTGGCGCTTCTGAATGCTTTCCGTGCGTGCCCTTACACAGAGGTTCGCGAACTGCGCTACGAGGCGACTGAATCATCTCGAACCGAGTACATTGTCATTGACGCGGGTGACGGCACAGTTGATGCCGATAACCCAGCCGGGATTCGTCGGCAAGAACGCCTTGCGATAAGTATCGATCCGCAGTACCGCGTTAAGGTGCTGGTTCATACCTTACGGAAGAATTTTCCGTCGCTCTCCCATCAGCACGCGAGAGTGCCTGGTCGCCCGCGGACCCTGTGTCTGTATGAGGCGGGCTGGGCGGCGGTTGAGCTGAGCTGGACAGCTCAACGCTTCATAGCGCGAATGTTCTGGTGGCTCAGAGATTCGGCGCAACTGAAGTTGCACCGGGATGATCAGCCCCTGGAGCAGCTTTTCTACATGAGCCCCTACCAGCTGATCCTTCCGTCGAACTACGCCGAATACGCAACCGCAGATGGGAAAACGCTTTCGATTGGAAAAGTCAGCGTGGGTGAGTCCGTGATGCTGCGTGCCTTTCCGTCCAATGGCGCGGAATCGCAATCCAAAGCCATGCGGGTCGTATCCTTCTTGGTCCCACCAGTGGATTCTACTTCGGTGGTGAGCGCACCAGAGACGCTGGGTGAGCTTGAGAATCAGCTAAAAGCCTGGGGCAGCGAGCTTGAGCAGCAGCTGTATGAATATGTTTATGAAGCCATCTCAGAAGGAGTTTCGCCCTCAACGGGCATAGGGGAAGGCATCCTAGTTCTTGTGGGGGTTCCCCGTACCAGGCAGGGTGGTTCTGAGCGGATGGATGTATTGGGTTACATGATGCGGGCGTCTCTATTCGAGCTTGCTCAAGCGTTCGACATGCTCGGTCCCCGCGAGCCAGAAGGACATTATTTGCGCATTCAATTGGTTGGAGGGGGGCATGGAGCTGCTTGGCGATCTCTTGAGCTAGTACCTGTAGAGGTGCGCTGGGAACTTACAGCAAAGGCGGCGCGGGACCTATCGGCTATCTCAACTGAAGAGCCCCAGCTCCATGCCGTTTTAGCCGGTGTAGGCGCACTTGGTAGTGCATTGGCAGACCTCTGGATTCGCCAGGGCTGGGGTAACTGGACGTACATAGACCCTGACCGCTTGATGCCACATAACCTCAGTCGCCATGTAGCGTTCGAGAATGGCATTGGTCATGCGAAAGTCGACGTCATGAAAAATCATGCAGCGAGCATCTACACAGAGGAGCCGCTACCTGCTGCTATCGCAAAGAGCATCCTGTCCCAAGACATAGATGTGCAGAGTGCCTTAAAAGAATCCCAGCTAGTCGTTGATGTAACGACTACTCTCGAAGCGCCCCGACAGCTGGCTCGCGAGCCCAATGCCCCTCGCATAGCGAGTCTATTCCTGACACCTTCGGGATTATCCAGCGTGATGATTCTTGAGGATCAGGGTCGACAGCAGCGTGTTGATGGTTTGGAGGGTCAGTACTACCGCGCTATCCTCAGCAATGACTGGGGTGGTGAACACCTAGTAAATCACCTAGGAGATCGATGGGTAGGGGGCGGCTGCCGAGACATCTCAATGCGTATTGCCAGTGAGTGTATTCATCTTCACGCTGGCATTCTTTCACGGCAGCTGAGGCAATCAGTCGCGAAACCCGAAGCACGTATCTGCATCTGGAGTTATGACGAGCAATCGGGGGCAGTGGCCTCTCATGAAATCCCTGTTGCCAAAGTTTTCACTGTGACCTCGAATGGCTGGACCATCAAATACGACGCTGCGCTCATCGACAAGCTTAAGCGAGCACGTTCCGCAGCGCTGCCCAATGAGATTGGTGGCTCTATTGTGGGGGTGACCGATTTAAAGGCCAGAACACTCGTAATTGTCGACGTGCTGCCCACTCCTCCTGACAGTAAATCCAGTCCTGTCCATTTCATCAGAGGTGAAGAAGGACAACAGATGGAGCTTGAGAAGGTGCTAGAAAGAACTGCACGCGTGGTGGACTACTTAGGCGAGTGGCATTCACATCCAGATGGCGTGTCAGCACAGCCTAGTAAAGAGGATGAGAGTCTACTCAATACGGTGCATCGCAAGATGAGCGCGGAGGGATTGCCTGCTCTGATGGTGATTGTCGCGAAAAACGATATTTCTCTCTCTGTGCAGTAACTTGCTCCGAAGCCGGGCGTTGCCCGGTTTCAAGTGAAGAGAGTTCAGCCAGCATCGAAAGGTAGTAGTTGGCCGAAAGGGGGCTTGGCTAGGGCATCGCAGGCCTAATCCACTAGGCTCCACCTCTCCATTAAGCGGCATATTATCGGCCAGCATAGAGATTGCTCAGCTCTCAGCCAGAGGCGCGCAATGGATTGGATTCCACTTATCGCATCGACCGCACGCTTGATCGACTTGCATGACAGCAATCGTGCAGCTGGTCATGCCGCAAGCCAATATGACCTCTATCGCGAGACACGTGGAGGAAACCACGACGGGTTATGGCTTGATGTCGCATTGACGGTGATCGAATACCTACGTGAGCGTGAAAATGAGGTCGTAGGGGGCTTCATCTCGGGTACGGAAGTCCGCGAGGCGCTACAAAAAAGGATTGCCGGGCTAACTGAGGAGGATGTGAGGTTTGTCTTATCGGCACTCACGACACCGGCGGAAATATGGTTTGTCGAGCGTATGGGAGACGGAAGCAGGCCGATCAACTCGACCAAGGAAACCCATCTCGTCGAGCGATCGCGAACGGCAGACGCCTACCGCCTCGCACCAGCTGGACGGACTGCGGCAGGGTTAGCAGCAAACGTGCGCGACATTGCTTACATCGCAGGCTCCGCAAAGAATCTGCTTACGGCAATCAAGGCTCACGACTTCTGGAAAATCACCGAGCTCTCGACAATCATCATCGATGTCCTGCGGACATTCAGGCTCGAAATTGAAACTCGCCGAGAAGGTGGACGCCGGGATGATGTTCAGGAGTTTTTCAAAGAGCGCGGCGAAGTAATTAAGGAGCAAATCGAAGAGGCAGCCCAGATTCTCGTGGAGGCCAATGAATTTCTCTCTCTCCAATCGACGCGGGACGAATTCCAAGTGTGGGTTGCCGCAATGGATCGGGCCGGCAAACCGTCCTTCGGCCACGGTTACGCTATTGAGCACTTACGGCGCGTTGCAGGGCAAACGCTAAAACTGCTGGAGTCATTCACTCAACTGGTCGAAGAGAGCCTCGCGGTAGACGGCAATGTGTTCCAGCCCGTTTCCTTCATCGACCTGTCTGCCTCCCTTGCCGCAAAACCATTTCAAGAGGGCCTGTATTTTGCGTTGATCCGGTCCTTCGGCCCGACACGGCTACGTCGCCCCATGCCGTGTCCCTTTGACTTCTTCGGGATCATCGAGCCTCGGCAGGTTGCTGATACCCGCGAAGAAGATGCGGACAGCGCTGGGGTGGAAGACCTCGGCATCCGGGCAATCAGCATCATTGCAGAGTATGGCGCGTCAATCCTCGCCGAATTACGTAAAGGCCCTCTTTCTCTAAAGACAGCTCTAAAACGCGAGTGGATTCGGCTTGATACGAGCGGCATCAACGATCTTAGCGCTCTCGTGGGAACCTACTGCGACCCGTCGATGCTCGGAGCTGACTTAAATATTGTCGTCCGCCTCGGTGATGGCCGCGAGGTCTTTGAGGATGACAGGATCGGGCGACTGACATTCGATGAACTGATAATGGTCATGGAGGATGCGTAATGGGCATGGAAGACATGGGGCAAGTTGTCGCGTACTTACTTCGCCATCGCATCGTCGAGACGCGGCCGGCTAGCGGACGCAGCAACGACGAAGAGCGTGCAGTAGCGAAACTGCTGTTGTCGATGACGCCAGATGAGCGCCGCTCGCTTGATCGCATGTTCCTCGGTATGCGGCTCGTGTTCGTCGATTTTGACTGGGATGCCATCCCTGCATTACCGAAAGGCGGGCGCGTTTTCCTGCTGGCCCGCGATATCGGAAAGGGCGAGCCGCCCAGCGTCCTCTCCCTCGAAGTAGTGACTGAAACCATGCGAGAGAAAGGTAACGAGTCTGCCAGGGAGGCGGCTGCATGGTTCGTGCATCTCTGGCTGATCCATCTCGACCTCATCTATACCAACCAGGGGCGCTCGCCATCTGAGTTGCAGACCTATCCGAAGGGGATGTTCGATTTCGATGTCTTTCTTGCCCGAGTCCGAGAACATTTCGAGGATTTGCGACAAGGCCTCGATCGCAATGAAGTACCTGCTGATGCCGTGTTCAAGACCTTCGAGAAGGCCAGCCATGCAGAGGGGGGGCGACGATGCAGGCGCTTCGTCAACCTTATGCTTGATGCTGGTCTCCTCACGACGATCGCTAAGGATGTTTACCAGCAAACACTGCTCTCAGCATACGAAATCAAGAGAAATTACGAACGGGGTTTGCAGCACTTTGTTACGGACGCCGGCGCAAAGAAATACCTGCTGGCAACATCGATCCTGACCGGTACCGACAACACCATCGATGTCGATATGGAGGAGCAGGCAGCATGTCGCTGATTGCACGGATTCAATACGTCAACTTCCTGACCTACAGCCACCCGGACAGCAAGGAGCGGAAGCCAGCCCTTCGGGTCGTGGAGTTCGCGCCGCTGAAGTATTCGACCGCGATCAACATCCCGAATGGCCATGGCAAGACGAACATGATTTCCGCGCTGCTCTATCTCTTGAGCCGAGACAGCAAACTCAAGGAAAACGTTCTGCCTTTGTTCACCCCCCGCCGAAGTGGCGCACCCTCTCATATCCGCGTTCAGCTCTGGGACTTGAGAGATGATCTCACGCAAACAGATCTGGGGCTTGATGAAGGCCTGTTGGATCCAAGAGACCTGCCCAACAGGGGAGATCATTATGTCTTCGGTCTATGTGCCTACCAGGGTGACGAACCAAGGTTCTATTACTACCAGGGAGTACTAGAAGACTGCCCAGTGTTCGATCGCACTGAGAGCGGATACCTGTATCGCCACGAGACCGACATCCAGCAGGCCCTCAAGGCTCTGGGCGGGGGGAGAGCCTGGAATATCTCATCTGTGCACGAGTGGCGCTCCCTCATTACCAGCCACATCCCAAGTCGCGTGCTAACCCAGCAGGTCAAGTTCCATCTTGCGGGTGGCGGCGACAAGTCGGCTCAGCTCCATCAGATCGAAGAGGATGGAGATGAAAGCTTCGACCAGGCGTTTTTTCGCACGGTCATTGCGCCTGAACTCCTCGCATCGACCGGCGAGCTTGAAGGGAACCTCGATGACCCTCGGGAGAACTTCGAGGAACTGCTTTATGCACACTTCAGCAAGATGGCATCAGCAACCATCAAGGCGGAACAGGAGCAGCGAGCCATCAAGGAACAGGAAGAGGTTGTGCGCGAGCTCGGCGTGCTGGTGGCAGCCGGCGAGGACGCCAAGGATAAGTATGGCAAGTACCAAGGGCTGATTTCGACAATCGCTCGGGATGGCGCAGTGGTCCAGCACCTTGTCCGTACCGACCCGTTTCCCGGGCTGCTGGATGCGCGCCAGCTACCCTCTGGGCAGGTGGGTGAGATCGTCCAGTACATCGTGATCGACAAAGTTCACGGAGCGATGATCTTGGATGCCGGGCTGGAGAAACTCATAGGCGTAGAGGCTAAGCGAATCAATGAAGCTGCAGGCCGAAAGAGTTTGTTTCCTGTAGAAATTGACCAGACGCAAGTGATTGATTTTGCTTGCGACCTCAAGATTTTTGGCGAACCCGGATGGGGTGGCACAAGAGTCGCCCGTAAAGGCTACACATTGGACGCTGCGCTCCAACTGATCCCCTTGCTACGTGAGTTCGGTACAGCAAAACTGGCCGGTACCCCCGACACGCTGCAGCGGGCATTTGCTTGGGCGGGAACCACTGCCGACACCAACAGTTACCGGAAGACAGTTCGCCGGCTTGAGGCAGAAATCAGGCGGCACCAGGAAAATATTGATCAGCGGAAACGCGAAATCGCCCAGTGGGAGGTCGAGGTTAGGGAACTCGGTGATCGGATCACGAAGTACGATCAGGCAAAGGGTGCTTACGAGGACTTGGTGCAGAGCGGAAAATTCGTCCAGGAAGAGCTCGAAGACCCGGTACTGTTGTTGGACAAAGTGGCAAGAGAGCTTCGCGCCGCGGAAGATGCCCTGACGGCCCATGACAAGCGCGTCGGCCGCCTCGAAATGACCTTCGCCAGTTACATGGCGTTCTGCCAGAGCAACCCCAGCGTCTCCGTGCGCTCCCGGCTGAAGGAATTGACAGTAAAGGCAGCCAACGCTCAGGAGGCCCTACGCGATGCCGAGCAACGCCTGCAACGTTCAAGGGACAAATTAGCCCAACTCAATGTGCTCAAATTGGAGCAAGAAACTCAGAGTAGACACGACCAGCAAAAGCTTGGCGCGCTATTAGAGCTGCAGTCGCATCGGCCCACTTATGCTGAGTGGTTCGGCGACACCCTGCCCGACAGTATCGATATTCGCGGCAGCCTTAAGAAGATCGCCAGCGAAGAGAAAGCCTTGGAGCAGCGCCGTCTGGAGCGCGAGAAGCTTCGCGATGCCATTTCGAGTCTTTTGCCGTCAGTCCCACGCTTTCGTGATCTGTTCGGCGATACGGACGCGAAGAGCATCGACATCTCAGGCGCGCTACAAAGAGTCGCCGTCGAGGAGCGGGCGCTCGAGAAGGAGCTTGCCATCACCGGTGGGCTCCATGCCCGCCTCTTGGATTTGGCGCCGTTCGTCGAGAGATTCCGCATAATTTTCGGTGACACAGACCCGGCGATACTGGAGCCTGCTCAAGACCGAGCCGACTTGCAGAGTGCTATTACCCTAGCCGAAACGACCGCGAAATCGCTGGAGACCCAGGTATCAAGGCTGAACCTATTCCGGTTCACCTACCCAGGCAAGACTCCAGCCTTATGGCTTGCCGAAATGGAGGCACGACGGTCGGCGCTCACTCAAGAAATTGCTCAATACAACCAGCAGGCGCTCACGGCCGAGCGCCAACTCGACGAGCTGATGTCCGATCCGGTAGCCAGGCCGGAAGATGTGGCTTCAGCACACTCGCTCATCAACGGGGCAGTCCCATTCGTCTTGCTCCACAATTTTATCGAGGAGTATTGCCCGCCTGGCGTGAAACAACACTGGTTGACGCACTTCTCGGCGTTGCTCTTCTCGCCGGTTGTGGAAACCCTCGACGATGCAGCCAAGGCGGCTCTGTTGCTTCATGAAGGCCAGGCCATGATGCCGGTACTGATCGCAAATCGATTGAAGGCCATGATGGAGAGCGAGACACCGGCTCTAGCCCTGAACGGGGAGTGTGCATACACCTGGCTTGCCGGTATCAAGACCCGCATGGTGCATTGCCTCCTGAATCCGGCAGCAGTGGAGGAGGAGCGATTTCTGGCTCAACAACGGCTCGATGAGCTACGGGAACGGCTCGCGCAAAAGCATGAGGAGCTAGACGATCTGTCGGAGAAATCGGATTCCGTGCTGCTTGCCCGGGATGCGGAAAGTGCAGAGGCCTCCAATGTGGAGGTGGAGTTGGCTGCCAATTCCGAACGGCTGGAGAATCTGTACAACCAGTTGCCTGATGTCTTGGCGCGATGTACTGCCGAAGCGCTTGGTAGCATCCAGAAAATGCGGGAATACCTAGCTCTCCTCAGGGAGCACGGGGAGGGTGTTTTCGAGAGGACCACGGAGAAATTACGTCAGATCGAAGAAAAGGTCCAAGTTCTGCGGCAATCGCGTTGTTGGTACGAGGAGCGAAATTCTGATCTCGTACGCAAGGTCATTATGGACATGCGCCGGTATCAGGCCTTATTGGCAGAGCACGGAGCTGACGTGCAGCAAAAGGTCGAGGCGGACTTGAGCAGCATTGACGAGGAAGCCGACGATCTAAGGCGCTCGCGGGAGTGGTACGAGGCGCGGGATTGCGACGACATCCACGCTGCTGTCAATGCAATGTGCCGGTACTTGCAGGCTGGAGGCGATGCGGAAGTAACCCGGCTACGGAGTGTAGTTGATGTCGGTATCGCCGAGCTCAGCGCGCTGGCGGCAAAAGTCACTGTGGCTACCCAGGCCGTTGCCGACGATGAAGACCGTTTATCCACAGCACGCACTGCCGAATCGAACGCGGCAGAGGCATACAACCAGAACAAGCAGCACCTCGAAGACCTAGCAAGTTTCGCAGAGAGCGAAGACCTTTCGTTCATGGAAAACCATGATGAATGCCGCGTTACCCTGGAGGTCAGAAAGAGTCGTGCAGAGGCACGGAAGAGCTATGAAAGCCAATTCGCCCACGCTCAACGTTATGTCAAGGAAACCAGGGACAGCCAGACGAGTGAACAGGAACTGCTTAACCGCAAGGCAGGCTCAGAGGCAAAGGTTGAAGGAACCAAGCGCTTGCAGGAAGAGGACGCTCGGGCCGTAGAGGATAAGAACAGCAAGGTCGTTGCTCTGAAGAGCCTTCAGGATGCCCTTCATGAAGCGGCCTGCAGATTGCTCTGGGAGTTCCGGGCGGTTTCGAAAATCCTTGACGACATTCGCGACGCGGTGAGCAAGGGGGCGCCGCGCTTTGAGAACACGGATCTCTACAAGCACGCCGAATCGGTCAGAAACCGGCTCGAACGTGCAGATACCGATCCCTTCTTCCTGGAAGACATCCGCAAGGTCGGGCGTCTGGCAGGAGAGCTAGGGCTAGCTGGACAGTCCAAAGACATAACACGCGCAAGGCGCGATGCCGAAAAGCTGGTCCACCAATACCGAGAACTCAAGGCGAGCTTTTGCACTGAGATTATCAGCGGTGCCCGGAAAGGGTTGTCGGTGCTGGATGCCGAGTGGCTGCAAAGTCAGGATCGGTTTGACGCGCCGACAGAAATGAAGGTTCAGATCGAGGCCAACATCGAAAGCAATCGGGGCCTGTTGCAACAGGCCACCACAAGCCTTGAGTTTGCTCGCGACAAGACCACAGAGATGCTGACGATTCTGGCAAAGGATGCGGAGCGGGCTGTGTTGATACTGGAAGAGGCGATGGCAACGACACCAACTGCTCGTTTCTATGTCAGAGCCAACGTCATAGCACAGGATAAGATCGGCAATCTTCTAGATCGTCTTTACAGCGACATCCAGGCGCAGATGCGGCGGCAAGCCGATTCGGGCTCGAAAATCACCGAGAAACGCCAGAGGAAGCGGGCTCTAGACGAGCTACGGGGCGAGGTCTACCGCTCCTTGTTTGCAGATGTCAGCGTGGAGTTTCGCCATCCTTCCATTTGGGGAGGTGGTCAACACCGGCTGACCTCAAAGGACATGAGCGAAGGGATGAGGACTGCAGTCAGCCTGATGTGGATTGCGAAACTCGCTGAATTCCGCCTGCGCCAGGCGATCGATCAAGCGGGCGGTATGAGGAGGCAGAACCGCGCCGCATTACGCAAAGAACGATACTTCATGATTCTGGATGGGCTCTTTTCTAACCTCAGTCACGATGATCTGATTGACTCTGCCATGGAGTCACTTCGCCTCTCAGTCGGGCACTTTCAGTTGATCGGGATGATCCATCACCCCAGATACATCAACAATCCGAAGATATTCCCTTCATATTTCGTTGGGCGGCCGTATCGTGCCAGCAACGGCAAACACGCGTGGCTTACGGTGGACTGGCAGAAAAATGCCCCCGACTCGCTTGGCGTCTTCGGCTCGCATTTTACGCACTAGGACGATCATGGTGACTGAGAGATTGGACGTGATTGTCAGCGCACTGAGACGGCAGACCCGCAAGAGCAAGGTATTGCAGGGAGGGGGGCTAATCGATCGACTGGTACGTGAAACTGGATTGGATGCAGCGACGATACGGCGCTGCCTCATGGATATGAGGGCACGTGGTTGGGTTGAGGCCAGTTCATGGTCGGGAACTGGAAATCCCGTGGGGCGCGTCAAGATAAGCTTGCCATCGCTGCCGCCTCCATCGTGGGCCGAGCAGTGGAGGCACGCCCTTATGGCTTGTGAGAAGCTTTCCGACGCTGATCGCGCGGCGCTGTTCGAGTGTGGCGCCATTCGGTCCGATATGAGTGCTTCTGAGCTCCCCCAAATCTTAGATGGCCTCATCCGGCTACGTGAGAATCAGTCAAGGCACGTTGGCAGTCCCGCCTTCCTCGTTAGCGCACGTTACTTGCGCGGATCGTCAAAGATGCTCGGCAAATTGGGTGCTCGCGCTATTAAAGCATTCGGCATTGATCTTTCTCGGTTTCCCGACCACCCCCCTTATGTCGTCACTGCCGGTGCAGCCGATCCCGAGGCGGTAGTGCTAATCGAGAACCCGACGGCGTTTGAGCTGGCGGCCACAACGTCGGCAGTTGAGCGCTGTGCATTTATCGCCACCTTCGGCTTTGGGCTAAACAAGGTCTCGGAGGATTTTGGCAATCAACTGGCGGGTATGGTCGAGGAAGGCTTCTCCCAAGCTGTAACATTGGTGCGCGAGGGTTCAAGAACCCCCTCGGCGAGAGAATTGCTCTCGCATCCTAACATCACGTTCTGGGGCGACCTGGACATCGCAGGGATGCAGATTTTTGAGCGAATTGCCAAGCGCCTCCCGAGACTACAGCTATCTGCACTGTATGGGCCGATGATCGATGCCGTGACGAAGGATGATGATCGACATCCGTATGTCGCTGCCACTGGCAAGCCTGGGCAGGCGACATTTCTGTCTACCCGAGAGGACTCCTCAGCCATGTTAAATTGTTGCTGCGAGTGGGCAGTAGATCAGGAGCTGGTAACAGAAACTCATATCGAAAAGCTTGCTGGATATCCACTTGTCCTGCATAGGGAATGGAATACATTTCAGAAGGGATAGCGATGTGTTCGTGCTGGCCAGGTGAAAAACTCAGCGTATGGACTGAAACCAGTCTTGTGGTGAGCAGGCGGACCTAGTGGCCGATTCGAGTTTGGTGAGTGTCGCAGCCTAAGTGTGTTGAATACCGAGCTGGTTATCTATCAACTGCGTATCCATAAAGCCGATTAAAGACTAGAGTGCGACTTATCCCGTACTGGGCAACAGTTACAGCATAACCCCATAGCCGTACTTTCTAGATATTCATCTCAATCACACCTGCCGCCGATGAAACGATGTAGCGGTAAAGCATTTATGTCTTCTCCTCCAGGGCGGAAGCGTAATCACCGGTCAGGTCTGTTGAAAGCAGAGAAGCCTCTTTTTCTTCGTACTGCCCAGCGTCAAAGCACTTTGTGCTGCAAAGATTCGTCTGAAACACTAACCAGCCAACAGGCCGGTTGCCAGTAAGCGCTGTGCCGCAGGGCGCTTGCAGTTCAGCGAAACTACCTCAAGCCCTAACCACTTTGCGAGTGACTGCAACTGAAGAGCTAGCTCGGACAACGCTACATCACTTAAACCGATCTTTTCCTCATGAACTGCGTGCACTGTCAGACGTCGCTGGGCGCGTTCAGCTCGTACATCAACTCTGCCTACTAATTGGCCACGGAAAAGAAAAGGCATAACGTAGTAACCATACACTCGTTTAGAAGGCGGTTGGTAGAATTCTAATCGGTAACGAAAGTCAAATAGTCTCTCAGTCCGCTCACGTGACCAAATTAATGAGTCGAACGGTGAAAGCAACGCACTTGGCTTGCTTGGCTTAGAGTGTAGAAGATCCTTAGTCATCCATGCTGGTTTTATCCAGCCATCCACCAGCACTGCACTAAGCTGACCGTCCTCGACTAACTCAGAAAGCCGCAAGCGAGTATCCATAGCATCCAAACGAAAGTAGTCGCGCAAGTCCTGTTCTGTAGCTACCCCTAGGGCATTCGCTGCATGCATCAGCAATCGGCGATGCGCCTCGGCCTCAGTAATTGTAGGATGGTTAAGTATTGCTTCAGGAATAACTCGTTCAGGTAGATCGTAGCGGCGCTCGAATCCAGTCCCGCGAGATACTGTCAGTTCACCGACAGCAAACAACCACTCCAGCGCAAGTTTCTCTGCACTCCAGTCCCACCATGATCCGCCAGGTTTGTCACGCTTGGCTAGATCTCCAGCCGTCAGTGCGCCACGATCCACTATTGATTTTAATACTTGTTGAATAAGTGGTTGCTGTTCGTGACCAAAATTAATTATCTGTTTATGAATCCCTCGCCCGATACGGGCCCGCTGCATGCGCCATTGCAACAAGGGGTAGAGCGCCAGCGGCATCAATGATGCTTCATGCCCCCAATATTCAAAAAGCACTCTTTCCCTTCCACTCCCCCAGGCCAAACGGTCAAGTTCGGCGCGCTCATAATGACCTATACGAGAGTAAAGGGGTAAATAATGTGAGCGAACCAGGGCGCTAACAGAGTCAATCTGTAATGCGCCAAGATGTTGCAGAATAATTTGAAGTTGATTGGAGGGCGCTTCGCATCCAAACCCTTGAGCAGCCATAGCCTGATGGGTGGCCTCGCTCGAGGATAGATATAAAGGTGCAGTCATTTTCACTCCTAACCAGTGCCGCAAGTCGGAATGGCTATTGTAGAACAACAATAATAAAGTGAATGTATGGCAATGCGGGTGTCATGGTGCTGTAAATAACCGAGAGCAGCAGTTGTTTTTCTGTGAGTGATAAATTGACAAGGGGATTGCACGTCAGTCCTTGACACTCAGAAAACATGAGCTACTTTGAAAGCTACAGAGTTAAGAAGTGGTAAGAGGTGCCCGGCGGTATAAAGGATTTTGCCGCTATTAAGCTTCAAATGCACAGGGATACAGGAGGTAATAGTGCATATTGTATTCGTTCACACTCCCATGGCAACAGTAAGCCTACCAGAGCGGGAGGCTTTCTGGCGAAATTTTGACATCCGGTACCATGCGACACATCCCGGCCTAAAGCCAATGAAAAACGTCCTTTGGGAGCTTCCTCATTGGATGACTTGGTTGGCGGGAGTGCTAGTCGATGCAGGTTATACATCCCTTGAAGCAATGGATCTATACGCATCAGAATGCACTATGACGGGTATAGATACATTCAAGATGGGTAATACCATTAAGGAATACCCGGCTGATGTGTACCTGCTATCCCCAATGACACCAAATTTACCTTTTGCTTATCAGATTGCCGATCTAATCAAGATAATACATCCAAGGAGTATTGTCATATTTGGTGGGGTTGTGGCAACGCCGTTGCACAAAACTATCGCGTTACATCCAAGTGTGGATTATGTGGTTTTTGGTCGTGGCGAGTTGGCTTTGCCTGCCTTAATAAGAGCGCTTGACCAGAAAGATGGCCCTGAATTTCTCGGTAATCTTTCTTTTAGACTTCCGGATGGTAGGGTCCACACATCTCACTTCGAGAATCCGTGGTTGCCTGTCAACGATATTCCAAAGCCAAAAATTGATTTATTTGATAGATCAATTGGTGAGGATATACGTTATTTGCGTCAGGTTTATGCTCTCGGGTGTCCATACAAGCGCTCATTCTGCACCATTCAAACTATTGGGAGGAAGGCGGATTACTTTGCTCTCGATAGAGTGATAGATGAGATAGCAAGCTATCGAGAATATTACGGTGAGCATCATAACGTGTATTTCGGTGATGAGACATTTACAGTAAGTAAAGATCGCACCTTGGATATTTGTAGCGCTCTAAAAAATAATGGAAGCATAAGATATGATATTCAAACGCGGCTAAATTGTTTAAATGATGACGAAGTGCTGAGGGCGCTGAAAGAAAGTGGATGCAGCTGGGTTGAAATTGGAATAGAGACTGTAAATCAAGATAGTCAAAATATTCATAAGCAGAAAATTAAACTAAAAGAACTCGAGAATACCCTGTCCAGGGTACAGGATGCAGGCCTTGCTACCTGTTCTTTCCTTGTGAATGGTTTTCCCGACCAGACTATCGATGATATGAAGCGTTCTACTGATTATGCCTGCGGATTAATCGATAGAGGCTTGTTGCAAGCATCTTATCTTTTTGGCCTGGTCCCATATCCTGGTAGCGAATTATTTTCCTCTCCTGAGTCTTTTGGCATGGAGTTACTGCATAAGGACTTCAGGCTTTATCATGAAGAGTTGGCCCCCGTATATAAAACACATCACGCAGGACCGGATGAGATTTACGAGGTTTTTCTATCTGGTATTACGGCGTTAGCTGAAGCAATGGGGAAGACTTCGAATATATTAGATTATTCTTTCTATTCGGATTCATTCGAATACGGAAAGTTTTGGTCTGAGTCTCATGTCTAAAGCATGTCAATAGCGAGTAAGGGAGATTGAATAATGATCAGAGAAACTCAGTATCTTCAGGTTGAAGAAGCAGTAAAAAATATTATGGGCGCTAATCTCAAGTACGAGGACTTGGCTCGTGAGCTTGAGAAGTTGATTGGTGATAAATACGGGTCGTTGAGTACGGATACAAATCCGGCTATAACAAATCTTGCTCACTGGCAAGAAGATGATATTAGATTCTTGGTGAAGGAGTACTCTGGATTCTCAAACGATTCAATTCATCTATTTCATGATGCATTAATTCGGCTTGAATGGGATGGGGTTAAAGAGGAGGTTAAGCGCAATCTATCAGAAGAAATGGGGGCGCTAACCAATGATGTTCCGCACCTTGAGCTCATGAGGCGTGGCTACAAGCATGAATTAGGTGTTGAAACTGAGGGCGTTGAGTATTCCCAATGCACTGAGGCATTGTTGACCAGAATGCGCAGAATATTCAGAAGCTCCAATAATGCATATCTCTGCGGCGCCTTGCTCGCCCTAGAAGCAACCGCAACATTTGAGTTCAAGGGCGTAGAGAAAATTCTTCGTGCATTAAAATACAAAATTGATGGTGGGGAGATTGCTGCGGGCTCGGTGACAGGCCAATATATTCTTGGTCATGTATCTGATTCTCCGGAAGGAGAAAATCCTGAAGACGATCATTATGCCGGAATGAGGTCCGCGATTGGATCTTATATATCGGCAGAGAAAAATAATGACCTTGTCAGGGGGTTTGTTTCTGTCTGTACGGCCCTGAATTCCTGGTGGGAGAATATTTCAATAGAGGTCTATTCCCGCAAGTTGGATTTGACTTTGTCCAATTAGTGTAGTCATTGCAGAGGAGTGCCGGTGTGGAGAAGTTTAAGTGCATTAAAAGTTTTATTGCTGAGTCTCGCCCGGCAGCTCCATACTTTTGTCTGAATCTAAATGAAATAAATAAATGTACCGAGAGTCTGGTTTCGATGTTTCCAGGAGAGGTTGCGTATGCGGTCAAATGTAATCCGCATCGCCTAGTATTGGAAGAGATTATACGCAGTGGCGGTCAGGCTTGGGATGTTGCTTCGATTGAGGAGATTAGGCTTGTAAATAGTTTGTCGAGAATCCTTCCTAGTTATTTTATGAATCCTATTAAGTCTGCGAGTGAAATTTTTGAGGCATACTCTAGTTTTAATATAAAAGAGTTTGCTGTTGATCAGGAGGATGAAGTAAGGAAGTTTATGCGGCTTGAGATTCCTGCTTCAGATATAACTTTGTCTGTTCGGCTTGCTGTTTCCGGTCATGGGGCGCTCGCGAGTATGGTTGGGAAGTTTGGTGTTGAATTTTCCGAGGCGGTGCGTCTAATTAAATTCATACATGCTCATGGTTTCAAGTGTGGAATTACTTTTCATGTTGGGTCTCAATGCCTTGCTCCTGAGGAGTACTCTAAGAGTATCGCTCAAGCTATCGCCGTTGCTGAATCTTCTCAGGTTCCAATTTCAGTTTTAGATGTTGGTGGGGGGTTCCCTGCAAAATACGAGGGGCACGAGTCTGGTTTTGATTTATATAACGACGCAATAAAGATATCTTTGAGTGGAAGTGTATTAGAAAAATCTCATCTGCGATGTGAGCCGGGGCGAGCTATAGCGGCAAGTTCCGTCATGGTGCTCACAAAGGTGCTGGCCGTCAGATCTAACGGCCTTGTGCATATTAATGATGGTATATACGGAGGGTTGTCTGAGATAAATTTCCTGAATTGCACTTTCCCTGTAGCAGTCTGGAGTGACGCTGGGGAGCGACTGACGGGGGGGGTAAGGTCTTGGAAGATAGCGGGCCCAACCTGTGATAGCTCCGATATGTTTAAGAAAGAATATCTCCTCCCAGCCTCGATTAAGGTTGGGGATTACATTGGCTTCGGCATGCTGGGTGCTTATTCCCCATCGCTTGCAACCAGATTTAATGGATATGGTGCGCAAGACTGGGTTCAAGTTTCAAATTATTGATCTGGTGAAGATATGGAATACCACACTTCGCTGAGTACGAGAGTGGCCCGAGTTTCTCCTATTATTTTGGTTGTGTTCTCCATTTTTTCGGTGCAAATCGGTACGGCGATTGCTATACATCTTTTTCACGCGGTACCAGCTAGTGGGGCGGCATTCTACAATGCCCTCTTTTCTGCCGTTGTCCTTGGAATATTCTCTCGAAACGCAAAGATCCAGCTAAGTCTTAATGGTGTGGCATATTTGCTCTGCTTTGGCGCTTCAATCGCAGGGATGTTCTTGACATTTTTCTACGCTGTTGAGCGTATACCGATGGCCATCGGGTCGACAATTGAATTCATGGGGCCACTTGCGTTGTCAGTTTTCTTTGCTCGTCGTCCAATTCATTTTCTATTTATACTCTTAGCAATTTCCGGTGTTGTGGTTCTAATGCCATCTGTCGGCTCTAACCTAGATGGGGTTGGTGTATTTTATGCTGTGCTATCAGCTGCTTTCTGGGCTTTGTTTATTCTGCTTTGTCCAAAAGTAACAGAGAGCTTTCATGGGGAGTCTGGGCTCGCCCTTGGTATGGCAATAGCTGCGGTCATTATTTTTCCGTTTGCTTGGCTGCAAAACGGATTGCTGAACATAACTCTATCTATCTTGTTTGGTGAGTTTTTGATGGCTTTATTTTCAACAATTATCCCGTTGTCCTTGGAGTACATTGCTTTAAGATCAATGTCTGCTCGGTCTTTTGGTGTTGTTGTGTCAATGGAGCCAGTTGCTTCTGCTTTAGTGGCTTTCGCTGTTTTGGCTCAGCCAATATACCCTCGAATGGCGATTGCGATCATTGCTGTGACTATTGCGGCGATAGGTATAACCTTAACTGAAGAGAAAGATTAATAATTGCTGAGGTGGGTTTGTGTGTAATGCATAATGAAACTCGCTGTATTTTTGACTACATTTGTTTGGGCGTCTCAAGTCTGGAGGAATCTATAGTTTTTTATGATGCAATTTTGGCTCCGCTCGGGCTAAAGCGATGTGATACTGAGGACTCTCCGAGTTGGGATGGGTGGGCTGGCTGGGGCTTCTATGACAAAGATAATGGTGCGGAACATGCCCTGTGGATATGTAAGCCATTTAACGGGGAGCCAGCCAGCAACGGTAACGGTACTATGGTGGCATTGTCTGCCGAGAGCTGGTTTGCAGTAAGGGAGTTTCATCGCCAGGCACTACTTTTCGGCGGTGTATGTGAAGGAGCGCCTGGATTGCGCCCTCAGTATCAGAGAGACTTTTATGCAGCATATATTCGGGATCTAGATGGAAATAAAATTGCTGCAGTTTGTAGGGGGCGTACAGCTGAGTGAATTAATCTACTTTTCCTTGGCAGTCGTCTGTGGCTGACTCACTACGCATCAGTCCGATTCATAAAGACGATATTTCTTCGTGTAAGGCGCCTGCTGGTCGCGCCCTGTGGGTTTCTCTAGCCTGAAGGCCTTCGAACCCTCGGGTTCCTGAAAAAAGCAGTACGAGTGGTAAGACCTTCTATGCTTGAATCGATACCAACAAAGGGAATGGTGATAGTGTAGTTAACTGTCAGCGATAATCGTCGGTATCTCAGGAAGCGGAGCCTATTCAGCATGCTCCTTTCTGATCGACAATGATTCTATGGCTTCGCTGTTGGCATGCCCAAATGGATCAAATCCTTTCTCTCCTGTCGGAGACTATCCCCCAAGCTCGATCTCTGGAGCAGCTCGCTCGGCCTCTGTTGTCGCTGCTCAGCCAGATCACGGGCATGGAGTCGACCTACCTGACGACTATTAACACTGCCGAAGGTATTCAGCGAGTTGAGTTTGCCCGGAATACGGGGGAGATGGTCGTCCCAGAAGGGCTTGTTGTGCCTTGGGCAGATACCCTGTGTAAGCGGGCTCTGGAAGAAAATCGCATGTACTCCGACAACGTCGCCGAGTGCTGGGGAGACTCTGACGCTGCCAAAGCCCTCGGTATCAAGACCTATCTGAGCGCCCCAATTCGATCCCAGGATGGCCGTGTTCTGGGTACCGTCTGTGCGGCAAGCTCAGCGCAGGTTGCACGTTCGCCCAGTGTGGAGCCATTACTGGGACTGCTGTCGGGGCTCTTGGGATATTCCCTCGAGCGCGAGCTCTTAGTTGGCCAGCTTCAAGCCGCTAATGCTGAACTCGCTACGCTTGCCCTGACTGACTCTCTCACTGGCCTGGCCAATCGGCGGGCCATCCTGCGGGATCTGGATCATCTATTTGCTCTAGCTCAGCGGGACAACAAGTACGTAATGATCGGCGTCATCGACCTTGATGGGTTTAAGCTGATCAATGATGCCTACGGCCATCACGCGGGAGATCAGTTCCTTCGGGGCGTGGCATGTCAGCTAAAGCAGTGCCTCCGGAGCAGTGATAGCGTTGGTCGCGTTGGAGGAGATGAGTTCATTGTGATTGCACAAGGATCGTCACCCCTGAGTGCGGATCTGGACAAAGAGCTAGGAGCTGCTGCAGCGATCATGCAGGCGCGTTTGAGCCAAGTGACAGTCGGGAGATATACGCTGGCTGATGGCCTTGAGCCTATCGACTACAGAGGTGCGAGCGTTGGGGTGGTAGCCGTGATGCCCGACAAAACTTCAGTGGAAGAGGCCATTACGTTGGCGGACGGCGAGATGTATCGCGTTAAGCAGCAACGTAAGCGGCAGAGCTCGTAGTAGTGCGGTCGTAGCTGCTGCAGCCATCAATCGTGGGGCTCTTGAGCTGCTTTCGATCGGAGCGCCGCTCACCGGTGACGTTTAAAGACTTTGCTATGAGGCGCCTAAAGGCAGTTGGGTGCTCTAGGATGGGCTTTATAGTGAATTATAGAGCGATTATAGAATCCCATTCTGGCCCCCAAGATTCTCGCTGCCCGCTTGTAGCTACGGATCAGTTTGCTGACCAATCGCTCTATCTGACGTGCTTGGGTGTGACCCTCCATAGAGGCAGGGAGCGGAAGCTATCCCAAAAAGGTGTCGCTGAGCTGCTTTGGGAGTCCGTGATCGCCAGGTGCTCGGTGGGCGCTAAAGCAGAACCCTTGATCCAGAAATGAAAAAGGCGGCTTTGGGGCCGCCTCGAACCATGTTTCGTCACCGGTATTGATGGCCGGGAGAGGAAGCTCATGGGCAGGGTGTCAGGGTATCACTTTTCAGTGCTTCAGCGGCTGAAGGTTTTCCCTATCCAGATAGAGGGTGATCGACGTTTGGAGCTCTGGGGCCTCAGATACTCCCATCATTCTCTGCGCGCTCAAAGCATGTGATGCCCATGCTGATCGAGCCGTCTTTGCAAAAGACGAGATCACCGCCAGCGATGCACCCTTCCTTCCAGAGCAGGGTGTATCGGCTGCAATAGCCTCCAGAGCCGAGATACCAAGCGCTGCTCCGATCACGAAGCACAGGCTGAGGGATACTTTGCGCAGCAGTTTGGGAGAGCTATTCATTTTGGCCTATAAAGGGTCGCCAACTAAAACCGCCCGGCCTTTGTCACCCTCGCATCCGGTGGGTGGAGACCAACTTAGAGCAGCGGATTTATCAGGCAGGTGGATGACCAGGCGCCGCTCCAAGCACTCCCCCATTGCGAGCTCCGCTACGGCCTCAAGCTTGGTCGTATTCCAGCTGCTGACCTTGTAGCTGAACACCTGTGCCTCAAGGTCTTCGCCCTCGGTGTGATGCAGGATCGTGGCGAATGCTTCCTGACAGGTATTGGAGGTGCGGTTGCAGCGAATTTCGACTGCATTTGTGCCTGGTTTTTGGTATCCCTCAATGGTCTTCCAGCCGCCCCAAACTAAGAGCTCGTTCTGCTCTTCCTTGATCATAAGCGGAGGAATGGTGGTGTTCTCGAGAGGGGCAGGCTTCGTAAGCCAGAGCACGATGTAGGTCGCGCATAGAGCAGAAGCAAGTGCGATCAGCAGCAGTTGGAGGTAGCGCATATAGAGTCCGTTCCGGTGGCAGCCGTCCTGGCCGATCTAAACACTAGAGCATCATAGAGAAACGGGCTAGCCGGAGGAGCGCCTCCGGCCACAATGCTGCCCCACCGTATGAAGCGGATCGACCTGAGACGAAGCTGCCATACTGTGCCTATTACGTGAGGGCTTGCTAGATCTGGACGCTGGCGAGTTTTACGCCAAGGCCGTTAGGATGGCAGCGGAGACGTCATCGTTGAGCTTCCATCCGAGTTACTCGAGCAGCTCGGGCGGAGTCTGGGCTATGAGCTGTCTGTAGAGGCGGGAGAGGAAAACATTTGCCTGAAGCTCAAGCAACGAGCTGATGGCGCCTCGTCATAGCAATCCAAACAATGCCTGATTGTGGTTGACTACTTCGCTTCAAGAACGGCTGCTAGCGGCCAAGGACTGTCATCAAGTGTCTAGGAGAGTCGGCGCGGCTCATCGTATTTGTGCGTTAGATTCAGGCACAATGGAAGCTTATTTCGACCTGCCGTTTCTAATACCCTGCACCTACTTAATATCTCTTCGA
>NZ_BATI01000030.1 GCF_000467105.1 Aquipseudomonas alcaligenes NBRC 14159
GAGGGGTTTCCAGGCAACTCCGAGATACTTACAGGCCCCTCTCCCAAAGCGAGAGAGGCTTAAATCGGCATCTGCCCCAGCCACCAGCGCAGCAGGAAGAACACCAGCATGCCACCGCCGATGGTCGCCAGCAGATGGCGGGTCAGCGCGGCGATCAGGATGGTCGCGAGGCCGGCCAGCAGGTAGGCATTGTCCAGGCTCAGCGCCCAGGTCTGGCCGTCCGGCAACAGCATGCCGGGCACCACGATGGCGGTGAGCACGGCGGTCGGCACATAGTGCAGGCCCTGGCGCACCATGGGCGGGAAGCGCAGGTCGGGGAAGGCGAACAGGCTGTAGCGGGTGGCGAAGGTGATCGCCAGCATGCCGAGGATCAGCATCCAGTTTTCCATCAGAACACCTCGTCCTGCAGCAGGCGATAGCGACGCTCCAGCACCACGCCGACGACGATGCCGGCGCAGGCCGCGGCCATCAGGCCGAGCTTGTAGGGCAGCGCGTGGCAGACCAGCGCCACCGCCCCGGCCACCAGGGCCGCCGCCACCTGCGGGCGATTGCGCAGCATGGGCACGACGATACCGATAAAGGTGGCGAGCATGGCGAAGTCCAGCCCCCAGTCGCCGATGTTCGGCACCGCCTGGCCGAACAACAGGCCGATCAGGGTGCAGGCCTGCCAGTTGACGTACATGGCCAGTGCCGCACCGAGGAAATACCAGTGTTTGTTGGGCGAAGCATCGGTCTCGGCATAGCGGTGCTGGACCACGGCAAAGGCCTCGTCGGTCAGCCAGAACGCCAGCGGCACGCGCCAGCGCTTGGGCAGATGACGGACGAAGGGCTGCAGGCTGGCGCTGTACAGGGCATGCCGCAGGTTGACCACCAGGGTGGTCAGCCACAGCACGGCCAGGGTCGCACCGCCGCCGAGCAGGCTGATGGCAATGAACTGGGCGGAACCGGCGAACACCAGCAGCGACATGCCGATGGTCTGCCAGGGCGTGAGGCCGGCGGCACCGGCCAGGCTGCCGTAGATGATGCCGAAGGGCATGGCGCCGAGCAGCATCGGCAGCATGTCGCGCAGGCCTTGCAGGAATTCGTGGTGACGGGACATGGAACCTCCTTGGACCCAGGAGGCTAATCGAAAGCACCGCTCGGCGTCTTGAACGATATTGCTCAGCCGCCCGCGCAGGCGCGGCGATACTCGCCGGGGCTGACGCCATAGCTCTGCTTGAACTGCCGGTTCAGGTGGCTCTGGTCGGCGAAGCCCAGCTGCAGCGCCACCTGCAGCGGCGCGCAACCGGAGCGCAGCAACGCCCGCGCCTGCTCCAGGCGGCGCTGCTTGAGCCAGGCATGCGGCGGCAGGCCGGTGGCGCGACGGAACACCCGGGCGAAGTGGAACGGCGACAGATTGACCAGTGTCGCCAGCTCCTCCAGTGAAGGGGGCTCGCCCAGGCGCGCGGCCAGCAACTCCTTGGCCAGGGCCACGGCGCGTGGCTCGGCGCCGGGCTCACGCGCCTGCGGAATACGCGCATGGCGCTGCAGCAGGCGCAGCATCACCTCGCGCCACAGTGTCTGACGCTGCAGGGTGGGCGCCTGTGGGTGCTCCAGCTGCCGGTGCAGCTGCAGCAGTGCCGCGACCAGATCGGCATCGGCATGCACGCTGCCATGGAACATCGGCGCGCTGGAATGCGGCAGCTCCAGTTCGGCGAGCAACTCGCGGAACTGCTGCGGCTGCGGATAGAACACCCGGTAGCGCCAACCCTGCTCGCTGGCTCTGGAGCCGGTATGCACCTCGTCGGGGTTGAGCAGGGCAAAGCTGCCGGCCGCCGCCAGGTGCTCGGCGCCACGATAGCGATAGCGCTCGGCCCCCTCCTCCAGCACGGCGATGGCGTAGCTGTCGTGTACATGCGGGGCGAAGCTGTGCTCGATGAAGCGCGCGGACAACAGCTCCAGGCCGCCCAGCTCGGCCACCGAGCTGAAGCGCGCCTGCTCGGCGTCAGGCACCGAAGCGCGACTCCAGGCCAGCCTTGACCTGCGGCCACTCGCTGTCGGTGATGCTGTACATCACGGTGTGGTCGAGGCGTCCGTCGGCCAGGCGCCGGTGGTTGCGCAGCAGACCCTCGCGCTGAGCGCCGAGTTTCTCGATGGCACGCTGCGCGCGCAGGTTGCTGGCGGCGGTCTTCAGCTGCACGCGCACCAGCTGCCACTCCTCGAAGGCGTGGCGCAACATCAGGTACTTGATCATACGATTGAGGCCGGTGCCGTGTTGGCCCACGTCGAGCCAGGTGGCGCCGATCTCGGCGGCCGGCAGCACCGGATTGAAGTCGAAGAAGCTGGTAGTGCCGACCAGCTCGCCGGCCAGACGGATGGCGAACACCACCTCGCGGCCCTCGCGCTGCTCGGCCAGGGCGCTGCGGTACCAGTCCGGGCGGGTCGTGCCACTCATGAACTGCTGCGATGCGCGGTTGGCCTCCGCCAGCTGCAGCAGGCCCGGCAGGTCGGCCTCGGTCAGCGGATCGAGGCGCAGGGCGCCCTGCTGCAGGGCGACGGGTTGGGGCTTGAACATGACACGAACTCCGGTAAAGCGACCACGGCCGGCCACGCTAGCAGGCCGGCCGCGGCCGCTCAAGCCGCTTGCGACCTTGGTCGGCCTGGCGCAGCGGCCCGGACATGCGAGACTATTCCCTAGCCTAATGGTCGTGCCGCCCATCCCTGCATCCGCGGAGTTCGCATGTCGCTGTCCGGCGGTCTGATCGCCTTCGTCGCCCTGGCCTACATGGCCACCCTGTTCACCATCGCCTTCTATGGCGACCGCCGCCGCGCGCCTCTCAAGCCACGCGTGCGCGCCTGGGTGTTCAGCCTGTCACTGGCGGTGTACTGCACCAGCTGGACCTTCTTCGGCGCGGTCGGCCAGGCGGCTGGCGAGCTGTGGTCGTTCCTGCCCATCTACCTGGGGCCGATCATCCTCCTGCTGCTGGCACCCTGGGTGCTGGAAAAGATGGTGGCGATCAGCAAGCAGGAAAACATCACCTCCATTGCCGACTTCATCGCCGCCCGCTACGGCAAATCACAGAGCCTGGCCGTGGTGGTGGCGCTGATCTGCCTGGTCGGCGTGCTGCCCTATATCGCCCTGCAGCTGAAAGCCATCGTGCTCGGCGTCAACCTGCTGGTCGGCACCACGCCGAGCCCGACCCGCAGCCAGGACACGGCGCTGATCGTGTCGCTGGTGCTGGCCCTGTTCACCGTGCTGTTCGGCACCCGCAACCTGGACGTCACCGAACACCACCGCGGCATGGTGCTGGCCATCGCCTTCGAGTCGTTGGTCAAGCTGCTGGCCTTCCTGGCAGTAGGCGCCTTCGTCACCTGGGGCCTGTTCGACGGCTTTGCCGACCTGTTCCAGCGCGCCGGCCAGGCCCCCGCCCTGGAAGACTTCTGGACCCAGACCGTGAGCTGGCCGGCCATGCTGGTGCAGACCGGCCTGGCCATGACCGCGATCATCTGCCTGCCGCGCCAGTTCCACGTGGCCGTGGTGGAAAACATCGAGGCCCGCGACCTGCGCCTGGCGCGCTGGGTGTTCCCGATCTACCTGGTGCTGGCCGCGCTGTTCGTGGTGCCCATCGCCCTGGCCGGGCAGATGCTGCTGTCGGCCGATGTGCAACCCGACTCCTTCGTCATCAGCCTGCCACTGGCCGAGGCCCACCCTTCGCTGGCGCTGCTGGCCTTTATCGGCGGCGCCTCGGCGGCCACCGGCATGGTCATCGTCGAGGCGGTGGCGCTGTCGACCATGGTCTGCAACGACATGCTGCTGCCCGTGCTGCTGCGCCGGCAGAATGCCGAGCGACCCTTCGAGCTATTCCGCCACTGGATGCTCAGCGCGCGGCGCCTGAGCATCCTGATCATCCTGCTGCTCGGCTACGTTTGCTACCGCCTGCTTGGTACCAACGCCAGCCTGGCGACCATCGGCCAGCTGTCGTTCGCCGCCATCGCCCAGCTGGCGCCGGCCATGTTCGGCGCCCTGGTGTGGAAGCAGGCCAACCGCCGCGGCGTGTTCGCCGGCCTGGCCGCCGGCTGTGCCCTGTGGTTCTACACCCTGGTCCTGCCGCTGGTGGCCGGCGGCCTGCGCTGGTCGCTGGACAGCTTCCCGCTGCTGCCGGAGCTGCTCTACTACCCGGTCGGCATCGAGATCGATCCGCTGACGCGTGGCGTGCTGCTGTCGCTGACCGGCAACTGGCTGCTGTTCGGCGCCGTCTCCTGGTTCTCCCGCACCCGCGTCTCCGAACACTGGCAGGCCGGCCGCTTCATCGGCCTCGACACCGGCAACAAGACCAGCACGCGCAACCTGCTGGCCGTGCAGGTCGCCGACCTGATGGCCCTGGCCGCCCGCTTCGTCGGCGAGGAGCGCGCGCAACAAAGCTTCGAGCGCTTCGCCCAGCAGCAGGAGCGCGCCTTCAACCCAGCACAGAACGCCAACGCCGAGTGGATCGCCCACACCGAGCGCCTGCTCGCCGGCGTGCTCGGTGCCTCCTCGACCCGCGCCGTGGTGCGCGCGGCCATCGAGGGCCGCGAGATGCAGGTCGAGGACGCGGTGCGCATCGTCGACGAAGCGTCCGAGGTCCTGCAGTTCAACCGCGCCCTGCTGCAGGGCGCCATCGAGAACATCACCCAGGGTATCAGCGTGGTCGACCAGAACCTGCGCCTGGTGGCCTGGAACCGCCGCTACCTGGAGCTGTTCGAGTACCCCGAGGGGCTGATCGGGGTCGGCCGGCCGATCGCCGACATCATCCGCTACAACGCCGAGCGCGGCCTGTGCGGGCCCGGCGACGTCGAGGAACACGTGACCAAGCGCCTGTTCTGGATGCGCCAGGGCAATGCACACACCTCCGAGCGGCTGTTCCCCAATGGCCGGGTCATCGAACTGATCGGCAACCCCATGCCCGGCGGCGGCTTCGTCATGAGCTTCACCGACATCACCGCCTTCCGCCGCGCGGAACAGGGCCTGCTGGAGGCCAACGAAGGCCTGGAGCAGCGCGTCGAGGAACGCACCCGCGAGCTGTCGCAGCTGAACCAGGCACTGGGCGAGGCCAAGGGCAACGCCGAGGCCGCCAACCAGTCGAAGACGCGTTTCCTCGCCGCCGTCAGCCACGACCTGATGCAGCCACTCAACGCCGCGCGGCTGTTCTCCGCCGCCCTCGCCCATCAGCAGGACGCTCTGCCGGCCGAGGCGCGCGAGCTGGTACGCCACCTCGACAGCGCGCTGCGTTCGGCCGAAGACCTGATCGCCGACCTGCTGGACATCTCGCGCCTGGAAAGCGGGCGCATCACTCCGGAACGCAGCCGCTTCCCGCTGCACCAGCTGTTCGATGCCCTCGGCGCCGAGTTCAAGGTGCTGGCCGCCGAGCAGGGCGTGGACTTCCGCGTGGTGCCCTGCGCCCTCGCCGTGGACAGCGACCCCAAGCTGTTGCGCCGGGTGCTGCAGAACTTCCTCACCAACGCCTTCCGCTATGCCCGTGGCCGCGTACTGCTCGGTGCGCGACGCGAGGGCGGGCAGCTGCGTCTGGAGGTCTGGGACCGCGGCCCGGGCATTCCCGAGGACAAGCGCCAGGTGATCTTCGAGGAGTTCAAGCGCCTGGACAGCCACCAGACCCGCGCCGAGAAAGGCCTGGGTCTCGGCCTGGCAATCGCTGACGGCCTGTGCCGGGTCCTCGGCCACCGCCTGGAAGTGCGTTCCTGGCCGGGCAAGGGCAGCGTATTCAGCGTCAGCGTGCCGCTGGCTCGCGAACTGCCGCAGCCGAGCGCGAGCAAGACCCTGGAGCTCATGCCCGGCGCCCTCGGCGGCGCCCAGGTGCTGTGCATCGACAACGAGGACAGCATCCTCGCCGGCATGCACAGTCTGCTGTCGCGCTGGGGCTGTCAGGTGTGGACGGCGCGCAACCGCCTGGAGTGCGAGCACCTGCTGGACGAGGCCGTACGGCCACAACTGGCGCTGGTCGACTATCACCTGGACGAAGGCGACACCGGCACCGAGCTGATGGCCTGGCTGCGCACGCGCCTGGGTCAGCCGCTGCCCGGCGTGGTGATCAGCGCCGACGGCCGCCCGGAGCTGGTGGCCGAGGTGCATGCCGCCGGCCTCGACTACCTGGCCAAGCCGGTCAAGCCGGCGGCCCTGCGTGCACTGATCAGCCGGCACCTGCCGCTGGCCTGAGCTCAGTGCAGCGCGGGTGAAAACCGCAAGCCGCGCACGATCATGCACGCGGGCTTCACCCGCCCTACAGGTCATAAAACATCTATTTATCAGATAAATAATGCGTACTTTTTGCGCTTTTTATCGACACATAGTCGATAGATTATTCACTCCATCCCCTGCGGCGCAATCTGGCGCCCAGGCCACGGAGTCATCACCATGATCGAAGTACGCCCCTTCGCCTCCCTCGGCCATGCCCACCACGGCTGGCTGAACGCCCGTCACCACTTCTCCTTCGCCGAGTACCAAGACCCGCAGCGGGTCAACTGGGGCCGGCTACGAGTGTGGAACGACGACGAGATAGCCGCCGGCAGCGGCTTCCCGCCGCACCCGCACCACGACATGGAGATCATCACCTACGTCCGCGAAGGCGCCATCACGCACCGCGACAACCTGGGCAACCAGGGCCGCACCGAGGCAGGCGACGTGCAGGTGATGAGCGCCGGCACCGGCATCGCCCACTCCGAGTACAACCTGGAGGACGTCACCACCAAGATCTTCCAGATCTGGATCATCCCCGACCAGCAGGGCGAGGCGCCGGCCTGGGGGGCCAAGCCCTTCCCGCGTGGCGAACGCGCCGGCCAGTTTGTGGTCCTGGCCAGCGGCCACGACAGCGATGCGGACGCCCTGCGCATCCGCGCCGACGCCCGCCTGGCTGCCGCCACCCTGGCCGCCGGACAGAGCGCCGAGTACCCGCTGGGGCGGGTGCGCAAGGGCTATCTGGTAGCAACCCGCGGACGCATCGAGGTCAACGGTGTGCTGGCGTCGGAGCGTGACGGCGTGGCCATCGCCGAAGAGGAAGTGGTGCGCGTCACCGCCCTGGAAGACAGCGAAGTGGTGCTGGTCGACGTGGCATGACCTGAGGCAAGCCGACAGACGGTGTGGCAGTCTAGAATGCGCTCATCCGCCGTGCCGAAGGATCGCCGATGCTGCCCGCCGCCGAACTTGCCCTCAACCTTGCCACCGCCCTCGCCGCCGGCCTGCTGATCGGCGCCGAGCGCGGCTGGCGTGCCCGCGAAGCGGACGATACGCACCTGGTGGCGGGCATCCGCACCTTCGGCCTGGTCGGCCTGCTCGGCGGCCTGGCCGCCCTGCTCGGCAGCCATTTCGGCGTGGCCGCCTGGATCGCCATTGCCCTGCTGGTCGGCCTGCACGCACTGGCCGGTTATGTGGGTGAAGTGCGGCGCAGCGGCGACCTGGGCCTGACCAGCGAAATCGCCCTGCTGGTGACCTTCCTCCTCGGCAGCCTGGCCATCGCCCACGAGCGCAGCCTGGCCGCCGGCGGCGCGGTGGCAGTAGCCCTGCTGCTGAGCCTCAAGGAGCCGCTGCACAGCGGCCTGCGCCGGCTCTCCGAAGCCGAGCTGTCGGGGGCGCTGAAGCTGCTGTTCATCTCCCTGGTGCTGCTGCCGGTGCTGCCCAACCAGGGCTACGGCCCCTGGCAGGCCTTCAACCCCTACGCGGTGTGGTGGATGGTGGTGCTGATCGCCGCCATCGGCTTCGCCGCCTACGTGGCCATTCGCGTGATCGGCACCCGCCACGGCCTGCTGGTCACCGCCCTGCTCGGCGGCGTGGTGTCCTCCACTGCCATGACCATCACCCTGTCGCGTCTGCATGACGGTCGCCAGCTGCGTGCCATGCTCGCCTGCGCCCTGCTGGCCACCTCGGCACTGATGTTCCCGCGCGTGCTGCTGGAAGTCGGCCTGATCAATACCGCGCTGCTGCCGCACCTGCTGCTGCCGCTGGGCCTGGCCGGGCTGGTGTACGCCGGCGGCGCCCTGGTGTTCTACCACATCGCCGGCAGCGAGCTGCAGCAGACGGTCGAACCGCCGCTGAAGAACCCCTTCGAGCTGGCTCCGGCACTGCGTTTCGCCGCCCTGCTGGCGCTGATCCTGCTGCTGATCGAGGCCGCCCGCGAATGGTTCGGCCATGCCGGGGTGTGGGGCGTGGCGATTCTCTCGGGGCTATCGGACGTGGACGCCATCACCCTGTCGCTGGCGCGCAGCGCCAAGGGCGACATGGCGGCGGAACTGGCGGTGCAGGGCATTTACCTCGCGGCGTTCAGCAACAGCCTGGTCAAGGCCGGGCTGATCGCCCTGATCGGCGGCCGCGAACTGGCCCTGCGTACCCTGCCGGTGATGGGCCTGGGCCTGCTGCTGGGCCTGGCGGCCCTGCTGCTGGTCTGACCTACTCGCCCGCCTCGTCCAACTGCGGCACACCGGAGGCACGCTCGATCAGCTCGGCCGGCAGGCTCTTGCTGGCGCGGGCGCCGAGCAGCTTGAGGTTCTCGACCCGGTTGATCAGGTTGCCGCGACCTTCGCACAGTTTGTTGCGCGCCGCGTCGTAGGCCTTGTCGAGCTGCTTGAGGCGGCTGCCGACTTCGTCCAGGTCGCCGATGAAGGCGACGAACTTGTCGTACAGCTGGCCGGCGCGCTCGGCGATGTCGCGGGCATTCTGGCTCTGCCGCTCCTGGCGCCACAGGCTGTCGATCACCCGCAGGGTGGCCAGCAGGGTGGTTGGGCTGACGATCACGATGTGCTGCTCGAAGGCTTCCTGGAACAGCCCCGGATCGGCCTGCAGGGCAGCGGCAAAAGCCGCCTCGATGGGCACGAAGAGCAGCACGAAGTCCAGGCTGTGCAGGCCTTCCAGGCGCTGGTAGTCCTTTACCGAGAGGCCCTTGAGGTGGCTGCGCAGGCTCAGCACGTGCTGTTTCAGCGCGGCCGCGCGGCCTTCCTCGTCCTCGGCGGCGATCAGCGCCTGGTAGGCGGTCAGGCTGACCTTGGCATCGACCACCACCTGCTTGTCGCCCGGCAGCTGGATCAGCACGTCCGGCTGGAAGCGCTCGCCGTCGCTGCCCTTGAGGCTGACCTGGGTCTGGTATTCGCGGCCCTTCTCCAGGCCGGCATGCTCCAGCACCCGTTCCAGCACCAGCTCGCCCCAGTTGCCCTGGGTCTTCTGGCCCTTGAGCGCACGGGTCAGGTTGGTCGCCTCGTCGCCCAGGCGCTGGTTGAGCTGCTGCAGACGCTCCAGCTCCTTGGCCAGGGAGAAACGCTCGCGCGCCTCGTTCTGGTAGCTCTCCTCGACGCGCTTCTCGAAGGCCTGGATGCGTTCCTTGAGCGGATCGAGCAGCTGGCCCAGGCGCTGCTGGCTGGTTTCGGCGAAGCGCTGCTCGCGCTCGTCGAAGATCTTTCCGGCCAGCTCGGCGAACTGCGCGCGCAACTCGTCGCGGGCGCCCTGCAGGTCGGCCAGGCGCTGCTGCTGATGCTCCTGCTGCTCGCGCAGCTCGGCGGCAAGAGCGGCACGCTGGCTGTCCAGCTGGCGCAGCTGGCTCTCCTTCTGTTCCCGTTCACGGGCCCACTCCTGGGCGGCGGCCTGCGCGGTCTCGCGTTCGCGCCCAAGCAGCTCGCGCTCGCGGCGCAGCGCCGCCAGCTCGGCCTGCTGCTGGCTGCTCTCCTGCTGCTGCGCGCGCAAATCATCCTGCAGACCCTCAAGCTGCACCGACAAGCCCTCCTGGGCCAGGCGCGCCTGGCTCAGGCGCTCTTCCAGCAGCAGGCGCTCGGCGGCATGGCCGGCCTGGGCACGCTGGAGATTCCAGGCCAGCACGGCCAGCGGTGCGGCACCCAGCAGCAGGCCGAGGAGCAGATTGGTCGGATCGAGAACGAATGCAAAGGGCACGGGACAGACTCGCGGGCGATGGGAAAACTGCCCGGCAGTATACCCGCGCGCGGCTCAGGGGTTGAGGCGCTGCAACAGCCGGGCGGCTTCGTGGGAGCCCTGGGCGGCGGCGGCCTCCAGCCAGTGGCGGGCCTGCAGCGGCTCGCGCTGGCGCGGCTGGCAGTAGTGCCGGCCGAGTTCCAGCTGGGCCCGTAGGTCGCCGGAACGCGCGGCCTGGCGCAGCAGCTCCAAGCCGATGCGCCGATCGCGGGCGTTGCCACAGTCGCGGCACAGCAACTGGCCCAGACGGCTCTGGGCGATGACCACGCCCTGACGTGCCGGCTGCTTGAGCAAACGCCCGGCGAGACGCTTGACGCTGGCGTGATGGCCCAGACGCGGGCGGTCGAGCAGCCAGAGGGCCAGGCGCAGCGGCAGACGTTTCGGTGGCACGGGTTGCGACGGGCTGACAAACAGGGCGCGAGACTTCATGTAAGCATTGGCTGACAACGGGGCGCGCCACTCTACTCTCTTTTTTTTCCCGGTAAAGACTTGCCAAGCGCGGCGAAAAGCGCTCTAGAACAAAGGCTCTAAAACATCCACAGAAGCTGTGGATAACTCCGTGGACAACTGGGTGAAAAACCTTCTCAACCCCGAAGAAACGCGGCTCCCGGTCAAACTGGTGATTTTTTCACCAATTAAAAAAATCCTTATTTTTCAATAAATTAAAAAATAGCCAACGAGAATCAGGGGCTTACGCCGGGTTATGACAGGAAGTTGACAGCCTGCCTCGCGATTGTGCACAACTGCGACGCTCTGCCACGGGGCCTGCCCCGTTTCGGAGCGATCGGACCGCGACATCGGGGCGCATCCGCGGGGGATTATCCCGGCTCGGCAGCAGTGCTAGAGTCGCCCGGGCCCGGTGCTGCGGCACCACATTCAGCTTCCCGCGAGCTCATCGATCCGAGCCCCGGTACAAGGAATCACTCCATGAAACTGCGCACGCTTCTGCTACTGGCCGGTCTGCTGAGCACACCGCTGCTGGCCCAGGCCCACGAATATAAAGCGGGCAAGATCGAGATCGACCACCCCTGGTCTCGCGAGATGCCGCCCAGCGCGCCCAATGCTGCCGCCTTCTTCGTTCTGCACAACCAAAGCGACACAGCCGACCGCCTGGTCTCCGCCAGCAGCCCGCAGGCGCAAAAGACCGAGATCCACGAACATGTGCACAAGGACGGTCTAATGAAAATGCAGCAGGTGCAGGGCGTGGATGTACCCGCCGGCGGCGAGGTGAAATTCGTGCCCATGGGCTACCACGTCATGCTGTTCGGCGTGAAACAGCAGCTGAAGGATGGTGAGCGCTTCCCCATGACTCTGCGCTTCGAGAAAGCCGGAGAAGTCCAGGTCGAAGTCGCCGTACAGAAGGACGCGCCCGCTGCCGGGCACGCTCACTGATCAGGCTGGCTGCGGCAGCACGCCATCCTCGAGATAGAGTTCAAGGGCAAACAGGCGCGGCGGCTCGGGCGCCTGGGCGTTCTTGAAGGCCACGTAGCCTGCCGTGGTTTCGCATAGCCAGGGCTGCAGGTTGCGCGGCCGCTTCTCGCTGAACGCCGTCGGCGCATACAGGGCAACGTTGTTGCCCCCCTGCGGGCAGCGTGCCGAGGGATACTCGAACGCTTCCACCCCCGCTTCGCGCATCGCGCTGCCCAGACTGTGGGTGGCGCGATAGTCGCTGCGATGGGTCAGCAGCGCGCGATGGCCGTCGAATGGCGGCAGCTGCAGGCGTACCCCGCGCTGCACCTGGTAGCGCGCCTCGAAGGACGAATGCTCGGAAAGGATGCGCCCGCTCGGCGGCGGCTCGACCATGCCGTACCACAGCACGAAACGATAGAAGGCCGTCTCGGCCATCGCCGTCTCCAGCCGGCAGGCGGCGTAGAACAGGCTCGGCTCATGGCGCCTACCGAAACGCGAGCCCCAGCGCAGCGGCGGGTAGCGAAACGGCGTGCGCAACAGGTAGTGCAGCGGCTCGTCACCGGGCGGCAGCGGCGGCTTGCTGCTTTCCAGCAACTGCTCGAGCAGCGCCTGCTCCTCCAGCGTATCCACCAGCTGCAGGGTCGCCACCTGGCCCTGGTTCTCGACCAGGCGCACCAGGCGGCCGCGCAGGGGAATGATCTGCTCTACGCCGGCACAGGCCTGCCAGATATCCATATCGGGAACTCGCTTAGCCTCGCTGCGGGAGGCGTCGGGAATAAGAGTCGGAAGCCATTCAGCGCGCAACCGCCGGGGACATGAGTGAGGCCCTCAGACCTTGCCGCGGATGGCGTCCAGGTACTCGACCACCCGCACCAGCCCCTGTACCTGCCCCATCTGCTGCAAAGGCACGCCGGCCAGATGGCGGTTCTCGGTGCGCAGGAAATGTCGCATGTCCTGCAGATTGCCGCCGAACAGGGCGAACAGGGCGCGATAGGCGCGGATCAGCAGCAAGGCCAGCTCACCGGTCTTGCTCTCCGGACGCAGGCCGCCACTGTCGCTCCAGCGACTGATGGCGGAACGGTTGACGCCGACTATCGCCGCCAGCTCCTGCTGGGTCAGGCCCAGCTGCTCACGGCTGTTGAGCAGGGCCTTGAGCAGGACGGAGCCGGCATCGACACCTGGCTTGCTGAGTGCGCTCATGATTGCCTCGCGATGTCTGTTTGCAACAAACATAGCAAATTATCAGCAAACAGACAGCACAAAGATGATCACGGAAAAGCCCCCAAGCCGCCTCAGGGGGCGCGCTGGGCTGCCGTCTCCAGGGCCTCCAGCAGCCGGTTGATCTGCAGGGAATTGTTCACCACCTGCTCCAGGTGCCCCTGCAGCGCCTGGGGCACGGTTGCCAGTCCGTTTTGCTGAAACCAGCGGGAGATCAGCTGCACCGACTCGGCCAGGGCGACCTGATTGCGGTGGGTCAGCAGTACAGCAGTCAGCAGGGCGTCCTGATCCGTCATGGGGCGAACTCTGGGGCGATGGGTTGTCGGCAACATCGCCCATCGCGCCCTGCAAGGCCATACCTCCGTCTGGGTATCACCGATGCCTCGATAAAATTGACGAGAATCATTATTGATTAGTTTAAGACTTCCTAAGCTGCGGCCAACATTCCCCGCTAAGGAAGAACGCAGCATGAAGCCCCTGTCCCTGCTCCCCCTCGCCGCCCTGTTCGCCATCCCTCTCGCCTCGGCCCGCGAATACCCCATCGGCGAACCCCAGCAGTGCGCCGGCATGGAGGTCGGTGCGGTGTACCTGCAGCCGATCGAGATGGACCCGCCCGGCATGATGCGCCCGGCCGCCGAGTCCGACGTGCACATGGAGGCGGACATCAGCGCCCTGGAGAACAATCGCCACGGCTTCCAGGAAGGCAGCTTCGTGCCCTATCTGTTGATCACCTACCGTCTGCAACGGGTGGGCAGCGACAAGACCATCCAGGGCGACTTCCACGCCATGGTCGCCAGCGACGGCCCGCACTATGGCGACAACGTCAAGCTGGACGGTCCCGGTCAGTACCAACTGACCTACCGCGTGGCGCCACCCGGCGGCCATCACCAGCACGCCTTCGGCCGCCACACCGACAAGGAGACCGGCGTGGCCGCCTGGTTCGAGCCCTGCGAACTGACCTACAGCTTCACCTACGCCGGCATCGGCAAGAAAGGCGGCTACTGACGCCGCCGACGCGCCCTCGCAGGAGACCTAGCATGAGAACCCTCCCCGCCCTCCTCCTCGCGCTGGCCTTGCCGGCGGCGGGAGCGCCGCTGCCCAGCTACCAACTGGAGATTCGCGACGGCCACTTCACCCCGCCCAGCCTGCTGGTGCCCGCCGGCCAGCGCTTCAAGGTCATCGTGCACAACCGTGGCCAGGGACCGGTGGAGTTCGAGAGCCTGCCCCTGCGGGTGGAAAAGGTGCTCGGCCCTGGCGTCAGCTCCTTCGTGGTGATCCACCCGCTCAAGCCGGGGCGCTATGACTTCTTCGACGAATTCCACCTCGATCTGCCCGGCGGCTTCATCGAGGCGCAGTAAGGAACAGGTATGGAACAGGCTCTTCTGATCGTCTGGCGCGAGAGCGTCGAGGCCCTGCTGGTCATCGGCTTGCTATATGCCTGGCTGAGTCGCCAGCCGCAGCGGCGCCAGCACCTGCGTCTGCTCTGGGTCGGCGTGGCCGGGGGCGCGGCGCTGGCCGGGCTGCTGGCAACCCTGATGCTGCTCGCCGGCAGCTGGATGAGCGGCCCGGCCGGCGAGTGGTTCCAGGCGGCCATGAGTGCCCTGGCCAGCCTGCTGGTGCTGCAGATGGTGGTGTGGATGGCGCGCAACGGCCGCCAGCTGCGCCATGACCTGGAAAGCCGTGCCGAGCAGGCCGTGAGCCAGGGCCGGCATGCCGCCCTGGCGCTGCTGGCGGCACTGGCCGTGGCCCGCGAAGGCAGCGAGATCGCCCTCTTCCTCTACGGTGCGAGCGGCTCTGCCAGTGCCTCGCAGATGCTTGGCGGTGCCCTGCTCGGCGGGCTGCTCGGCGCGGCCAGCTTCGCCCTGCTGCAGGCCGGCAGCCGCCTGCTCGACTGGCGGCGCTTCTTCGCCATCAGCGAGACCCTGTTGCTCCTGCTCGGCGGCGCCATGCTGATGAACGCCCTGGACCGTGCCAGCGGCCAGCTGATGGGCATGGACCTGCCCGAGCAGCTGTATGCCTGGCTGGGCGACCCGCTGTGGGACAGCTCGGCCTGGCTCGACGATGGCTCGCGCCTGGGCGGGCTGATTGCCGGCCTGACCGGCTACCGGGCCATGCCGTCGGCCGTAGCCGCGCTGCTGCTGGCCGGCTTCTGGCTGCTGGCCTGGTTCTGGCGGCGCGCACCGCGGCAGCGCGTGGCATGAAAGTCGCGCTGGATCGCCGGCTGGGCGCCTTCGGCGCGGCACTGCGGCGCCATGCCGGCCTGATCCGCCGCCTGCAATGGGCCGTGGTGCTGCTGTACGCGGTGCTGCTGGTGATTCCGGCCTGGCTGCCGCTGCCGGATGGCCAGGCGCGCCTGCTGGACGACCTGACCCTGCTGGCGCAGTTCGTCTTCTGGGGGCTCTGGTGGCCCTTCGTACTGCTCTCGGTGGTACTGTTCGGCCGCCTGTGGTGCGGCTTGCTGTGCCCCGAGGGGGCGCTCAGCGAGTGGGCCAGTCGCCACGGCCGCGGCGGCGGTGTGCCGCGCTGGATGCGCTGGGGCGGCTGGCCGACCCTGGGTTTTCTGCTCACCACGCTCTACGGCCAGCTGATCAGCGTGTACGACTACGCCCAGGCCGCGCTGCTGATCCTCGGTGGCTCGACCCTGGCGGCCATGCTGGTCGGCTGGCTGTACGGCCGTGGCAAGCGCGTGTGGTGCCGCTACCTGTGCCCGGTCAGTGGCGTGTTCGCCCTGCTGGCCAAGCTCGCGCCCATGCACTTCCGGGTGGATGAGCAGCGCTGGCAGGACAATCCGCCGCCGCACCTGCCGCCGCCCAACTGCGCGCCGTTGCTGGACATCCGCCGCATGCGCGGCGCCTCGGCCTGCCATGCCTGCGGGCGCTGCAGCGGCCAGCGCGACGCGGTGCGCCTGATCGCGCGCTCCGGCAGCGAGGAAATCGTGCGTTTCGGCAATGCGCCGGACAACCGCTGGGAAGTCATCCTGCTGCTGTACGGGGTGATCGGCCTGGCCATGGGCGCCTTCCAGTGGACGCTCAGCCCCTGGTTCATCGCCCTCAAGCAGACGCTGGCCGAATGGCTGGTAGAACACGGGCAGCTGTGGCTGCTGCAGGCCGATGCGCCTTGGTGGCTGCTGACCCATTACCCGCAACTCAACGATGCCTTCACCTGGCTCGACGGCCTGGGTATCTGCCTGTACCTGGGGGGCAGCGCCCTGCTGCTGGGCGGCGGCCTGCACCTGCTGCTGCATGCCGGCGCACGCCTGGCCGGACGCTCGCTGCAGTTCACCCGCCACCTGGCGCTGTGCCTGGTACCGACCGGTGCCGCCGGGCTGTTTCTCGGCCTCTCGGCGACCACGGTGAAACTGCTGCGCTACGAAGGGCTGGAACTGCTCTGGGTCGGCCAGGCGCGCGTCGCCCTGCTGGCCCTGGCCATGGCTTGGAGCCTGTGGCTGGGCTGGCGGGTGAGCGCCGCCCTGCCCGGTTGGCGCCGCGCCGCACCGGTCGGCGCGCTGCTGCTGGGCAACGCGCTGATCGGCTATGGCTGGTGGCTGCAGTTCTGGGGCTGGTGAGTCAGGCCGCGCGCAGCTCGAAACGCTCGAACAGCTGGGCGAAGTAAGGCCAGAGTTCGGCGGCCTGGGCCGGCGTGGCGGCGGCACCCAGCTCGCCATCGAGCATCTGCTGCGGGCGCGCCAGCTGCACGGCGAAGCGCCGCACGCCAAGGGCCGCCAGGCGTTCGCCCAGGCGCTGTAGGCGCCGGCAGTCGAACAGATCCCAGTGCACCGTGGTGCGACATTCGTAGTCCACGCCGCTGTCCAGCAGCAGCTCCAGGCTGTTCCAGTTGGCCTGGCCGCTGCCGCTGACGCCGGTGATCAGCGCCGCGTCCTCCTCCAGCGCCTTGACGTCGAAACCGACCCAGTCGCAGTGCGCCAGCGCGCGGCCGAAGGAAGCCGGCTTGATCCCGGCGCTGTGCAGGCCGACCTTGAAGCCCAGCTCGCGCACCCGGCGCATGGCGGACGGCAGCGCCGGCTGCAGGGTCGCCTCGCCGCCGGAGAACACCACCGCCTGTAGCAGCCCCTGGCGCTGGCGCAGGAAGCCCAGCACCTTGTTCCAGCTCCACTCGGTTGGGCCGCCGCAGCGGATCAGCTCGGGGTTGTGGCAGTAGCGGCAGCGCCAGGCGCAGCCCTGGCAGAACAGTACGCAGGCCAGATGATCGGGGTAGTCGAGGGTGGTCATGGCTTGCAGCCCGCCGATGCGCAGCGGGCGAAAGGCATGACGCGAAGGCACTGAAGGCATGCTCGTGGCTCCAATGGCAGACATGGCGAAGCCCGGGCCATCACCGATGGCCCGGGCTTCGGACTGACTCAGCGCGGCTCGGCGAAATGCTGGCGCTCGCGATGCTCGGACTGCTTGCCGAGATTGAAGGCCGCCACCGGACGGTGGTAACCCATCACGCGGGTCCAGACCTCGCAGCGCTGGCGCTGGGCTTCGGGAAGTTGCACGGGTGCATTCATGGTGTCGCTCCTTGCTGTGGATGGAATCGTGGTTCAGCCGCCGCAGGCGCCGCAGCACTGCTGTTTGTGCAGCAGCGCCTCGTCGCACTTCGGACAGAACTCGTGCTCACCGGCCAGGTAGCCATGCACCGGGCAGATGGAGAAGGTCGGGGTGATGGTCAGGTACGGCAGGCGGAAGCGCGACAGCGCGGTGCGCACCAGCTGCTTGCAGGCCTGCGCCGAAGAAACCCGCTCGGCCATGTACAGGTGCAGCACAGTGCCGCCGGTGTACTTGCACTGCAGCTCGTCCTGCAACGCCAGCGCCTCGAAGGGGTCGTCGGTGAAGCCCACCGGTAGCTGCGAGGAGTTGGTGTAGTACGGCGCCTCGGGCGTGCCGGCCTGGAGGATGTCGGGGAAGCGCTTGCGGTCCTCCTTGGCGAAGCGGTAGGTGGTGCCTTCGGCCGGGGTGGCCTCCAGGTTGTACAGGTGGCCGCTCTGCTCCTGGAACTGCACCAGACGCGCGCGCACGTGATCCAGCACCTGCAGCGCCAGCTGGCGGCCGTCCTCGGTGTGCATGCCCTCGCGGTCGCCGCTGAAGTTGCGCAGCATCTCGTGCAGGCCGTTGACCCCGATGGTGGAGAAGTGATTGCGCAGGGTGCCCAGGTAGCGTCGGGTGTAGGGATAGAGGCCGGCATCCATGTGGTGCTGGATCACCTTGCGCTTCACCTCCAGGCTCTCGAAGGCCATGTCCAGCAGCGCGTCGAGGCGCTGCATCAGGCCGTCCAGGTCGTCCCGGTACAGGTAGCCGAGGCGCGCGCAGTTGAGGGTCACCACGCCGAGCGAACCGGTCTGCTCGGCCGAGCCGAACAGGCCATTGCCGCGCTTGAGCAGCTCACGCACATCCAGCTGCAGGCGGCAGCACATGGAGCGCACCTGGTTGGGCTGCATGTCCGAGTTGAGGAAGTTCTGGAAGTACGGCAGGCCGTAGCGCGCGGTCATATCGAACAGGCGCGTGGCGTTGTCGCTGTCCCAGGGGAAGTCGTGGGTGATGTTGTAGGTCGGGATCGGGAAGGTGAACACCCGGCCCTTGGCGTCGCCGGCCATCATCACCTCGATGTAGGCGCGGTTGATCAGCTCCATCTCGGCCTGCAGCTCGCCGTAGCAGAACGGCATCTCCTGGCCGCCGATCACCGGCACCTGCTCGCGCAGGTCTTCCGGGCAGACCCAGTCGAAGGTCAGGTTGGTGAAGGGCGTCTGGGTGCCCCAGCGCGACGGCACGTTGAGGTTGTAGATGAACTCCTGCAGCGACTGGCGCACCTGCGCGTAGCTGAGGTTGTCCTTGCGCACATAGGGCGCGAGATAGGTATCGAAGGAGCTGAAGGCCTGGGCCCCGGCCCACTCGTTCTGCAGGGTGCCGAGGAAGTTGACCATCTGCCCCAGGGCGCTGGACAGGTGCTTGGGCGGGCCGGCCTCGACCCGCCCGGGGATGCCGTTGAGGCCCTCGTGCAGCAGGGTGCGCAACGACCAGCCGGCGCAGTAGCCGGCGAGCATGTCGAGGTCGTGGATGTGCAGATCGGCCTCGCGGTGGGCCAGGCCGACGTCTTCGCTGTAGACCTCGTCCAGCCAGTAGTTGGCGGTGACCTTGCCGGACACGTTGAGGATCAGCCCGCCCAGCGAGTAACCCTGGTTGGCGTTGGCCTGCACGCGCCAGTCCTGGCGCGACAGGTATTCGTTCATCGAGGCGGCCACGTCGATCAGCTGCTTGCGCTCGCGGCGCAGGCGGCCATGCCGTTCGCGGTAGACGATGTAGGCGCGTGCGGTCTGGTAGTAGCCGGCCTCCATCAGCACCCGCTCGACCCGGTCCTGCACCTGCTCCACGCCCACGCAGTGGAACTCCAGCAGGCGCGCCAGCACCGCGTCGGCCAGGGCACTGGCCTCATGCGCCGCGAACTCGCCCGTGGCCTGCCCGGCAGCGGCAATCGCACGCTCGATCTTGGCCGCCTCGAAGGGCACTTCCTGGCCATCGCGCTTGAACAGCGCCTGCGGTCGATAGGGGACCTGATCCGCACACATCCATCACCTCCTGACACATCATCTAGTTGTTGCTAGCAACGAAAAACACAAGATGCTGTGCAATCTACGTCAGGAGGCCGGATGCAACTTGACCGTGATCAAGTTTGCCCGCAAACCTGCGCTCAGGCGTTCGCGCCGACCGGCGCCAGAGGGTATCCTGCGGTGCATCAAGCCCCTCAGGAATCACTTGCCATGACCAGTCCACTGCGCTTCGACCGCTCGCTGGTAGAGAAATACGACCGCCCGGGGCCGCGCTACACCTCCTACCCGACCGCGCCCCAGTTCCGCCAGGCCTTCGCCGAGGACGACTACCGGCAAGCCGCCGAGCGCAGCAACCGGGCGCCCGCCAAGGCCTTGTCGGCCTACATCCATATCCCCTTCTGCCAGAGCCTTTGCTACTACTGTGCCTGCAACAAGATCATCACCCAGAAGACCCACCGCGCCGTCGAGTACCTGGATTACCTCAAGCGCGAAATCGCCCTGCAGGCGGCGCTGTTCAGCCGGTCGCGACGCCTGACCCAGCTGCACCTCGGCGGCGGCACGCCGACCTACCTGAGCAGCGCGCAGCTCGCCGAACTGATGGACTGCCTGCGCCAGCACTTCCGCTTCGATGAAAGCGACAATCACGAGTTTTCCATCGAGGTCGACCCGCGCACCATCAGCCGCGAACGCATCGCCGAGCTGCGCGCGCTGGGCTTCAACCGTCTGAGCTTCGGCGTGCAGGACTTCGACCAGCAGGTGCAGGCCGCCGTCAATCGCCTGCAGAGCGAAGAGCAGACCTACGAGCTGGTCGCCGCCGCCCGCGAGGCCGCCTTCAAGTCGGTCTCGGTGGACCTGATCTATGGCCTGCCGCTGCAGACCGTCGCCAGCTTCGACACCACCCTGGACAAGATCATCGCCCTGCGCCCGGATCGCATCGCCGCCTACAGCTATGCGCACCTGCCGGAAATGGTGCGCGCCCAGCGGCTGGTTCGCCGCGAGGACATGCCGCCACCGGAGCGCAAGCTGGAGCTGCTGGAGCTGACCATCCAGCGCCTGACCGCCGCCGGCTACGTGTATATCGGCATGGATCACTTCGCCCTGCCCGACGACGAGCTGTGCCTGGCCCGCGAGGCAGGTACGCTGCAGCGCAACTTCCAGGGCTACTCGACCCATGCCGACTGCGACCTGATCGGCCTCGGGGTGTCGTCGATCGGCAAGGTGAGCGACAGCTACAGCCAGAACGTCAAGGAACTCTCGCAGTACTACGCGCGCATCGACCAGGGCCTGTTGCCGGTGCACCGCGGCTACCGCCTGAGCGACGACGACCTGCTGCGGCGCGAGGTGATCACCGCACTGATGTGCCACGGCCGGGTCGAGTTCGCGGAACTGGAGGCGCGCCACGGCATCCGCTTCCTCGACTACTTCGCCGAGTCGCTGGCCAGCCTCGACGAGCACCTGGCCGACGACCTGGTGCAGATCCACGCCGATGCGCTGGTGCTGCTGCCGCGCGGGCAGCTGATGATGCGCAGCGTGGCGATGGCGTTCGACGCCTACCTGGGCGAAGGCCAGAGCGGGCGTTTCTCGCGCACCGTGTAATAAAAAACCACCGGCCATGGCGGACCAATGCCGCCTGGCAGGTGGTAACGGCCCAAGCGTGGGCCAGCGGGAGTTGATCAGCCGCCGGTGGCGTTCATGAAGCGCAGGATCTGCACGTCCCCGGTATCGAATTCGTGGCGCAGCGGTTTGCGCAGCAGGCCCTGACGGATGGCCGCCAGCACCGGGGCGTCGTCGCATGGGTGACGGCGCAGCAGGCCGCGCAGGTCGAGCGAATGTTCGTGGCCCAGGCACAGCAGCAGACGTCCCTCGACCGTGACCCGCACGCGGTTGCAGGTCGCGCAGAAGTTGTGGCTGTGCGGCGAGATGAAGCCGATGCGGCTGTCGGGGAAGCCCTGCAGGCGCACGTAGCGCGCCGGCCCGCCACTGTGCTCGGCGCTGTCGAGCAGGCTGTAGCGCTCGGCAATGCGCGCGCGCACCCAGTCGCTGGAACAGTAGCTCTCGCCGCGCTCGCGCCCCACCTGCCCCAGCGGCATCTCCTCGATGAAGCTGATATCCAGGCCGCGGCTCAGGGCGAAGTCGACCAGGTCCGTCACCTCGTCGGCGTTGCGCCCGTGCATCACCACCACGTTCAGCTTGAGGTTGGCGAAGCCGGCCGCCTGCGCGGCCTCGATACCGGCCAGCACCTGGCCCAGCTCGCCGGTGCGGGTGATGGCGCGAAAGCGTTCAGGGCGCAGGCTGTCCAGGCTGATGTTTAGGCGCTTGACCCCCGCCTCGGCCAGCGGCCTGGCCAGCTTGTGCAGCTGCGAGCCGTTGGTGGTCATCACCAGCTCGCGCAGGCCCGGCAGCGCGGCGATGCGCTGGCACAGACCGACTACACCGGGGCGCACCAGCGGCTCGCCGCCGGTGAGGCGGATCTTGCGCACGCCCTGGGCGACGAAGATCCGCGCCGTACGCTCCAGCTCCTCCAGCGTCAGCACCTGCTGGCGTGGCAGGAAGGTCATGTCCTCGGCCATGCAGTAGACGCAGCGGAAATCGCAGCGGTCGGTGACCGACAGGCGCAGGTAATCAATGCTGCGGCCGAAGCCGTCCTGCAGCAGGCTGCTCATGGTACTCCCCAGGCCCTGGGCCGGTTTACTGCAACAGCGGGCTGTCGGCGCCTTCGAGCAGGATGCCCTGGATGTCCGCCTCGCCGATCAGGTTCTTCAGGTACTGCGCCACGGCCACCTGCCACACCCGCTGGTCCAGCTCGGCGCAGATGCTCTTGTGCACCGCCTCGAACGGCAGTGGCTGGCCCTCGAGACGCTGTTCCACCAGCACCACATGGAAGCCATAGCGGCTTTCCAGCGGCTGCCCGGCCAGGCCGAGCGGCAGACGGAACAACTGGCGCTCGAACTCCGGCACCGTCTGCCCCTGGCTGATCTGCCCCAGCGCCCCGCCCTGCTCCTTGGAGGGGCAGGCCGAATGCGCCATGGCCAGCTCGGCGAAGCGCTCGGGCTGTGCCTGCAGCTCGGCGATCAGCGCCTGGGCCTGGTCACGGGCCTGGCTGCGCTCCTCGGCATCGTCGGCCGGGCAGGCCAGCAGGATGTGCCGGGCCGCCAGCAGCGGTGCGCTGGCATAGCGCGAACGATTGCGCTCGAAGTAGGCGCGGCAGGTCGCCTCGTCGGCATGCGGCAGCGCCACCTCGCGCTCGATCAGCGTGCGGGTGGCGGCCTCCTCCTCGCTCTCGCCCGCGGCCGCACGGACCCGGATATCCAGCGCGCTGATTCGCTGTTGCAGCAGCTCGCGGATCACCAGCGCCTGGCTGGCCAGGAAGATGGCTTCCTGGCGGGTGTTCGCCGGGTGGTACTGCAGCTCCTGGGCGATTGCCTCGGGCGCGATGGCGACACCATTGACCTTGATCCGCGGCCACTCCTGCTCGCTGCTGGCGATCAGTTCCAGTGAGGGCTCATCCTCGCTTTCGTCGTCCGCGGCCGGAGCCTGCTCGACCACCGGCTCGAACGCCTGCACACCGGCCTGCGCCGGCTCGGGCACCACGACCTGGCTGGCGCCACCGGCGCAGCCACCACCACCGTTGCCGCTACCTCCGCATCCACAACCCATGTCACACCTCCACGCATTCGTTTGGCGGTGGGTGAGGCCACCCACCTTGCTGGTCCCGGATGGCGCTGGCGCCTGTCCGGGCTACACGACTCAAGATTCATCCGCTGTGGATCGGCCGGCCGAGGCGCAGCCGATCCAGACGTTGCCTCAGGCCTTCTGGCGCACGATCTGGTAGCGCCGCCCCAGGTACCACACCGGCGCGCTGACGATGTGTACCAGGCGGGTGAAGGGGAACAGCACGAACAGGCTCAGGCCGAGGAACACGTGCAGCTTGTACACCAGGCTCACCGGAGCGATGGCCGCGGCGGCCAGCTGCGGCTGCAGGGTCACGGTGTACTGCGCCCAGTCGGCCAGCATCACCATCACCGAGCCGTCCATGTGGTGGGTCGAGGCATAGATGGTGCCTAGGCCCAGCAGCAGCTGCACCAGCAGCACGACCAGCACCAGGATGTCCGAACAGCTGGAGCTGGCGCGCACCCGGGCGTCGCTCAGGCGGCGCTTGAGCAGCATCAGCAGGCCGATCAGGCACAGGCCACCGAAGATGCCGCCGGAGACCATCGCCAGCAGCTGCTTGTTCTCGGTGCTGATCACATGGTGATAGACCGAGGCCGGGGTCAGCAGGCCGACGAAGTGGCCGGCCAGCACGAACAGCACGCCGACATGGAACAGGTTGCTGGCGATACGCATGTAGCGGTGTTCGGCCGGGGTACGGTTGAAGATCTGGCTGGAACCGGCCTTCCAGCTGTACTGCGACAGATCGAAACGCGCCCAGCTGCCGATCAGGCAGACCGCCAGGGCGATATAGGGATACACGCCGAAGGCGAGGAAGTTCAGATTAGCCATTGTGCACCTCCTGGGCCGGCACGCTGGCCGCCCCGTCCTGCTTGAAATCGATCCAGTGCAGCGGCACCGGCACCTCTTCGCGAGCCTTGCCCGGCATCGTAGTCTGGCTTGGGCAGCGGTCCTGCTGCTCGGCCTTGAGGAAGTCCACGGCCTCATCCTCCCACAACTTGTCCAGCGCTTCCAGGCTGTCGTCGCGCACCTCGCCGGCCACCTGCTCGCGCACCTCGGCCACCGCCACCGCCGGCTGTTCGCCGGCGATCTGCAGCAGCGCGCGGAAACACGCGGCGTAAGGGCTCTCGCGTTCCTCCAGGCGCGCCGCCAGCAGGGCCAGCAGGTGCGCCACGTCGGCCAGGCCCTCGCGGGCCTCGAGGTCCTCGCGGCTGGCCAGGTACTCCAGGTACAGCGGGATGTAGTCGGGCAGCTCGCGCACGCCGATGGCGAACCCGGCGGCCTCGTACTGCGCCATCAGGTCGACCATGGCCTGGCCGCGGTCGCGCGACTCGCCATGCACGTGCTCAAACAGCAGCAGCGACAGGGCGCGGCCACGGTCGAACAGCTCGGTGTAGCGCTCCTGCACGTCCATCAGCTCGTCACCGGCCAGCTCGTCGAGCAGGCGCAGCAGCGAGCCGCGCTGGTCCGGGCTGATCTCGCGGGCGCTGCAGATGGCCTCGTCCAGCTCCTTGTGGGCGCTGCGCAGCGCCTCCTCGGGGTAGTCGAGCAACAGGGAAATCACCTTGAGAATCTGCATGGTCATTCCTCCCAGATCTGCACGGTCTTGAGGATGTCGCGCTTGTTGGCCTTCTTGGCGCCGAACATGTTGGTGTCCGACGAGCCACTGCAGCCGCTGCCGAAGCTGAAGCCACAGCCGGAGCGCTCGGCGAAGGCATCGCTCATGGCCTCCTCGCGGTGCGCCGACGGAATCACGTAGCGATCCTCGTAGTTGGCGATGGCCAGGTAGCGGTACATGTCCTCGCACTGCGCCACGGAGAGACCGACCGACTCCAGCACCTTGAGGTCCTGCACGCCGTCGACCTGCTCGGCGCGCTTGTAGGCACGCATCGCCAGCAGGCGCTTGAGGGCCAGCTTGACCGGCTGCTCGTCACCGGCGGTGAGCAGATTGGCCAGGTAGCGTACCGGGATGCGCAGGCTGTCCACGTCCGGCAGCACGCCATCCATGCTCACGCTGCCCTTGGCGGCGGCGTTCTGGATCGGCGACAGCGGCGGCACGTACCAGACCATCGGCAGGGTGCGGTATTCCGGGTGCAGCGGCAGGGCCAGCTGCCAGTCCACCGCCAGCTTGTACACCGGCGACTTCTGCGCGGCCTCGATCACCGACAGCGGCACGCCGTCCTTCAGCGCCTGCTCGATCACCTTGGGATCGTTCGGGTCGAGGAAGATCTCCAGCTGCTTCTGGTACAGGTCCTGCTCGCTCGGGGTGCTGGCCACCTCGTGGATGCGGTCGGCGTCATACAGCAGCACGCCGAGGTAGCGGATGCGGCCCACGCAGGTTTCCGAGCACACGGTCGGCATGCCGGCTTCGATGCGCGGGTAGCAGAAGATGCACTTCTCGGATTTACCGCTCTTCCAGTTGAAGTAAATCTTCTTGTACGGGCAGCCGCTGATGCACATGCGCCAGCCGCGGCACTTCTCCTGGTCGATGAGGACGATGCCGTCCTCCTCGCGCTTGTAGATCGCGCCGCTCGGGCAGGAGGCCGCGCACGCCGGGTTGAGGCAGTGCTCGCACAGGCGCGGCAGGTACATCATGAAGGTGTTTTCGTACTCGCCGTAGATGTCGGCCTGCACCTTGTCGAAGTTCTTGTCCTTGCGCCGCTTGGCGAACTCGGTGCCGAGAATCTCCTCCCAGTTCGGGCCCCACTCGATCTTCTCCATGCGTTGGCCGGAGATCACCGAACGCGGCCGGGCCACCGGCTGGTGGTTACCCAGCGGCGCGGTGTGCAGGTGCTGGTAGTCGAAGTCGAACGGCTCGTAGTAGTCGTCGATGCTCGGCAGGTCCGGGTTGGAGAAGATGTTCGCCAGCACGCGGAACTTGCCGCCGATCTTCGGGTTGATCGAACCATCCTTGTTGCGTACCCAGCCGCCTTTCCACTTCTCCTGGTTTTCCCACTCTTTCGGGTAGCCGATACCGGGCTTGGTCTCGACGTTGTTGAACCAGGCGTATTCCATGCCTTCACGGCTGGTCCAGACGTTTTTGCAGGTGATCGAGCAGGTGTGGCAGCCGATGCACTTGTCCAGGTTCAGGACCATGCCCACTTGTGAACGAATTTTCATGTCGGCTCTCCTCACTCGATCTCGGTCGGCAGCGGTTGTGGCAGGGCGTCGCCGTTAGGCCCGTCCAGCCAGTCCACCTTGTTCATCTTGCGCACCACGACGAACTCGTCGCGGTTGCAGCCCACGGTGCCGTAGTAGTTGAAGCCGTAGGCCAGCTGGGCGTAGCCACCGATCATATGGGTGGGCTTGAGCACCACGCGGGTCACCGAGTTGTGGTGGCCACCGCGGGTCTGGGTGCTCTCGGCGCCGGGCACATTCACGATGCGTTCCTGGGCGTGGTACATCATCACCATGCCTTCCTTGACCCGCTGGCTGACCACCGCGCGGGCGGTCAGGGCGCCGTTGGCGTTGAAGCACTCGATCCAGTCGTTGTCCTCGATGCCGACCTTCTTCGCGTCGATCTCGCTCATCCACACGATCGGACCGCCACGGCTCAGGGTGAGCATGATCAGGTTGTCGGTGTAGGTGCTGTGGATGCCCCACTTCTGGTGCGGGGTGATCCAGTTCAGGCAGATCTCCGGGTTGCCGTTGGACATCTTGCCCTTCACGTAGCCGGTCGAGCGGGTGTTGATCGGCGGCCGGTAGCTCATCAGGCCCTCGCCGAAGGCCAGCATCCAGGGGTGATCCTGGTAGAACTGCTGGCGACCGGTGATGGTGCGCCACGGGATCAGCTCGTGGACGTTGGTGTAGCCGGCGTTGTAGGACACATGCTCGTCTTCCAGGCCGGACCAGGTCGGGCTGGAGATGATCTTGCGCGGCTGCGCCTGGATATCGCGGAAGCGGATCGCCTCATGCTCCTTGGGCAGCGCCAGGTGGCTGTGATCGCGACCGGTGAACTCCGACAGCGCGGCCCAGGCCTTCACGGCAACATGGCCGTTGGTTTCCGGAGCCAGCGAGAGGATGACCTCCGCCGCGTCGATGGCCGACTCGATCTTTGGCCGGCCCTGGCTGACGCCCTCCTCGCGCACCTTGTAGTTCAGCTCGCCGAGGAACTCGACCTCGTGCTCGGTGTTCCAGTTGATGCCCTTGCCGCCGTTGCCCAGCTTGTCCAGCAGCGGGCCGAGCGAGGTGAACTTCTTGTAGGTGTTCGGGTAGTCGCGCTCGACCACCGTGATGTTCGGGCAGTTCTTGCCCGGCTGCGGCGCCACGCCCGCGGTCTTCCAGTCGCTGCCACCGAAGGGCTGCGCCAGCTCGCCGGGGGTGTCGTGCAGCAAAGGCACTGTGACCAGGTCCTGCTCGACGCCCAGGTGCCCCTTGGCCATCTCGGAGAAGGACTTGGCGATGCCCTTGTAGATCTCCCAGTCCGAACGCGCTTCCCAGGCCGGATCGATGGCGGCCGACAGCGGGTGGATGAAGGGGTGCATGTCCGAGGTGTTCATGTCGTCCTTCTCGTACCAGGTCGCGGTCGGCAGGACGATGTCGGAGTACACGCAGGTCGAGGACATGCGGAAGTCCAGGGTAGTCACCAGGTCGAGCTTGCCGATGGCGCCCTCGTCCACCCACTCGGCCTCGTTCGGCTTGAAGCCGCCGCGCTTGCCGAGGTCCTCGTTCATCACGCCGTTCTTGGTACCCAGCAGGTACTTGAGCATGTACTCGTGGCCCTTGCCCGAGCTGCCCAGCAGGTTGGAGCGCCAGATGAACATGTTGCGCGGGAAGTTGACCGGGTTGTCCGGCTGTTCACAGGAGAAGCGCAGCGAGCCGTCGGCCAGCGACTTGGTCACGTAGTCCACCGGCGACAGACCGGCGGCCTTGGCGTCGCGGCAGATCTGCAGCGGGTTGCGGTTCAGCTGCGGGGCGCTCGGCAGCCAGCCGGCGCGCTCGGCGCGGATGTTGTAGTCGAGCATGTGCTCGGGGAACTGCGACTTGTCGGCCAGCGGCGAGAGCACCTCGTGAATGCTCATCTTCTCGTGGCGCCACTGCGAGCTGTGGTTGTAGAAGAAGCTGGTGCCGTTCATCTGCCGCGGCGGACGGCTCCAGTCCAGGCCGAAGGCCAGCGGCAGCCAGCCGCACTGCGGACGCAGCTTCTCCTGGCCGACGTAGTGGGCCCAACCGCCACCGGTCTGACCCACGCAGCCGCACAACATCAGCATGTTGATCAGGCCGCGGTAGTTCATGTCCATGTGGTACCAGTGGTTCATCGCCGCACCGACGATGATCATGGAACGGCCCTTGGTCTTGTCGGCGTTGTCGGCGAACTCGCGGGCGATCTGGATGGCCTTCTCGCGGCTGACGCCGGTGATCTTCTCCTGCCAGGCCGGGGTGCCCGGCACGCGGTCGTCGTCATAGTGGTTGGCGACGTTGGCGCCGCCCAGGCCACGGTCGATGCCGAGGTTGGCGGCCATCAGGTCGAACACGCTGGCGACCCGCGCCTGGCTGCCGTCGGCCAGGATCACGGTGCGCACCGGTACGCGGCGCAGCTGGATCTCCTCGCCCGGCACGGCAGTGAAGTACTCGTGGGTCTGCCCGCCGAAATAAGGGAAGGCGACTTCCGCCACTTCGCCACTGTCGATCTGGCTGAGCTTGAGATCGATCTCGCGCCCGGCGCCGCCCTCGCGGGCCTCGATGTTCCACTTGCCCTTCTCGCCCCAGCGGTAGCCGATGGAGCCCTGCGGCGACACCAGCTCGCCCGAGGCGTCGACGGCGATGGTCTTCCACTCGGGGTTGTTGCCCTGGCCGAGGCTGTCGGTCAGGTCGCTGGCACGCAGGAAGCGCTCGGCGCGGTAGCTGCCGTCCTGCTCATTGAGCAGCACCAGCATCGGCAGGTCGGTGTAGCGCTTGGCGTAGTCGGTGAAGTAGGCGCTGGGCTTCTCCAGGTGGAATTCCTTGAAGATGACGTGGGCGAAGGCCTGCGCCAGCGCCGCGTCGGTGCCCTGCTTGGGGTTGAGCCAGAGGTCGGTGAGTTTGGCCACCTCGGCGTAGTCTGGGGTGATGGCCACGGTCTTGGTGCCCTTGTAGCGCACCTCGGTGAAGAAGTGCGCGTCCGGGGTACGGGTCTGCGGAACGTTGGAGCCCCAGGCGATGATGTAGTTGGAGTTGTACCAGTCGGCCGATTCCGGCACGTCGGTCTGCTCGCCCCACACCTGCGGCGAGGACGGCGGCAGGTCGCAGTACCAATCGTAGAAGCTGAGGCACACGCCGCCGATCAGCGACAGGTAACGGCTACCGGCGGCATAGCTGACCATGGACATGGCCGGGATCGGCGAGAAGCCGACCACGCGGTCCGGGCCGAACTGCTTGACGGTGTAGACGTTGGCCGCGGCGATGATCTCGTTGACCTCGTTCCAGCTGGAACGGATGAAGCCGCCCATGCCGCGCTTGCTCTTGTAGCTTTCGGCCTTGACCGGGTCGCTGACGATGCTGGCCCAGGCCTCGACCGGCGCCAGGGTCTTGCGTGCTTCGCGCCAGAGTCTCAGCAGGGGTTTACGGACCTTGGGGTATTTAAGGCGGTTGGCACTGTAGATGTACCAGCTGTAGCTGGCGCCGCGCGGGCAGCCACGCGGTTCGTGGTTGGGCAGGTCGTTACGGGTGCGCGGGTAGTCGGTCTGCTGGGTTTCCCAGGTGATCAGGCCGTTCTTCACGTAGATCTTCCAGGAGCACGACCCGGTGCAGTTCACCCCGTGGGTGGAGCGCACGATCTTGTCGTACTGCCAGCGCGAACGGTAGACGTTCTCCCAGTCACGCGATTCCTTGCGGGTCTCGCCATGACCGTCGGCGAACTCCCCCTGCTTGCGATTGAAGAAGCGCAGCTGGTCGAGTATGTGGCTCATTTTCTCTTCCTCTCAGGCTGAGCGCGGGCGGCCCCGCGCTCGTCATTTCTTGGGTTGTGGCGGACTAGCAGGGGGTCTCTGCGCCCTTGCGCGAGTACCACCACCAGGTGACCAGGATGCAGCTGACGTAGTAGCCAACGAACACGTACAGGGCGACCTCGGGCCCGCCGGTGAGGGCGATGGAGCTGCCGAAGGACTTGGGAATGAAGAAGGCGCCGAAGGCCCCGATGGCCGAGCTGAAGCCGAGCACCGCAGCCGATTCCTTGCCGGCGGCCTTGATCGCCTGCTCCTTCTCGGCGGCGCCCTTGCCGGCGCTGAGGCGCTCGTGCAGGGTGCGGAAGATCACCGGGATCATGCGGAAGGTGGAACCGTTGCCGATGCCGGTGGTGACGAACAGCAGCATGAACATGGCCAGGAAGCCGTAGAAGTTGCCGCCCTGGCCGCCCTGCGGCAGGAAGGCGATCACCCCGAACACCGCGGCGATCATCAGCACGAAGTTCCACAGGGTCACCCGCGCGCCACCCAGCTTGTCCGCCACCCAGCCGCCCAGCGGACGCACCAGGGCGCCGACCAGCGGGCCGAGGAAGGCGAACTTGAGCGCGTTGACCTCGGGGAAGGAATGCTTGATCAGCAGCGGGAAGGCCGCGGCGAAGCCGATGAAGGAACCGAAGGTGGCCAGGTACAGCCAGCACATCAGCCAGTTGTGCTTGCGCCTGAAGATCACCGCCTGCTCGGCGAAGGAGGCACGGGCCGAGGCCAGGTCGTTCATGCCGAACCAGGCCGCCAGGGTCACCGCCGCGATCAGCGGCACCCACACCAGGCCGGCGTTCTGCAGCCACAGCTGGCTGCCATCCGCCAGTTCCTGCGGCTTGCCGCCGACCGCGCCGAACAGGCCGAAGCCGATGACCAGCGGCACCAGAAACTGCATGGCCGACACGCCCAGGTTACCCAGGCCGGCGTTCAGGCCCAGGGCGGTGCCCTGCTGCGCCTTGGGGTAGAAGAAGCTGATGTTGGACATCGAGGAGGCGAAGTTGCCGCCACCGAAGCCGCACAGCAGGGCGATGATCACGAACACGCTGTAGGGCGTGCCCGGGTCCTGCACGGCGAAGCCCATCCAGATCGACGGAATCAGCAGCGAGGCGGTGCTTAGTGCGGTCCAGCGGCGCCCACCGAACACCGGCACCATGAACGAATAGAAGATGCGGAAGGTCGCCCCGGACAGCCCCGGCAGTGCCGCCAGCCAGAACAACTGATCGGTGCTGAAGCTGAAGCCGATGGCATTGAGGCGCACGATCACCGTACTCCACACCATCCACACGGCGAAGGCGAGAAACAGCGCGGGAATCGAGATCCACAGGTTGCGGGTGGCGATGGCCTTGCCGATGGAACCCCAGAAATGCGGATCCTCCGGACGCCAGTCCTCGATCACCGGCCCTTGCCGGGGCGGCTGCCCCATGGCCGGATTCTTGGTTGCGGACATGCTCAGTCTCCTTGTCAGGAAGCGGAATTCATGGGGCCGGTGGAACCCGAACCCATAACCGGGGTTTTGCGAACCTCGCTGAGGTACATCCAGATCAGGGAGACCCAGACCACGCCGTACATCAGCATGAAGCAGGAGCTGCGCACGCCGGTGAGGTCCACCAGGGCGCCGAACATGATCGGCAGGACGAAGCCGCCCAGGCCGCCGGCGAGGCCGACGATGCCGGACACGGCGCCCATGCGATCAGGGAATTCGTTGGAGATGTACTTGAACACCGAGGCCTTGCCGAAGGCCCAGGCGATGCCCATGACGAACATCAGCGCGGTGAACACCCAGACGTTGAGGCCGATGTGGAAGGTCTGCGGGCCGTTGACCGTGTGCACGGTGAAGTCGGTCTGCGGGTAGGACAGGATGAACAGGCATACCCAGCTCACCCACATCACCCACCAGGTCACGCTGTGCGCGCCCCATTTGTCCGACATCCAGCCGCCGATGGCGCGCAGCACGCCGCCCGGCAGGGAGAAGCAGGCGGCCAGCAGCGCCGCGCTCTGCAGGCTGAAGCCGTACTCCTGCACGTAGTACTTGGTCATCCACAGGGCCAGCGCGACGTAGCCGCCGAAGACGATCGAGTAGTACTGGCAGTAGCGCCAGACGCGCGGGTCCTTCAGGGTCTTCAGCTGCTCGCCCAGCGACACGCTGCTCGGCACCCGGTGCGCCTTGTTCTCGTAGGTGAGGAACCAGAACAGCAGCGCGGTGATGAACATGATCGCCGAGTAGACCTTCGGCACCATCTGCCAGCTGGCGGCGGCGATGATCGCCGGGGCGATGAACTTGGTCAGCGCCGAGCCGGCGTTGCCCGCGCCGAAGATGCCCATGGCCAGGCCCTGGCTGGACTTGTCGAACCATTTGGCGACGTAGGCGATACCTACCGAGAAGGAGCCGCCGGCCAGGCCGACGAACAGCCCGAGGACGAGGAACTGCCAGTACTGGGTGGCCTCGCTGATCAGGTAGATTGGCAGCACGCAGACCAGCATCAGCACGAAGAACACGATGCGTCCGCCGAAGCGGTCGGTGAGCATGCCCAGCGGCAGGCGGATCAGCGAACCGGTCAGGACCGGCGTCGAGGCCAGCAGGCCGAACTGGGTCTCGTTGAGCTGCAGCAGTTCCTTGATGGGTACACCGAGTACCGCGAACATCATCCACACCATGAAGCAGATGGTGAACGCGGCGGTGCTCATCCCCAGCACCAACCCCTGTTGCATTTTCTGGCTCGCCATGAACGCTCTCCCAAGCTGTTTCATGGCTGCAGGCTATTGCCAGGGGGCCGTCGTTTCTTGATCTGGATCAAGGAGCACCGGCGCCCTCACGACCTACCATTGCCCCAACTACCACCAAAGTGATAGTGGCGAAAATCAATAATAAATCCTTTTAAATCATGGATTTATCGCAATAGCAGAGCCTCGGCCGGTGGATCGCGGAGCGCTCCGAACTCTTTGGAGGTAGCGCGATGCTGGACTGGTTCAAGGGCTCGTTGCCGGCCCGCGCCGGGCTGGCGGTGATACTGATCGCCACCCTGGCCTTCTGCAGCGCGATCAGTGCCGTGCTGATCGCCATGGTCAGCGAGGACGACGCCGCCGCCATCAACACCGCCGGCTCGCTGCGCATGGCCACCTACCGCCTGAACTGGCGCCTGGAAGCCAATGCCGACGCCAGCACCATCGCCGCTCTGCGCGACGACATGCAGCGGCGCCTGGACAGCAACTCGCTCAGGCACATGATCGGCGACGAACCCGACGATCCGGTCGGCCATGCCTTCGCCAGCGTCCAGCGCCAGTGGCGCGAGCAGCTGCTACCGGCCCTGGAGCGTGGCGACCGGATCACCTTCCAGCAACAGTCGGAGATCTTCGTCGGCCAGCTGGAAAACTTCGTCATGCAGCTGCAGAAGCAGAGCGAGAAGCGCCAGAGCTGGCAGCAGAGCATCCAGGGCGCGGCCCTGCTGATGACCGTGGTGATCCTGCTGGTGGGCATGTTCGAGCTGCAGAACAGCGTGATCACCCCGTTGCAGGAGCTGGTCGGCGCCACCGAGCGCTTCCGCGCCGGCGACCTCGACGCGCGCATTGAGTACCGTTCCATCGATGAACTGGGGCAGATGGCGCTGAGCTTCAACGCCATGGCCGACGCCATCGAGGAATCGCACCGCACCCTCGAATCGCGGGTGGCGGAGAAGACGCAGAACCTGGCGCAGAGCAATGCCGCCCTGGAGCTGCTGTACCAGAGCAGCCGCAGCATCGCCAGCAGCCCGGCCAACGCCGAGCAGCTGGACGAGCTGATCGACAGCTTCCAGCAGCGCCTGCCCGGCCTGCGCCTGACCCTGTGCCTGAAAGGCGATACCCAGGCGCCGGTGGAGCACCTGATCGCCCTGCACGGCAACGAGTCGCGGGAAATCTGCGCGCGCAGCGACTGCGCCAGCTGCCAGCGCCATACCCAGCCCAACGGCCTGGACTTCATCATCAGCTCGCAGGGCAACAGCCTGGGCGAGCTGTGCGCCCACTACGAGGACGGCCACACTCCGCGCCAGTGGGAGCAGGAGCTGATCCAGGCGCTGGCCAACCTGATCGGCACTTCGCTGTCGCTGGAGCGCCAGCGCGAGCAGGACAACCGCCTGCTGCTGCTCGACGAGCGCACCACCATCGCCCGCGAGCTGCATGATTCGCTGGCCCAGGCGCTGTCCTACATGAAGCTGCAGGTCAGCCGCCTGCAGACCCTGATCCGCCGCGGCGAAAGCAGCGAGGTGCTGCTGGAGGTCAGCGACGAGCTGCGCGAGGGCCTGAACAGCGCCTATCGCCAGTTGCGCGAACTGCTCACCACCTTCCGCCTGCAGATCCAGGACGGCGGCATCGAGCAGGCCCTCGACGACACCGCCCGCGAGTTCGCCGAGCGCGGCAACCTGCGTGTGCTGCTGCACGCCGAACCGCTGGCCTTCACCCTGTCGGCCACCGAGCAGATCCACCTGCTGCAGATCGCCCGCGAGGCGCTGTCCAACTGCGCGCGCCATGCCCAGGCCAGCCAGGCCTGGGTGCACCTGCGTCAGTGCGGCGAGAATGTCGAACTGCTGGTAGAAGACGACGGCATCGGCATCGATCCCGCTTTCGACAGCCGTCACCACCACGGCCTGAACATCATGCAGGAGCGCGCCCACAGCCTGGGCGGCAGCCTCGCATTGACTCCCCGCGAGCCCCAGGGCACCCGCGTGCGTCTGCTGTTCTGTCCGGAATTCCTGCGTCAACCGACTCCCGAGGCCCTTTCATGAACGCCACCCTGCCCCACACCCTGCTGCTGGTCGACGACCATCCGATGATGCGTCGCGGCCTGCGCCAGCTGATCGAGCTGGAAGGCGACCTGACCGTGGTGGGCGAAGCCAACAACGGCCTCGAGGCCTGCGAGCAGGTACAGCGCCTCACCCCCGACCTGGTGGTGCTGGACAACAACATGCCGCAGCTCAATGGCGTGGAAACGCTCAAGCGCCTGCGCGAGCAGGGCTTCGTCGGCAAGATCCTGCTGTTCACCGTGTCCGATGCCGAGCACGACGTGCGCGACGCCATGCGCTTCGGCGCCGACGGCTACCTGCTCAAGGACATGGAGCCCGAACACCTGATCGCCCGCCTGCGCGAAGTGCTGCGCGGCACCCTGGTGATCAGCCCGTCGCTGACCACCGTGCTGGCCCAGGCCCTGCGCGCGCCGCAGAGCGCCAGCTCGCTGGACCTGACCGACCGCGAGCGGCAGGTGCTGAAGATGATTGCCGCCGGCCTGAGCAACAAGATGATCGGCAACAAGCTGGGCATCACCGAAGGCACGGTGAAGGTCCATGTGAAGAACCTGCTGCACAAGCTCGGACTGCGCTCGCGGGTGGAAGCGGCCGTGTGGGCGCTGGAGCACCTGGGCTGAGTCAGAGGTCGTAGAGGAAGGTGCTGTCGAGCTGGGACGCGTTGTCCAGCGTCACCTGCAGGTCCTTCACCAGGCCATCGGCCAGGCCGTAGATCCAGCCATGCACCGCCAGCGGCTGCCCGCGCTGCCAGGCGTTCTGCACGATGGTGGTGTGGCAGACGTTGCGCACCTGGCGCTGCACGTTCAGCTCGCACAGCAGGTTGACCTGCTGCTCATCGTCCAGCCCGTCGAAGCGCACCAGGTTCTGGTGATGGATGGCCTTGAGCGCGCGCAGCCAGTTGTCGATCAGCCCCAGCTCGCGGTGCCCCAGCGCGGCGCGCACGCCACCGCAGCCGTAGTGGCCGCAGACGATCACATGCCGCACCTGCAGCACGTCCACCGCGTACTGCAGCACCGAGAGAAAATTCATGTCGGTGGCCACCACCATGTTGGCCACGTTGCGATGCACGAACAGCTCGCCGGGCATCAGCCCGACCACTTCGTTGGCCGGCACGCGGCTGTCCGAGCAGCCGATCCAGAGAAACTCCGGCCGCTGCTGCCGCGCCAGGCGGGCAAAGAAATCGGGGTCGCGGGCAGTCAGCGCTTCGGACCAGAAGCGGTTGTTGGCCAGCAGTTGCTTGATCTCCAAGGTTCACCTCGCAGGGTTCAGGGTGCGCCGGCCGCGGCACTGCGCAAGCAGGCCGCAGTGACAGCAGCCTATCGATCTGCCTACGACGCTAGCCGCCCGCTCCGGCGCTGAAACTGACCAAAATCAAGAAAGCCGAGAAACCACCCAGGCTCGGCGCGGAACTTGATGTCCATCAAGGCCGCGGTGGGGTGGCGCTCTATCGTCGCCGGCAAATTCAGTACCGGAGACGTCCCATGCAACTGTCCCATCTGCGCTGGCTCACCCTGCCCCTGCTGGCTGTCGCCGCCCCGTCCTGGGCGGACCAACCCCTGAGCGACCTGTTCACCCAGGGCAAG
>NZ_BATI01000029.1 GCF_000467105.1 Aquipseudomonas alcaligenes NBRC 14159
ACTGATCCCCAACGAACCGGCCGTACGGCGTGAGCCGTACGGCCATCTCTCGTCTGCGGCACATGGCCCGAGCCTGTGCCTCTGGAGGTTCTCATGATGAGTCGTGTTGTTCTGCTGCTCGGCCTGACCTGGACGCTGCTCTGCCCGCCGGCGTGGGCGGCTATCGATGATGCCGAGGCGATGAATCTGTCCGGCATGCAGCGCATGCTCAGCCAGCGTATCGCCAAGAGTTACCTGATGATCGGCGCCGAGGTGCGCAGCGAACAGGCGCTGCAGCAGCTGGACCAGAGCGTGGCGCGCTTCGAAAACAACTACCAGGCGCTGGCCGAATACGCGCCCAGCGCCGAGATCGGCGCCGCTCTGGAGCAGGTCGGCGAATGCTGGCAGCACTACCGCGAGCTGGCCCTGTCGCGCCCAACCCGCGAGCAGGCGGTGCTCCTGCTGGCACTCAGCGACCAGCTGCTGGCGCAGAGCGAGGCGCTGGTGCAGCTGATCGAGGCCCACACCGGCAGCGCCGGGGCGCGCCTGGTCAACCGCAGCGGGCGCCAGCGCATGCTCAGCCAGCGCATCGCCAAGCTCTACCTGGCACTCAGCTGGCGGCTGCCGGTCGAGGGCCTGGAGCAACAGCTGCAGCAGGCCACCGGCGAATTCGAAGCCGCCCAGCAGGAGTTGCTGAGCGCCGAGCAGAACACCCCGCAGATCGCCGCAGCGCTGCAGAAGGTCGAGGCCCAGTGGCGCTTCGCCCGCGCCGGTTTCCAGCTTTCCGCCGACGCGCGCTATGTGCCGACGGTGATCACCACCACCACCGAGACGCTGCTGTGGCAGATGAACGAGCTGACCAGCGCCTATGCCGCGGTGATGCAGGAGAAATCCTGACGCCTAGCGCTCGCTGACGCCGTACTTGCCGAGCAGCGCCTGCAGGCGCCCATCGGCCCGGTAGCGCTGCAGCCCCTGCTCGAACAGTTCGACATAGCGGGCGCTGTCCGCGCGCGCCGGCGAGAAGGCCAGATAGATCGGCACATTCGGTTCGCGGCAACCGGCCTCGCGCAGCTCACCGCTGTGGCCGAGCTCGGCCAGCCGCGACTGGACTACCCAACTGTTTTCCAGCACGGCATCCAGCCGGCCGTGACTCAGCTTGGTCAGGTTGAGGTCGAGCGCATTGTCGCCGGCAGCCACCTGCACCCGGTCCCGCTGGGCGTGTGGCCCGGCAATGTAGGCGTTGATCGGCTCGCCGTAGCTGTAGTCGTTGATCACGCCGAGACGCACGGCCGGCAACGACGAGACGCCGGCGTAACGCCAGGTGGAGTCCCGCCGGGTGTAGAAACAGTTGCGCGACAGTGCCACCGGCGTCGCGCCAAACAGGAAATCGGGCGCATCTTCATAGCCGGCGCCGATCGCCGCGTTGATATCGCCACGGCGCACCTCCTGCAGCACTCGCGCCCAGTTGCGCGTCTCGTAGCGCACCTGGATACCGGCTTCGGCGAAGATGTCACGCGCCAGCTCGACGAAGATGCCCGGCCTGGGCGAGTCCGCCGCACAGTTGATCGGGCACCAGAGATCGGCGGCGATCACCAGCGTCTCGCCACGCGCCACGCCGGCCGCACTCAGCGCCAGGCAGGCGAGCAGCGAAAGGATCGGCAGGCGACGGCGCAGCTGCATGCAGCGACCTCAACGGGAGCGATGACTTCCTTGCACCACCTTCACGCCTCGCTGCGTACCCGCTTCACCGCATCCAGCCAGCCGGCATACAGCTTGTCGCGGTGTTCGCCGGCCATGCGCGGGGCGAAGCGCTGCTGGCGGTGCCAGTGGCTGGCGATCTCCTCCAGGTCGCGGTACAGCCCGGCCTGCAGGCCAGCCAGATAGGCCACGCCAAGGGCGGTGGTCTCGGTCACCTCTGGGCGCTCCACCGGCACGCCGAGGATGTCGGCGAGGAACTGCATGACCCAGTTGTTCACCACCATGCCGCCGTCCACGCGCAGGGCACTGGGTTCGGCGGCGCCATCCCGGTGCATGGCTTCCAGCAGGTCGCGGGTCTGGTAGCAGACCGACTGCAGGCCGGCGGTGACGATCTCCTTGATCCCGGTGTCGCGGGTCAGGCCGAAGATGGCACCGCGCGCCTTGGGGTCCCAGTAGGGTGCGCCCAGGCCGGTGAAGGCCGGCACCAGGTAGACGCCACAGGCATCGCCGGTCTGCTCGGCCAGGGCCTCGGTGTCACGCGCATGGCCGATCAGCTTGATGCCGTCGCGCAGCCACTGCACGGCCGCGCCGGCGACGAAGATGCTGCCCTCCACCGCGTAGCTGACCTGGCCGTTCAGGCGGTAGCCGACCGTGGTCAGCAGGCGGTTCTGCGACACCACCGGGGTGGCGCCGGTGTTCTGGATCATGAAGCAACCGGTGCCATAGGTGCTCTTGACCATGCCGGGCTGGAAGCAGGCCTGGCCGATCAGCGCGGCCTGCTGGTCGCCGGCCATGCCCAGCACCGGGATAGCGGCGCCGAGCAATTCGGGCTGGGTGCTGCCGAAATCGGCGGCGCAGTCGAGCACCTCCGGCAGCAGGCTGCGCGGAATGTCGAACAGTGCCAGCAGCTCCTCGTCCCACTGCTGGCTGTGGATGTTGAACAACAGGGTGCGTGAGGCATTGCTGGCGTCGGTGCGATGCGACTTGCCACCGCTCAGACGCCACAGCAGGAAGCAGTCGACGGTGCCGAAGCGCAGTTCGCCGCGCTCGGCGCGCTCGCGGGCGCCGGGCACGCTGTCGAGAATCCAGCGCAGCTTGGTGGCGGAAAAGTAGGGGTCGATCAGCAGGCCGGTCTTCTCCGCCACCCGCGCTTCGTGACCGGCGGCTTTCAGCCCGGCACAGTAGTCGGCGGTGCGGCGGTCCTGCCAGACGATGGCCGGATGGATCGGTGTGCCGGTCGCGGCATCCCAGACGATGGTGGTCTCGCGCTGGTTGGTGATGCCGATGGCCAGCACCTCCTCGGCCCTGAGCCCCTTGCTGGCCAGCACTTCACGACAGACCTGGAGGGTGCTCAGCCAGATCTCTTCGGCGTCGTGCTCGACCCAGCCATCCTTGGGGAAGTACTGCTTGAACTCGCGCTGGGCACTGGCCAGGGGCAGACCCTGGGCACTGAAGACAATGGCGCGGGAGCTGGTGGTGCCCTGGTCGATGGCAAGCAGGTATTGGGACATACGGTTTTCCTTGTTGTTATTCGTTCACACCCCTCCCCCGGCGGGAGAGGGGCCGAGGGTGAGGGAGCCGGTCACTCCCGCCCGATGGCGGCGAAACTGCCCTGGGTGTGCTGGGCCAGCACCTCGGCCGCCAGCTCCACCTCCAGTCCGCGCCGCCCGGCGCTGACGTGGATGGTCGGATGCTGGCGGGCACTCTCGTCGATGAAAGTGCGCAGGCGCTTCTTCTGCCCCAGCGGGCTGATGCCGCCCACCAGGTAGCCGGTGCTGCGCTGCGCCAGCTGCGGGTCGGCCATGTCGGCTTTCTTGGCTCCCGCGGCATGCGCCAGGGCCTTGAGGTCGAGGGTACCGGCCACCGGCACCACGGCCACCAGCAACTCGCCCTTCTCGGTCGCCGCGAGCAGGGTCTTGAACACCCGGGCCGGGTCCAGGCCCAGTTTCTCGGCCGCTTCCAGACCATAGGACGGCGCCTTGGGGTCGTGCTGGTAGCTGTGTACCCGGTGTTCGGCCTTGGCTTTCTTCAATAGATCGATGGCGGGAGTCATGTTCGAATTCGAAAATTTCCGACGAAGGCGCGTACATTAACGGAAAAAACGGCGGGAAGCAGTTCCGCGCATCACACCGGGGCCTACCCCGAGCGTCGCACAACCGCCACGCCTCGTTATAATCCGCCGGCCGATAAAAAAGGAAAGCCCATGAGCCTCCCTCCCCGCCAGCAAAGCATTCTCGAACGTGCCCGCGAGCGTGGCTACGTCAGCATCGACGAGCTGGCCCAGGCCTTTGCGGTGACCCCGCAGACCATCCGCCGCGACATCAACCAGCTGGCCGAGCAAGGCCTGCTGCGGCGCACCCACGGCGGCGCGGCGAGCGAGGCCTCGAGCATCCAGAACACCGCCTACGCCATGCGCGCCGGGCAGATGCGCGACGAGAAGCAGCGGATTGCCGAAGCCATCGCCGCGAGCATCCCCGATCATGCCTCGCTGTTCATCAGCATCGGTACCACCACCGAGGCGGTGGCCCGCGCCCTGCTCGGCCACCGGCACCTCAAGGTCATCACCAACAACCTGCACGTGGCCGCCACCCTGGCCGACAAGGCCGATTTCGAAGTGCTGGTGGCCGGCGGCAGCGTGCGCAGCGACGGCGGCGTGGTGGGCCAGGCGGCGGCGGATTTCATTCAGCAGTTCAAGGTCGACTTCGCCATCGTCGGCATCAGCGGTATCGACGAGGACGGCAGCCTGCTCGACTTCGACTACCAGGAGGTGCGGGTCTCCCAGGCCATCATCGACAACGCTCGCCAGGTCCTGCTGGCCGCCGACTCCAGCAAGTTCGGGCGCAACGCGGTGGTGCGCCTGGGTTCGATCGCCCTGATCGACCACCTCTACACCGACGCGCCCCCCACCGCCAGCCTGGGCCGCCTGCTGCACGAGCAGAAGATTCAGCTGCACCTCGTCTGAGCCCGGACACCCGTCACCCTTCCGATACCCGGCGTGCTTTCGGACTAGCGAAAGCGCACACGCTTCGCTAGCATATTTTCACTATCGAACATTATTGCGTTCACATTACAACTCAGAGTGCCTTGCCATGCCGACGCCCCCTATCGCTGAAATCTACGATCTCGCCGTGATCGGTGGCGGCATCAATGGTGTCGGCATCGCCGCCGATGCGGCCGGGCGCGGGCTGTCGGTATTCCTCTGCGAACGCGACGACCTGGCCCAGCACACCTCATCGGCCAGCAGCAAACTGATCCATGGCGGCCTGCGCTACCTCGAACACTACGAGTTCCGCCTGGTGCGCGAGGCTCTGGCCGAGCGCGAGGTGCTGCTGGCCAAGGCGCCGCACATCGTCAAGCCGATGCGCTTCATCCTCCCCCACCGTCCGCACCTGCGCCCGGCCTGGATGATCCGCGCCGGGCTGTTCCTCTACGACCACCTGGGCAAGCGCGAGAAACTGCCGGGCTCGCACGGCGTGCGCTTTGGCGCCGGCAGCCCACTGCGGGCGGAAATGCTGCGTGGCTTCGAATACTCCGACTGCTGGGTGGACGATGCCCGCCTGGTGCTGCTCAACGCCATGGCCGCGCGCGAGCGCCACGCGCACATCCACACCCGCACCCGCTGCGTCAGCGCACGGCGCAGCAAGGGTCTGTGGCACCTGCACCTGGAACGCGCCGACGGCAGCCTGTTCTCCACCCGCGCCCGCGCCCTGGTCAATGCAGCCGGGCCCTGGGTCGCGAAGTTCCTGCAGGACGACCTCAAGCAGAAGTCGCCCTACGGCATCCGCCTGATCCAGGGCAGCCATATCGTGGTGCCGCGCCTGCATGACCAGGAACAGGCCTACATCCTGCAGAACGAGGACCAGCGCATCGTCTTCGTCATTCCCTGGCTGGAGCGCTTCAGCCTGATCGGCACCACCGACCGCGAATACCAGGGCGATCCGGCCAAGGTAAGCATCAGCGAAGAGGAAACCGCTTACCTGCTCAAGGTGGTCAATGCCCACTTCCGCAAGCAGCTGACGCCTGGCGACATCCTGCACAGCTACTCCGGCGTACGCCCGCTGTGCGACGACGAGTCCGACCAGCCCTCGGCCATCACCCGCGACTACACCCTGTCGCTGGCCGGTGCCCCTGGCGAGGCGCCGCTGCTGTCGGTGTTCGGCGGCAAGCTGACCACCTACCGCAAGCTCGCCGAGTCGGCCATGGAGCTGCTGGCGCCGAACTTCCCGCACCTGTGCCCGGCCTGGACCGCCAAGGCGCCACTACCCGGCGGCGAGAACATGGACAGCCGCGAGAAGCTGGCCGAGCAGCTGATCGCCCGTTTCGGCTGGCTCGACCGCGAACTGGCAGAGCGCTGGGTGAGCACCTATGGCAGCCGCACCTGGCGCCTGCTGGATGGCGTGCAACGCCAGAGCGAACTTGGCGAGCACCTGGGCGCCGGCCTGTACACCCGTGAAGTGGAGTACCTGTGCCGCGAGGAATGGGCGATGCAGGCCGAGGACATCCTCTGGCGCCGCACCAAGCTGGGCCTGTTCATGACGCCGGGCCAGCAGACCCGCCTGCAGGACTACCTGCTCAGCCGCCAGGCCCTGCCGCGCGCCCAGGGAATCTGAACAACGATCACAAGGGCGAGCGCGTGGGCGACGGCTGCGCGCTCTGCGCCAGCTGTACCTCTTCCATCCGACGCTCACGCAGGTAGGGCAGCACGGCGGCCAGCAGGGGCTCGCGGAAAGCTGCCTGGAAGCGATGGGCCAGGCCGGGAATCAGTTTCAGCTCGCTGCCCCGGACATGCGCGGCCACATGCACACCGTGCATCACCGGCAGCAGCGGGTCGGCGGTGCCATGCACCACCAGCGTCGGCACGCGCAGGCGCTCGAGCAGTTCCACCCGGCTCGGCTCGGCGAGGATCGCCAGGATCTGCCGCTGTACCCCCTGCGGATTGAAGGCACGGTCGTAGCTGCGCTCGGCCTCGTGCAGCAGCTGTGCGCGATCGCTGGGCAATTGCGGACTGCCCAGCGCCGCCAGCAGATCGGCCTGCTGCGCGATGGCCGCGGCCCGATCGGGCGCCTCGCGTCGGGCCAGCTGCTCCAGCAGCTGCGGGCTGGGCGCCGGCAGGCCGGGCGCACCGGAGCTGGTCATCAGCAGGGTCAGGCTCTCGACCCGCTGCGGCGCCAGGTCGGCCATGTGCTGGGCAATCATCCCGCCCATGCTCGCCCCCAGCAGGTGGAAGCGCTGGATGCCGAGGGCATCCATCAGCCGCAGCGAATCCCCGGCCATGTCCCGCAGCGTATAGGGCGCCTGCACCGACAGGCCGAGGCGATAACGCAGCACGGCAAAGCCCAGGCTGGCCTCCGGCGCCGGCGCCACCCAGGTGGACAGACCAACATCGCGGTTATCGAAACGGATGACCCGGAAACCCTGCCGGCACAGGCGCTCGACCACGTCATCAGGCCAGTGGATCAGTTGCCCGCCCAGCCCCATGACCAGCAGCAAGGCCGGATCGCTGTCGCGACCGACACTCTGGTAGGCCAGGCGCACCTCGCCAACATCAACCCGGCCGACGGCCACGGCGGTGTCGCAACGGTTGGCAGCAAAGGCAGACAGGCCGCACGCGAGCGCGGCGAGGAAAAGTAGAACTCGCATGGCAATATCCGGAACGCAGCAACCCAGTAGAACGCGAGTCTGCGGATGATCATCGACACGCGCTGCCACAGTTCGATGACAATTTGATGAAGCCCGCCGAACGGTAGTGACCCGCTCTGAATCAGGGTTCGCGGCGTTGCCGGGCGAGCTTTTCGGCCAGCGCATCCAGTTCGGCAACGGGCTTTTCCGGCAGCTGGCGCAGCACCGCCTGGCTCAGCTTCAGCTGCCGGATGAAGCGCCGGCAATGCACGCACATCGCCAGGTGCGCACGCACGCCAAGGCGCTCGCGCAGGCGCAACTGGCCATCGAGATAGTCGCTGGAGCGTTCCACCAGGTCCTTGCAGCTCAGCATTGGCCGGTCTCCTCGAAATGCTCAAGCGTGGCGAACACCTTGAGCCGGGCACGGTGCAACAGGACACGCACATTGGAGAGCGAGAGATCGAGAAGATTACAGATCTCCTCGGGCTCCAGGCCCTGCCGCTCGCGCAGCAGCAGCACGCTGGACTGCATCTCCGACAGGCTGGCGATGGTCTTTTCCAGGCACTCGCGCAGCTCGGCCTCGGCCAGCAGGGCCTCGGGCGTATCCAGCTCCCACTGACTGGGTGGCGTCTGCCAGTGGCCATCCTCGGCGAAGCGCTCGGCGCCGACGCTGCCATGCGGCGCCGGCAGGTCATCGAGCAGCGGCTCGCGGCGCTGCTGCTTGAGACGGCTCTTGGCGGTGTTGGCGGTAATGGTCAGCAGCCAGGTCTTCAGGCTGGCGCGCTGCTGGAAGCCGTCCAGGTTGCGCACCACGGCCAGCCAGGCATCCTGCACGACCTCGTCGGCATTGCGACTGCCGACGATGGCATAGGCCACCGCGCGCATCGCGCCCTGGTAGGTCGAGACCAGTTCACGAAACGCCCGCTGCTCGCCAGCCAGCAGGCGGGCGAGCAGTTCGGCGTCGGCCTCGGCCATGCCGGCTGACCAGCCCTTCTTGCGCAGGATCACGCTGCCGATGGAGTAGCCGGCGCCAAAGGAGCTGAGCACGCCCAGGCTGCCGACCGGCAGATCGTCGTGGTGCTTGTGGAAGGCGATCACCGAGCCGGCGGAGCTAGTGTTGGCGTAGGTATCGAGGATCACCGGCGCCTCGTGGGCTTCGGCGTCACGGCCGAGCAGCTTGCGCGCGATCAGCAGGTTCATGTTGAGGTTGGCCTGGTGCAGCCAGAAGCGCTTGACGTCGCCGACGTTGAGCTGGTTCTCCGCCAGGTGGGCGCCGATCAGCTCGGCCACCATCGGGCAGACATCCTTGAACACTTTGCGGCCTTCCTGGACGAACAGCTTGTCCTTGGCACCAATGCCCTCTTCCGCCGCGCGGTTGAGGAAGCCGAAGTTGTTGCGGATGTTGTTGGAGAACTGGGTCAGCAGCTTGGTACCGAGGATGTCCCACTGATGCTTGGAGGTGGCCTGATCGGCACGCTCGATGATCACCGCAGTGGCGGCGTCGCCAAAGATGAAGTGGCTGTCGCGGTCGCGGAAGTTCAGGTGGCCGGTGCAGATCTCCGGGTTGACCATCAGCACCGCGCGGGCCTGGCCGGTAGCCACGGCGTTGACCGCGGCCTGGATGCCGAAGGTGGCGGAGGAACAGGCCACGTTCATGTCGTAGCCCCAGCCGTTGATACCGAGGGCAGCCTGCACTTCGATGGCGACGGCCGGGTAGGCACGCTGCAGGTTGGAGCAGGCGACGATCACGCCGTCGATATCGGCCACGCTGCGGCCGGCGCGCTCGAGGGCTTCCCTGGCGGCGCCCACGGCCATCTCGCAGAGGATGCCCCACTCGTCGTTGGAACGCTCGGGGATGCGCGGCACCATGCGCTGCGGGTCGAGGATGCCGTCCTTATCGATGACGAAGCGGCTCTTGATGCCGGAAGCCTTCTCGATGAAGGCGCTGCTCGATTCACTCAGCGCCTCGACCTCGCCGCGCTCGATGGCGGCAGCGTTGTCGGCATTGAACTGCTGAACATAGGCATTGAAGGAAGCCACCAGCTCGTCGTTGGAGATGCTGTTGGCGGGGGTATACAGGCCAGTGCCACTGATTACGGCTTTGTGCACGGGACATTCCTCTTCTTCTGTGGCCGCCCGGAGCGGCTGGCTTGTCGGCGGCACCACGGCAACGGCCGATGGCGCGAATTCGGTTGCAGCGCTGGCCCGAACCAGGCAGAGGCACGTGGCGCTGCAAAACGCGGAGTGTGCCATAGCCGGGCCCTGCGGCGCTGCCACGGCGAAGCGACACCGACTGGCGGCACGCCGCTCGATGATAGGGAGATGCACGATCAGGCCAGAAAGACACAGGAGATATAGGGCGATTGTCGGCAAAAACGCCGCTATCGCAGCATTCTCGACGGGCTCGCGTGTTTTGACCGCCATCTCAGGAAAGGCGCAGAATCACCTGTCCCTCGGTAAGGAGCCCGCCATGCTCGGCACTCACGACCTCGCCTTGTTCGTCATCTCCGGCCTGCTCCTGAACATGGCGCCCGGCCCCGACTCGCTGCTGATCATGGCGCGCAGCGCCACCCAGGGCTGGCGTGCCGGCTCGGCGGCGGCACTGGGCATCGGCGCCGGCACCTGCGTGCACATCCTCGCCGCCGCGCTGGGCATGTCCGCCCTGCTCGCCACCTCCGCCACGGCGTTCATGGTGGTCAAGCTGATCGGTGCCGCCTACCTGCTGTACATCGGCATCAGCATGCTGCTGGCCCGGCGCCAGGAGCCGCAGGCACCTGCCAGCGAGCTGCCGGCGCTGCCCTATGGCCGCATCTTCGCCCAGGGCTTCCTGACCAATGTGCTCAACCCCAAGGTGGCGCTGTTCTTTCTCGCCTTCGTGCCGCAGTTCATCAGCCCGGACGCCGAGCACAAGGCACTGGCCTTCCTCCTCCTGGGTGCCATCTTCAACATCAACGGCATGCTCTGGTGCCACTTCCTGGCCCTGAGCACCGCCTTCGCCCAGCAACGCCTGCGCGTCGGCCAGCGCCTCGGCCTGTGGCTGCAGCGCGGCACCGGCGGGCTGTTCACCCTGCTCGGGGTGAAGCTGGCGCTGGCCGACAGGGTCTGAACCGCGCATGGCCCTGCATACCTGGCTGATCTACCTCACCGCCGTCTTCGGCCTGTCGCTGACGCCAGGCCCCAACGGCCTGCTGGCCCTCACCCACGGTGCGCTCTACGGCCACCGTCGCGCCCTATGGACGATCAGCGGCGGCATGCTCGGGTTCGTCCTGCTGATGGCGCTGTCGATGTTCGGCCTGGCGGCACTGCTCAAGGCCTCCGCGCATGCCCTGCTGGTGCTCAAGTGGCTGGGCGCCGCCTACCTGATCTGGCTCGGTATCCAGCTGTGGCGGGCACCACCCCTGCACCTCACGCCACTGCAGGCGGCAGCGCCGCGCCCCGGCGTACAACTGTTTCGCCAGGGCCTGCTGTCGGCGCTGTCCAACCCCAAGGTGATCCTGTTCTTCGGCGCCTTCCTGCCACAGTTCCTCGACCCGACGCGCAGCCTGTGGCTGCAGTTCGCGGTGATGGCGGGCACCTTCGCCATCGTCGAAGGCATCGTCGAATACCTGCTGGCACGCACCGCCCAGCGCACCCGCCCCTGGCTGGAGCGGGCCGGAAGCGGCTTCAACCGCTGCTGTGGCGGGCTGTTCGCCGCCATGGGCCTGGCCCTGCCGCTGACCCGCTAGGCACAGCTGAGTATTACCATGACTTGCCGGACGTGCCGGGCATGGCACTGCTGCGCGCCATGAGGATGGCGAGTTCGACGCCATCCTCGCGCGCTATCGCTAGCCTTGCCCGCCCAGTGCCTCCAGGCACTGCTGCGACACCTGCTGCAGGCGCTTGATCAGCGGCTCGGGGAGTTCGGCCTGCTCCAGCGCGGCGACCTCGCTGGCGCTGAAGTCGCGGTCGATGCGCGCCACCGTGCATTGGCAATAGCGCTGCGCGCGCTCCTGCCCCAGGGGTTGCCCGGCACTCTCCACACAGCTCTTGTGGAAGGTATCGCGCACTCCCGGAGGCCATTCCGCCGCCTGTACCGGCAAGCCGGCCAACAGCGACGCGATCACGACGATACGCGGCAGATGGCGCATACGGATGTCCTCGCTGGGTGCCGGTATCAGGGCTGCGGCGGGTTGGCGTCAGGGCGCAGATCGAAGCCGCCCCTGTTCTCGCTGACGATGTGGAAGTACTGGGTACTACCCGGTGCAACCTTGACGGCCAGCTCCTTGTGCAGACGCCCCATGCCGCAGAGGGTGTCGTCCAGCGGGTCGAGGGTCAGCCCCAGCACGCGGGTACCCGCAGGCACTTGGAAGCTCGCCACCTCGGCCATGCCGATGCGTGCCGCCAGCTTGCGGTCGACTTCGATGGCCACGTAGCAACCGCCGCCCATCAGCCCCATGTCGCGATTGACCACCAGCCGGCCGCCATTCTGGAACTCGTCCTGATAGGCCAGCAGGCGATCGCCCGGCACCGGTGTGATGTTCTCGGCATCGGGGCGGAACGACGAACAGCCGGCCAGCAGAACCAGGGGTAGAACGGCGAGAATACGGCGCATGGATGCCCTCCTTGGGCGAGCGTGGTGTCGGCCCAGTATTGACCGCGCGCGCGCCGGCACTCAAGTGCCGGACACACTCGGTCGCAAACCGCTCCGTCAGCGCTGCCGGAAGAACTCCATCTCGCGCAACTGGTACTTTGTCGAATCGCGCTGGCGCTCGATCTCCGACCAGAGCGCAGCCGCCAGTGCCGGTCGCTCGGCCACCAGCGCATGCGACAGCATGAGGAAATAGGGTTTCTGCTCCAGCGGCAGGGCGATCTTTTCCACCCCGGCAGCCAGGTCGGCGTGCTGGCTCAGCAGCTGGTCGGCACGCGGCGCCTGCAGCGCCACGCCCTGCACCCGGCCCATACGCAACATGTGCAGCAACTCCAGCGGGTCGCGGCTGGTCTCGTCGACTTCGGCGCCGTGCTGGCGCAGGAAGTCGACGATGGAAAAACCGCTCAGCGAACCGATACGCCCCTGCAGGCCGAGCAGTCGCTGACCGTCCCAGCCGAGCTGATCGCCACGCCGCCGGTACAGCGCGTAGAGGGACAGGTGCAGGCGCTTGCTCACGTCCAGATCGCCCTCGGCGGTGGTCGGATAGCGTCCCATCGCCAGCCGCTCGGTCTTGAAACTGGCGGCGAAGGCGCCGTCGTAGTGACCATCCTCCAGCCCGGCGAGGCAGCGCTTCCAGGGCACGGCGACGAACTGCAGGCGCAACTGCAATGCCTCGGCGACCTGCGCCAGCAACTCCACATTGAGCCCGCCGCCATCACGCAACACCCAGGGGTAGGAGTCGCGGTCTTCATGGCACAGGGTCAGGTGCTCCTCGGCATGCGCGGCGCTCAGCGGTACGCCGAGCAACAGACTCAGGATCAGGGTGCGAAACATCAGACAGCTCCGACTGCCACCATGTCCACCCAGTATAGATGCCGGCTTCGCTACCCCGCGCCGACGACGCCCCGTCTCAGCCTTGCAGGCGTTTCACCAACCGTGCCTGCAGAGCCTGCAGCTGCGCCGCATCGGCCTGCTGGCTGGCGTGAATGCCGAGCGTGTCGCCCTCGTAGCGCGGCACGATATGCATATGGATATGGAACACCGTCTGCCCGGCCGGGGCGCCGTTGAACTGCGCCACCTGCACGCCGGCCGGTTGCAGCTCGTCCACCACCGCCTGGGTCAGCCTGCGCACCACGGCCATCACCTTGGCCAGGTTGGCGTCGTCGATCTCCAGGATGTTGCGTGCCGGCGCGTTCTTCGGAATCACCAGACAGTGACCGTAGGACTGCGGGAACAGGTCGAGGAAGGCGAGCACGTCCTCGTCCTCGTACAGCTTGTAGCAGGGCGCCTCACCGCGAATGATCTTGGCGAAGATGTTCTGCTCATCGTATTGACCGTGCAGGCTCATGCTGAAGGCTCCGTGACCCGATTGAGGAAAGCCCGCACCATACCGGCTCCGCCACGCGCAGGAAACCTTGGCCGAATCAGCCGGGTCGATGGCCACTAGCAAAAGGTTCGATTTCAGCGCATCCGCGTCGGATGCTCTGATGACGGCACCACCCAACGTCCACAGGGAATTCCATGTCCGACCTGTCCGCCTTCGCCATCACCCGCAAATGGCCCACCCAGCACCCCGAACGCCTGCAGCTGTACTCGCTGCCCACGCCCAACGGGGTCAAGGTGTCGATCATGCTGGAAGAGACCGGCCTGACCTACGAGCCACACCTGGTCAGCTTCGACAGCAACGACCAGTTCAGCCCCGAGTTCCTCTCGCTCAACCCGAACAACAAGATCCCCGCCATCCTCGACCCCAACGGGCCCAGCGGCGAACCACTGGCGCTGTTCGAGTCCGGCGCCATCCTCCTCTACCTGGCCGAGAAAACCGGCCAGCTGCTGGCCCGTGACCCGGCCCGGCGCTACCAGACCCTGCAGTGGCTGATGTTCCAGATGGGCGGCATCGGCCCGATGTTCGGCCAGCTCGGTTTCTTCCACAAATTCGCCGGCCGCGACTACGCCGACAAGCGCCCGCGCGACCGTTACGTGGCCGAATCCGCCCGCCTGCTCGGTGTGCTCGACCAGCATCTGCAGGACCGCGACTGGATGATGGGCCAGGACTACAGCATCGCCGATATCGCCCTGTTCCCCTGGGTACGCAACCTGGTCGGTTTCTACGAGGCTGGCGAACTGGTGCAGTTCGAGCGCTTTGCCAATGTGCGCCGCGTACTCGACGCCTTCCTCGCGCGCCCGGCGGTGCAGCGTGGGCTGAGTATTCCGGCGCGAGGCTGACGGCCGCTGGCCATGGCTTGTCGGGCGCCTCCAGCTTGGCTAAGGTCGCCCGCATGCCGCGCGCAAAGCACAGCCCGGCGCCCGTTCCATGGAAGGAATCCATATGCGCCACGTCTTCGCTCTCGCCTGCACCCTCGCCCTGCTCCACGGCCTGACCGCCCAAGCCGCCACCGATAGCTGCATCGCGAACCCCGATATCGAACAGGACGAACTCGACGCCCTGGCCGAGCGCGCCAGGCAGGGCGATCTGTGCTCCAGCCTGGCCGTGGCACGCTATGCCGACAGCGGCGAGCGCTACATGACGGCACGCTTCTACTACCTGCTGGCCGCCAGCCAGGGCGACACCAGCTCCGACCAGCGTCTGCTGGAGCTCTATCGGCAATCCGAGAACCTCGTGCAGCAGGCACTCTATGAGAAGTGGCTGGCCGACGCTGCCGAGCGCGGCCTGGTCGAGGTGCAGGCCGAACTGGGCCGCTACCTGCTGGCCTGGAAGTCGGGCAGCCAGGACCGCATCGGCGCCATGTTCTGGCTCGAAACGGCGGCCAAGCGAGGCCACCTGGAAGCCCAGTACCTGCTCAGCGAGCAGTACCGCAGCGACCTGGTCGAGGAGAGCGATCTGGATGCCGTCGGTGGCGACGACCTCGCCCTGCACTATGCCCGCGATGACGCCAAGGCCGCGCAATGGCTGTGCCGGGCCGCCGCGGGCGGGCTGCCGCAGGCCCAGTACGCACTCGCCGAAGCCTACAGCTTCGGCAACATTGTGCCGCTGGATCAGGACCAGAACCGTCTGTGGCTGGAGAAAGCCGCCGCCAGCGGCCACCCGGACGCCATCGCCCAGCTCGATGACAGCGCCGAACCCTGGTACGTACGCGCAGAGAACTGGGGCACGCGCCAACTGATCCGCGCCGAAGCCAGCTGCCCGGACAGCCAGCCCTGAGCGCAGGCAGGTGCATGCGCGCGCGGCTCCGGGTATCTTCTGCGCCCTGTCGTAGCAGCCAGAATCACCGCCCCATGAGCCGTCACCTTCGCATCGCCCTTGCAGGCTTCGCCGCCCTCTGCCTCAACCCCGCCCTCGCCAAGGTGGAGGTCGAGGCCGCGCAGCAGAAGAACCTTGGCAACATTCTCATCGTCAAGGTTTCCGAGGACATCGCCCCCGGCGACTACGACGCCACGCTCAAGGCCCTGCGCGCCCACCCCGGCAAGTTCGCGCGCAAGATCCTCCTGCTCGACAGCATCGGCGGCAGCGCCGCCGAAGCCATGCGCATGGGCCGCCTGCTGCGCGAGACCGGTTTCGAAACCCTGGTGCCCGCCAAGGGCGTGTGCCAGGGCAGCTGCATCTACCTGCTGGCCGCCGGCCGCAAGAAGACCGTGCGCGGCCACGTCGGCCTGCACCGCCCGCACTTCCCTGCCGGCGAGTCCGCCCAGGCCAGCCGTGCCGGCATGCCCTACAACAGCGCCGGCTACTTCCGCGACATGGGCGTGGCGCCCAGCCTGGTCGCCGACATGCAGGCGATCGAGCCGCAGCGGATGAAGGTGCTCACTCCCGCAGAGCTGAAACGCTATCGCCTGCACTGACATGCGCGGATGCCGCGGCAGGACCGCACGCGGCTGCTGACCCGCCCGCGCCGCCCCAAACCGGCCTGCCATGCCGGCTGCGCGCTGGCCCGAAACGCGCCAATTGCGTACCATCCGCATCCTTTCGCATCCGCCTCACCTGGCCGGCGCCCGCCGGCTCACCCTGGGTAAGCCCATGAAAATCGCCCGTCTGCGCGCCGACATCCTGGCCGGCCTCACCTCGTCCTTCGCCCTGGTGCCCGAGTGCATCGCCTTCGCCCTGGTGGCCCAGCTCAACCCGCTGATGGGCCTGTACGGCGCCTTCATCATCTGCACGATCACCGCCCTGTTCGGCGGCCGCCCGGGGATGATTTCCGGTGCCGCCGGCTCGATGGCGGTGGTCATCGTCGCCCTGGTGGTGCAGCACGGCGTACAGTACCTGCTGGCCACCGTGCTGCTCGGCGGGGTGCTGATGATCCTGTTCGGCATGCTGCGCCTGGGCAAGCTGGTGCGCATGGTGCCGCACCCGGTGATGCTCGGCTTCGTCAACGGCCTGGCCATCGTCATCGCCCTGTCGCAGCTGGAACACTTCCATGCCGACGGTGGCTGGCTCAAGGGCACGCCGCTGTACTGGATGCTCGGCCTGGTGGCCCTGACCATGGCGGTGGTCTACCTGCTGCCGAAACTGACCCGCGCGGTGCCGCCGGCGCTGGTGGCGATCCTCGGCGTCGGCCTGCTGGTGTACCTGCTCGACCTGCCCACGCGCACCCTCGGCGACATGGCGCAGATCGCCGGCGGCCTGCCGCAGTTCGCACTGCCGGACATTCCGTGGAACCTGGAAACCCTGCGCATCATCGCCCCCTATGCGGCGCTGATGGCCTTGGTCGGCCTGCTGGAAACCCTGCTCACGCTGAACCTCACCGACGAGATCACCCAGAGCCGCGGCCACACCAACCGCGAGTGCGTGGCCCTGGGCGCCGCCAACGTGGTGTCCGGCGCCTTCGGCGGCATGGGCGGCTGCGCGATGATCGGGCAGACGGTGATCAACCTCAGCTCCGGTGGCCGCGGCCGCCTGTCCGGCGTAGTCAGCGGGGTGATGATCCTGCTGTTCGTGCTGTTCCTGGCCCCGTTGATCGAGCTGATCCCACTGGCCGCGCTGGTCGGGGTGATGTTCGTGGTGTCGCAGCAGACCTTCGCCTGGGGCTCGCTGCGCGTGCTCGGCAAGGTGCCGCTCAGCGACGCCCTGGTGATCGCCGCCGTGACCATCATCACCGTGTTCACCGACCTGGCTACCGCCGTGCTCTGCGGCATCGTCATCGCCGCGCTGAACTTTGCCTGGCACCACGCCCGCGAGCTGTACGCCGACAGCGACATCCAGGCCGACGGCAGCAAGCTGTACCGCGTACACGGCACGCTGTTCTTCGCCAGCACCACGCCCTTCCTCAACCTGTTCGAGGTGGCCGACGACCCGCAGCAGGTGACCCTCGACTGCCGTCACCTGAGCTTCGTCGACTACTCGGCCATCGCTGCACTGAAGACCCTGCGCGAGCGCTACAGCCGCGCCGGCAAACACCTGCGCGTGGTGCACCTGTCCGAGCGCTGCAAGCAGCTGCTCAAGCGCGCCGGCGCCCACGACTGAAGAGCTAAAACGACTGCGGCGCCCGAGGGCGCCGCAGTGCTGTCAGGCCTTGGCCTTCTTGCGGAACAGGCGTTTCCACCAGTGCTTGGGCCGGGTCACCGAGTTGCCCGAGTAGGTCTTCTGCGAGTACTTGGGGAACGCCCCGAACACCTGCTGCATGCGGTAGTTGTCCAGGCTGTAGCCGGCATCCAGCGCCTCCTGGTACAGGCGTTCGAACAGCGCCTGCAGGTCCTGCCGTGGGTGCGGCATCACGGTGCCATCGAACCAGTGCTTGCGCCCCTCGCGCTCCAGGCGCGGGAAGGAGATCTTGTGCGAGAACTGGGTGCCCATGTCCGAGTAGTGGAGGATCTTGATCTGCTCGATCGGGGTGTTCTCGCCGTCGATGTTGTTGTACTGGGTATCGAACGGCTGGATCACCTCGGTGTGCTTCTTGTAGTACTTCTTCAGCTGCTGGTGGATCTCCGGCTTGCCACGCAGGTCCTCGATCGGCGGCAGGTGCTTCTGCGCCTCGGCGCAGTCCCACATGGACACGCAGAAGCGCCAGGACTCCTCGCCGCCCTTGGCCATCACCACCTTGCCCGGCTCGAACGCCAGGTTCCACATCTGCGCCAGGTCGCACAGCACCATGACGTCGGTGTCCATGTAGATGGCCTTGCCCTGGTAGCCGCAGAACGCCGGGATGCCCCAGCGGAAGGCGGAGAACGGCGTGGTCCAGGCCTCGGTGCGCCAGCCCTGCTGCTGCTCGGGGTTGGAGTACCAGAAGCTCTGCGGATCGCGCGACAGCTGCATCCAGGTGATCTCCACCGGCTGCGAGCAGTGCTTGCGGATGCTGTAGTCCAGCACCATCATCTGTTCCAGATCGCAGTCGTTCGGGTCACAGCCCACGAATACGCGAATGGTCTCCGTCATTTCCCTCATCCTTTACTGGCAGTCGTCGTGGCACGCAGCAGTGCCCAAAGGCCGGCATGATACCGCCAAATCCCGCGACAGGAGATGGCCGCCAGACGACCCGCCCTGCCCATCGCCCCAGGGACCGAAGGGTCACCCGAGCACAGGCAAAAAAATGGGCGACCGAAGTCGCCCTAAATGCCTTGCGTGCACTGTTGCGGAAGGATCACTCGGCCTTGGTGGTCGCCTTGGCCTTTTTGTGCGAGTCCTTCCAGATGAAGAGACCGACGCCGCCGAAGAAGGCGACCATCAGCGCGACCGTACCGATACCGGCGAGAACTACTGTGTCGATGAACATGGCTGCCTCCTTGAGCTGCGCCTTGTCTTGCATGGCTTCAGAGTAGAGGAGGCACGGCGGCGGGAATTGATCCGGATCAATGTCCGGTGAGATGGGCGCCGCGACAGGGCGCCGCAGACAGGCTCAGCGCTTCTTCTTGGGCTTGGACTTGCCCTTGGGCAGCGGCAGGGCCTGTTCAAAGGCCTGGCGCATCTCGTCGAGCTTCTTGTCGTGCAGGTCGTGGATGCGCTTGCCGCGCTCGGCAGTGAAGTCGATCAGCTTTTCGTCGCTCATGCTCGGCCCCGGATCAGACGAAAGGTCAGGTTGATGCGTGGCGCCACCGGCTTGCGGGTCTTGGCCACCTGATGCTGCCAATGATGCTGCGTCTGGCCGCCCATGACCAGCAGCGATCCGTCGCCCAGCTCCAGCGAATGCCCGATGCGCGTGGTGCCCTTGCGGCGCAGGTCGAAACGCCGGGTGCCGCCGAGGTTCAGCGAGGCGATCAGCGGATCGCGCCCCAGCTCCGGCTCGTCGTCGCTGTGCCAGCCCATGGAGTCGTTGCCGTCGCGGTAATAGTTGAGCAGCACGGCGTTGAATGGCCGCCCGCAGGCATCCTGTGCCCGTGTGCGAATCTCCGCCAGCAGCGGTGTCCAGGGCAGCGGCTGGTGCTCCAGGCCGGAATAGCGGTACCTGGCCTCGGGGTCGCCATACCAGGCCAGCAGGCGCGGCACGGCCAGATGGCGGCCGTGGATGAACAGCTGTGGCTGCTCCCAGGGCGTGTCGCGGGCCAGCTCGGTGAACCAGGCGGTGGCAGTGGTGGCATCCAGCCAGTGCGGCCGCAAGTCCAGCTCGGCACCGGGCAGGTCGATGGGGGAAGCGGAGAACAGGTCCACGGCAGTCGCGATAAAGGAGTGGGCGGGCATTGTCCGACGATCAGACCTCCACATCCACCCACAGGCCCTGGCGTGGCAGCTCTTCCAGCAGCTTCTCGTCGCCTTCCTCGACTTCGCCTTCGGCCAGCTCTTCGGCGCTGTAGCCACGCCGCTGGCGCCGGCGCTGCTCCTCGTAGAGCAGCATTTCCGCCTCCTGCGGGTGGCGCCGGTCCAGTTCGATGGCGCTTTCCTTGGCACTTTCGCTGGGCGGGGTGACCGGCGGAATGTCCGGACGCGGCTTGGGCACGTCCTGCTGGGCGGTCACCGGGGCCAGGCTATGCGGAATGGGCGGCAGCATCGACATTTCTCCGTGGTTAACCCAGCTGTCGGCCGGACGGTACCCAACTTGAACCGGCTACACTTTCGACTCGGGACGCCTGCGTTGATTCCGTGGACCGTCGCCCTCGACGCAGCGTTCCGCTAACATACGCGGCTTTTTTCGCAGCTGGGGCATTTCATGGCAAGTAGTGGCACTGTGCAGTACCAACCGGGGCAACGCTGGATCAGCGACAGCGAGGCGGAACTCGGCCTGGGCACCATCCTCACTTCCGACGGCCGCCTGCTCACCGTGCTCTACCCGGCCACCGGCGAAACCCGCCAGTACTCGCTGCGCAACGCCCCGCTGACGCGCGTGCGCTTCGCCCCGGGCGACGAGATCACCCACTTCGAGGGCTGGAAGCTGACCGTGCAGGAAGTCGAGGACATCGACGGCCTGCTGGTCTACCACGGCTTCGACGCCGAACACCGCCCGGTCAGCCTGCCGGAAACCCAGCTGTCCAACTTCATCCAGTTCCGCCTGGCCAGCGACCGCCTGTTCGCCGGGCAGATCGACCCGCTGAACTGGTTCGCCCTGCGCTACCACACCCTGGAGCACCAGAGCCGCCTGCTGCAGTCCAGCCTGTGGGGCCTGGGCGGCGCCCGCGCCCAGCCGATCGCCCACCAGCTGCACATCGCGCGCATGGTCGCCGACCGCATCGCCCCGCGCGTGCTGCTGGCCGACGAAGTGGGCCTCGGCAAGACCATCGAGGCCGGCCTGGTGATCCACCGCCAGCTGCTCTCCGGCCGTGCCAGCCGCGTGCTGATCCTGGTTCCGGAGAACCTGCAGCACCAGTGGCTGGTGGAGATGCGCCGGCGCTTCAACCTGCAGGTGGCGCTGTTCGACGCCGAACGCTTCGCCGAAAGCGATGCCGACAACCCCTTCGAGGACACCCAGCTGGCGCTGGTCTCCCTGGAGTGGCTGAAGGACAGCGACAAGGCCCAGGACGCCGCCTTCGCCGCCGGCTGGGACCTGCTGGTGGTCGACGAGGCGCACCACCTGGTCTGGCACCCGGAGAAGGCCAGCGACGAATACCGCCTGGTCGAGCAGCTGGCCGAAGTCATCCCCGGCGTGCTGCTGCTCACCGCCACCCCGGAGCAACTGGGCCTGGAAAGCCACTTCGCGCGCCTGCGTCTGCTCGACCCGGACCGTTTCCACGATCTCGACGCCTTCCGTGCCGAGAGCGCCAACTACCGCCCGGTGGCCGAAGCGGTGCAGGAGCTGCTCGACGAGGGCCGCCTGTCCGAGAAGGCGCATGCCACCATCGCGCGCTTCCTCGGCGCCGAGGGCGAAGCGCTGCTGGGCGCCGTCAGCGACGGCGACAGCGAGGCCGCCGCGCGGCTGATCCGCGAGCTGCTGGACCGCCACGGCACCGGCCGCGTACTACTGCGTAACACCCGCGCCGCCGTGCAGGGCTTCCCCGAGCGCCTGCTGCACCCCTACCCGCTGCCCAACCCCGAGCAGTACGCCGCGCTGGAGCCGGGCGAACACGCCGAGCTGTACCCCGAGGTACGCTACCAGGCGCAGGGCGATGACGAATTCTGGTGGCGCTTCGACCCGCGCGTCGACTGGCTGATCGACACCCTGAAGATGCTCAAGAAGTTCAAGGTGCTGGTGATCTGCGCCCACGCCGAAACCGCGCTGGACCTGGAAGACGCCCTGCGCGTACGTTCCGGCATCCCCGCCACGGTGTTCCACGAGGGAATGAGCATCCTCGAGCGCGACCGCGCCGCCGCCTACTTCGCCGACGAGGAATTCGGCGCCCAAGTGCTGATCTGTTCCGAGATCGGCTCCGAAGGCCGCAACTTCCAGTTCAGCCACCATCTGGTGCTGTTCGACCTGCCGGCCCACCCGGACCTGCTGGAGCAGCGCATCGGCCGTCTCGACCGCATCGGCCAGAAGCACACCATCCAGCTGCACGTGCCCTACCTCGAGGACAGCCCGCAGGAGCGCCTGTTCCAGTGGTACCACCAGGCGCTGAATGCCTTCCTCAATACCTGCCCGACCGGCAACGCCCTGCAGCACCAGTTCGGCCCGCGCCTGCTGCCGCTGCTGGAAGACCACGCCGAGGGCGCCTGGAATGCTCTGCTGAGCGAGGCCACCGCCGAACGCGAACGCCTTGAAGGCGAGCTGCACAGCGGCCGTGACCGCCTGCTGGAGCTCAACTCCGGCGGCGCCGGCGAGGGCGAGCGGCTGGTCGAGGAAATCCTCGAACAGGACGATCAGTTCGCCCTGCCGATCTACATGGAGGAGCTGTTCGACGCCTTCGGCATCGACAGCGAGGACCACTCCGAGAACGCCCTGGTGCTGCGCCCCAGCGAGAAGATGCTGGACGCCAGCTTCCCGCTTGGCGACGACGAAGCGGTCACCGTCACCTACGACCGCAACCAGGCCCTGGCTCGCGAGGACATGCAGTTCCTCACCTGGGAACATCCCATGGTGCAGGGCGGCATGGACCTGGTGCTGTCCGGCTCGATGGGCAACACCGCGGTGGCGCTGATCAAGAACAAGGCGCTCAAGCCCGGCACCGTGCTGCTGGAACTGCTGTATGTCAGCGAAGTGGTGGCGCCCAAGGCGCTGCAGCTGGGCCGCTTCCTGCCGCCGGTGGCGCTGCGCAGCCTGCTCGACCCGAACGGCAACGACCTGGCCAGCAAGGTCGCCTTCGACACCCTCAACGACCAGTTGGAGACCGTACCACGCGCCAGCGCCAACAAGTTCGTGCAGGCCCAGCGTGACGTGCTGGCCAAGCAGATCAATGCCGCCGAGGCGAAGATCGCGCCGCGCCACAGCAGCCGCGTGGAAGAGGCACGGCAGCGCTTCACCGCCACCCTGGACGAGGAAATCGCCCGCATGAGCGCACTGCAGGCAGTCAACCCGAGCGTGCGCCCGGCCGAGATCGAAGCCCTGCGCAAGCAGCGCGAGAGCGGCCTGGCCTTCCTCGACAAGGCGGCCCTGCGCCTGGAGGCGATCCGCGTACTGGTGGCGGGCTAAGCCCGCCCTATTCCGGCCAGCAACAAAAAGGGCAGCCTCGGCTGCCCTTTTTCATACCCGCGCGAATCAGCTGGCGCCCAGCTTGGCGCGCATCTTCTCGCACATGACGGTCATCTCGTCGTAGATGATCTGTGGGTTCTGCCGCTTGATCGCCCAGGCCACGCGGCCCTGCTCGTGCGGCAGGATCATGAACTCGCCCTTGGCCACCTCGTCGTAGATGTAGCCCGCGATATCCGCGGCGCTGATCGGGCTGCCCTCCAGCAGCTTGCCGACCTGCTGCTTCATCTCCGGGGTGGGGCCGCGGAAGGAGTCCAGCAGGTTGGTCTGGAAGAACGACGGGCAGACCACATGCACCGCCACGCCCTCGGGCTTGAGTTCGATCAGCAGGCTCTCCGAGAGCGCCACCACGCCGGCCTTGGCCACGTTGTAGTTGCTCATCGCCGGACCCTGCATCAGCGCGGCCATGGAGGCGATGTTGATGATCTTGCCCTGGCTGGCGCGCAGCAGCGGCAGGAAGGCCTTGCAGCCCTTGATCACGCCCATCAGGTTGATCGACAGCTGCCAGTCCCAGTCTTCCAGGCTGAGGTCGGCGAACATGCCACCGGCGGCCACGCCGGCGTTGTTGACCAGCACGTCGAGGCCACCGAAGCGCTCCTCGCAAGCCTGCGCCACGGCAGTCAGCTGGCTGTAGTCGCGCACGTCGCAGCGCAGAGTGAAGCCGTCGCCACCGGCCTCGCGGACCAGCTTCAGGGTCTCGGCCAGGCCCTGCTCGTTCACGTCGCACAGCGCCAGACGCCAGCCCTCACGGGCCCAGCGCAGGGCGATCTCGCGTCCCAGACCGGAACCGGCGCCGGTGATCATCATGCGGTTTTGCATACTGCTTGCCTTGTTCTGTAGTGAGGTTGTGGCGAGTGTAGCCAAGCCGACCCCGGCGGCGACGCTGTATCAGGCCGCTGAATGACAGCCCAGAAGAGCGCCTAGCGCCTCGACAGGCGCGTCAGGAGCCAGGCATAGATGATCCCGTTGACCAGCAGCACCCCACCACCCAGCCAGATCTGTAGCTGCGGGGTCAGCCCGGCCGGGTAGATCAACGGAATCAGGTAGTGCTCGACAAAGCCGCCGTCATAGCCGGCCTGCCCTGCCGCCTGACGCAGGCGGTTCTCTAGCGGGGTCAGCGGGCAGTACAGGTGCAGCAACTCCACCGCTGCGCCCCAGGCCGCCGCCGGCAGGTGCAGCACAGCCAGGCGTGGCCAGCGCAGCACCGCCAGGCCTCCGGCCAGCACGAACAGGATGAACAACAGGTGCAGCAACACCAACGCATCGGCGGCCAGACGCAACCACATAATTGAGAACTCGCATAACCCGGGAAAAGTTGGAACAGCCAGAAGCACTCACTTTATTGCGTGCTTTCAATAAGTTAGCGTCAGAACGCGGAAGCTAAACATTCTTATTTATATTAATTTTCATATATATTTCAATGGCTTATATTTGACCGGAAGGCACTTCTGACGCAGACTCCTGATTTACCAATCACCACTCAGGGCGAGGCCTCCACCATGAAAGGCGACAAGAAAGTCATTCAGCATCTGAACAAGATCCTCGGCAATGAGTTGGTGGCGATCAACCAGTACTTCCTGCATGCCCGCATGTACGAAGATTGGGGTCTGGAGAAACTCGGCAAGCACGAGTATCACGAGTCCATCGACGAGATGAAGCATGCGGACAAGCTGATCAAGCGCATCCTCTTCCTCGAAGGTCTGCCCAACCTGCAGGACCTCGGCAAGCTGATGATCGGCGAAAACACCAAGGAAATGCTGGCCTGCGACCTCAAGCTCGAACAAGCCGCCCTGCCCGACCTGAAAGCCGCCATCGCCTACTGCGAAACCGTCGGTGACTACGGCAGCCGCGAGCTGCTGGAAGACATCCTCGAGTCCGAGGAAGAACACATCGACTGGCTGGAAACCCAGCTCGGCCTGATCGAGAAGGTCGGCCTGGAAAACTACCTGCAGTCGCAGATGGACGAGTAAGCCCGTCGCTTTACGCCAGAAGCCCCGCCCAGTGCGGGGCTTTTGCATTTCAGCGCAGCAGCGAGTCCAGCAGCGCCCGCCCCTGCGGCCAGTCGCCCAGGCCGCTGTCGCCATTGATATGGCCGCACGGGCCCAGGTTGTACCAGCGGCTGCCCCAGCGGGCAGCCGCAGCATGCGCATGTTCGAGGCTGGAATAGGGATCATCGCTGCTGGCCACCACCAGGCTGGGGAAAGCCAGCGGCAGCTCCGGTACCGGCACGAAGCCCTGGATGTTCAGCTCGGCCGCCGGCCCCTCGGGATCGGGCGGCGCCACCAGCATGGCGGCGCGGATGCGCTGGCGGGTATGCGCCGCCCAGTGTGCGACCAGGCCGCAGCCCAGGCTATGGGCCACCAGCACGGTGTCCGGGCCGCTGGCCACCACCGCCCGTTCCAGGGTCGCCACCCACTCGCTGCACTGCGGGCTCCACCAGTCACGCTGCTCAACCCGGCGGAAACGCGCATCCTGTTGCTGCCACAGGCTCTGCCAGTGCTCGGGCCCGGAGTTGCCGTAGCCGGGGATGATCAGAAAGGTCGTGTGCATGGGGCTGACTGCCATGTCGGAAAGCTGCGCCCACCATGCCGCAAAGCGAGGCAGCGACTCAAGCCGGGTGGCGAACTCAGCAGCCCGCCACTGCCCCGCGACGCCTCATGGCCCAGGCAGGTCGATATCGCGAAAGAACCGCCCGAGCAGGCGCAACAGCCCGAGCAGGGCATTCACCGGCAGCTCAACCAGCAGTTCCAGCACGTCGAACCAGCCGCTCTCCACCTCACGGTGGCGCGGCCACAGCCAGTAGGCCAGCAGAAAGCCCAGCGCCATGACCAGCAACCAGGCCCACAGCGGCCCGACGACGATACCCTGCACCAGCGCGGCAATGCCGGCCAGCAGGGCCAGCACCGCCAACAGCATGCGCAGCACGTCCATGCTCAGCTCACTCGCGAATGACGAACAGCTTGATCACGAACCACTCGGCCCCCTTGTACAGGTAGCCCAGCGGGCCATAGATGGTGGCCGGCTTGGGCGGCACCTGCTGGTGGAGCGTGACGCGCAGGGTGGCCATCTGGATCTGGTCCTTGAGCACGCGCATGCGCGCTTCCATCGAGTCGACTTCCGACTGGATGCGGTTGAGCTCAGCCTCGATCAGCAGGATGTCCTTGACGTCCTTGGCCTTGGCCAGCAGGTCGCGGAAACGGTCACGCAGGGCCAGGTTGTTCTTCAGGCGGGTCTCTACGTCGACGTACTGCTCGGTGACGTCCTCACCCTTGACGTGGCGCGACAGCACGCTGCCGCTGCGCTCGACATCGCCCAGCGCTTCATTGAAGGCGTCCTTAGGCACGCGGTAGACGAAGCTCTGGCGCTGACTGCCGTCGTCGCTTTTCTCCTCGACGTAGCCGCCGAGGGCGACCATGCGCGCACTGAGCTGCTCGGCAGACTTGCCGAGATCGGCCACCTCGACGGAGAAGTCGGCGGTCCACACCAGCAGGCGGCCACTGGCCTGACCCTGGCTGGCGGAATAGCCGGCGCTCACCGGCTCGGCCGCAGCGCTGGCGACATCGCCGCCGCGGTAGGCACAGCCGGCCAGCAGGTTCAGACAGAGTGCCAGGGCAACGCTGCCCCAGCGAGAGAAAGTGATGTTCATCCTTGAGCGTCCTCGGTTCGTCCCTGTGGAGGCCGGCGATCATACCGCCGCCCATAAAAAAGGGCAGCCCGCAGGCTGCCCAGTAGTTCACACGGAGCGTCGATCAGTGGGCGGCAGCACCGCTGGCACCCAGGCCGGTCTGCGAGCGCACGAACTGCGGGTAGAAGCGTGCGCGTTCCTCGTCGGCCGCAGTGGACTTGTCGGTGATCGAGAAGAACCAGATACCGATGAAGGCCACGGTGATGGAGAACAGCGCCGGGTACTCGTACGGGTAGATCGGCGTGGCGTTGCCGAGGATCTGTACCCAGATGGTCGGGCCGAGCACCATCAGCACCACGGCGGTGATCAGACCCAGCCAGCCGCCGATCATGGCACCGCGGGTGGTCAGCTTCTTCCAGTACATGGAGAGGATCAGTACCGGGAAGTTGCAGCTGGCCGCGATGGAGAAGGCCAGACCGACCATGAAGGCGATGTTCTGCTTCTCGAACAGGATGCCGAGGCCGATGGCCAGCACGCCGAGCACCAGGGTGGTGATCTTCGATACGCGCAGCTCATCCTTCTCGTTGGCCTTGCCCTTCTTGATCACGCTGGCGTACAGGTCGTGGGACACCGCAGAGGCGCCGGACAGGGTCAGGCCGGCGACCACCGCGAGGATGGTGGCGAAGGCCACGGCGGAGATGAAGCCGAGGAACAGGCTGCCACCCACGGCATCGGCCAGGTGTACCGCAGCCATGTTGTTACCGCCGATCAGGGCGCCAGCGGCATCCTTGAACTGCGGGTTGGTGCCGACCAGCAGGATCGCGCCGAAGCCGATGATGAAGGTCAGGATGTAGAAGTAACCGATGAAACCGGTGGCGTAGAACACCGATTTGCGGGCTTCCTTGGCATCGGAGACGGTGAAGAAGCGCATCAGGATGTGCGGCAGACCAGCGGTACCGAACATCAGCGCCAGGCCCAGGGAGATGGCCGAGATCGGGTCTTTCACCAGGCCGCCGGGGCTCATGATGGCCTCGCCTTTCGGGTGCGCCTTGACCGCTTCGCTGAACAGGGTGCCGAAGTCGAAGTTGACGTGCTTCATCACCATCAGCGCCATGAAGGAGGCGCCGGACAGCAGCAGCACGGCCTTGATGATCTGTACCCAGGTGGTGGCCAGCATACCGCCGAACAGCACGTAGCAGACCATCAGGATGCCGACCAGGATCACCGCGACGTGGTAGTCGAGGCCGAACAGCAGCTCGATCAGCTTGCCGGCGCCGACCATCTGCGCGATCAGGTAGAACGCCACCACCACCAGCGTACCGCTGGCGGAAAGGGTGCGGATCTCGGTCTGCTTGAGGCGGAACGAGGCGACGTCGGCGAAGGTGTACTTGCCGAGGTTGCGCAGGCGTTCTGCGATCAGGAACAGGATGATCGGCCAGCCGACCAGGAAGCCGATCGAATAGATCAGGCCGTCGTAGCCGGAGGCGAACACCAGGGCGGAAATCCCCAGGAAGGACGCCGCCGACATATAGTCACCGGCAATCGCCAGACCGTTCTGGAAACCGGTGATGCCACCGCCGGCGGTGTAGAAGTCGGCCGCCGACTTGCTGCGCTTGGAGGCCCAGTAGGTAATGCACAGGGTGAAGCCGACGAACGCCACGAACATGACGATGGCGGAGATGTTCAGCGGCTGACGCTGCACTTCGCCTTCGATGGCACCGGCCGCCCAGAGGGTCGGCGCCAGCGCCAGCAGGCCGAGCGTGGAGAGGATACGCGCGATCATTTCTGCACCTCGGCCAGGATTTCCTGGTTCAGACGGTCGAATTCGCTGTTGGCGCGCTTGACGTAGATACCGGTCAGCACGAAGGCCGAGAGGATCAGACCTACGCCCAGCGGGATGCCCAGGGTCATCGGCGAGCTATCGCTGATGCGCATGCCGAGCACTTGCGGCTCGAAGGCGATCAGCAGGATGAAGGCCACGTAGAGGCCGAGCATGATGGCGGAAAGTATCCAGGCGAAGCGGTCGCGCTTGGCGACCAGCTCCTTGAAGCGCGGACTCTGCTCAATCCGCTTGTAGACGCTGTCGTTCATTGTTGTTGTCCTCCACAGCACGAGTTACTGGTGAGTCCACTCTGCGAGCGCCCGCGCAAGCGAGACAGACGACCTTAGTCGTAGCCTGTGGCGGTTCTCGACCAAAGTCTTAGTGCCCCAGAACCGGGCAGAAACCAGCGGGCCGCGTGGAGGGTGAGCCCGGCTGGGCTCAGAGATTGCCGGGGACTATCAGGCCCCGCTGGCGGTACTCGTCGATGGAAATGCCGAAGGCGCCGCAGCTGAGCACCTCCTTGACCCTGTAGGGCCTGCCGCAGATGTCGCGGGGCGCCTCCTGCAGGTCGACCACGCGCTCCTTGCAACGCTGCTTGCCCTCATCGAGCACGATCAGCACGCGCGGCTTGAGCTTGTTGCCGGGCGGACAGCCGATGATGACGCCGACCTCGCCGTTGCTGAACTCGACGATCTCCCCCGGCGGGTAGATGCCGATCAGGTGGATGAAGGCCTTGACGACATCGGCATCGAAATGGCTGTCGCGGGCATCGAAGAGGATGCGCAGGGACTCCAGAGAGGACTTGCCCTTGCTGTAGACCCGGTCGCTGTTGATCGCATCGTAACTGTCGACCACCGCGACTATCTTGGCGAAGTAGGGAATCCTGGCGGCATCCAGCCCACGCGGATAACCGCGCCCGTCGAGACGCTCGTGGTGGGAATAGGCGACATCCACAGTGGCTGCGGTGACCTGTTGATTGCTCAGCAGCAGCTTGCGCCCCTCGGTCGCGTGGCTTTGCATGATCAACAGTTCCTCCGGCGTCAGCGCCCCGGGCTTGTTGAGAATTTCCTCGGGCACCTTGATCTTGCCGACATCGTGCAACATGCCGCAGACGCCGATCTGTTCGAGCTGCAAGGGCAGCAGACCCAGCTCGCGCCCGAGCGCGATGGAGAGGATGGCCACGCGCAGCGAGTGCTCCGAGGTGTACTCGTCCTTGTGCTTGATGCGCGCCAGCCAGAGCATGGCCGCCGGGTTGCGCAGGATGCTCTCGACGCAGCCCTTGACCACCTCCTTCACCGTTGCCACGTCCAGCGCCTGGCCCAGCCTGACCGCCTGCAGGATGCGCAGCGACTGCTCGCGCGCCGCCTGGTAGGCCGGCTCGGCCTGAGCCATCTCGGCACTGAAAGACACCTTGCCGATCAGCGGCTGCAGGTCCGTTTCCTGCGCGACCTGGTTCTCCCGGGCCTGCTGGCGAATGCCGACCGAGCGCCGCGCATCCACCCAGACGTACTGGCAGATCTCCTGCAACAGGCGGATTTCCTGCTGCTGACGGATGCGAAAACCCTGGAACAGAAAGGCCGTCTCGGTCCAGGCCCGGTCGAGCTCGACCACATACATGCCGATGGCCAGTTGGTCTACGGGGATTCTGAGGCGATCCGCGTCGCTGAGGTTGGACATGCTGAAGTACCGGCGAAGACGATCATGCAGGACGAGGCACAGCTTCATCAGATTAGCCAGAAGCCGGCCGGCGTATATCCAAACAAAAAACTATCAATGCAAATACATCAATAGATATTCATCTATTCACACCATGCAGAGGCTGTATTTCCGCCTTCCCGAGAATGACTCTAGGCTTCACCTCAATCAGCAGTAATTCTCATTCGAGGTGCGTCATGCTCAAGACCATCACCTTCACCCTCATGCATTTCTGCATCGCCTTCAGCGTGACCTACGCCCTCACCGGCAGCGTGGCCGTGGGCGGCCTGGTGGCGGCGGTCGAACCGCTGTGCAACTCGGTGGGCTTCTACTTCCACGAAAAAATCTGGAAGCGCATCGAAGGCAACAAGACCGCCAGGGCCACCATTCCGCGGCACGCCTGGTTGCACCATCACGGCTGAGCTGGGCGCGAGCCCGGGGCTCCGCTAAGATGCGCGGCTTTGCCGCCAGCCATCTATGGACGCCATGAGCACCACGCCGCGCTTTCCCGCCCTCGCCTACTCGTTCGCCCTGCTGTTCGCCCTGGCGGCACTTGCCGCCGCCTGGTACTGGGTCGGCCGGCCGGTCGACCTGCCCGACGCCGCCACGCCGACGCACAAGCTGCAGTGTGCCTCCTACACGCCGTTCGACAAGGACCAGTCGCCCTTCCAGCAGCCTTTCGTGCTGCGCAAGGAACGGGTCGACGCCGACCTGGCACTGCTCGCGCAGCGCTTCACCTGCATCCGCACCTATTCGCAGATCGGCCTGGAAGCCCTGCCGGAGCTGGCGCGCAAGCACGGCCTGAAGATGCTGGCCGGCGCCTGGGTCAGCGCCAACCCGGCGGACACCGAGCTTGAGATCAAGGCACTGATCAGCGCCGCCAACACCTACCCGGACGTGATCGATGCGGTCATCGTCGGTAATGAGGTACTGCTGCGCAAGGAAGCCACCGAAAGCCAGCTGGTGGCCCTGATCGCACGGGTCAAGGCGGCGGTGCAGCAGCCGGTGACCTATGCCGATGTCTGGGAGTTCTGGATCAAGCACCCGCAGATGGCGCCGGCGGTGGACTTCCTCACCATCCACCTGCTGCCGTACTGGGAAGACGACCCGACCGGCATCGATGCCGCGCTGAACCAGGTCGCCAACGTGCGCCGTGCCTTCGGCAGCGCCTATGCACCCAAGGACATCCTGATCGGCGAAACCGGCTGGCCCAGCGAAGGCCGCCAGCGCGAGACGGCACTGCCGAGCCGGGTCAACGAGGCGCTGTTCATCCGTGGCTTCGTCAAGCTGGCCGAGGACAACGGCTGGCGCTACAACCTGATCGAAGCCTTCGACCAGCCGTGGAAACGCGACAGCGAGGGCGCCGTCGGCGGCTTCTGGGGGCTCTACGATGCCGACCGCGGCGACAAGGGCATCCTCGCCGGCCCGGTATCCAACCTGCCGCACTGGCCGCTGTGGCTGGGTGCCAGCGGCCTGTTGCTGCTCGCCGCCCTGCTGCTCGCCGGCCGCCCAGCCTCGTCGCGCGCCGCCCTGCTGCTGCCGCTCGTCGCCGCCTTCGGCGCGGCCTGCAGCCTGGGCTGGAGCGAGCTGGCGCTGGTCACCAGCCGCTACTGGGGCGAGTGGCTGTGGGCGGCGGCCCTGCTCGGCCTCAACCTGCTGGTGCTGGCGCACACCGTCCTGGCCCTGTCGTCGCGCCAGGACTGGCGCGAGCGTGCCTTCGCCTGGCTGGAGGCGCGTGGCGGCTGGTGGCTGGTAGCGGCCGGTTTCGCCGGCGCGGTGCTGATGCTGGGCCTGGTATTCGACTCGCGCTACCGCAGCTTCCCCAGCGTGGCCCTGCTGCTGCCGGCGCTGGTTTACCTGTGCCGGCCGGTGCGTGCGCCGCGCCGCGAGATCGCCCTGCTGACCGTGATCATCGGTGCCGGCATCGCGCCGCAGCTGTACCAGGAAGGCCTGCACAACCTGCAGGCGATTGGCTGGGCGCTGACCAGCGCGCTGCTGGTCGCCGCCCTGTGGCGCAGCCTGCGCCATTCACGCGGCTGAGGCTGGCCCTCAGCCGCGGCGCCTAACCTCGCTGGTCAGGCCGCGCGGGGCGCGCGCACCAGACGCAGGCCGGCCAGCACCAGGGCGAACACCGCCAGGCTGGCGCTGTACAGCACCAGCGCGGGAATAGCGCAGAACAGCGCCAGAGCGGCCAGCACGCGACCGGCCTTGCCCGGCGCGATGAAGCCGAGCACCGCCAATACCAGGGCGGTCCAGGCAATCACCCGGAAGTGAATCAGGTAGCCCAGCCCGGCGCGGGCCTGGCATTCCCAGCGCGCCGCCTGCTCGACGCAGATGCCCACCCACTGGCCGTCCTCCATCAGGGCGAAACGTACGCCGTAGCTGGCCGCCAGCCACAGGGGCAGCACCAGCAGCAACAGCAGGAGGGGAACATGGCGGGACATCTTGACGCTCCGGTGGTCCGAAAAAGGCGCCCAGCTTAATCTGCTCGTGCCCGAGTGCAAGACCGCAACACTAGAATTAGCCCCATGACCGCACGCCGCCTGCTCCTCGCCCTGACCCTGCTGATGCTGCTCGCACTCGGCTGGCAATGGCTGCGTCCGCCATCCGGGACGCCGCAACAGGCCTCGCCGGACGGCGTGATCCGCCTCGACGGCCATACCATCACGCCGCTGCAGCCCTTTCGCCTGGAAGCCCGGGTGCTGGGCCGCGAAGACTACCGCTTCGACCGCGGCGCGCGGATCTCGCCCACCGACCTGGCGCTGGGCTGGGGGCCGATGGCCGACCCGCAGGTCCTCGCGCGCATCGATATCAGCCAGGGCAACCGCTGGTATCACTGGCGCACCGACGACTTCCCCATTCCGCGCCGCGAGATCGAAACCCACAGCGCCAACATGCACCTGATTCCTGCCGATGCCACGGTGGCCAGGGCTCTGCAGCGGGTCGAGCCGGGCCAGCGCATTGCCCTGAGCGGCCAGCTGGTGCGCGTGGTCGGCGACGATGGCTTTCACTGGCAGAGTTCGCTGACCCGCGAGGACGTCGGCCAGGGCGCCTGCGAACTGATCTGGGTACAAAGCCTCAGCGCACTGGAGTAGCGGCTGCGGCACTCGCGGCGCTTGCGCTTGTCATAGCGCCGGTATTCACTTCAGCATCCCCTGCCCAGGAACCCGGCCCATGCCCCGTTTCCCCTCCTGCATCGCCCTGTTCGGCGCGCTGCTGTTCGGTTCGTCCGCCCTGGCGGCCGACATCGACGTGGCCAGCTATGGCTACCCGCTGGCCAACCCCTTCGAGGCGACCATCGCCACCACGCCGCCGGAACTGCGCTCGCCGGTACCCAGCGACGACGACATCGACCAGGCCGACTACGACCTCAAGCTGCGCCCGGAGCGCGAGTTCCAGTTGCCGGAAAACTTCTGGTCGGTCACCAAGCTGCGCTACCGCCTGGCCCAGCAGAAGGGCCAGGCGCCGTTGATCTTCATCATCTCCGGCACCGGCGCCAGCTATGCCAGCGGCAAGACCGAAGAGCTCAAGCGCCTGTTCTACGGCGCCGGCTACCACGTGGTGCAGCTGTCCTCGCCGACCAGCTACGACTTCATGAGCGCCGCCTCGCGCAACGCCACTCCCGGCCTGTCGCGCCAGGACGCCGAGGACCTGTACCGGGTGATGATGGCCGTGCGTGCCCAGCACCCCAAGCTGGCCGTCAGCGAGTACCACCTGACCGGCTACAGCCTGGGCGCGCTGAATGCCGCCTTCGTCAGCGAGCTGGACGAGCGCCTGCGCAGCTTCAACTTCAAGCGCGTGCTGCTGCTCAACCCGCCGGTCAACCTGTACACCTCGGTGACCAACCTCGACCGCCTGGTGCAGACCCGGGTCAAGGGCGTCGACAACGGCACCACCTACTTCGAACTGATCCTCGGCAAGCTCTCGCGCTACTTCGAGGAAAAAGGCCATATCGACCTGAACGAGGCCCTGCTCTACGACTTCCAGCAGTCCGGCCAGAAGCTCAGCAACGAACAGCTGGCCATGCTGATCGGCAGCTCCTTCCGCTTCTCCGTGTCGGACATGGCCTTCACCGCCGACCTGATCAACCGCCGCGGCCTGATCACCCCGCCGCACTACCCGATCAGCGAAGGCACCAGCCTGACGCCCTTCTTCAAGCGCGCCCTGCAGTGCGATTTCGACTGCTACATCGTCGAGCAACTGCTGCCTTACTGGCGCAAGGCCTATGACGGCGGCAGCCTGCTGCAGCTGAACGACCAGATCAGCCTGTACGCCCTGGAGCAGTACCTGAAGAAAAGCCCCAAGGTGGCGGTGATGCACAATGCCGACGACCTGATCCTGGGCCGTGGCGACCTCGGCTTCCTGCGCCGTACCTTCGGCGAGCGCCTGACTCTTTACCCGCGCGGCGGGCATTGCGGCAACCTCAACTACCGCGTCAACGGCGACGCCATGCTGGAGTTCTTCCGTGGCTAAGTACCTGTTCCCGCTTGCCCTGCTGTTGGCCGCCAGCCTGGCCCAGGCCGAAACCCAGACCGACCCGGACGGCTTCACCAACCCCATGCAGCAGCTGCAGTTCAACCCGCACCTGGACCAGCGCGAGTTCGAGCGCTCCACCCTCAGTGCCCTGCATGTCTACGACCCCTGGGAGTCGTGGAACCGCCGCGTGTACCACTTCAACTATCGCTTCGACGAGTGGGTGTTCCTGCCGGTGGTGCGCGGCTATCGCTACGTCACCCCGGGCCTGGTGCGCACCGGCGTGAACAACTTCTTCGGCAACCTGGGCGATGTGCCCAACCTGCTCAACAGCCTGCTGCAGTTCAAGGGCAAGCGCTCGCTGCAGACCACCGGGCGCCTGCTGCTCAACACCACGGTCGGCGTGGCCGGCCTGTGGGACCCGGCCACGCGCATGGGCTTGCCCAAGCAAAGCGAGGACTTCGGCCAGACCCTGGGCTTCTACGGCGTGCCGGACGGCCCCTACGTCATGCTGCCGCTGCTCGGTCCGTCCAACCTGCGCGACACCGGCGGCAGGGTGTTCGACTTCGCCGCGGAGAACCAGATCAACTACCTCAACATGGCCGAGATCAGCAGCGATCACCCGGAAATCACCGGCCTGCGCGTGATCGACCTGCGCGACAGCACCAGCTTCCGCTATGGCCAGACCAACAGCCCGTTCGAGTACGAAAAGGTGCGTTACGTGTACCGCGAGGCGCGCAAGCTGCAGATTGCCGAATGATCTAATTAATAGATATTTATTCGGTAAAAGTCTCACCCATAGATTCAATCCACTGGACTAGCATGGGCACATTCCACTTCAGGAGGTGCCCCATGACCCAGTTCCGCCAAGTCCTCACCCAGCACATCGGCCAGAGCGCCTCGGATGGCGCCGGCGTGCGCCTGACCCGCGTGATCGGCGGCGCCGGCATCGAGCGTTTCGATCCCTTCCTGATGCTCGACGAGTTCGGCTCGGACAACCCGGACGACTACATCGCCGGCTTCCCGCCGCACCCGCACCGTGGCTTCGAGACCATCACCTACATGCTCGAAGGGCGCATGCGCCACGAGGACCACCTGGGCAATGTCGGCCTGCTGGAAAGCGGCGGCGTGCAGTGGATGACAGCCGCGCGCGGCATCATCCACAGCGAGATGCCGGAGCAGCAGGAAGGCGTGATGCGCGGCTTCCAGCTGTGGCTCAACCTGCCGGCCAAGGACAAGCTGGGCGATGCCGGCTACCGCGACTATGCGCCGGAAGAAATCCCGCGCCTGACCACTGCAGAGGGCGTGGCCGTGACGGTGATCGCCGGCCGCTTCGACGACGGCGAGCTGCAGCAGGATGGCGCCGTGCAGCGTCCGCACACCGCGCCGCAGCTGTTCGACCTGCACCTGCCGGCCGGCAGCCGCCTCTCGCCACGCCTGGCCGATGGCCAGCGGGTGCTGCTGTATGTCTACGAGGGCGAGCTGGCGGTCAACGGCCACAGCATCGGCAAAGGCCGTCTGGCGCGGCTGTCGGAAAACGGCGCTATCGAGATGGGCAGCGCAACCGGCGCGCGGGTACTGCTGATCGCCGGCACGCCGCTGAACGAGCCGATCGTGCAGTACGGTCCCTTCGTGATGAACAGCCGCGAGGAGATCGAACAGGCGCTGCGCGATTTTCGCGACGAGCGCCTGACCGCCTGAGACTCAGCGCGCGGAGAGCACCGGCACGTCCTCGGCAGCCACTTCGGCATGGTCGAGGAAACGGCACAGGGCGCCCTTCTGCGCCATGGCGTCCTGGTAGCCCAGCTCGATCAGCTCGTTGCAGTAGCCAGGCTCGAACAGCAGGTAGCTGAGCACCCCGGCGCCGCTGGCGCGCGTGGCCCCCGGCCCGCGCAGAAAGAAGCGCATGGCCTTGGGCATCTCGTGGCGATGGCGTGCGGCGATCTGGTCCAGCGGCTGGCTCGGCGAGATCACCAGCACGTCCACCGGCTTCAGCCCGAGCCCGCGCGGATGCAGCCCTGAGGGCACCAGGCGGCTCATGTGGTTGAGCCGTTCGAGCAGCTCGATGTCGCCTTCCAGACTGTCGATGAAGGTGCTGTTGAGCATGTGCCCACTGATCTGCGCCAGCGTCGGCGGCAGGCCGCTGCGCGGACGCACCACTTGCTGGCTGACGCCCTTGCCCAGCGGATTGCCGCTCACGCCGACCACCAGCACACGACTGGCGCCTAGGTGCAGCGCCGGGCTGATCGGCGCCTGCTGGCGCACCGCGCCATCGCCGAAGTACTCACGGTTGACCTTGACAGGCGGGAAGATCAACGGAATCGCCGCGCTGGCCAGCAGGTGCTCCAGAGTCAGGCGGGTCGGCACACCGACGCGGCGATGGCGGAACCAGGGGTCGATGGTCGCGCGCCCCTGATAGAAGGTCACTGCCTGGCCGCTTTCGTAGCCGAAGGCGGTCACCGCCACCGCGCGCAGCTGGCGCATGCGTACCGCCGCGGCGATGCCGGAGAAATCCAGTTCACGGGCCAGCAGGTCACCCAGCGGCGCGCTATCGAGCAGCGCCACCGGCAGGTCCTTGCCCATCCCCAGCAGGCTGTGGCCAAAGAAGCGACTGGCCTGGCGCAGCACGCCGGGCCAGTCGCTGCGGTACACATCGCCACAGTGGAAGCCCTGCCAGACCTCGGTCAGGCGGCGTACCGCGCTGGCGAAATGCAGGGCACCGCAGGCCAGGCCGACAGCATTGATAGCGCCGGCCGAGGTGCCGACGATGACCGGAAACGGGTTACGACAGGATTCGCCGAGCAGATCGGCGATCGCCCCCAGCACGCCCACCTGATAGGCCGCCCGCGCCCCGCCGCCCGACAGGATCAGCCCGGTGACGGGCCTGGCAACTTCTACTGCTTCGGTCATGGGCGCTTTCCGCTTTTTTCCAGCGAGTATAGGGCCCGGCTACCGCCCGCGCTTGCGGTACAGCTTGGGTTCGCCCGCGGGACGGGTCTTGAAGCGCCGGTGTGCCCACAGGTACTGCTCGGGATGCTGGCTGACCGCCTGTTCGATCCACTGGTTGATGCGCAGGCAGTCGGCCTCCTCGCTCTCGCCGGGGAAGTCCGCCAGCGGCGGATGGATCACCAGACGGTAGCCGCTGCCGTCGGCCAGGCGCTCCTGGGTGAAAGGCACTACCCGCGCCTTGCCCAGGCGGGCGAACTTGGTGGTGGCGGTGACGGTGGCGGCCTGGATGCCGAACAGCGGTACGAAAATGCTCTGCTTGGGGCCGTAGTCCTGGTCCGGCGCGTACCAGATGGCGCGGCCGGCGCGCAGCACCTTGAGCATGGCGCGGATGTCCTCGCGCTCGATGGCGGTGGCGTCGGCATTGTGGCGCTCGCGGCCGCGGCGCTGCACGAAGTCGAACACCGGGTTCTTGTGCTCGCGGTACATGCCGTCGATGGTCTGCACCCGCCCCAGCAGCGCCGCGCCGATTTCCAGGGTGGTGAAGTGCAGCGCCATGAGGATCGCGCCCTGCCCCTCGGCCTGCACCTGGCGCAGGTGTTCCAGCCCCTCGATGTGCGCCAGCCCGGCCAGGCGCGGTTTGGCCCACCACCAGCCCATGGCCGTCTCGAAGAAGGCGATGCCGGTGGAGGCGAAGTTCTCCTTCAGCAGGCGCTCGCGCTCGGCGGCGCTCAGCTGCGGGAAGCACAGCTCCAGGTTGCGCCCGGCGATATAGCGCCGCGAGCCGGCCACCCGGTACATGAGCGCGCCCAGGCCGCGACCGAGCAGCAGCAGGACCCGGTACGGCAACTGCGCAACCAGCCACAGCAGCCCGAGGCCCAGCCACAGCGGCCAGAAACGCGGGTGAAGGAAATAGGCGCGAAATTGCGGGCGGTCCATGAATGATTCCGGGCAGGCGAGAAAACCCGGCATTTTACAGAAGTCCGCTCGGCTTGCGGCGCTGCGGGCTTATCGTTATAAGTCGTGCCCATTCAATGCAGTGGGCGAACCATGAGCCAAGCCGATCTCCTCGACCAAGACCCCGTGTTCCAGCTCAAGGGCAGCATGCTCGCCATCACCGTGCTGGAGCTGGCGCACAATGACCTGGAGCGCCTGGACCGGCAGCTGGCCGAGAAAGTGGCGCAGGCCCCCAACTTCTTCCAGAACATCCCCCTGGTGCTGGCGCTGGACAAGCTGCCGGAAGGCGAAGGTGAGCTCGATCTGGGCAAGCTGATGGACCTCTGTCGCCAGCACGGCCTGCGCACCCTGGCCATTCGCGCCAGCCGCGAGGATGACATCGCCGCCGCCGAGGCCCTCGACATTCCCGTGCTGCCGCCGTCCGGCGCCCGCGAGAAGCTGGTCGAGCCGGTGGAGGCGCGCAAAAAGGAAGAGAAGCCGGCCGAACCGCAGTACAAACCGACCCGCATCGTTACCAGCCCGGTACGTGGCGGCCAGCAGATCTACGCCCAGGGCGGCGACCTGGTGGTGATGGCGCCGGTCAGCGCCGGTGCGGAACTTCTCGCCGACGGCAATATCCATGTGTACGGCCCGCTGCGCGGCCGTGCCCTGGCCGGCGTCAAGGGCGACACCAAGGCGCGCATCTTCTGCCAGCAGATGGGCGCCGAGATGCTCTCCGTGGCTGGGCAATACAAGACCGCGGAAGAGCTGCGCCGCGATCCTCTGTGGGGCCAATCGGTACAGATCAGCCTGTCGGGTGACGTGTTGAACATCACCCGCCTTTAACGGATACTGCGGCCCAATTTCAGGGACCTGAAGGGGCATTCGGAAGCCAGTTTACCGGCGCCGGATTTCCCGATTTTTCATATATTTGGGGTGAATCACCTTGGCCAAGATCCTCGTAGTCACTTCCGGCAAGGGCGGCGTGGGTAAAACCACCACCAGCGCCGCCATCGGCACCGGCCTCGCCCTGCGCGGCCACAAGACCGTCATCGTCGACTTCGACGTGGGCCTGCGTAACCTCGACCTGATCATGGGCTGCGAACGCCGCGTGGTGTACGACTTCGTCAACGTGATCAACGGCGAAGCGACCCTGACCCAGGCCCTGATCAAGGACAAGCGCCTCGAGAACCTGTACGTGCTGGCCGCCAGCCAGACCCGTGACAAGGACGCGCTGACCAAGGAAGGCGTGGGCAAGGTCATCGACGAGCTGTCGCAGAACTTCGAATATGTGATCTGCGACTCGCCGGCCGGCATCGAGACCGGCGCGCACATGGCCATGTACTTCGCCGACGAAGCCATCGTCGTGACCAACCCAGAAGTTTCCTCGGTCCGCGACTCCGACCGCATGCTCGGCCTGCTGGCGAGCAAGTCGCGCCGCGCCGAACAGGGCCTGGAGCCGATCAAGGAGCGCCTGCTGCTGACCCGCTACAACCCCGAGCGCGTCACCAAGGGCGAGATGCTCGGCGTGGAAGACGTCGAGGAAATCCTCGCCATCAACCTTCTGGGCGTGATCCCCGAGTCCCAGGCCGTGCTGAAAGCCTCCAACCAGGGCGTACCGGTCATCCTCGACGACCAGAGCGACGCCGGCCAGGCCTACAGCGATGCCGTCGACCGTCTGCTCGGCAAGGAAGTGCCGCATCGCTTCCTCGACGTGCAGAAGAAAGGACTCATGCAACGCCTGTTTGGAGCGCGCTAATGAACATTTTCGACTTCTTTCGTGAACGCAAGAAGGAAACCCCTGCGTCGATTGCGAAAGAGCGTCTGTCGATCATCGTCGCCCACGAGCGCGGCCAGCGTAGCCAGCCGGACTACCTGCCGGCCCTGCAGAAGGAGCTGGTCGAGGTGATCCGCAAGTACGTCAACATCGAGCAGGATCAGGTGCAGGTGGCGCTGGAAAACCAGGGCAGCTGCTCCATCCTGGAACTCAACATCACCCTGCCGGATCGTTGATTCAGACGGGGTAAGCGACGGCGGCCTCGGCCGCCGTCGTCATTTGTGGAACCGCCATGCCGCTGTCGAACATCGAGATACTCCATCAGGACGACGCCCTGCTGGTGATCAACAAGCCCACCCTGCTGCTCTCGGTGCCCGGCCGCGCCGAGGACAACCGCGACTGCCTGGTGACCCGCCTGCAGGAAAACGGCTACCCGGAAGCGCGCATCGTCCACCGTCTGGACTGGGAAACCTCCGGCATCATCGTGCTGGCCCGCGATGCCGACAGCCACCGCGAGCTGTCGCGACAGTTCCACGACCGCGAAACCGAAAAAGCCTACACCGCCCTGTGCTGGGGCCAGCCGGAACTGGACAGCGGCAGCATCGACCTGCCGCTGCGCTACGACCCGCCGACCAAGCCGCGCCATGTAGTCGACTTTGAGCACGGCAAGCACGCCCTGACCTTCTGGCGCGTACTGGAACGCTGCGGCGACTACTGCCGCGTCGAGCTGACGCCGATCACCGGCCGCTCGCACCAGCTGCGCGTGCACATGCTGTCGATCGGCCACCCGCTGCTTGGCGACGGCCTGTATGCCCACGAACAGGCCCTGGCCGCCTGGCCGCGCCTGTGCCTGCACGCCAGCATGCTCAGCCTGACCCACCCGCAGACCGGCGAGCGCCTGCGCTTCGAGTGCCCGGCACCGTTCTGAGTCTCTTCCATAGCCCGGATGCAATCCGGGGAGTCCGTCCCCCGAATTTCATCCGGGCTACAACTGACTATCTTTCTTGCACCCCCATGCCGATCTTGAGAGCAGGTGTAGTGTGCTTTTGCCCCCTCTCCCGTTTACGGGAGAGGGTTGGGGAGAGGGTGAGTGGGCCAACTCCTTCTCCCACAATGGGGAGAGGGGGGCTTTCGAGATCGCGGACAGCTTCTGAGCCGTCTGAAGACATCCCCCAACACGTGCCAAACGCGCCACGGAATCCGATAAACTCGACCGATTGCCGTCCGGAGTCCGTTATGCGCGCAGAGCTGAACCAGGGTCTGATCGATTTTCTCAAGGCCTCGCCCACCCCTTTCCACGCCACCCGCAGCATGGCCCAGCGCCTGCAGGCCGCCGGCTTCCGCGCACTGGATGAGCGCGAGCCCTGGCACACCGAGCCGGGCGGGCGCTATTACGTGACCCGCAACGACTCCTCGATCATCGCCTTCTGCCTCGGCCACCGCGCCCCGCTGGATGGCGGCCTGCGGATGGTCGGCGCGCACACCGACAGCCCCTGCCTGCGCGTCAAGCCGCAGCCGGAGCTGCAGCGTCAGGGCTTCTTCCAGCTCGGCGTGGAAGTCTACGGCGGTGCCCTGCTCGCGCCCTGGTTCGACCGTGACCTGTCGCTGGCCGGCCGCGTGACCTTCCGCGAAGGCGGCAAGGTGCAGAGCCTGCTGATCGACTTCGAGCAGCCGATCGCAGTGATCCCCAACCTGGCCATCCACCTCAACCGCGAGGCCAACCAGGGCTGGGCGATCAATGCGCAGACCGAGCTGCCGCCGATCCTCGCCCAGTTCCCCGGCGAGGACAGTGCCGACTTCCGCGCCGTACTGACCGAGCGCCTGGCCGAGGAACACGGTATCAGCGCCGACGCAGTACTGGACTACGAGCTGAGTTTTTACGACACCCAGAGCGCCGCGGTGATCGGCCTCAACCAGGACTTCATCGCCGGCGCGCGCCTGGACAACCTGCTGTCGTGCTACGCCGGCCTGCAGGCGCTGATCGAAGCCGACAGCGACGAAAGCTGCGTGCTGGTATGCACCGACCATGAGGAAGTCGGCTCCTGCTCGGCCTGCGGCGCCGACGGCCCGTTCCTCGAGCAGGTCCTACGCCGCGTGCTGCCGGAAGGCGATGCCTTCGTGCGGATCATTCAGAAGTCGTTGCTGGTCTCGGCCGACAACGCCCACGGCGTGCATCCCAACTACGCCGACAAGCACGATGCCAATCACGGTCCCAAGCTCAATGCCGGCCCGGTGATCAAGGTCAACAGCAACCAGCGCTACGCCACCAACAGCGAGACCGCCGGCTTCTTCCGCCACCTGTGCCTGGCCGAGGAAGTGCCGGTACAGAGCTTCGTGGTGCGCAGCGACATGGGTTGCGGCTCGACCATCGGCCCGATCACCGCCAGCCAGCTGGGCGTACCCACCGTCGACATCGGCCTGCCGACCTTCGCCATGCACTCGATCCGCGAGCTGGCCGGTAGCCACGACCTGGCGCACCTGGTGCGGGTGCTCAGCGCTTTCTACGGCAGCGCCGAGCTGGCCTGAGTCTCGCCCCTCTCCCCACCCCTCTCCCGTCAACGGGAGAGGGGGCTTCCCCCCTACGCGGGCCGCTCAGTCCGGCACTTCAACGCTCACTCGCACGGCGTCGTGGCGCCAGTACTCCACGTCGCAATCGATGATCCGCCCGTGCTGGTCGCGATTGACCCGGGTGATGCACAGCGCCGGGCTGCCGGGGGCCGCCTTGAGGCTGAAGGCCGCATCCGCCGGCAAGGCGGTCGGCAGGATATCGAAGGCCACCCGGCCATAGCGGATGTCGTAGCGGCTGGCGTAAAGCTCGGTCAGCGAGGCGGTCAGGTCGGCATCGAGGATGCCCGGGAAGTAGGCCGGGTTGAGGTAGTGCTCGACATACAGCACCAGGCGCCCGTCGATCCGCCGTACCCGACGAATCTGCAGCACCGCCGACAGCGCCGGCAGCTCCAGGCGCTCGCAGATGTCCACCGGCGCCGGCATCAGCCGCGCGCTCAGCACCTCGGTCGAGGGCACCCTGCCCTGCTCGCGCACCATGGCGTGGAAGTGGCTGCGCACCAGCGGGTTGTAGGCCAGCCGCCGCGGCGAGACGAACCAGCCACGGCGCTCCTCACGATAGATCAGCCCCTCGGCTTCCAGCTGCCCCAATGCTTCGCGCAGGGTGATGCGGGTGGTTTCGAACAGCTCGCTGAGCGCGCGCTCGGCCGGCAAGCGCCCGCCTTCGGGCAACAGGCCGTGGTCGATCTGCTCCTGCAGGGCGCGACAGATCGCAGTAACGGTACGCGGCGCTTCTTCGCGCATGCTTTTCTCCCAATCTGGCATAGACCAGCACCAAGCCGGTGCAGGCGCCGGTCATGCTAGGCAGCCTAGATGACTGTCAGATGACAGCCAGTTTTCTTCCCTGGCAGCCTGCATGCCGCATGCCATGTGGCCTGCTGCAACTTCGACAAATCAGCCACTTAGCTATGGTCTACGCTTTCCCACGCATGCCTGGGTGCATGGCATCGCCATAAAAACGTCATACAAAGCCTCTAGATTTGGCCTGGGTCTTGCTGATCTAGACCAAACTTTCACCCTGCTAAGGAGCTTCACAATGAAACGCCTGCTGCTGGCTTCACTGATGGGATCGGCCATTGTTCTGGGTAACCAGGCCATGGCCAACGAGGACTTGAAAGCACTGGAACAAGCCGCCCGCGCAGAGGGCGAAGTCAACAGCGTCGGCATGCCCGACAGCTGGGCCAACTGGAAGGACACCTGGGCTGACCTGAACAAGCTGTACGGCCTCAAGCACATGGACACCGACATGAGCTCGGCCCAGGAGATCGCCAAGTTCGACGCCGAGAAGGACAACGCCACCGCCGACATCGGCGACGTCGGCGCCGCCTTCGGCCCCATCGCGGTGCAAAAGGGCGTGACCCAGCCCTACAAGCCGAGCACCTGGGAGCAGATCCCGGCCTGGGCCAAGGACGCCGATGGCCACTGGATGCTGGCCTACACCGGCTCCATCGCCTTCATCGTCAACAAGCAGCTGGTCAAGGAGCCGCCGAAGTCCTGGGCCGACCTCAAGGAAGGCAAGTACAAGGTCGCCATCGGTGACGTCAGCGCCGCCGCCCAGGCCGTCAACGGCGTGCTGGCCGCCGCCATCGCCAACGGCGGTGACGAGAAGAACATCCAGCCGGGCCTGGACTTCTTCGCCGAGATCGCCAAGCAGGGCCGCCTGTCGCTGTCCAATCCGACCATCCAGACCCTGGAAAAAGGCGAAGTGGAAGTCGGCGTGGTATGGGACTTCAATGGCCTGTCCTACCGCGACCAGATCGACCCGAGCCGCTTCGAGGTGCTGATCCCGTCCGACGGTTCGGTGATCTCCGGCTACACCACCATCATCAACAAGTACGCCAAGCACCCGAACGCGGCCAAGCTGGCCCGCGAGTACATCCTCTCCGACGCCGGCCAGATCAACCTGGCCAAGGGCAATGCCCGGCCGATCCGCGCCGAGCACCTGACCCTGCCGCCGGAAGTGCAGGCCAAGCTGCTGCCCAACGAGCAGTACGCCAAGGTCCAGCCGATCAAGGATGCCGCCGCCTGGGAAACCACGTCCAAGGCCCTGCCGCAGCTGTGGCAGGAAAACGTGATCATCGAAATGCAGTGACCGCGATGCGGGGCCCGCACGGGCCCCGCTCTCGCCAAGGAATTCCCGATGCCGCACAAAGTCATTCTGGTCGTGCTCGACGGTCTCAACTACGAGGTCGCCCGGCATGCCCTGGGCCATCTGCAGGCCTACTGCGCCGCCGGCCGCGCCGCGCTGTACCGGCTCGAATGCGAACTGCCGGCGCTGTCGCGCCCGCTCTACGAATGCATCATGACCGGCGTTGCGCCGATCGACAGCGGCGTGGTGCACAACGACGTGGTGCGCCTGTCCAAGGAGCGCAGCATCTTCCACTATGCCCGTGACGCCGGCCTGACCACCGCCGCCGCGGCCTATCACTGGATGAGCGAGCTGTATAACCGCGCGCCCTTCGTCGCCGCCCGCGACCGCCACACCAGCGATGCGGCCCTGCCGATCCAGCACGGCCACTTCTACTACGCCGACCACTACCCGGACTCGCACCTGTTCGCCGACGCCGAGAGCCTGCGCCTGAAACATTCGCCGGACTTCCTGCTGGTGCACCCGATGAACATCGACGACGCCGGCCATGGTTATGGCCTGGATTCGCCGCAATACCGCAACGCCGCGCGGCGCGCCGACGTGATCCTCGCCGACTACCTGCAGGGCTGGCTCGACGCCGGCTACCAGGTGCTGGTGACCGCCGACCACGGCATGAATAACGACCGCTCGCACAACGGCCTGCTGGCCGAGGAGCGCGAGGTCCCGCTGCTGGTGCTGGGCGAGGCCTTCAGCCTCGACGCCAACGCCCGCCCCCGGCAGATCGAGCTGTGCGGCACCATCTGCGCGCTGCTCGGCGCCGCCCACGACAAACCCCTGTGCAAGGAACTGCTCAAGTGATGTCCGCTCTTCGCGGCAAGTGGCTGGCCCTGCTGTGCCTACTGCCCTTCGCCGTGTTCTTCTTCGCCTTCCAGGTCGCCCCGCTGCTGTGGGTGGCGATCAACAGCCTGATCGTCGGCGACAGCTGGAGCCTGGCCAATTTCAGCAAGATCTTCTCCTCGAAGTTCTACCTGCAGGCGATCAAGCACAGCCTGCAGATCGCCTTCTGGTCGAGCCTGTTCGGCATCGTCATCGCCATCCTCGGCAGCTACTCGCTGCGCCAGGTGGACTCGAAGCTGCGCGACTTCGTCATGGCCTTCTCCAACATGACCAGCAACTTCGCCGGTGTGCCACTGGCCTTCGCCTTCATCATCCTGCTCGGCTTCAACGGCGCACTGACCCTGCTGCTCAAGCAGGCCGGCGTGATCGACGACTTCAACCTGTACTCCAAGACCGGCCTGATCGTGCTCTACACCTACTTCCAGATTCCCCTGGGCGTGCTGCTGCTCTACCCGGCCTTCGACGCCCTACGCCAGGACTGGCGCGAGTCGGCGCAACTGCTCGGCGCCGGCAGCTGGGACTTCTGGCGGCATATCGGCCTGCCGGTGCTGACCCCGGCGCTGCTCGGCACCTTCGTCATCCTGCTGGCCAACGCCCTCGGCGCCTACGCCACCGTTTATTACCTGACCACCGGCAACTTCAACGTGATGCCGATCCGTATCGCCGGCCTGGTGGCCGGCGACATCAGCCTCGACCCCAACCTGGCCAGCGCCCTGGCCATGGTGCTGGTCGGCCTGATGGCGCTGATCACCGTGGTGCACCAGTGGCTGCTGCGCAGGAGCTATCACGATGCGCGCTGAAAACAAACCCGCCGCCCTCTACCACCGCGTGGTGGTTTGGCTGCTGTTCCTGATCCTGCTGCTGCCGCTGGCGGCCACCCTGCTCTACTCGCTGTCCACCAGCTGGTCGGCGACCATCCTGCCGGATGGTCTGACCTTCAAGTGGTACCTGGCGCTGTGGAGCGACGCGCGCTTCCTCGCCGCCTTCGGCCAGTCGCTGCTGGTGTGCCTGGGTGCGCTGCTGTTGGCGGTGGTGCTGATCCTGCCGCTGCTGTTCGTGGTGCACTACCACTTCCCCAAGCTGGACGGGGTGATGAACATCCTCATCCTGTTGCCCTTTGCAGTGCCGCCGGTGGTGTCCTCGGTGGGCCTGCTGCAGGTCTACGGTTCCGGGCCGCTGGCGATGGTCGGCACGCCGTGGATCCTGATCGGCTGCTACTTCACCGTGGCCCTGCCGTTCATGTACCGCGCCATCACTAACAACCTGCAGGCGATCAACCTGCGCGACCTGATGGACGCCGCCCACCTGCTCGGCGCCAGCACCTGGAAGGCCGCCTTCCTGGTGGTGCTGCCCAACCTGCGCAACGGCCTGATGGTCTCGCTGTTCCTTTCCTTCAGCTTCCTGTTCGGCGAGTTCGTGTTCGCCAACCTGCTGGTCGGTACCCGCTACGAAACCCTGCAGGTGTACCTGAACAACATGCGCAACAGCAGCGGCCACTTCAACAGCGCGCTGGTCATTTCCTATTTCTTCTTCGTATTGCTCTTCACCTGGGCGGCCACCCGCCTGAACAAGGACAAACCGTAGGCTGCGCGCGAGCGCAGCGAGTCGAAGCCTACAAGGACACCTTCATGAGTTACCTGAGTATCCGCAGCCTGCACAAAAGCTACGGCGCCACCCCGATCTTCAGCGACATCCACTGCGAGATCGAAAAAGGCGAATTCGTCACCCTGCTCGGCCCTTCCGGCTGCGGCAAGTCCACCCTGCTGCGCTGCATCGCCGGCCTCACCGAGGTCGATGGCGGGCAGATCCTCCTGGGCGACCAGGACCTGGTGCCGCTGTCGCCGCAGAAGCGCGGCATCGGCATGGTGTTCCAGAGCTACGCGCTGTTCCCCAACATGACCGTGCAGCAGAACGTCGCCTTCGGCCTGCGCATGCAGAAGGTCGGCAAGGACGAGACCGCCCAGCGCGTCGACGAGGTGCTGCGCCTGGTGGAGCTGCACGACTACGCCGCGCGCTACCCGCACCAGCTTTCCGGCGGCCAGTGCCAGCGTGTGGCCCTGGCCCGCTCGCTGGTCACCCGCCCGCGCCTGCTGCTGCTCGACGAGCCGCTGTCGGCGCTGGATGCACGCATCCGCAAGCACCTGCGCGAGCAGATCCGCGCCATCCAGCAGGAACTGGGCCTGACCACCATCTTCGTCACCCATGACCAGGAGGAGGCGCTGACCATGAGCGACCGCATCTTCCTGATGAATGCCGGCAAGATCGTCCAGAGCGGCGATGCCGAGTCCCTCTACACCGCGCCGGTCGACGCCTTCGCCGCCGGTTTTATCGGCAACTACAACCTGCTCGACGCCGATGCCGCCAGCCGCCTGCTGCTGCGCCCGGTGCACCAGCGCATCGCCATCCGCCCCGAGTCCATCCGCCTGGAAGACAGCGGCGCCATCGCCGCCGAAGTGCTCGGCCACAGCCTGCTCGGCAACGTGATCCGCTACCGGGTGCAGGCCAACGGCGTGGAGCTGCTGGTGGACGTGCTCAACCGCTCGGAAGGCTCGCTGATCGGCAAGGGCCAGTGCATCGGCCTGTCCATCGACGCCAACGCGATCCGGGAGGTGGCGTGATGGCCCTGGCGATCTTCGACCTCGACGAAACCCTGATCCACGGCGACTGCGCCTCGCTGTGGGCGCAGCACATGGCCGACATCCAGTGGGTCGACGGCGAGTCCTTCCTCGCCCGCGAGCAGGAACTGATGGCGCTCTATTCCCAGGGCAAGCTGGCCATGGAGGATTACATGGCCTACACCCTGTCGCCGCTGGTGGGACGCACGCCGGAGGAAGTCGAGTTCATCGTCGGCCCCTTCGTCGAAGACGTGATCGAGCCGATCATCTACAGCGACGCCATGCGCTGCCTGGCCGCTCACCGTGCGGCCGGCGACCGCCTGCTGATCATCTCCGCCTCGGCACATTTCCTGGTCAGCGCCATCGGCGAACGCCTGGGCGTCGAGGAAGTCCTGGCTATCGACTGCGAGCTGCAGCACGGCTGCTACAGCGGCAAGACCAGCGGCGTACTGACCTACCGCGAAGGCAAGGTCACCCGCCTCGCCGCCTGGCTAGAAGCCGAAAGCGAGAGCCTGGACGGTGCGCATTTCTACTCCGACTCGCGCAACGACCTGCCGCTGCTGCTGCAGGTGCCGCATCCCCATGCGGTCAACCCGGACCCGACCCTGCGCGCTCACGCCGAGCAGGCCGGCTGGGACATCCTCGCCTGGCACTGACAGCGCGCGAGCCGGCTCAGGCCAGGCTCGCGTCGAGCTGCAGCACCAACTTGCCGGCCACCTGGTTGCTGGCCAGCGCGGCGAAGGCGGCATCCACGTCCTTGGCCGGGTAGACCTGCTCCAGCTGCGGCTTGAGGCGGCCCTCGGCAAACAGCGGCCAGACCTGGCGCTGCAGATCGGCCAGCAGCTCGGCCTTGAACTGCTCATCGCGGTTGCGCAGGGTCGAGCCGGTCAGCTGGATGCGCTTGCCGAGCAGCAGCGCCATGTCCAGCGGCGCCTTGCTGCCGCCCATCAGGCCGATACACACCCAGCGGCCGTCGCGGGCCAGCAGCTGCAGGTTGAGCTCGGCGTAACTGGCCCCCACCGGGTCGAGAATCACATCGAAAGGCCCGAAGTCGCGCAGGCTCTCCAGCGCCTCGCCGCGAATCGCACCGCCCTGGGCACCGAGCCCCACGCAATAGGCCAGGCGCTCGGCCGAGCCGACGCTGACCCAGCAGGGATTGCCGAACGCCTTGCACAGCTGGATCGCCGCCGAACCGACGCCGCTGGCACCGGCGTGCAGCAACACTTTCTCGCCGGGCTTGAGCGCGGCCAGCTGGAACAGGTTGAGCCAGGCGGTGGCGTACACCTCCGGCAGAGCCGCCGCTTCGGCCAGCGACAAGCCCTCGGGTACCGGCAGGCAATGGCGGGCGTCCACCACCACTTCCTCGGCCATGCCGCCACCGGCCAGCAGGGCACAGACTCGGTCACCGACCTGCCAGGCACTGCCGGCACCGACCTCGATCACCACCCCCGAGCACTCCAGGCCGAGAATATCGCTGGCGCCCGGTGGTGGCGGGTAATGCCCGGCCCGCTGCAGCAGGTCGGCACGGTTGAGGCCGGCGGCGGCCACGCGAATGCGGACCTGCCCCACATCGCAGGCAGGAACCGCCCGCTGCGCCCACTCCAGCTGCCCCTCGATGCCTTGCAATGCCTTCATGCTGCCTCCATAGTGAGTGAGACCCCGGCAATAGACAGCATGCGGCTTTGCGCCTACCGTCGGGTTTTTGCATTCTGCCGCCCGGCTCCCACGGAACCGGCGCCCTACCAGACGGCCTAATATGCGTTATCACCTGCCTTCGCGTCGAACCACCATGCAGAGATTCCTCCCCGCTACCGCCCTGGCCCTGCTTCTCGGCCTGCACTCCCTGCCCGCTGCCGCCAAGGCCGCCGCGGAGAACTGGGCCTACCTGCAGCCAGACCGCGAACAGGTGATCGCCAGCCTCAATGTGGTCGAGCTGCTCAAGCGCCACCACTACAACAAGCCCCCGCTGGATGACGCCCGTTCGGCGAAGATCTACGAGGGCTACCTGAAGATGCTCGATCCGGCGCGCAGCTACTTCACCGCCGCCGATATCGCCCAGTTCGACCGCTGGCAGAAAAAATTCGACGACCTGCTCAAGAGCGGCGATCTGGAACCCGGCTTCATCATCTACCGCACCTACCTGCAGCGTGCCGAAGAGCGTCTCGACCAGGTCGACGCCCTGCTCGCCGAAGGCGTCGACAAGATCGATTTCAGCCTCGACGAGAGCCTGCTGGTCGACCGCGAGAAAGCCCCCTGGGCCAAGAACCAGGCCGAGCTGGACGATCTCTGGCGCAAGCGCGTGAAAGACGAAGTGCTGCGTCTGAAACTGGCCGGCAAAGACAGCAAGGACATCCAGAGCCTGCTGCAGAAGCGCTACAAGAACCAGCGCAAGCGTCTCGAGCAGACCCGCGGCGAGGACGTGTTCCAGGCCTATATCAACGCCTTCGCGCAGACCTACGACCCGCACACCAACTACCTCTCCCCGGACAACGCGGAGAACTTCGACATCAACATGAGCCTGTCGCTGGAAGGCATCGGCGCCGTGCTGCAGACCGACAACGAATACGTCAAGGTAGTGCGCCTGGTGCCGGCCGGCCCGGCCGAGAAGAGCAAGCTGATCGCGCCTGCCGACAAGATCGTTGGCGTAGCCCAGGGCGACAAGGAAATGGTCGACGTGATCGGCTGGCGCCTGGACGAAGTGGTCAAGCTGATCCGCGGGCCCAAGGGCTCCAAGGTGCGCCTGGAAGTGATCCCGGCCAGCAATGCGCCGAGCGACCAGACCAGCAAGGTGGTCAGCATCATCCGCGAGGCGGTCAAGCTGGAGGAGCAGGCGGCGCAGAAATCGGTGCTCAAGCTGCAGCACGAGGGACGCGACTACAAGCTCGGCGTGATCAAGGTCCCGGCCTTCTATCTGGACTTCAAGGCCTACCGCGCCCAGGACCCCAACTACAAGAGCACCACCCGCGACGTGAAACGCCTGCTGGGTGAGCTGAAGCAGGAGAAAGTCGACGGCGTGGTCATCGACCTGCGCGACAACGGCGGCGGCTCCCTGCAGGAAGCCACCGAGCTGACCGGCCTGTTCATCGACCAGGGCCCGACCGTGCTGGTGCGCAACAGCGACGGCCGCGTCGACGTACTGGCCGACGAAGAGCCCGGCGTGTTCTACGACGGCCCGCTGGCCGTGCTGGTAGACCGTCTCTCGGCGTCCGCCTCGGAGATCTTCGCCGGCGCCATGCAGGACTACCACCGCGCGCTGATCCTCGGTGGCCAGACCTTCGGCAAGGGCACGGTGCAGACCATCCAGCCGCTCAACCATGGCGAGCTGAAGCTGACCCTGGCCAAGTTCTATCGCGTCTCCGGACAGAGCACCCAGCACCAGGGCGTGCTGCCAGACATTGCCTACCCGGACATCGTCGACACCAAGGAAATCGGTGAGAGCGCCCTGCCCGAGGCCATGCCCTGGGACAGCATCAAGCCGGCCGTACGCCCGGACAGCAATCCCTACAAGCCTTTCCTGGCCGAACTCAAGGCCCGCCACCAATCGCGCACCTCCGGCAACCCGGATTTCGTCTTCACCCGCGAGCGCCTGGCGCTGGCCCAGGAGCTGATGGCCGAGACCAGCGTCAGCCTCAACGAGGACAAGCGCCGCGCCCAGCATGCGGATATCGAGAAGCGTCAACTGAGCCTTGAGAACGCCAAGCGCCAGGCCAAGGGCGAGGAGCTGCTCAAGGAAATCAAGGCAGAGGACGAGGATGCCGCGCCGGCGGAACCGGAGAAAACCAAGCCGGAAGACGACGCCTACCTGACCGAGAGCGGGCACATCCTGCTCGACTACCTGGGCCTGGAAGCGACCGTCGCCAAGCACTGACGTAATCAAACAGTCATCGAACTGTCGTGAAACAGAGGGGCCGGTAGCGATACCGGCCCTTTTTCATTCCGCAGAACGAGACGCCCATGACCGTCACCGAGCAGTTGAGCGCGCTGGAATCCATCCTCGCTCACGGCGACTTGCATAGCCTGTTCCAGCCCATCGTCAGCCTCTCCGAGCGGCGCATCCTCGGCTACGAAGCGCTGACCCGTGGCCCCTCCAACAGCCCGCTGCACGCGCCGCTGGCGCTGTTCAGCGTGGCACGCAATGTCGGCCGCCTGAGCGAACTGGAGCTGCTGGCACGCAAGAGCGCCTGCCGCCACTTCCGCGGCCAGCAACTGAGCGGCAAGCTGTTTCTCAACGTCTCGCCGGAGTCGCTGCTCGAATCCAGCCACCAGCCCGGGCGCACGCTCAAGCTGTTGCAGGACGTCGGCATCCCCCCGGATCAGGTGGTGATCGAACTCACCGAACAGGCCCCGATCGAAGACTTCGGCCTGCTCGACACAGCCCTGCACCACTACCGCGCCATGGGCTTCTCCATCGCCCTGGATGACCTCGGCGCCGGCTACTCCAGCCTACGTCTGTGGTCCGAACTGCGCCCGGACTACGTGAAGATCGACCGCCACTTCATCGACGGCATCCACCAGGACGCGGTGAAGCGCGAGTTCGTCGGTTCGATCCTGAAGATGGCCAGGGCCTCGCGCGCCCAGGTGATCGCCGAGGGTATCGAGCTGGCGGAAGAACTGGCGACCCTGATCGAGATGGGTGTCGACCTGGTCCAGGGTTACCTGCTGTGTCGCCCTCAGGAGCAGCCACCGCGTGACGCGCAGAAGCTGCTGCCGCGCCTGGACAACCTGGCTCCGGCACTCGGCGAGGACAGCGGTGACCTCTGCGCGCTGCTCAACGAACAACAGGCAGTACCCCAGGACACCCCCATCGCCATGGTGCTGGAAGCCTTTCGCGCCCAGGCCAACCTCAACTCCCTGGCGGTGCTGGATGACAGGCAGCAGCCGGTCGGCATCGTCCATCGCCATTCGCTGTCCGACGCTCTGCTCAAGCCCTTCGCCACCGACCTGTTCGCGCGCAAGCCGATCAGCCGGCTGATGAGCAGCGACTTTCTCGCCGTGGACATCGGCCATTCGCTGCAGCAGGTCAGCCGCCTGCTCACCAGCCGCGCGCAGCAACGCATGGAGGAAGACTTCATCATCACTCGCCAGGGCCGCTACTGCGGGCTGGGCCGGGTGATCGACGTGCTCAAGCTGATCACCGAGCTGAAGATCCAGCAGGCCCGACACGCCAACCCGCTGACCCTGCTGCCGGGCAACGTACCGATCCAGCAATGCCTCGCCCGCCTGCTGCAACAGGGCCGCGAGTCGGTGGTGTGCTACGTGGATATCGACAGCTTCAAGCCGTTCAACGACCTGTACGGCTATGCCCGCGGCGACGAGGTGCTGCTGTGCCTGGCGCAATGCCTGAACGAGCGGGTCGATCCCAGCCGCGACTTCGTCGGCCATATCGGTGGCGACGACTTTCTCCTGGTGCTGGGCCCCGATACCTGGCGCGAGCGGCTCAACCAGCTGCAGGAAGACTTCCAGGCCCAGTGCCGGCGCTTCTACCGCGAGGAACACCTGCAGGCCGGCTGCTTCGTCAGCCACAACCGCCAGGGCAAGCGCGAGGAGTTTGCCCTGCTGTCACTGTCGATCGGTGTCGTGCAGCTGCACCCGCAGAGCTGCGCCCAGCTGGACGCCGCGCAACTGGCCGGCCTGGCCTCGGAGGCCAAACGCCAGGCCAAGGCCGTGCCCGGCTACAGCCTGCACATTCTGGATACGCTCAGCCTTTCGGCCTGAGCCCCAGCTGTTCGGCACGATGGGCAAAACGCTCGGCCTGCCCGGCATCGGCAACCAGGCCCGGGCCACCCTCGCGATACAGCTGGCTCAAGCGCTGGGCAGCCAGCGGGTGGCCGGCATCGGCTGCCACCGCCCACCAGCGCGCCGCCTCGGCGGCATCCGCAGCCTGACGACTGTCGCCTGCCAGCACCTGCACGCCCACCTGGTAGGCGGCCTTGCCGTCACCGCCCTGGGCAGCCAGGCGCAACAGCCGCAGACCCTCTTCGCGCGCCCCGAAGCCATGGCCGCGGAACAGCAGGATATGACCGTAGAAACTCTGCGCCGGCACATGCCCCAGCGCGGCCATGCGCGCGTACTGCCCCTGCATCCAGGCCCAGGCGCGCGGCTGTTGTAACAACCAGCGCCAGTGGAACAGGCGGCGTGCCAGCCAGTAGCCCAGTCGCGCTCGCACAGGCCAGAGCATCAGGCCTCCTCGGGGTAACTGAACTCGAACACCCGCGCCACCTCGGCGGCATGCCAGGAAGCCGCCGCGATACCGTCGGACGGACCGGAGAAGCGCCCGAGCCGCGTCACACACTCGAAGAAGCCAGTACGCGGCAGGCGGCTGGCGCCCTGGCTGATCACCAGAGCGCTGCGCAGTGGGCGCTCGGCACGCGCATCGAGGGCCGCCAGGTGTTCCAGGGCGGCAGTCAGGGTCTGCATGGCCGGCGTCGGCAGCTGCAGGCGCTCGACCAGGGCACGGTAGGTCAGCAGGTGACGCTGGCGCCGGGCATCCTCCAGCTCGCCCAGCAGCGCCTGCCAGTGTTGCCGGTGGATACGCACGCTCAAGAGGACTGCTCCCAGTCACTCACTCCCAGCACGCGCCCCAGCGAGCGCAGGATGGCGCCTTCCGGTACGCGCTCGCCGGATTCGAACAGGCCCAGATAGTGCGGGCTGATGCCCACCGCGCGGGCCAGATCGGCCTGGGACAGCCCCTTGGCCTCACGCAGGCTGACCAGCTGGTCTAACGGCGAAACGCTCGCAGGGGCCGGTGCGGCGGCGGCCTGCACCTGGCCGGCGGCGCTCAACAGGGCCTGGTACTCGGCCCAGGGCAGCACGGCGTATTCGGGCTGCCCATCGCGCCTGATCACTTGCACACTCATTACAGCTCTCCGTGGAAAACAATGCCGAAACACTCGGCACTTCCCTTGCTGGCGCTCATCCGCCCATGGGCAGAGGGTGACCCATACTGACTCGCCAGACAAGAGTGGCCCGGCATCAGCGCACCTCCTCGTCGCTGCGCGGCAGCGCCTCCGCCTGCTTCAGCTGCTCCGCCGGCCGCGCCTCGCGCCAGGCCCGATAGGCATCCAGTTCCGCAGCCCAGGTGCGCATCACCCAGGCCAGCACGGCGAGATCGTCAAGCAAGCCCGCACCCGGCAGCCAGTCCGGGACCATGTCCAGCGGCGCCAGGAAGTACAGCAGCGCCGCCACCACCGAGAGCAGCGCCTGGCGCCCCACGGCGCGGTACTCGCCACGCCACCAGGCGGCACACAACCCCAGCAGCAGGTTCAGGTCATCGCGTACCCGGGCGAAACGGGCATTGCGCTCGCCCTTCTCCGCCACTGCGCGCAGCAAACCGGGCAGTCGACCACTCTCGAGCAAACGCCTTGCCATCGTCAGGTAACGCGCACCACCCCAGGACGAATTCATGCCCGTACTCCTCTATCCCTCACCACGACTGGGCTGCCAGGGTTATCCACCAAAGCTGTGGATAACCTTGTGAACAGTTCTCTTGATAACGCTTCAAACGCCCGTCCCACAGGGCCCCGAGACAGATCGGGCATTTTTTGTTCACGAGCAAAAATGCTTATAAATCATGCAGTTATGATACGAGCATTGCTCAGGAAACGCGGTAACGGTCAACCCGGGGCAGGTAACCGGCCCAATGTGCATAAGCGTAACACCAGCCGCCGATCCCCCTTCATTCAGACCGACAAGTCGCACAAATGAAAACGCCCCGGCGAGCGGGGCGTTTGCATCGATTGCGCGGCGTCTTACTGAGCAGCGGCTTCTTCTTTCTGGTCCTTGATGGCCAGCAGTTCCAGATCGAACACCAGCACCGAGTTGGCCGGAATCGCCGGGCTCGGGCTCTGGGCGCCGTAGGCCAGCTCGCTGGGGATGTACAGCTTGTACTTCTCGCCGACGTGCATCAGCTGCAGACCTTCAACCCAACCCGGAATCACGCCGCTGACCGGCAGATCGATCGGGCTGCCGCGCTGGATCGAGCTGTCGAATACGGTACCGTCGATCAGCTTGCCCTCGTAGTGCACGGTCACCACGTCGGTGGCCTTGGGCTGGGCGCCTTCGGTCTTCTTCACCACTTCATACTGCAGACCGGACTCGGTGGTCTTCACGCCGTCCTTCTTGCCGTTCTCCTCGAGGAACTTCTTACCGGCCTGGGCCGACTCCTCGTTGAGCTTGGCCATGCGCTCCTCGGAACGCTTCTGCAGGAAGGCGAAGGCCTCGGCCAGCTCCTCGTCCTTCAGTTTCTGCTCTTTCTTGCCGATGGCGTCTTCGATGCCCATGGCCACGGCCTTGGAATCCAGATCATCCAGGCCTTCCTGCGACAGGCTCTTGCCCATGTTCAGGCCGATACCATAGGAGGCCTTCTGCGCCGGGGTCTTGAGTTCCACTTCGCTGGTCTGAGCATCGCAACCGGCCAGAACCAGGCCGACCAGGGCAACCGCCGCAGCAAGACGATGTTGTTTCATGCTTGTTCCTTGTTAGCGCCACGAGGGGCAGAAAGAGAGCGCGAGCTTAGCAGCCTGCGGCGAGCACTGGCTACGGCACTGTAGGAACTGTGAAAGGCAGATAAGTTCAGCGCGCCGGACATCATTGCGATGCGGCAGCCGAGATCCATAAAAGGCGGGCAAAAAAAAACGACCATTCGGTCGTTTTCTTCAAGCCTGGTCTTCAGTCTAACCAAGGCTTTATATATGGCGCAGCGGACGGGACTCGAACCCGCGACCCCCGGCGTGACAGGCCGGTATTCTAACCGACTGAACTACCGCTGCGCGTAACCCCGTGAGCGAGATGGTGGGTGATGACGGGATCGAACCGCCGACCCTCTGCTTGTAAGGCAGATGCTCTCCCGGCTGAGCTAATCACCCTTCGCTCTCGAAGTGGTGCGCATTCTAGGGATGAGCTTTTACCTTGGCAAGCCTTTTTTGAAAAAAATTTTCGAGCAGTTCCAAAGGCTTAGCTTCGGGTTGGCCAATCGAGGCCGGCAGAGAATAATGCGCGCTTCGTGTTCAAGGAGTGTCTCCCTCATGTGGTTCCGCAACCTGCTTGTTTATCGCCTGACCCAGGACGTGCCCTTCGACGCCGAAACCCTGGAAGCGGCGCTGGCCGCCAAGGCCGCGCGCCCCTGCGCCAGCCAGGAGCTGACCACCTACGGCTTCATGGCCCCGTTCGGCAAGGGTGGCGATGCGCCGCTGGTGCATGTCAGCGGTGACTTCCTGCTGATCGCCGCGCGCAAGGAAGAACGCATCCTGCCGGGCAGCGTGGTGCGCGACGCCCTGAAGGACAAGGTCGACGAGATCGAAGCGCAGCAGATGCGCAAGGTCTACAAGAAGGAACGCGACCAGCTCAAGGACGAGATCGTCATGAGCTTCCTGCCGCGCGCCTTCATCCGCCGCTCCAGCACCTTCGCCGCCATCGCGCCCAAGCTCGGCCTGATCCTGGTCGACAGCGCCAGTGCCAAGAAGGCCGAAGACCTGCTGTCCACCCTGCGCGAAGCCATCGGCTCGCTGCCGGTACGCCCGCTGACCGTGAAGATGGCGCCGACCGCCACCCTCACCGACTGGGTCAAGGCCCAGACCGCCGCGCCGGACTTCTTCGTCCTCGACGAGTGCGAGCTGCGCGATACCAGCGAGGACGGCGGCGTGGTGCGCTGCAAGCGCCAAGACCTGACCAGCGAGGAAATCCAGCTGCACCTGTCCTCCGGCAAGCTGGTCACCCAGCTGTCCCTGGCCTGGCAGGACAAGCTGTCCTTCGTACTGGACGACAAGATGACCGTCAAGCGCCTGCGCTTCGAGGATCTGCTGCAGGACCAGGCCGCCCAGGATGGCGGTGACGAGGCGCTCGGCCAGCTGGACGCCAGCTTCACCCTGATGATGCTGACCTTCACCGACTTCCTGCCGGCCCTGTTCGAGGCCTTTGGCGGCGAAGAGGTGCCGGAAGGTATCTGACCAGCCGGACAACTCCGGTAACCTTTGCCAGGGCTCGTTCGTCCCCACGGACTTGCCCTGTGCAGTTCACTGTGCAAAATAGCGAACAACGCGAGGACGACCTCGCCGCTCCATCCGAGTGACCATCCGGGACGGCCCGCCCATCAGTTGTTAGGAGCCATCCCATGTCCTGGATCATTCTGTTTCTCGCCGGCCTGTTCGAGGTCTGCTGGGCTGTCGGCCTCAAGTACACCGACGGCTTCACCCGCCCCCTGCCTACCCTGCTCACCGTCGCGGCGATGATCGTCAGCATCGGCCTGCTCGGCCTGGCCATGAAGGAACTGCCGCTGGGCACCGCCTATGCGATCTGGACCGGCGTCGGCGCGGTCGGCACGGTCATCGCCGGCATTTTCCTGTTTGGCGAGTCGATGGCGCTGCTGCGCCTGGGCAGCGTGGCGCTGATCGTCGTCGGCCTGATCGGCCTCAAGCTCAGCCACTGATAGACCCCAACAAAAAAGCCCGCCAATCGGCGGGCTTTTTCATTCGCTCGGGTCAGCGCTGATCGCCGCGCAACCGAGAGACCTGCTCCTGCATGACCAGCCGACCGGTGTCCGCCGGCAGCGGCGTACCGGCGACGATGTTGACCCGCGACCAGAAGCGCCTGAACAGGCCCTTGTGCGGCGCCCGACTGAAGAAGCTGCCCCACAGCCCCTGCAGCGCCAGCGGAATCACCGGCACCGGATTGGCGGCGAGGATGCGCTCGACCCCGGCCTTGAACTCGTCGATCTCGCCCGTGGTGGTCAGCTTGCCCTCGGGGAAGATGCACACCAGCTCGCCCGCCGCCAGGTACTCGGCGATCCGCGCGAAGGCCCGCTCGAACACCTCCGGGTCCTCGTTGCGCCCGGCGATCGGCACGGTACCGGCGGTGCGGAACACGAAGTTGAGCACCGGCAGGTTGTAGATCTTGTAGTACATGACGAAGCGCACCGGCCGCCGCACCGCGCCGCCGATCAGCAGCGCATCGACGAAGGACACGTGGTTGCACACCAGCACCGCCGCGCCCTCCTCCGGGATCACGTCCAGGTCCTGGTGGCGCACCCGGTACATCGAGTGGCTGAGCATCCAGATGAGGAAGCGCATGGTGAATTCGGGCACGATCTTGAAGATGTAGGCGTTGACCGCCAGGTTCATCAGCGAGATGGCCAGGAACAGCTGCGGGATGCTCAGCTTGGCCACGCTAAGGAAGAGGATCGACACCACGGCCGCAGCCACCATGAACAGCGCGTTGAGGATGTTGTTGGCGGCAATCACCCGCGCCCGCTCATGCTCCTCGGTACGCGACTGGATCAGCGCGTACAGCGGCACGATGTAGAAACCGCCGAAGATGCCCAGGCCGAGGATCGAGGCCAGCACCGACCAGGCCTCGCCCATCTGCAGCAGGCCAAGCCAGTCGTGCGCCGCGCTCGCCTGCGGGAAGCTGCTGGAAGTGGCCCACAGCAGGATGCCGAACAGCGACAAACCGAAGGAGCCGAACGGCACCAGGCCGATCTCCACCTTGTGCCCGCTCATGCGCTCGCAAAGCATCGAGCCCAGGGCAATACCCACCGAGAACACGGTGAGGATCAGCGTCACCACGCTCTCGTCGCCGTGCAGCAGGTCCTTGGCGAAATTCGGGATCTGCGTCAGGTAGATCGCCCCGAGGAACCAGAACCAGGAGCTGCCGATCAGCGAGCGCGACACCGCCGGGCGCTGGCCGAGGCCCAGGTGCATGATCCGCCAGGACTGGCGGAAGATGTTCCAGTCCAGCTGCAGCTGCGGCAGCGCCGCGGCGAAACGCGGGATGCCGCGGCTGGCGACATAGCCGGCCACGGCGGTGGCGACTATGGCGATGCCCACCGCCAGGCGGTAGCCCTCGCCGGACATCAGCAGCCCCGCACCTATGGTGCCGGCGAGGATGGCGAGGAAGGTGCCCATCTCCACCAGGGCATTGCCGCCCACCAGCTCCTGCTCGCGCAGCGCCGCCGGTAGTATCGAGTACTTCACAGGGCCGAACAGCGCCGAGTGGGTGCCCATGGCGAACAGCGCCAGCAGCATCAGCGGCAGGCTCTCCAGCAGGAAGCCGGTGGCACCGACCGCCATGATCACGATCTCGGCCAGCTTGATCAGGCGGATCAGCGCGTCCTTGGCGAATTTCTCGCCGAACTGGCCGCCGAGCGCGGAGAACAGGAAGAACGGCAGGATGAACAGCATCGCGCACAGATTGACCAGCAGATCGCGGTCGGCGAAGTTGATCCAGGCCTCCTTGTCCACCTCGAAACTGAGCTTGAACAGGATGGCGAGAATCAGCGACTGCTTGAACAGATTGTCGTTGAACGCGCCGAGCAGTTGGGTGATGAAGAACGGCAGGAAGCGCCGGGTGCCGAGCAGGGCGAATTGCGAATTCGGGGTCATCGTCCTTGTACCTGTCTGAGGCCGAGCGGCCGTCCTGCATTGGACCGCATCTGCCCCGGGCAAAGCCACACCCGCGTGTGGCTTTCGTGCACAGCTCCCCTCTCCCTCCGGGAGAGGGGGC
>NZ_BATI01000028.1 GCF_000467105.1 Aquipseudomonas alcaligenes NBRC 14159
TTTCCTTAATGGCTCGATATGTTGCCTGGCAGAGCAGGGCATTGCTCCGTACTTTTATCTGTGTGACGACAGCAGCTTCGTGCGTAATCGCCCAAAACTTCTACTGCAGGCCGTCAGCTTGGCGCAGAATCTGGCGCTGAGCCCGCGGGTGATCGAGAGTCTTCTGGCGCAGGTACCCGGCGCTCTGGGTGGGCGCTCTGTATATCGTTTCGAGCGGGTTAATCGCCCTCCTGTAGATGGGAAGGCAATGAGTGATCGTCAGTTCGCTCGCATGGCTCGCCGGGATGCTGACTTAGAGTGTGATTTTTCCTGGTTTCGCCAAAAGCCCAATCGCATAGGCTTTAGTCGCAATCTTGAAAAAGGTTATTTCAGCAGCCGAACTATTCCCTACGCAGGCATCCAGCTGGCTTATCACTTGGGGTTCAATCAGGTCTTTCTGGTTGGTGTGGACTTGGACTCAAGTCTTGGCCGTTTCTATGAGCAGGGTAGTGAGGCGGTAAAGAGTCGCCTTGATGGTGACTACGAGGACTATATCCTGCCCTGCTTCCAGCTAATGGCTGGGCGGGTGATCAATCCCGATTTCCGAGTCTTCAATCTGTCGGCAAAAAGCCGTTTACCAGCTCATGTGGTACCAAAGTTGGATCTGGATCAGCTGGACGCGCTGCTCGCCGCCTCGTAGTGGCTAATCAGCTCGCTCCAGGGGAAGCCCTGCACCTTGCGCCGCTCCAGATAGCGCTGTAGGTGGCGGAAGTTGCGGCGCACCAGCATGCGTCCCAGCGGCCGGCCCTTGAAGCGCAGGTCGAGGAAGTCGATCAGGCCGAAGTCGCCGTCCGGGGTCAGCAGGATGTTGCCCAGGTGCAGCGAGCGGAAGTAGATGCCCAAGCGGTGCAGCTTGAGGATGTAGGCGGCCAGTTGCGGCAGGCGCCGGTCGAATTCGTCCCGCTGGTCGCGGAACAGCTTGTCCAGCGGGAGGCCGGCCAGTGGCGCGTACAGGCAGGCGCTGACGGCGTCGTGGCGGTCGATCCAGGCGCATTCGCGGATATCCGGCGTGGCGATGCCGAGGGCCTGCAGGCGTTCGGCGCGTTCGGCGAAGCGCCGGGCATCCGGGCGCAGGCGCGCCAGCAGCGGGTTGCGCCGGCTGCGGAAGATCTTCAGTAGGCTGCCGTCGGGCAGGCGAACCACCTTGGGACCATGGCTGTCTTTTTCCAGCAGTTCACCCTGGCTCAACCAATCTTGTAATTCGTTCGCTGTTACAATCCGCATCTTGTCTCTCTAGCCAGTCGTACGAGGCCCGCCGAATGGCCAATTCTACCCAGCAATCCAGCCTGAAGGTTTATCTGCGGTTGCTGAAATACGTTGTCCCCTACTGGGGGCTGTTCGCCATCAGCATCTTCGGTTTCTTGATTTTCGCTTCGACCCAGCCGATGCTCGGTTACATGCTGAAATTCTTCGTCGACGGCCTGAACAACCCCAATGCCGGCCTGTTTTCCGAGGTGCCCTGGCTGCTCGAGCATGCGCCCTGGCTGGCCAGCCTGCCGTTGCTACAGGCCGTGCCGTTGCTGATCGTGGTGATCGCGTTGTGGCAGGGCATCGGCTCTTTCCTCGGCAACTACTACCTGGCGCAGGTGTCCATGGGGCTGGTGCAGGATCTGCGTACCGCGCTGTTCAACAACCTGCTGACCCTGCCCAATCGCTACTTCGACAACCACAACTCCGGGCACCTGATCTCGCGCATCACCTACAACGTAACCATGGTCACCGGTGCCGCCACCGATGCGATCAAGGTCGTGGTGCGCGAAGGCATGACGGTGCTGTTCCTGTTCGCCAGCCTGCTGTGGATGAACTGGAAGCTGACCCTGGTGATGCTCGCAATCCTGCCGGTCATCGGGGTCATGGTCAGCAGCGCCAGCAAGAAATTCCGCAAGCAGAGCAAGAAGATCCAGGTGGCCATGGGCGACGTCACCCATGTCGCCTCGGAAACTATTCAGGGTTACCGGGTGGTACGCAGCTTCGGTGGCGAGGACTACGAGCGCCAGCGTTTCTTCGAGGCCGCCGAGGACAACAAGAACAAGCAGCTGCGCATGGTCAAGACCAGCGCCGTGTATACCCCCAGCCTGCAGCTGGTGATCTACAGCGCCATGGCCGTGCTGATGTTCCTGGTCCTGCTGCTGCGCGGCGATGCCTCCACGGGTGACCTGGTGGCCTACATCACCCTGGCCGGTCTGCTGCCCAAGCCGATTCGCCAGCTCTCCGAAGTCAGCTCCACCATCCAGAAGGGCGTGGCCGGTGCCGAGAGCATTTTCGAGCAGCTGGACGAGGCGCCCGAGGTCGATCACGGCACCCAGGAGCGCGAGCGCGTCAGCGGCCGCCTGGAAGTGCGCAACCTGAGCTTCCAGTATCCCGGCACCGAGAAATCGGTGCTCAACGACATCTCCTTCGTCGCCGAGCCGGGGCAGATGGTGGCGCTGGTCGGCCGCTCGGGCAGCGGCAAGTCGACCCTGGCCAGCCTGATTCCACGCTTCTACCACCACGAGCAGGGACAGATCCTGATCGATGGTCTGGATGTCGAGGAATACAGTCTGCGCAACCTGCGTCAGCACATCGCCCTGGTCACCCAGCATGTCACCCTGTTCAACGACAGCGTGACCAACAACATCGCCTACGGCGACCTCGCCGGCGCGCCGATCGAGCAGGTGCGCCAGGCGGCCGAGGCAGCCTACGCGGCCGAGTTCATCGACAAGCTGCCGCAGGGCTTCGACACCCTGGTCGGCGAGAACGGCGTGCTGCTCTCGGGCGGCCAGCGCCAGCGCCTGGCCATTGCCCGCGCGCTGCTGAAGAACGCGCCACTGCTGATCCTCGACGAGGCCACCTCGGCGCTGGATACCGAGTCCGAGCGGCATATCCAGGCCGCTCTCGACGAAGTGATGAAGGGCCGCACCACCCTGGTGATCGCCCACCGCCTGAGCACCATCGAGAAGGCCGACCTGATCCTGGTGATGGACCAGGGGCAGATCGTCGAGCGCGGCAACCATGCCGAACTGCTGGCGCAGAACGGCTACTACGCACGCCTGCATGCCAAGCAGTTCGAAGAGGGCGACGAGCAGCCGCAGGTGCTGGAGCAGGACGCCTGATGCTCAGTCACCTGCGCTTCTGGCGCGAACGCGGCTGGACCCCCATCGATGCGGCCGACTACGCCGATGCCTGGGCCAATTTCGGCGGCAGCGTCGCCACCCACCCCGAGGTGGTGGCACGCCTGGCCGATCTTGCCGGCATCCCGGTGCGCTATCTGGGCTGGGTGGCCGATGGTCAGTTGCAGGGCGCCATGCCGACCTGGGGCCGGCATATCGCGCTGTCCAAGGATGTGCTGAAGAAACAGGGCAAACGCGGCCTGTTCGATCTGGGCAACGCCGAGATCATCCTGCCCCTGGCGCATGGCATACGGCTGCCGGTACAGCATCGCATGCGCTATGTCTCGCCGCTGAATGCCGAGCAGATCAGTACCCTGCGCGAGCAGCCCGAGGGCCTGGCCCTGGCCCGCGAGCCCGAGGAGTACAGCAAGAAGTTTCGCTACAACCAGCGCCGCGAGCAGCGCCTGCTGGAAGAAGCGGGTGGTGCCATCCGGCCGATGCTGGAGCTGGACGCTGCCGAGCAGGCGCGCATCTATGCCGAGCTGTTCCAGCGCCGCTGGGGCTTCGCCGCCACCGGCGCGGCGCATCTGGCCGAGGTGTTCGAGCGCCTGCGCGAGTTCATGACCGGTTCGCTGATCTACCTGAACGACGAGCCGGTAGCCATCCAGGTGCTGTACCGGGTCGAGGCGCCGCGCTGGGTCAGCCTGGAGTACATCAATGGCGGGGTCGACCCGCAGCAGCGCGAGTTCAGCCCCGGCAGCGTGCTCAGCTTCGTCAATACGCAGAATGCCTGGGCCGAGGCACGCGCCATCGGCAAGCCGCTACGCTATTCCTTCGGCCGTGCGGACCGCGAGTACAAGGACCGCTGGTGCAACCGGATTCCCGTCTACCAGGTGTGACTATGCAGGCTCGCAAGCAGCAACTGCTCAAACGTCATCGACGCAACAAGCGCATCGCCCTGCTGCTGACGCTGCTGGTATTGCTCGCGCTGGGCATCTTCGTCGCCTGGTGGTGGGTGCCTTTGCTCCTGGTGCTGGGCTGGATCGGCCACGAGGCCTGGTTCGCCGACCACCTGTTCTACTCGCCGAGTGACGACTACCGCTACGACTTTCCCAAGGGCACGCCGTGCCTGCCCACCAGCCTGGTCGATGGTCAGCTGCGCTGCGAGGGGGATCCGGGCGCGGCCGATACCCTGATTCTCGAGTGGGACGTCTCGGCCACCTGGCTGGGGCGCTTTCTCGATCCGCACATCTACCTGGGCGATGACCGCCAGGACATGGAGCGTCGGGTCGACGGCCGGCGCTACTTCAACCTGTCCGGGCAGGGCGAGGCTCTGCGTGCCGGAACCCTGCGCATCCGCGGGCGTTTCTGCCGCCTGGTCGGCGCCGGGCGCCTGTTCGCTTTGAGCAACCCCGATTATGCCGAGCGCCGGCTAATGGTCATCGCGCCGCATGCCGATGACGCCGAGCTGGCGGCCTTCGGCCTGTACAGCCGCTGCTCCGAGGCCAGCATCGTCACCCTGACCCAGGGCGAGATCGAGGCCGAGCATTACCAGCGCCTGGGCCTCAGCCTGCCCGAAGCGGCGCGCCTCAAGGGCCGTCTGCGCACCTGGGACAGCCTGGCCGTGCCGCTCTGGGGCGGCGTGCCGCAGGAGCGTTGCGTGCAGCTCGGCTACTACTGCCTGCAGCTGCCCGCCATGGCCGAGGCGCCGGACCAGCCGTTCGCCTCGCGCGAGTCGGGCGACTGCGACGTGCGCGCTGCGCGCCGGTTCAACCGGGTGGCGTTGCCGGCCGATACCGATGGCGTGCCGAACTGGCACAACCTGGTCGCCGACCTCGCCGCGCTGCTCGAACATTTCCGCCCCGAGGTGCTGGTCACTCCGCATCCCGAGCTGGACCCGCACAGCGATCACGTCGCCGCCACCCGTGCGCTGCTCGAGGCCGTTCAGCAGAGCGCCTGGCAGCCGCAGACCCTGCTGCTCTACGCCAACCACCTGCACGACAACGACCGCTGGCCGATGGGCCCGGCGGACTGCGGCATCGCCCTGCCGCCGGCCATGGTGGCACTGCCGGCCGATGGCCTGTGGAGCCCGTCGCTGCCTGCCGGAACGCGGCTCGACAAGGCCATGGCGCTGGCCATGCAGCACGATCTGCAGGCGCCGCTGCCGACCAAGAAGCGTCTGCGCCGGCTGCTCCAGCACCTGCTCGCCGGACGCCGCTGGCCGGCCAGTGGCGAGGACGAGTTCTTCCGCAAGGCCGTGCGCCGCCACGAACTGTTCTGGGTGCGTGCGCTGGGCGAGTAAGGCCCGCGACCCCCGCCATGCTATGATCCGCCCCGATTTTGCTGCCCTGGAGCACCCATGAAGCTGTCCATGCCCCGTTACGATCAAGCCCCCGTTCTGGTGGTGGGCGATGTCATGCTCGACCGTTACTGGCATGGCGGCACCTCGCGCATCTCGCCCGAGGCTCCGGTGCCGGTGGTCAAGGTCGAGCAGATCGAGGATCGCCCGGGTGGTGCCGCCAACGTCGCGCTGAACATCGCCGCGCTCGGCGCGCCGGCCCTGCTGGTCGGTGTGACCGGTCGTGACGAGGCGGCCCACAGCCTGGCCGACAGCCTGCACGCGGCCGGGGTGCAGGCGCACTTCCAGCGCATCGACGAGCAGCCGACCATCGTCAAGCTGCGCGTGATGAGCCGCCATCAGCAACTGCTGCGCATGGACTTCGAGGAGCCGTTCAACACCGACGCCGAGGCCTTGGCCGAAGACGTCGACGGCCTGCTCGCCGGGGTCAAGGTGCTGGTGCTGTCCGACTACGGCAAGGGCGCCCTGAAGAACCATCAGGCGCTGATCCAGCTGGCCAGGGCCCGCGGCATTCCGGTGCTGGCCGACCCCAAGGGCAAGGACTTCTCCATCTACCGTGGCGCCAGCCTGATCACCCCCAACCTCAGTGAATTCGAGGCCATCGTCGGGCATTGCCAGGACGAGGCCGAACTGGTGGCCAAAGGCGCCCGGCTGATGAACGAGCTGGAGCTGGGCGCGCTGCTGGTGACCCGTGGCGAGCATGGCATGACCCTGCTGCGCCCCGACCACCCGGCACTGCACCTGCCGGCCCGCGCCCGTGAAGTGTTCGACGTGACCGGCGCCGGCGACACGGTGATCTCCACCCTGGCCGCCTCTATCGCCGCCGGCGAGGAGTTGCCACAGGCCGTGGCGCTGGCCAACCTGGCGGCCGGCATCGTGGTCGGCAAGCTCGGCACCGCTGCTATCAGCGCCCCCGAACTGCGCCGTGCGGTGCAGCGCGAAGAGGGTTCCGAGCGTGGCGTGGTCAGCGTCGAGCAGTTGCTCCTGGCGCTGGAAGATGCCCGCGCCCATGGCGAGAAGATCGTCTTCACCAACGGCTGCTTCGACATCCTCCACGCCGGCCACGTGACCTACCTGGAGCAGGCCCGTGCCCAGGGCGATCGCCTGGTGCTGGCGGTCAACGATGACGCTTCGGTGACGCGCCTCAAGGGCCCGGGGCGACCGATCAACGCGGTGGACCGACGCATGGCAGTGCTCGCCGGCCTCGGTGCGGTGGACTGGGTGGTGAGCTTCGCCGAAGACACCCCGGAGAACCTGCTGCGCCAGGTCAAGCCGGACGTGCTGGTCAAGGGTGGCGACTACGGCATCGACCAGGTGGTCGGCGCCGAGATCGTCCGTGCCTATGGCGGCGAGGTGCGCGTGCTGGGCCTGGTGGAGAACAGCTCGACCACCGCCATCGTCGAGAAGATCCGCAGCAAGTGATGCCTGGCGGCCGCCTGCCGGCGGCCGCTGTTCTTCAGCCGGCCAGGCGGCCCGGCTCTCTCTCGGCGCGGCTCAGCTGCGCCAGCCAGTCGCGCCAGCGGATGCGTTCGTCACGCACCAGCCAGCCATCCTGTGCGGCGAAGCCTTCCGACAGCCACAGGCCGCGGGTGCTGGCTGCTACAAGCTCGCCCCGGCGCAGGGTGCACAGTTCGCCCGTGGGCAGGCCGTTGTTCAGTGGCAGCAGGTAGATGTCTGGGCGGCGGCGCTCCAGGCGCGCCACCAGTTCACCGTCTTCCAGGCGTTCGTCGACATGGAACAGGCTGGGTTGGCGGCAGTCCTTCGGCAGCTCCAGGCGCAGGTCGTAGACCAGCTGCAGCGAGGCGGTGGGCAGGTGCACATAGGCGCGCGGACGCTCCATCAGCATCAGGTTGCCGCACTGCACCGGCCGCGCCGCGCCGGACAGCGGGCTGAGGCGGAAGTGGCTGTCCTCGTGGTAGCGCAGCGGATAGGGGGTCGGCAGCCAGGTGTCGGCATAGCGCCCGCCCAGCCAGCTGCCGCCGTTCTCGATCAGGCATTCTTCGGCGACTTCCTGGATCGCAGTGAGCAGGGGCAGGTTCAGTTCATGGGCCGGTACGTAGCCGGAAATCAGCTTGAGCACGGTGTCGCCGCGATCCGGGCGCTGCTGGCGCACCAGCAGCCAGTGGTCGCGGCCCTGCCAGGCCATGGTCAGACGCACCGATACGCCCAGGTTGGCCAGCTCCAGGGCAAAGCGCTGGCTGTCGGCGGCCTCTACCGGGCGGCGTCGCTCGAGCATCTGCGCGAAGTTCAGCGGCAGGCCTAGGCCACGGTAGTTCAGCCCGTCCGCCGTGGCTTCCACGTACAGCGGCAGGGTCTTGAAGGTGCCTGGGGTCTTGCGGGCCAGCAGTCTCGACATAGCGGCTCCTCAGTCGGCAGCGGTGGGGCTGCATCAGATGGACAGGGTGCGGCGACGTTCAGCCGGCGCCCGGAGCCCTGCAGTTTAGCCGCGGATCACTGCCGCCGCGGTGGCCGCGTTTGCCGCCAGATGTTGCGGGTTGATGGTGCCGACGATGGCGGCGGTGACGCCGGGATGGCCGAATACCAGCTCGAAGCTGGCGCGCACCGGATCTTCGCCAGCCAGCACCGCGTGTCCGCTGGCCAGGGCTTTCTTGATCAGAATGCCCTTGCCGTGGGTTGCGGCATGGTCGAGCACCGCCTGCTCGCCACGTTCGGCCAGGTTGTAGGTGACCATCGCGCAGTCGCCGCGCTCCAGCGCCAGCAGACCGCCCTCGACGGTCTTGCCGGACAGGCCGAAGGCGCGGAGCTTGCCCTCGCGTTTGAGCTCGGCCAGGGTCTCGTAGACGCCGCTGTCGCGCAGGATGGCGACATCGTTGCCGTCCGAGTGCACCAGGACCAGGTCGATGCGGTCGGTTTCCAGGCGCTGCAGGCTGCGCTCGACCGATAGGCGCGTGTGCGCCGGCGAGAAATCGAAGCGCGACTGGCCGCTGTCGAACTCTTCGCCGACCTTGCTGACGATCACCCAGTCCTCGCGCTGGCCGCGCAGCAGCGGGCCCAGGCGCTGCTCGCTGACGCCATAGGCCGGCGCCGTGTCGATCAGGTTGATGCCGAGTGCGCGGGCCTGGTCGAGCAGGGCGCGGGCGGCGGCATCATCGGGGATGATGAAGCCGTTGGGGTACTTCACGCCCTGATCGCGGCCCAGCTTGACGGTGCCCAGGCCCAGCGGCGAGACGATCAGGCCGGTGTTGCCCAGCGGGCGGTGCAGGTCGTGCAGGCTCATGGCAGCAGTTCCTCCCACACCGGCTGCGCCTGTGGCGGGCGTGGCAGCTCGGGCAGGTGCGCGTGCGTGCCTGGCTGGATGCCATCGCGCTCGAGGGCGGCGATAACCCGGTCGGCGAAGTCCGGCGACAGCGCCAGCTTGGTCGGCCAGCCGACCAGCAGGCTGCCCTGCTCGGCCAGGAAGGCGTTGTCCGGGCGCACCAGGCCGGACTGCGCCGGCTCGGCGCGGTCCACGCGCAGGGTGGCCCAGCGTGCATCGGAGAGGTCGATCCAGGGCAGCAGCTGCTGTACTTCCTTCTGTGCCGCGGCAATCTGCGCCGCCTCGCTGCGCGCCACGCCGTCGGCCTCGGCGATGTCGCCGCCGAGGTACCAGACCCACTGGCCGTCGGCCGCCGGGTGGCTGGTTACGGTGATGCGCGGCTTGGGCCCGCCGCCCAGGCAGTGGGCGTAGAGCGGTTTGAGGCCGCGGCCCTTGACCAGCACCATGTGCAGCGGTCGCAGCTGCTGGCGCGGTTGCTCGACGCCGAGATCGGCCAGCAGGTCGGCGTTGCCGCGGCCGGCGCTGAGCACCACGCGCCTGGCGCGAATATCGCGACCGTCGACGCACAGGCCGACCAGTTCGCCATCCTCGCGCAGTGGCGTGATCGTCTGGCCGGCCAGCAGGCTGTCACCGGCCAGCGTGGTCAGGCGGCTGATCAGGCTGGGCACATCGAGTACCAGTTCCGCCAGGCGGTAGACCTTGCCCTTGAACTTCGGGTGTTGCAGGGCCGGCGGCAATTGTTCGCCCTTGACCTGGTCGACCCGGCCGCGCACCGCCTTGCTGGCGAAGAAGCTGGTGAGGTTGCCGGCCAGGCTGCCCGGCGACCACAGGTAGTGGGCCTCGGACAACAGGCGCACGCCCGACAGGTCCAGCTCGCCACTGCCCTCGATCGCCTCGCGCCAGCGCCGCGGCATGTCGGCGATGGCCTCCGAGGCGCCGGTCAGCGCGCCATGCAGGGCGTACTTGGCGCCGCCGTGGATGATGCCCTGGGACTTCAGGCTCTGCCCGCCGCCGAGGCTGGCGTTTTCCACCAGCAGGGTGGCATAGCCGAGCCGACGCAGGCGGGCATTGAGCCAGAGGCCGGCGATACCGCCGCCGACGATCAGGATATCGGTGCTGAGGGAGTGGGACATGCCGGGGCTCGCAATGGATCAGGCGCGCAGTATAACCCCGCTTGCCCTCCGGTCAGTGCCCGCTGCTGCCGGAGAACAGTTGAATCACCAGGACCCCGGCGATGATCAGGCCGATGCCGAGCAGGGCCGCCAGGTCGAGCTTCTGGTCGTACAGCAGCAGGCTGGCAATGCTGATCAGCACGATGCCCAGGCCCGACCAGATGGCGTAGGTGACGCCCACCGGGATGCTCTTCATCACCAGGCTGAGCATCCAGAAGGCGATGCCGTAGCCGATGACCACCAGGGTCAGCGGCAGTGGCTTGCTAAAGCCGTCCACGGCCTTCAGGGCGGTGGTGGCGATCACTTCGGCGACGATGGCGATGGCCAGATACAGATAACCGCTCATGCGCGTGCTCCGTAAAGGTGGGTGCGCATTGTCGCATGGGGGCGGCGTAGGTAGATCGGCAGCGTCCTGCTAAGCTGCGCGCCCATGAATAGAACCCTCTATACCCTTATTCTGCACCTGGCCCTGCCGATCATTTTCCTGCGTCTGCTGTGGCGTGCCTGGCGCGCGCCGGCTTACGGGCGGCGCATCGGCGAGCGCTTCGCGGTCGGCCTGCCGGCCTTTCGCCAGGGCGGGATCTGGATCCACGCGGTGTCGCTGGGCGAGAGCATCGCCGCGGCGCCACTGATCCGCGAGCTGCTGGAGCGTCATCCCGAGTTGCCGATTACCGTCACCTGCATGACGCCGACCGGCTCCGAGCGCATCCAGGCGCTGTTTGGTGCGCGCATTCAGCACTGCTATCTGCCCTACGACCTGCCCTGGGCCTGCGCGCGCTTCCTTGATCGGCTGCAGCCGAAGCTGGCGGTGATCATGGAAACCGAGCTGTGGCCCAACCACATTCATGCCTGCCACCGACGCGGTATTCCCGTGGCGCTGGCCAACGCGCGCCTGTCCGAGCGCTCGGCGCGCGGTTATGCGCGCTTCGCCAAGTTGACCGCGCCGATGCTGGGTGAGCTGGATCTGATCGCCGCACAGACCGAGGTCGAGGCCGAACGCTTCCGCCAGCTGGGCGCCCGACAGACGTGCGTCGAGGTGACCGGCTCGATCAAGTTCGATCTCAGCATCGATGCCGAGTTGCCGCAGCGTGCCGCCGAGTTGCGTGCCGCCTGGGACGCGCAGGAGCGGCCGGTGTGGATCGCCGCCAGTACCCATGCTGGTGAGGACGAGGTGATGCTGGCGGTCCACCGCCAGCTGCTGGCCGAGCGGCCTGATGCGCTGCTGATCCTGGTGCCTCGCCATCCGGAGCGTTTCACCCAGGTCTTCGAGCTGTGCCGGCGCGAAGGGTTTGCCTGCGTGCGCCGCTCCACGGGCGAGACGGTCGACGAGGCGGTGCAGGTGCTGGTCGGGGATACGCTGGGCGAGCTGCTGTTCCTCTACGCCCTGGCCGATCTGGCCCTGGTCGGTGGCAGCCTGGTGGCCAATGGCGGGCACAACCTGCTGGAGCCGGCGGCGCTGGGCAAACCGTTGCTGGCGGGACCGCACCTGTTCAACTTCCTGGAAATCGCCGCCCAGCTGCGCGAGGCCGGTGACCTGCTGGAAGTGGTGGATGCCGGCCAGCTGCATGCGGCTCTTAGTCTGCTGTTCGCCGACCCTGCCGAGGCGCGGCGCCGGGCCGAGGCCGGGCTGGGCGTGCTGCGCGCCAATCAGGGCGCGCTGGCGCGCCTGCTCGCCGGTCTGCAGGAGCTGCTCAAGCGGGCATAGAGCGCGCGCAGGGTGATGCCGGTCAGGGCCAGGCCCAGACAGGGCAGCCACACCCAGCGCGCTTCCGAGGCCAGCACGTCGAGGCCGCGCTGGCTGAAGAAGTTGTGCACGAAGGGTGAGACCTCGATCGGCCGCCAGGGCAGGAAGAAACGCTGCTCGCTCCAGGGCCACAACCAGGCGACGCCCAGGCCGCCGTCGGTGGCGGCGTCCAGCAGGCTGTGCGAGGCGCACGCCAGGGCGATCCAGGCAAAGGCCTTGAACGGGCCACACTTGAGCAGGCGGCAGCACAGCGCGCCCAATACTCCGCTCAGGCCGGCAAACAGCAGCGAATGACTGAAGCCGCGGTGGCCGAAGGCGTCGGCATAGGCGATGCCGAACTTGAAGGCCAGCACGTCGGCATCGGGCAACAGGCTGAACAGCAGGCCGGCCAGCAGCAGGCGCGGCGGGATCAGGCGCGGCCCGAGTGCCAACCCGAGAGCCAGGACCGGCAGCGGGTGGCTGATCAGTGTGGTCACGAGTGTTCGTGCATGCGCGCCAGCTGGCGCTCCAGCAGCGAGGGGTAGGGCTCCAGCAGACGCTCGACACAGCTGGCGCCTTCCGGGCTGGCGATAGCGCGGATGCGCGCGCGCTGGCGCAGCAGCGGGTCGTCGGCGACGCTGCGCTGCACCAGCAGCAGGTTGCGGCTGTGCTGGGCCAGGGCCAGGGCGTCCTGGGCCGCCTCGCTCAGCAGCAGTTCGGCCTGGCTCGGGCTGATCGCCTCGTCGCTGCGGGTCAGGCCTAGCTGCAGTTGCAGGGTAATACCGCTGTCGGCCACCTCGATCTGCAGGGCATGGCCGAGGGCGCGCATCAGTTCGCCGCAGCACAGGGCGTGAGTCAGGTAGTCGTCGCCGCTGTGCTCGCTGCTGAACAGCATCAGGCTGCTGCCGTCGCTGAGGGTGAACAGCTTGCCCTGGTACAGAGCGGCGGCTCGCTCCAGGCAATCGCGGTAGCGCTGCAACAGTTCCATCAGACGCGCGCGCGGCAGGTGGCGCAGCTGCTCCTGGGCGCCGAGCTGGATTGCCAGCACTGCGCTGCTGGTGCGCTGTTCGGGCTGCGGCGGCGCATAGGCCGCCGGCGCGGGTGCCGGTTCGAAGTCGGGCTCGGCGGCCGCGGTCTGCTGCATGTCGCGCAGGTCGGCGAAGGGATCGTCCTCGTCATGTTGGGCGACGGTCGCAGGGCGCGGAGCGAGTTCTTCGTCGTAGTCGACGTCGGCGTGCAGGTCCGGCATGTCGAAGTCCTGTTCGCGCTCGGCCTGTTCGTCGCCGAAGTGCTCTTCGTCATCCAGCTCGGTGTAGTCGTGCGGCTCGGGTTCCGGCTTTTCCGGTACCAGGCGCGCCTGCAGCTGACGGGCGAGATCGCCGATCTCGTCCTGGCGACCGGCGCCGGGGGCGGGATCGTCCGGGTCACGCAGCCATACACGCAGCTGCAGCAACGGCGTGGAGATGTGGCGGCCCAGGCGCAGGCTGAGCGACAGGGCCAGGGCCAGCAGGATCAGGCTGAGCAGGCCCATGCTCTGCAGGCTGATGGTCATCGGCTGCTGGAACTGCCGCATGTCCAGGCTGATGCGCAGCTGCCCGGCGATCACCTCCTGAAAGGTGATGGGCGTGGAGTAGAGGCCTTCGGTCTCGCCAAGAATGCTTTGGGTCGGGCGCGAACCGGCCTCGGCGAGGATGCGGTTGTCCACGCTGTAGATGGCGGCATGGGCCACCAGCGGGTTCTTCGCCAGGTTGCTGAGCAGCACGTTGAGGCTGAGGATGTCGTTGGACACCAGCAGTTCGGTGGCCGAGGCGGCGGTCTGCACGGTCAGGCTCTGGCCCAGGGCATCGGCCTGCTGCTGCATGGCCTGCTTGAACTGCATGCCCATCACCCAGGCGTAGATCACCAGTGCCAGGGCGACCAGCAGCAGGCTGTGGCTGGCGATGCGCAGGGCGAGCGGCACGCGGCGCTGGCGCAGGGCATTGAACAGCAACAGGAAGAAATTGTCGGGTTTGACCTGAACGGGCCGGTTCACAGAGCGCGGCTCTTCTCGAATGAAATTGCCGCGCAGTATAACCACCACCCCCAGGCGGGCAAAGCGCCGCCCGTGCCCTGCGCCAGGCAAACCGGGTTAGAATGTGCGCCTTTTCGCTGACCTCTTTGCAAGCTGGAGTGTGCGCCTTGCGCGAAATCGTCCTGATCAATATCACCGGGGAAGATCGCCCCGGTCTGACCGCGGCCATCACCGGCGTGCTGGCACAGGGCGGGGTGAATATCCTCGATATCGGCCAGGCGGTGATCCACGACACCCTGTCGTTCGGCATTCTGGTCGAGATCCCGGATACCGAGCAGGCCTCGTCGGTGCTCAAGGACGTGCTGTTCACCGCCTACAAGCTGGACCAGCAGGTGCGTTTCACCCCCGTGTCGGAAGATGACTACCAGCAGTGGGTCGGTGGTCAGGGCAAGCCGCGCTACATCGTCACCCTGCTGACGCGCAAGGTCACGGCCGAACAGCTGCAGCGGGTCAGCTCGATTACCGCCAAGTACGGGCTCAATATCGATCACATCGACCGCCTGTCTGGGCGCATGCCGCTGGACATGCCGGCCGATCAGGGCAAGGGCTGCATCGAGTTTTCCGTGCGCGGCGAGCCGGCCGATGCCGCCGCGCTGCGCGCCGAGTTCCTCAGTGTGGCGCAGGAGCTGAACGTCGACATCGCCTTCCAGCGCGACTCGGTGTTCCGTCGCAATCGGCGTCTGGCGGTGTTCGACATGGACTCCACGCTGATCGAGGCCGAGGTCATCGACGAACTGGCCAAGGCTCACGGTGTCGGCGACCAGGTGTCCGAGATTACCGAGCGCGCCATGCGTGGCGAGCTGGACTTCCGCGCCAGCTTCAAGGAGCGCCTGGCGCTGCTGCAGGGGCTGTCCGAGGATGTGCTGGAGGAAATCGGCGCCTCGCTGCGCCTGACCGAAGGCGCCGAGGTGCTGTTCGCCGAACTCAAGCGCCTGGGTTACAAGACCGCCATCCTGTCCGGCGGCTTCACCTACTTCGCCAAGCAGCTGCAGGCCAAGCTGGGCATCGACTACGTGTTCGCCAACGAGCTGCAGGTCGTCGAGGGCAAGGTTACCGGCGTGGCCGTCGAGCCGATCGTCGACGCCCAGCGCAAGGCCGACCTGCTGCGTGAGCTGGCGGCCAAGGAAGGGCTGCGCCTGGAGCAGACCATCGCCGTGGGCGATGGTGCCAACGACCTGCCGATGCTCGGCCTGGCCGGTCTCGGCGTGGCTTTCCGCGCCAAGCCGCTGGTCAAGCAGTCGGCCAAGCAGGCGATTTCCACCCTGGGCCTGGACGGCATTCTCTACCTGCTCGGCTTCCGCGACCGCGACGGCCAGGATTAACTGCTGGCGCAATGAAAAAGCCCCGCATGCGCGGGGCTTTTTTGTGCAGCACTGTCACTCGTCGCCGGCAGAGAAGTCGTAGTCCATCGACTGGCTGGGGCCCTGCAGGTAGTGGCCCTGGATGTAGTTGACCCCGGCCTGCCAGAGGGTGGCCAGCACGCTGGCGCTCTCGACGAAGGGCACGATGGTCAGCTTGGCCTGGGCGTGCAGGCTGGCCAGCAGGGTTTTCAGCGCCTCCTGGTTCTCCGCATTGGTCAGGTCTTGGGAGAAGGAGCCGTCGACTTTCACGAAGTCCACATTGAGGTGCTTGAGCGTGTTGAAGGGGTTCAGCGCGCAGCCGAACTGGCTCAGGGCAACCTTGCAGTGCAGCTCCGCCAGGCCTTGGGTCAGGGCCTTGGCCTGCTTGAGGTAGGTCACGGCGTCGGTCTCGCCGATCTGGAACACCAGCGAGTCGGATGGCAGGCGCGCGGCCTTGAGGGCAACGCTGAGCCACGGCAGCAGGGTCTGGTCCTGCAGGCTGTTGGCCGACAGGTGCACGAACAGGCGAGTGTTGTGGCCCTTGCTGCGGTGTTCGGCGAGCAGCTTGATCGAGTTGAGGATCACCCAGCGATCGATCTTCTCGGCCAGTCCGGCGTTCTTGGCTGCGCCGAGGAAGTCGCCCGGCGGTACTTCCTCGCCTTGCTGATTGAGCAGGCGCAGTAGCACTTCGTAGTGCTCGTCGCTGTCGCCGCGCAAGCTGATGATCGGCTGGAACAGCAGGCGGAAGCTGTTGTTTTCCAGCGCGTGCTGGACCATAGCTACCAGATTGCCGCGGTTGGCAGCGGCGGCCAGTTCGTCGGCCGGGTTGTAGACCTTGATCGCGTTGCCTTCCAGCTCATCAGCGCAGCGATGGGCGCGGTCGATGACTTCCTGGGCCTTGCTGGTCTGCTCGCTGAGCCCGGCGATGCCCACCGACAGGGTAGTCTGCACGGTGCGTCCGGCGACATCGAACAGGTGGCCTTCGATCTTTTTCAGCAGCGGCTTGAGTTGTTCCTGCAACTGCTGGGGCGTGACATCCGCGAGCAGGGCGGTGAACACGTCGTCACCGAAGCGCGCCAGTTGCGCCGTCTCGCCGAAGTGGGCGCGCAGCAGGTTGGCCAGGTCGGTGAGCAGGATATCGATGCCGGCCAGGCCGACTTCGCCGATGGCCTCGCTGTAGCGATCGATGCAGATGTAGGCCAGGCTCGAAACCTGACCATCGTTGATCGCGCGCTGGGCGGCGCCGTCCATCAGTTCGATGAAGTGCGAGCGGTTGAATAGGCCGGTGACCAGGTCCTGGCTGCTGATTTCGCGCAGCTTTTCTTCCAGCTCGGCGTTGTCCGTTTCCGCGCGGATCACCACCTGGATGCACGGCTCGCCGTCGTAGGTGGCCGGCGAGAAGCTCATGCGCGACTGGAAGCGCTGGCCGTCGGCGCGGATCCCGCCGCACGCCAGTTCGGCATTGCCTTCGGCGCTGGAGTAGTTCTTCAGGAAGTCCTTGAAGGCGGCCTGATCCTCGCTGGCGATCAGGTCGATCATCGGCATACCTTCCAGCTCGTCGCCGTCCTCGTAGTCGAACAGCTTGAGGTAGGCGCGGTTGGCATAGATGTGCATGCCGTCGTGGACGTAGGTGATGGCGTCCACCGAGCTGTCGAGCAGCAGCTGGCAGCGCTTCTCCGCCTCGCGCAGCGCCACTTCGGCGGCGCGGTGGGCACGGCGTTCCTCGAGGTTGGCCAGTTCGCGGTTGGCCACCAGGATCAGGCGCTCGTCCTCGCCTTGCGGCAGGGCATCCTGGGCGCCGAGCATCAGGGCTTCGGTGATGGCGTCGGATTCGTTGCCGGCGACCAGCTGGATGACCGGGATGTCCTTGGCCTGGCGGCGAATGGCGGTGATCGCTTCGCTGGGCTCGAGGTGCTCGCTGGAGGGGGCGCTGATCAGCAGGTCCCAGCTTTGCTGCAGGGCCTCGGCCAGGTTGTCGCTGGAAGTGATGCGGTGAACGCGCGTGGCGCGGCCAGCATTACGGAACAGGCTGACCAGACGCTCGGCCTCGTTCTGCGAATCCTCGAGGATCAGCAGCCGTATGGTTTTTTTTTCGATGGCCATGGGGTTTTGCTTGGAAGGCGCCGAAGAACGGGCGCAAAAAGGCGACGGATGGTCTGTTCGGGCAATCTACAGCGACTTCCAGAGTGAGTCAAAGTCTTCGTCCCCACTCTTGCCAGGGTCTTTCGCGGCTGTGACGGAGGTCCCGCTGGACGTGTTAGCTTCACCCAGGACACGGTATTCGAACTGGCTGAAGCTGGCGGTGCTGGTCTGCTTGCGACTGAGTATGGCACGAGTCTCGTCACCGCTCAGGTTGATCACCACCTTGTGGCTTTCCTGGAACGGCAGGCGCGGCGTGATCAGGGTCGCCGGGCGGGAAATCACGCGGATTTCCGGCAGCAGCAGGGCGCGCAGGTACTGGCTGTTCTGCTCGCTCTTGCGCACCAGCTGCACGCCACAGGGCTGGGCATGCGGCGCGATCAGTTCGATGCCCATCTGCGTGCCGCCGCCGCGGACCTGGCGAATCCAGCGCACCACGGCGACGCTCCAGCCCTGCCCGGGGGTGTCCTGGACGCCCAGCAGCTCGCCGGCCTGCAGCTGGCTGGGAACTTCGCGCGGCCAGTTCAGGCAGTAGCCTCCCGGACTGTGGTTGATGATCGGCAGTTCATAGCTGGGGTAGCTCTCGCCAGCCTCCTCGGCCGCCTGACTGGCGCCTTTGGCCGGTTTGAACTGGATCTCCTCCATCTGCAGCCCCAGCTCCCAATGGCTTTCGCGCTGGGCGTCGAAGGCGCTGGCCCAGACGTCGGGGCCGCCGCTGCCGACGTTGCTGGTCTTGAACTGGGCGCTGCGTGGAGCCGCCTCGTGCTTGAGCAGGTCGGTGAAACTGCGCTGCCCGGCGAGATTGAAATGCAGGGCCGACATGCCGATGCACAGTGTCAGGCTGCCGCGACCGGGGTTGCGCTGGAAGGTGCGTTCGGCGATGTCGCCCCAGGCCGAGGCCAGGTGCTGCAGCAGTTCGCCGGGCATGCCTTCGGGAACCGACAGGCGCGAGGCTTCCGCGCTGTCGGGAGGCAGCAGCAGGTGCTCCTTGATTGCGTCGACCAGCGCGTGCGGATCGAGGCCGAGCAGGTTGTTCAGTTCGGTGGCGCCGAACAACGACTTGTAGCGCGGAGGACCATCCAGTTGCGGGGCAATGGCGAACAGGCTGGTCGGTGCGTCGGCGCGTTGCAGCGAAGCCAGCTGGCTCCAGCTTTCCAGCGCCTCGGCCAGGCGCGCGATACCGCTCTGGCGCATCTGGTTGCAGCGGGCGCAGCCCAGCAGCAGGGCGGCGAGATAGATCTGCTCGATGCTCTGGCTGGTGCCGTTGTGGGCCAGGCTGTCGCGCACCTGGGCGCGCTGCAGGCCGTGCTGGCGGGCGATGCGGTGCAGCTGGTGGAGTTCCAGCCAAAGCCCCTCTGGCACCGGGCAGTACAGCTGGGTAGCGCGCACCAGCGGGCCGTACAGGCAATGGCTGGCGCGCTGCAGGGCCACGGCGAGCAATTGCGCCCGTTCCTTGGCGAAGCGCGGCAGCTCTTCGGTGACGATCAGCTTGTAGCCCATGGCCAGGTGGTTCTGCAGGGCCTGGCAGAGGTTGGCGACCTTGCGCGGGCGCTCGTCGAGCACGATGGACTGGTTGAGGAAGTGTCGCGCCAGGTGGCTGCACACGAAATGCACTTCCGGGCGCAGCAGTTCGAGCAGCTGCAGGCGATTGTCGCAAGGGGTGATCAGCTGGTTCAGCTCGGTCAGGCACTGGTAGAGCTGGCGGGCCGTTTCGCCGATGTTGGCCTTGGGCAGGGCCGCGAGCCAGCGCTTCATCTCCCTGGGATTCGCGTCGCAGAGAGACAGCCCCTGTCGATCGGGGGTGGGCACGCGCAGAAGCAGGTGAGGGCTCTGTTTATCCATTCCGGGAGAGGTCCGTGACAGCTGGGCGGCGTCCATTCCGCCGGTTTTTTCGGAACTCTAGCAGCATCACGGCGCAGTCGCAGCTCGCTGCCCGGTAGATGCGGAGTCGTATGCGTTCTGACTGCGCACCTGGCCGGATGTTCCTCGTGCTCAGGTTCGCGGCGTGGCGAGGGCCTGGCCCATGCGTACCGGGCTGCCGGCGGCGAGGTTCTCGGCCCACTGTACCTGCTGCGGTCCGAACAGGACGATGGCGGTAGAGCCCAGCTTGAAACGGCCCAGCTCGCCGCCTTTGCTCAGCTCGATGGCGGCGCGCGCGGCCTCGTCATAGCGGGTGGTCTTCAGCTCGCGCTTGGGCGGCGTGACCAGGCCGGCCCAGACCGTTTCCACGCTGGCCACGATCATGGCGCCGACCAGCACCACGGCCATCGGCCCGCGCTCGGTGTCGAACAGGCAGACCACGCGCTCGTTGCGGGCGAACAGCTCGGGGACGTTCTCTGCGGTGGTCTGGTTGACCGAGAACAGCCGGCCCGGCACGTAGACCATTTCCTTCAGGGTGCCGGCCAGCGGCATATGCACGCGGTGATAGTCCTTGGGCGACAGGTAGATGGTGGCAAAGTCGCCGCCCATGAAGGGCTTGGCGCGTTCGGCGTCACCGCCGAGCAGCTCCAGCACGCTGAAGCTGTGGCCCTTGGCCTGGAAGCAGCGGCCCTGCTCAATCGGGCCGAGCTGGCTGACCGCGCCGTCGGCCGGGCAGAGAATGGCGCCGGGAGTTTCGTCCAGGGGGCGCGCGCCGTCTTTCAGGGCGCGAGTGAAGAAGGCGTTGAAGTGCTCGTAGGCGCTCAGGTCCTCGACCTGAGCCTCGCTCATATCGACCTGATACTGCTTGGCGAACCAGCCGATCAGGCGGTCCTTGAACCAGGCGGCGCGGCACTCGGCGGCGCAGCCGATCAGGCGCGACAGCAGGTGATGCGGCAGCAGGTACTGGCTGAGAATAAACAGGCGCTGTTTCATCGGTATTCCTTGATATCAGTGTTCGATCGGCGTGTCGGGCAGGTTGCCCCATTCGGACCAGGAGCCGGCGTAGGCCCTGACCCGCGGATAGCCCAGCGCCTTGGCCACCAGGTAGGTGAAGCCGGAGCGGCGATGGGTCTGGCAGTGGGTGATCACTTCCTTGTCCTTGGTGATGCCGAGGCGCTCCAGAACCTGGGCCATGTCTTCACGAATGCGCAGTCCGCGCTGCGGGTCCATGCCGGCGGTCCACTCGAAGTTGACCGCGCCCGGCACGTGCCCGCCGCGGGCGGCCAGCAGCTTCTCACCGCTGAATTCGGCCGGGGAGCGGGCGTCCCATATCGCCAGGTCGGCGGCGCCCAGGCGGCCCTCCAGGTAGTTGCGGCTAGCCGTAGGCTCGTCGTGAATGCTCAGGCTGACGCTACCGTCAGCGGCTGCGGGTGTCTCCCGGCTCAATTCGCGCCCTTCGGCCATCCAGGCCTGCAGCCCGCCATTGAGGAAGTGGTAGCGGCCGTGGCCGATCACATCGAGCAGCCAGATGAAACGCCCGGCCCAGCCACCGCCTTCGTCGTCATAGACCACGTAGACGGCGTCCTCGCGGTGCCCCAGTTCGCCGAACAGTGCTTCCAGCTGGGGCTTCTCCGGCAACAGGCCGGGTGCTGGCGCCTGGGCTCGCTGGGTGCGCTTGCTGTCGACCCAGCGGGCGCCGGGAAGATGGCCTTGGGCGTAGCGGGCGGCCGGGCTGAGGTCGACCAGGATCAGCTCGGGGGCCTGTAGGCGGGTGGCCAGGTCGGCCGGTTCGATTACCAGCGGCAGGCCGGAGAAGGCGGACATGCGAAGACTCCGGATGGACGGTTGAGGGCGGATTGTAGCGAAAAGCCTGCGCGCGGGCCGGCTGAAATCGTTGCCGGCATCAGGCGCCGCGACGGGCGAAGGTGGCCAGGCCACGCTCGATGCACTGCACCGTCTTGGCAAAGGCCTGCAGCGGCACGGCTCCGATCTCGCCGCCGCCCTGGTCGACCACCAGCAGCATCACCACCCGGCCGTTGCTGGCCAGTGAGCGCAGCAGCAGGTGCTCGCCATTGAACAGGGCTTTCAGGCTACCCGGCAGCAGGGCAGACACCTGGGCGAGGTTGGCCGGGCTCAGGCGCAACTGCCCGGGCTCGGCCAGCAGGCGGCGCAGCACCTGACTCTGCGCCGGATCGAGGCGCAACTGCGCGGCGGCGCCAGGCAAGCCGGCCACCTGCTGGGCCAGCAGGCGACTGTGGCTGCGGTCGGCCAGCAGCACCATGATCCGCTGCATGCCGCAGGCCTGCAGGGCCTGGCAGGCGCTGTCGGTCAGCTGCAGGACATTGGCGAAAGGCGAGGGCTGGGCCAGCAGCCTGCCGCAATGTTGCTTCCACAGCTCCAGCTGTGGGTTGCTGGCCGGCGCGGGTGGCGGCCGCAGGGCTTTCAGGCGGCAGGCGTCCCAGGGCCACAGCAGCGCCTCGGCCGGATGCCAGAGGTCCGCTTGCGCGTGCTGGCGGGCGCTCTGGGCGGCCTGCTGGTGCACCAGTTGCTGCAACTCCGGCAGCGCGACCTGCAGGTACAGGCCGGTCAGGCGTTGCCAGCGCAGGTGGTGCTGGCAGCTCCAGTTGTGGTGGCTGGACAGCGCCAGGCCGCTGGCCAGCAGAATGCTGTTGGCCGGCTGGGTCAGCCAGCGCCGCAGGTGCGGGTCGGCGTCGAGAAGCTGCTGCTGATGCAGCGGGTGTTCGTTGTCGCGGGCGATATGCAGGGCCTTGACCAGCAGGCGACGGTCTTCCACCAGCAGGCGGTAGCCCTGGATGATCCACTCCGGCATACGCCAGTGCGTTGCCAGGGCCAGGCACAGTGACAGCAGGGGAACGCCGAGCAGTTCGCGCTCGACCCTGGCCGCCGGCTCGCCGCGGCCGAGTACGCGCCGCTCCCAGGCCTCGAACAGCTGCGGATGCAGTGCCACCAGCGGCCACAGTGGGGCGAGGAACAGCAGGCTGCCCCAGTGGATCTCCTGCCACAGCCGCGCCAGGCGCCCGGCGAACAGGCCGCTGGCCTGTTGTGAGGCATGTAGGCCGATCAGTTGCAGTTGGCGCAGGGGCAGGGGGATCTGCTGTTGTTCCTGCACCGGCATCTGTGCGAGCAGCGTTTCCGCGCGTTTCAGCCCCAGGCGGTTGAGCGCCATCTCCAGGCTTTCTGCCGGCTCGCTGAAACTGCTGGCGCTGCGATTGGCCTCACGCAGCATGGCCAGCGCGATGGCCGGGCTCTCCTGCATCTGCTCGGCGATCTCGCGCAGGGAGCGGCGGCTGTCCAGCAGGACCCGGCGCACCGCCTCATGGTGGTGGCTGGCGATGGGCAGACGCACGTCGTCCAGCTGTTTCAGCCAGGCATCGATGCTGCGCGGTAGGTGCTTTTCAGTGGGCATGCAGGTTGAGCCAAACTGGCTTTTCGCCTTTACTGCCTATAGTCTGGCGCAATACTTCCGATAATTAGAAGGGTTGTTTTACAGAACCCTTATCGACTGACTCTTCAAGCTCACTCTCATGATCAAGATCGTAGGCATCCTGGTAGTCTTCGGCTGCGTTTTTGGTGGCTTTGTCCTCTCCGGCGGCAAGCTCATGGCGCTGGTCCACCCGTTCGAAGTGATGATCATCGGCGGCGCGGCACTCGGTGCCTTCCTCCAGGCCAACCCCGGCAGCGCCTTCATGACGGTGTTCAAGAAGTCGCTGAAGATGTTCAGCAGCCGCTTCACCCACGCCTTCTACCTGGAAGTGCTGAAGCTGCTCTACGAAATCCTCAACAAGAGCCGCCGCGAAGGCATGATGGCCATCGAGGCCGACGTCGAGGACCCCAACGCTAGCCCGATCTTCAGCAAGTACCCCGGCATCCTCAAGGATGCGCAGATGACCGCTTTCATCTGTGACTACCTGCGCATCATGTCCAGCGGCAACATGGCGCCGCACGAGCTGGAGAACCTCTTCGACATGGAGATTTCCAGCCTCAAGGAAGAACTGGAGCACCCGGCCCACGCGGTCGCCAAGGTGGCCGACGGCATGCCGGCGATGGGTATCGTGGCGGCGGTGCTGGGTATCGTGATCACCATGTCTATCCTTGCGACGGCGGACAACGCGCAGATCGGCGAGAAGGTCGGTACGGCATTGGTCGGTACCTTCCTCGGTATTCTGGCGTCCTATGGCTTCTTCGGCCCGCTGGCCGGGGCGCTGGAGCACGATGCCAAGGAAGAGGTCAACCTGTACGAGGCGATCAAGGCCACGCTGGTGGCGTCCGCTTCCGGCATGCCGCCGACGTTGGCCGTCGAGTTCGGGCGCAAGGTGCTGTTCCCGGCGCATCGGCCGAGCTTCAGCGAGCTCGAACAGGCCATGCGTGGCAACTGAGGCGGGCTGCTGAGCGATGGAGAACAACCAGCCGATACTGGTCAAGCGGGTCAAGAAGGTTGCCGGCGGCCACCACGGTGGTGCCTGGAAGATCGCCTTCGCCGACTTTGCCACGGCGATGATGGCCTTCTTCCTGGTGATGTGGCTGATGTCCTCGGCCACGCCCGAGCAGAAGAAGGCGATTTCCGGCTACTTCCAGGACCCCATCGGCTTCACCGAGAGCGCCAGCCCCTACGTCATCGACCTGGGCGGCACACCCACGCCTGCGCCGGATCGCACGCTCAACCCCGAACTCAAGGATGCCCCGGATTCCCAGGAAGCCGCCGTCGACGCCCAGCAGGACCAGGCCGAGATCGATGCCAGCCAGGCCGAGACGCTGGCCGAGCAGGTCGAGCGGGAGCGCCTGGAAATGCTGCTGCAGGAGCTGCAGACCAAGGTCGAGGAGAATCCCGAGCTGCAGAAGTTCAAGGATCAGATCCTCTTCGAAATCACCCAGGACGGCCTGCGCATCCAGATCATGGATGCTGAGAACCGCCCGATGTTCGACCTCGGCAGTGCCCGCCTGCAGCCCTATTTCGAGGACATCCTGCTGATCCTCGCCGACACCATCAAGGCGGTACCGAACAAGATCAGCGTCAGCGGTCACACCGATGCCAAGCCGTTCGCCGGCGCGGGCGATTTTGGTAACTGGGAGTTGTCGGCCAACCGTGCCAACGCGGCGCGGCGTGCCCTGGTGGCTGGCGGCTACCCGGATGAAAGCGTCGCGCGCGTGGTGGGTTATGCCTCCTCGGCGCTGTTCGATCGCAAGGATCCGTTCAATCCGGTGAACCGTCGTATCGACATCATCGTGCTGACCAAGAAGGCTCAGCGCGCCATCGAGGGTGAGCAGGACAGCGGCGGTGACGCGGTGCCTACCGAGGCCACGGCGCCCGGGCAGACGCCTCCCGCGGCGGACGAGCCGGCCCAGCCCGACGAGCTGCGCCAGCGCCTGAACATCTTCGAGGATGGCGCCCTGCAGTTCGACCAGCCGCAGGAATGAAAGAGGCCGCGATCATCGCGGCCTCTTCGTTTCAGCGCACCATCAATATTCGGGTTCGGGCAGGCTGGCCAGGATGTGCCGGTAGCTGGCCATGCGCTGCGGCTGGATGCGTCCGTCCTCCAGGGCCTTGAGCAGTGCGCAGCCCGGTTCGCGGTCGTGCTTGCAGTCGCGGAAGCGGCAGGTGCCGAGCAGGTCGCGGAACTCGATAAAGCCAGCCTCGACATCGTCCCTGCTGACATGCACCAGGCCGAACTCGCGGATGCCGGGCGAGTCGATCAGCTCGCCGCCGCCCGGGAAGTGGAACAGACGTGCCGTGGTGGTGGTGTGGGTGCCCTTGCCGGTGACTTCCGAGAGGTCGCCGACGCGGGTGTCGACGCCCGGCAGCAGGCTGTTGACCAGCGATGACTTGCCCACCCCGGACTGGCCGACGAACACGCTGACGTGACCGTCCAGGCGCTGTTGCAGCTGTTCCATGCCACCGCCGCCATGGGCCGAGACTTCCAGCAGCTCGTAGCCGAGCTGGCGGTAGGTGGTCAGCAGGTTGTCCACGTGCCCGCTGTTTTCCTCGTCGAGCAGGTCGGCCTTGTTCAGCAGCAGCAGCGGGCGGATGCCGGCATGCTCAGCGGCCACCAGGTAGCGGTCGATCAGGTTGGCATGTGGGTGCGGCAGCGGGGCGAAGACGATGACGATCAGGTCGACGTTGGCGGCCACCGGCTTGAGCAGGCCGCGCATGTCCGGGCGGCACAGCTCGGAGTGGCGCGGCAGCTGCGCGACGATCACGCCGTGGCCCTGGTTGCCCGAGCGCCAGACCACGCGATCACCGGTGACCAGGGGCGGCAGGTTGGCGCGCAGGTGGCAGCGCTGGACCTGGCCGGTCAGCTCGCCTTCCAGTGCCTCGACCTCGACCTGCACACCGAAGTGGGCGATCACCAGGCCGGTCTGTTCCGCGCCCAGGTCGCCGCCTTCCAGTTCATCGAGCAGGCGCGATTCGCGCTTGGCCGCGCGGGCGGCACGCTCCTCCTGGACTTTCTCGATGCGCCAGCTCTGCCGGCGGGTCAGTTGGCGTTTGGCCATGAGGGTTCCGCTGAATAAGAAAACGGCGGCGAGTTTAGCACGGGGGGCGACTGGCCCTGGCGTCGGCCTGCTGGTACAACAGCGGCATGCTCGACATTCTGCGCTCCCGATACCCGGCCCTGCTCGCCCTGCTGGCCCAGTTACTGGCCCTGACGGTGATCGCCTGCCTGTTGCTGCTGTTCGTGCGTCTCGTCGACTGGCGCCCAAGCCTGTGGCAGGCGGCGCTCGCTCAGGGCGCGCTGGCGGCGGCGCTGGGGCAGTGGCTGGGGCTGCGCCGCTGGTGGCTGGCGCTGAACCTGGCTTTCGTCCCCGGCCTGCTGGCGCTGCAGAGTCGCGAGTGGCCAGCCTGGTGGTTCCTGGTCGCTTTCGGCCTGCTGCTGCTGATCAACTGGAACAGCTTTCGCGAGCGCGTGCCGCTGTACCTCAGCGGGGCGCGCACCCGCCGACAGCTGAGCCAGCGCCTGGCCGCGCTGCCACCCGACTTTCGCTTCGTCGACCTGGGGTGCGGCCTGGGCAGCGCGCTGGTGCAGCTGGCCCGCGACTACCCGCAGGCGCGCCTGGTCGGCGTGGAAACGGCGCCGCTGGTGTTCCTGCTGGCCTGGTTGCGCTGCCTGCCGTATCGCCACGTGCGGGTGCACTACCGCAGCCTGTGGCGCGAGCCGCTGGGCGACTATGACGTGGTCTACTGCTTCCTTTCACCGGCACCGATGGCCGAGCTGTGGGCCAAGGCCCGGCGCGAGATGCGCCCCGGCAGCCTGCTGGTCAGCAACAGCTTTGAGGTGCCGGGGGTTCCCGCTGGCGAAGTCATCGCGCTGCACGACTGGCGCGACTCACGGCTACTGCTCTGGCACTTCTGAGCGGCTAAACTGGCGCCTGTCTAGAAGGAGCCGAGCCCATGCCGCAGAACCCCAACAACCTGATCTGGATCGACCTGGAAATGACCGGGTTGGATCCGGAGCGCGACGTCATCATCGAGATGGCCACCATCGTCACCGACAGCGACCTCAACATCCTCGCCGAGGGGCCGGTGATCGCCGTGCACCAGAGCGATGCGCTGCTGGCCGGGATGGACGAGTGGAATACCCGTACCCACGGTGAAAGCGGCCTGACCCAGCGCGTGCGCGAGAGCACCATCGGCCCGGCCGAAGCCGAGGCGCAGACCATCGCCTTCCTCGAGCAGTGGGTGCCGAAGGGTAAGTCGCCGATCTGCGGCAACAGCATCGGCCAGGATCGACGCTTCCTCTACAAGTACATGCAGAACCTGGAAGCCTACTTCCACTATCGCTATCTGGATGTTTCGACCCTGAAGATCCTCGCCGGCATGTGGGCGCCGCAGGTCAAGGACTCGTTCCAGAAGCAGGGTACCCATCAGGCGCTGGACGATATCCGCGAGTCCATCGCCGAGCTGCGCCATTACCGCCAGCACTTCCTGAAAGTGTGAGTGCCCCAGGGCCTGCCTAGTGCGGGCCTTTTTCATGGTGGCGCGCCAGCGCCCAGGCGACGTGCTCGCGCACCAGTTCCGACGGGTGCTCGCGCCGCGCGCGCAGCGCTTCCAGCACCGGGATGGTCGAGGGCGCATTGCCCAGCCCCACGGCCAGGTTGCGCAGCCAGCGTTCGTAGCCGGCGCGGCGCAATGGCGAGCCCTCGGTACGGCTGAGGAACTCTGCTTCCGTCCACAGGAACAGCTCGACCAGGCCGCCGCTGTCCAGGCCGTGGCGCGGCTGGAAGTCAGCCTGTTCGGTGGGGCGGGCGAAACGGTTCCATGGGCAGACGATCTGACAGTCGTCGCAGCCGAACACGCGGTTGCCGATGGGCGCGCGCAGCTCCTCGGGGATCGATCCCTTGAGCTCGATGGTGAGGTACGAGATGCAGCGCCGCGCGTCCAGCACATAGGGGCCGGCGAAGGCGGCGGTCGGGCAGATGTCCATGCAGGCCGTGCAGCGCCCGCAATGCTCGCTGGCGTGGGGCGCGTCGATTGGCAGCGCGATGTCGACGAACAGCTCGCCGAGGAAGAACCAGCTGCCGGCCTTGCGGTTGAGCACCAGGGTGTTCTTGCCGATCCAGCCGAGGCCGGCCTTTTCGGCGATGGCCTTTTCCAGCACCGGCGCACTGTCGACGAAGGCGCGATGGCCAAACGGGCCGATGACCGCCTGGATGCGCTCGGCCAGCTGCTGCAGGCGCTTGCGCACCAGCTTGTGGTAGTCGCGGCCCAGCGCGTAGCGCGACACATAGGCCTGCTCGGGTTGCGCCAGGCGCTCGGCCATCCGGGTGTCGCCGGGCAGGTAGTCGATGCGCAGCGACACCACGCGCAGGGTGCCGGGTACCAGCTCATCCGGGTGCGAGCGCTTGCTGCCGTGCGCGGCCATGTAGTCCATCTCGCCTTGGTAGCCGGCATCCAGCCAGCGCTGCAGGTGCGCCTCGTGCTCGCCGAGGTCGACGTCGGTGATGCCGACCTGCTGGAAGCCCAGCTCGCGCCCCCAGTCCTTGATGGACTGCGCCAGTTGCGCAAGATCGGGAGGGGAGTCGGACATGGCGGGCGGCGAGGCAGGGGAGATGGGTATAATTCTGCCAGACCTCGCCCGAATAGCCGAACATGCGCAACGATCACGACTGGCCTCTTCCTTTATACAGCGCCGCCCAGGTGCGTGAGCTGGACGCCCGGCTGATTGCCGCCGGCACCCCCGGATTCGAGCTGATGCAGCGCGCCGCGCATGCCGCCTGGCGCGCCCTGCGCCAACGCTGGCCGCAGGCAGGTGCCGTCACCGTGCTGGCCGGGGCCGGTAACAATGCCGGCGACGGCTACCTGATCGCCGAACTGGCGCAGCGCGCCGGCTGGGACGTGCGCGTGCTGGCGGTCGGCGAACCTGAGCGGCTGCAGGGCGACGCCGCCCTAGCCCGCGGTGCCGCGCAGGCGGCCGGCGTGGCCATCGAAGCGTGGCATTCGGGTGCCGAGTTGCGCGGCGTGCTGGTCGATGCGCTGCTCGGTACCGGTTTTGCCGGCGAGCTGCGGCCCCACTACGCGCAGGCCGTCGAGACGATCAACGGCGCCGGCCTGCCGGTACTGGCGGTGGATATCCCCACCGGGCTGCATGCCGACACCGGCTGCGTGGCGGAGCAGGCGGTGCGCGCCGATCTCACCGTGACCTTCATCGGCCTGAAGATCGGCCTGTTCACCGGTGATGCGCCGGACTGGGTCGGCGAGCTGGTGTTCGACGACCTGCAGGCCGAGCCTGAGCTGGTTGCCCAGCAGTCCTCTGTTGCCCGTCGCCTGGCCGGCAGCGCGGTGCCGCCACTGGCGCCGCGTGCGCGCACCGCGCACAAGGGCAGCTTCGGCCATGTGCTGGTGATCGGCGGCGATCGTGGTTTCGGTGGCGCCGCCCTGCTCAGTGCCGAGAGCGCCCTGCGGGCCGGTGCCGGCCTGGTCTCCCTGGCCACGCGTCCCGAGCATTTGGTTGCCAGCCTGGCCCGCCTGCCGGAGGTGATGTGCCAGCCCACCGAGTCCACCTACCAGCTGCCCGAGCTGTGCGCGCGTGCCGATGTGCTGGTGGTGGGGCCCGGCCTCGGCCAGCAGGCCTGGGGGCGCAGCCTGCTCAGCGCGGCGGCGGCCAGCGCGCGGCCGCAGGTGTGGGATGCCGATGCACTCAACCTGCTGGCGGCAGGTAGCGTCGAGTTGCCGGCCGACAGCCTGATGACCCCGCATCCCGGCGAGGCGGCACGCCTGCTGGGGATTGCCACGGCCGAAGTGCAGGCGGATCGCCCCGCCGCGGCCCTGGCCCTGGCGCGCCGCTACCAGGCGGTAGTGGTGCTCAAGGGCGCCGGCAGCCTGGTGGCCGCGCCGGACGGTCGCCTGCTGCTGTGTGATCGTGGTCATCCGGCCATGGCGGGCGCCGGCCTCGGTGATGTCCTGGCCGGGCTGCTCGGAGCCCTGCGCGCACAGGGGCTGGAGGCTTTCGAGGCGGCGGCCCTGGGCGTGTGGCTGCATGCCGGCGCCGGTATGCGCCAGGGCGAGCTGGGGCGTGGATTGGCGGCCAGCGATCTGATTCCGACCATTCGTCAGCTACTGGAGGAGCATGCACCTTGCCTGAAATGACTCTCTATGCCGAAGGCGAAGACGCCATGTACGAGCTGGGTGCGCGCATCGCACGGGCGACCGGCGGTCGCGGTGTGATCTATCTGCACGGCGACCTGGGCGCCGGCAAGACCACATTATCGCGCGGCATCCTCCGTGGCCTGGGGCACAGTGGCGCGGTGAAAAGCCCGACCTTCACCCTGGTCGAGCCCTACGAGCTGGGTGAGGTGCGGGTGTTCCACTTCGACCTGTACCGCCTGGCCGATCCGGAAGAGCTGGAGTTCCTTGGCATTCGCGACTATTTCGAGGGCGATGCGCTGTGTCTGATCGAGTGGCCCGAGCGCGGCGCCGGCGTTTTGCCAAAGGCGGACCTGGACATTACCATTAGCCCGCATGGAGTCGGCCGCGCGCTGCAGTTGCAGGCACATGGTGCGCGGGCCGAGGCGTGGTGTGCTGCCTTATAAGAGTTTAAGAAAGATGGGGAAGGCTATGCGCATGCGTGCGCTGTTCGGCGGTATCGGAGTCATGCTGGCGGCGCTGGCCGTCGACGTGCTGGCCGCCACGGAAATCCGCAGCGTGCGCTTGTGGCGCGCGCCGGATAACACCCGCCTGGTCTTCGATCTTTCCGGTCCGGTGCAGCACAGCGTGTTCACCCTGGCCGCACCCAACCGCATCGTCATCGACGTCAACGGCGCCCAGCTGGCCACCCGGCTGGACCAGCTGTCCCTGAGCAATACGCCGATCACCGGCGTGCGCTCCGCACAGCGTTCGCCCACCGACCTGCGCCTGGTCCTCGACCTTTCCGCCGGCGTTACGCCGAAGAGCTTCACCCTGGCGCCGAACCAGCAGTACGGCCACCGTCTGGTGGTTGATCTGTTCGATCAGGATACCGCTGCCGCAGCTGGCGCGCCCAAGGCACCGCAGGTGCCGCAGCAGCCGGTCAACAGCACACCGCCGCCGGTCGCCAGTGCGCCCGGTTCGGCCCCGGCCAAGCTGCCGCCAGTGCCGGGCGGCAAGCGCGATATCGTCATCGCCATCGATGCCGGCCACGGTGGCGAGGACCCTGGCGCCCTCGGCCCGGGCAAGAAGCTCTATGAAAAGAATGTAACCCTGGCCATTTCCAGGGAGCTGCAGCGGCAGATCAACGCCGAGCGCGGCTTCCGTGGCGAGCTGGTGCGCACCGGCGACTACTTCATTCCGCTGCGCAAGCGCACCGAGATCGCGCGCAAGAAAGGCGCCGACCTGTTCGTCTCCATCCACGCGGACGCCGCGCCCAGCAGCCGCGCCTTCGGTGCTTCGGTCTATGCCCTGTCGGACCGTGGTGCGACCTCTGAAACCGCGCGCTGGCTGGCCGACAGCGAGAACCAGTCCGACCTTATCGGCGGCGCCGGCAGCGTCAGCCTGGACGACAAGGACCGCGTGCTGGCCGGCGTGCTGCTCGACCTGTCGATGACCGCCTCGCTGTCGTCCAGCCTCAATGTCGGGCAGCAGGTGCTGAGCAAGATGGGTTACATCACGCCGCTGCACAAACGCCGGGTCGAACAGGCCGGCTTCATGGTGCTGAAGTCTCCGGACATCCCGTCGATCCTGGTCGAGACCGGTTTCATCTCCAACCCCAACGAGGCCAGCAAGCTGTCCACCGTCGGCCATCAACAGGCCCTGGCGCGTTCGATCACGGCAGGCGTGCGGCAGTTCTTCCAGCAGAATCCGCCGCCCGGCACCTATATCGCCTGGCTGCGCGACAACGGCAAGATCGCGCCCGGCCCGCGCGTGCACGTGGTTTCCTCCGGTGAGAGTCTGGCCCTGATCGCGCAGCGCTATCAGGTCAGCCTGGCCTCGTTGCGCAGCGCCAACCAGCTGCGCAACGACACCATCAAGGTCGGTCAGACCCTCAATATCCCCGCGACCGCCCTGGCGGCCCAGCCATGATCGAGTCGCGGCGCATCCAGCTGCTCAGTCCGCGGCTGGCCAACCAGATTGCCGCCGGCGAGGTGGTCGAGCGTCCGGCTTCGGTGGCCAAGGAGCTGCTGGAGAACAGTCTGGACGCTGGTGCTCGGCGGGTCGACGTCGAGGTCGAGCAGGGTGGCATCAAGCTGCTGCGCATCCGTGATGACGGTTGCGGCATTCCGCCGGACGACCTGCCCCTGGCCCTGGCGCGCCATGCCACCAGCAAGATTCGCGAGCTGGAAGATCTGGAAGCAGTTTCCAGCCTGGGTTTCCGTGGCGAGGCGCTGGCCTCGATCAGCTCGGTGGCGCGTCTGACCATGACCTCGCGCACCGCCGAGGCCGAGCAGGCCTGGCAGGTGGAGACTGAAGGACGTGACATGGAGGCGCGGGTGCAGCCCGCGGCCCATCCGGTCGGCACTTCGGTGGAGGTGCGCGACCTGTTCTTCAACACCCCGGCGCGGCGCAAATTCCTGCGCGCCGAGAAGACTGAGTTCGACCATCTGCAGGAAGTCATCAAGCGTCTGGCTCTGGCCCGCTTCGATGTGGCCTTCCACCTGCGCCACAACGGCAAGACGGTGTTCGCCCTGCACGAGGCGCCGGACGAGATCAGTCGCGCGCGCCGGGTGGCCAGCGTCTGCGGCCCGGCCTTCCTCGAACAGGCCCTGCCGATCGAGGTGGAGCGCAGCGGCCTGCGCCTGTGGGGCTGGGTCGGCCTGCCGACCTTCTCGCGCAGCCAGGCAGACCTGCAGTATTTCTACGTCAACGGCCGCATGGTGCGCGACAAGCTGGTCGCTCATGCCGTACGCCAGGCCTACCGCGACGTGCTGTTCAACGGTCGCCACCCGACCTTCGTGCTGTTCCTCGAGATCGATCCGGGCGTGGTCGACGTAAACGTGCACCCGACCAAGCACGAGGTGCGTTTCCGCGACAGTCGCATGGTCCACGACTTCCTCTACGGCACCCTGCACCGGGCGCTCGGCGAGGTGCGTCCGGAAGACCAACTGGCGGCGCCGGCGGCGGTGCAGCAGATCGTCCGGCCGAGCGGCATTGCCGCCGGCGAGTTCGGGCCCCAGGGCGAGATCGGTCTGGCCGCCAGCATTCTGCAGCAGCCCGCTGCGGAGCCGTCGGTCTGGCGCTCGGCGGGTGCCGGCTATCAGGCGCCGCGGCCACAGGCCGGGATACCGCAGGCCGAGGCCCAGGGCGCCTACCGCGAGTACTTCGCGCCACTGCCCGAGCAGCCCGCCGCGCTGCCGACGGCGCAGGGCGACATACCGCCGCTGGGCTATGCCCTGGCCCAGCTCAAGGGGGTCTACATCCTCGCCGAGAATGCCCAGGGCATGGTGCTGGTGGACATGCATGCGGCCCACGAGCGCATCACCTATGAGCGGTTGAAGACCGCCATGGCCTGCGAAGGCCTGCGCGGCCAGCCGCTGCTGGTGCCGGAAAGCATCGCCTTGAGCCAGCGTGAGGCCGATTGTGCCGAGGAACATGCGCAGTGGTTCCAGCGCCTGGGCTTCGAGCTTCAGCGCCTGGGCGAGGAAAGCCTGGCGATTCGGCAGATTCCGGCCCTGCTCAAGCAGGCCGAAGCCACTCAGTTGGTGCGCGACGTGCTCGCCGATCTGCTGGAGTACGGCACCAGCGACCGCATTCAGGCGCATCTCAACGAGCTGCTGGCGACCATGGCTTGCCATGGCGCGGTGCGCGCCAATCGCCGCCTGACCCTGCCGGAAATGAATGCCCTGCTGCGCGATATGGAGCAGACCGAGCGCAGTGGCCAGTGCAACCACGGCCGGCCGACCTGGACTCAGCTGGGCATGGATGATCTGGACAAGCTGTTCCTGCGCGGTCGCTGACGGCGAGCGGTGCTGAAAATCGCTTCGGAAAGCGCATGCGCAGCGAGTAGACTGCGCTTCTTGCCAATCCGGCTCCCTTCCTAGACGCCTCTCCGAGCTGCACGCGTGCGCTTGGCGAGTGATTGCAGAGTTATGACCGAGCGCCTGCCTCCCGCCATCTTCCTGATGGGTCCCACCGCTTCCGGCAAGACCGACTTGGCCCTGGCCCTGGCGGATGCGCTGCCTTGCGAGCTGATCAGCGTCGATTCGGCGCTGATCTATCGGGGCATGGACATCGGCACGGCGAAGGCGGACAAGGCCACGCTGGCGCGTTATCCGCATCGCCTGGTGGATATCCGTGATCCGGCCGAGAGTTACTCGGCCGCCGAGTTTCGCGCCGACGCCCTGGCCGCGATGGCCGAGATCACCGCGCGCGGGCGCATTCCGCTGCTGGTAGGCGGCACCATGCTCTATTACAAGGCCTTGCTGGAAGGCTTGGCCGATATGCCCGGTGCCGATCCCGTGGTACGCGCCGAGCTGGAGGCCTGGGCGGCCGTCGAGGGCTGGGAGGCGCTGCACCGCGAGCTGGCGCGCGTCGACCCGGAGTCGGCAGCACGCATCCATCCTAACGATCCGCAGCGCCTGGTGCGGGCGCTGGAGGTGTATCGCGTCAGCGGATTGAGCATGACCGCGCATCGGCAGCGGCAAATGGCTCAAAATGGCGGTCTACAGGCGCCTGGCGTGGGGCAATTGCCTTATACTGTCGCGCAATTCGCCATCGCTCCCGAGCAGCGCCAGGTGCTGCACGAGCGGATCGCCCGCCGATTTCACCTGATGCTGGAACAGGGCTTTGTCGAAGAGGTCGAAGCGCTGCGCCTGCGGGAGGATCTGCATGCGGGGTTGCCATCGATTCGTGCGGTCGGTTATCGTCAGGTATGGGATTACCTGGACGGTCGCCTGAACCGCGAAGAGATGGCGGAGCGGGGCATCATCGCCACGCGTCAGCTGGCCAAGCGCCAGTTTACCTGGCTGCGCGGCTGGGAAAGCCTGTACTGGCTGGACAGCCTGGCCAGTGACAATCTGACTCGTGCCTTGAAATACCTGAGGGCGGTCTCCATATTGTGATGAGACCCGCCTGTTCGCCGTCTATCCTTGGCTTTTGAGGCTGATACGGCATAAGCCATTTTTGCTTTACTACAATTTGAACCTTAAGGAGTGCGGCACATGTCAAAAGGGCATTCGCTACAAGACCCTTACCTGAATACCCTGCGTAAGGAACGCGTACCGGTTTCCATCTATCTGGTTAACGGCATCAAGCTGCAAGGCCAGATCGAATCCTTCGACCAGTTCGTGATTTTGCTGAAGAACACTGTCAGCCAGATGGTCTACAAACACGCCATCTCCACCGTGGTGCCGAGCCGCCCGGTGCGCCTGCCCAGTGCGACCGAAGGCGAGCAGGTCGAGCCGGGCAACGCCTGATAGGAGCCTGACTTGTTCTTCGAGCGTCACGGCGGCGGTGAGCGGGCCATTCTCGTTCACCTGGAAGGCAGTAACCCCGAGGCGGCCGAAGATCCGCAGGAGTTCCAGGACCTGGCTCTGTCGGCCGGTGCGGACATGGTGGCGTTGGTCACCGTGTCGCGCCACATGCCGACCGCAAAATTCCTCATCGGCAGTGGCAAGGTCGAGGAGTTGCGCGATCTGGTCCGGGAGTCCGAGGCCGAGCTGGTCATCTTCAATCACACCCTCACGCCCAGCCAGGAACGCAACCTCGAGCGCGTCTTCGAGTGCCGCGTACTGGATCGCACCGGGCTGATCCTCGATATTTTCGCCCAGCGCGCCCGTACCCACGAGGGCAAGCTGCAGGTCGAGCTGGCTCAGCTGGATCACATGAGCACGCGCCTGGTGCGGGGCTGGACCCACCTGGAGCGGCAGAAGGGCGGTATCGGCCTGCGCGGCCCGGGTGAAACCCAGCTGGAAACCGACCGTCGTCTGCTGCGTGTGCGCATTCGCCAGATCAAGCAGAAGCTGGAGAAGGTGCGCAGCCAGCGCGAGCAGGCTCGTCGCGGCCGCCGCCGTGCGGATATTCCCTCGGTGTCGCTGGTGGGCTACACCAACGCCGGCAAGTCCACGTTGTTCAACGCGCTGACCACTTCCGAGGTCTATGCGGCCGATCAGCTGTTCGCCACCCTCGACCCGACCCTGCGTCGCCTCGAGCTGGATGATCTGGGGCCGGTGGTGCTGGCCGATACCGTGGGCTTCATCCGCCACCTGCCGCACAAGTTGGTCGAGGCGTTTCGCGCCACCCTGGAAGAATCGAGCAATTCCGACCTGCTGCTGCACGTGATCGACTCGCATGAGCCGGAGCGTGACCAGCAGATCGAGCAGGTCATGGCTGTGCTGGGTGAGATCGGTGCCAACGAGCTGCCGATTCTCGAGGTGTACAACAAGATCGATCTGGTCGACGGCGTTGAACCGCAGATTCAACGCGATGGCGATGGCAAACCGGAGCGCGTATGGCTTTCCGCGCGCGACGGCAAAGGCCTCGAGCTGCTGCGTCAGGCGGTGGCCGAGCTGCTCGGCGAGGATCTGTTCGTTGGCACGCTGCGCCTGCCGCAGCGCCTGGGGCGTTTGCGTGCGCAATTCTTCGAGTTGAATGCGGTGCAGAGCGAGTCGCACGACGAGGCGGGTGATACGCTGCTGGCCATCCGTCTGCCGCGCGCCGAGCTGAATCGCCTGGTCAGCCGTGAAGGGCTGAAGCCGCAGGATTTCCTCGAGCAACACACTTTGCAATAAAGCCTGGGCCGTCGCTTTTGCGGCGGCTCGGGTGCTTCGGTAGCATGGGTCGGCGCGCCGCGGGCGCGTCTTTGCTTTATCAGATGGAGAGCGCTATGGCTTGGAATGAGCCGGGTGGCAACTCGAACAATCAGGATCCCTGGGGTGGCCGCAAAGGCGGTGGACGCCAGGGGCCGCCGGACCTCGACGAGGCCTTCCGCAAGCTGCAGGAGAGCCTCAACGGCATCTTCGGCGGCGGCAAGAAACGCGATGGCGAAGGCCAGGGCGGTGGCTGGGGCATGCTCGGCATCGGTGCCGCTCTGCTCGGCGCGGTCTGGCTGTGGAACGCCGTGTACATCGTCGATGCTCAGGAGCAGGCAGTTGTTCTGCGCCTGGGTGAGTACAACCGGACCGTCGAACAGGGCCTGAATATCTACTTCCCGCCCTTCGAGAAGAAGTTCCAGGAAAACGTCACGCGCGAACGTTCCTTCACGTTGCAGGGGCAGATGCTCACCGAGGACGAGAACATCGTCGAGGTGCCGCTGACCGTGCAGTACAAGATCAGCAACCTGCAGTACTTCGTGCTCAACGTCGATGCGCCCGAGGTGAGCCTGCAGCACGCCACCGAAAGCGCTCTGCGCCATGTCGCCGGCTCCACCTCCATGGATGAGGTGATTACCCTCGGCCGTGAGCAGATGGGCCAGGAAGTCAGCCAGCGCCTGCAGAAGTTCCTCAACGACTACGGCACCGGCATCACCGTCACCCAGGTCAACATCCAGCGCGCCACGGCTCCGGCCGAGGTCAAGGATGCCTTTGACGACGTGATTCGTGCCCGTGAGGACGAGCAGCGCGAGAAGAACCAGGCCGAGACCTACGCCAATGGCGTGGTGCCCGAAGCGCGTGGTCAGGCTCAGCGCCTTCTTGAGGAGGCTAACGGCTACCGCGACGAGGTGGTCGCGCGTGCCCAGGGTGAGGCCGATCGCTTCAGCAAGCTGCTGGCCGAGTACCGCAAGGCGCCCGAAGTGACGCGTCAGCGTCTGTATCTGGACACCATGCAGCAGGTCTACGGCAGCACCAGCAAGGTGCTGGTGACTGGCAAGGACGGGCAGAACAACCTGCTCTACCTGCCGCTCGACAAGATGATCGACTCCCGCCCGACTGCGCCGGCCGGTGCCGCTGGCCAGGCGGGTGCGGCTTCGAGCGAGGGCGCGACGCGCATCATCAACGACCTGCAGCAGCGTGAGCTGCGCACGAGGGAGAGCCGCTGATGAGCAATAAATCCCTGTTTGCCCTGATCGGGGGCGTGCTCCTCGCCATCGTGGCGTGGAACAGCATCTATATCGTCTACCAGACCGAGAAGGCCGTGCTGCTGCAGTTCGGTAAGATCCAGAATCCGGACGTCAAGCCGGGGCTGCACTTCAAGGTGCCGCTGATGAACCAGGTGCGCAAGTTCGACGGCCGCCTGCTCACCCTGGAATCGCCGATCCAGCGCATCCTGACCAAGGAAAAGAAGGCGGTGATGGTCGATGCCTATGCCAAGTGGCGAGTGGCTGATGCCGAGCACTTCTATACCGCGACCTCGGGTATTCGCCAGATCGCCGATGACCGCCTGTCGCAGCGTCTGATCACCGCGCTGGCCAACCAGTTCGGTACCCGCACCCTGCATGAGGTGGTTTCCGGTGAGCGTGACCTGCTGATGGCGGACATCACCAAGTCGCTCAACGGCATGGCGCAGAAGGAGCTGGGTATCGAGGTGGTCGATGTGCGCGTCAAGGCCATCGACCTGCCGAAAGAGGTGTACCGCAGCGTGTTCGATCGGATGAGCTCGGAGCGTGAGCGCGAAGCCCGCGAGCACCGCGCCAAGGGCCGCGAGCTGGCCGAGGGTATTCGTGCCGATGCCGACCGGCAGAAACGCGTGATCCTGGCCGATGCCTACCGTGAGGCGGAAGAGGTTCGCGGTGATGGTGACGCCAAGGCGGCTGCCATCTATGCCGCGGCCTACAACCAGGATGCCGAGTTCTACGCCTTCTACCGCAGCCTGGGCGCCTATCGCGAAAGCTTCTCGAGCAAGAGCGATGTGCTGGTGCTGGACCCAAGTAGCGATTTCTTCCGCTACCTGCAGCAGCCCAAGCCCTGATCCGGTGTGCCCTGGCGTGGCCGTTCGGCCACGTCGGGGTGACCTCCGGGGAAAACGTGTTATCATGGGTCAGCCGGGAAAATGCCCGGCTTTTTTGCGTCTGCGGGAATCATGTGGCAGGAACTGGGCATCGCTTTTTGTCTAATGCTGGTGCTGGAAGGCATCCTGCCCTTCCTCTATCCGCGACGTTGGCGCGGCGCAATCGCGCAACTGGTGCAGCTGCCGGATCGTCAGCTGCGCCTCATGGGGCTGGCCAGCATGCTGCTGGGGACTGCCCTCCTGTATCTGCTTCACTGAAGGCTGCCGCCCGTACCGAGAGGGGAATGGCGAAATGGCAACGGTAGACCGCTGGCTCCTGCCAGATGGCATCGAAGAAGTACTGCCGCCGGAAGCGGCACTGATCGAGGCGGCACGCCGCCAGGTGCTGGATCTGTTCCAGCGTTGGGGCTACGAGTTCGTCGTCACCCCGCACATCGAATACCTCGAGTCCCTGCTCACCGGTGCCGGTCAGGACCTGGATCTGCGCACCTTCAAGGTGACCGATCCGCTGTCCGGGCGGCAGATGGGCTTCCGGGCCGACATCACCCCGCAGGTGGCGCGGATGGATGCGCACACCCTGCGTCGCGAGGGCCCGAGCCGCCTGTGCTATGCCGGCAGCGTGCTGCACGCCAAGCCGCGGGCGCTCGCCACTTCGCGCAGCCCGATCCAGCTGGGTGCCGAGCTGTACGGCGACGCCAGTCCGGCCAGCGATGTCGAAGTCATCAGCCTGATGCTCGATACCCTGGCCCTGGCGCGCGTGCCGGATGTGCACATGGACCTCGGTCATGTCGGCATCTACCGCGGCCTGGCCCGCGCTGCCGGGCTCTCCGGCGAGGCCGAGCAGCAGCTGTTCGACGCCCTGCAGCGCAAGGCTATCGACGAGGTCGATGCGCTCACCGAATCCCTGCAGCCGCACCTGGCCAGCATGCTGCGTGCATTGGTCGAGCTGTGTGGCGGCCGCGAAGTGCTGGACCTGGCCCAGGCCTGCCTAGTCGAGGCGCCGGACGAGGTGCATGCCGCACTGGATCAGCTGGTGGCGATCGCCGACCAGCTGGAACTGCGTTATCCCGAACTGCCGTTGTATTTCGACCTTGGTGAGCTGCGTGGCTACCACTACCACACCGGCGTGGTGTTCGCCGCGTTCGTGCCGGGTGTTGGCCAGTCCATCGCCCAGGGCGGTCGCTACGATGACGTCGGCGGTAACTTCGGCCGGGCGCGCCCGGCCACCGGCTTCTCCACCGACCTGAAGACCCTGGTGACCCTGGGCGACATGCAGGTCGATGCGCAGGATGCCGGCGTGTGGGCTCCGGATCATCATGACCTGTACCTGTGGCAGGCCGTGCAGCGCCTGCGCAGTGAGGGCGTGCGCGTGGTCCAGGCATTGCCCGGACAGGATGTAAGCGCGGCGCACGAGGCGGGTTGTGATCGCCAGCTGCAGCTGCGCGACGGACGTTGGCAAGTGGCGCCGCTGGCGTCCTGACGAGTTTTCCGCCGGCCGTGGCCGGCATCGAGCTTCCGAAAGAGGACAAGTGTTATGGGTAAGAATGTCGTGGTCCTGGGCACCCAGTGGGGTGATGAGGGCAAGGGCAAGATCGTCGATCTGCTGACCGAGCAGGCCGCCGCCGTGGTGCGCTATCAGGGCGGTCACAACGCTGGCCACACCCTGGTCATCGACGGCGAGAAGACCGTGCTGCACCTGATCCCGTCCGGCATCCTGCGCGAAGGCGTACGCTGCCTGATCGGTAACGGTGTGGTGGTCGCCCCCGACGCCCTGATGCGCGAGATCACCAAGCTGGAAGAGAAGGGTGTGCCGGTGCGCGAGCGCCTGCGCATCAGCCCGTCCTGCCCGCTGATCCTGTCCTACCACGTGGCCCTCGACCAGGCTCGCGAGAAGGCCCGCGGTGACGCCAAGATCGGCACCACCGGTCGCGGTATCGGCCCGGCCTACGAAGACAAGGTGGCCCGTCGCGGCCTGCGCGTTGGCGACCTGTTCCACCGCGAGCGCTTCGCCTCCAAGCTGGGCGAGCTGCTCGACTACCACAACTTCGTGCTGGTCAATTACTACAAGGAGCCGGCCATCGACTTCCAGGCCACCCTGGACGAGTGCATGGCCTATGCCGAACAGCTGCGCCCGATGATGACCGACGTCACCGCCGAGCTGCACGAGCTGCGCCGCGCCGACAAGGACATCATGTTCGAAGGCGCCCAGGGCTCGCTGCTGGACATCGACCACGGCACCTACCCGTACGTCACCAGCTCCAACACCACCGCCGGCGGTACCGCCACCGGTTCCGGTTTCGGCCCGCTGTACCTGGACTACATCCTCGGCATCACCAAGGCCTACACCACCCGCGTCGGCTCCGGCCCGTTCCCCACCGAGCTGTTCGACGAGACCGGCGCCTACCTGGCCAAGAAAGGCCACGAGTTCGGCTCCACCACCGGTCGTGCCCGTCGCTGCGGCTGGTTCGATGCTGTGATTCTGCGTCGTGCCATCGAGATCAACAGCATCTCCGGCCTGTGCCTGACCAAGCTGGACGTGCTCGACGGCCTGGAGACCATCCGCATCTGCACCGGCTACAAGGATGCCCAGGGCAACCTGCTGGTCGACGCACCGACCGACGCCGACAGCTACATCGGCCTGCAGCCGGTGTACGAGGAGATGCCGGGCTGGAGCGACACCACCGTCGGCGCCAAGAGCCTGGAAGAGCTGCCGGCCGCCGCTCGTGCCTACATCAAGCGCGTGGAAGAGCTGGTCGGCGCGCCGATCGACATCATCTCCACCGGCCCGGACCGCAACGAGACCATCGTCCTGCGCCATCCGTTCGCCTGATCGTTTGATCGATAAAAAGGCCGCGCAAGCGGCCTTTTTTGTGGGCGATGAAAAATCGCAGGCAATAAAAAGGCCGGCTTGTGGCCGGCCTTCAGGGGGTGGTACTGGCTTATTTTTGGTAAGCCGCTACCGCCTTCAGAATGGCTTGGCGGGCTTCGTCAGCGTTGCCCCAACCTTCGACCTTGACCCACTTGCCCTTCTCGAGATCCTTGTAGTTCTCGAAGAAGTGCTTGATCTGCTCCAGCAGCAGGGCCGGCAGGTCGGTGTATTCCTGTACGTCCTTGTAGATCACGGACAGCTTGTCGTGCGGGACGGCGATCAGCTTGGCGTCACCGCCGGCTTCGTCGGTCATGTTCAGCACGCCGACCGGACGGCAGCGGATGACCGAGCCCGGAGCAACCGGATACGGGGTCACGACCAGCACGTCGAGGGGGTCACCGTCATCGGCCAGGGTGTGCGGGATGAAACCGTAGTTGGCCGGGTAGAACATCGGGGTGGCCATGAAGCGATCGACGAACAGGCAATCGGTGTCGTGATCGATTTCGTATTTGATCGGCGCATGGTTGGCCGGGATTTCGATGGCGACGTAGATGTCGTTCGGCACGTCTTTGCCGGCCGGGACTTTGCTGTAGCTCATGGGCGACTCCCCAGGGGTGGGCCAAAAAAGTGGGCGGATTATAGGCACATTCCCCCGGCGTTACTACGTCCAGACGATTATCCGTTGGTCGTGTCGCGGTAAGCCGGGTGGTTTTGCTGCAGACCCTGCAGGCGCGCCAGTGGGTCCTGACGGTAGAAGGCCGCGAGCTGGGCGTAAACGGCCGGAAAAGCCTGCTGCAGCAGGTCGGGGGCGGTGAAGAAGTATTCACTGGTGACGGCGAAGAACTCGGCGGGGTTCTCGGCCGCATAAGGGTCGATGGCCGTCTGCGCCTCGGGATCGGCATCGAGCTCGGCATTCATCTGGTCGTAGGCCTGCTGCATGGCCTGTGCCCAGGCGTCGATGCGCATGTCGCGATGCAGCGGGGGCAGGCCGTTGGCGTCGCCGTTGAGCATGTCCAGCTTATGTGCCAGCTCGTGGATCACCAGGTTGTAGGCATCCCAGCCGCCACTGCTTTGCACGCCGGGCCAGGCGAGGATCACCGGGCCCTGGTGCCAGGCTTCACCGCTGCGCGCGTCGTCCCACTCGTGCTCGACGCCGGCGGCGTCGCGGTGACGCTGCGGGCTGACGAAGTCGTCCGGGTACAGGACGATCTCGTGGAAGCCCTGGTACCAGTCCAGGTCGGCCAGGTGCAGCAGCGGCAGCTCGGCCTGCGCGGCCAGGGTCAGACGATCGGTGTCATCCAGTACGACGCCGGGCAGGGCGGTCAGGTGCTTGTGATGCAGGAACAGGACGGCGCGTTGGAACAGCCGCTGCTCCTCGGCTTCGCTGAGGCCGTCGAGGATCGGCAGGCGTGCGCGCACGCTGTGCCAGTGCTGGGTGGTGTGGGGCGAGCGAGCGAGGATGCGCCGGCGACGCCAGGCGCGGAACGACCACATGCGAGTGTCTCGGGAGGCGGCGGACGGCGTTCAGCCGGTCCGCCGGGGCCATCAGTCGCCCAGCTCCAGGGTGTAGTTCTTGAAGCGGGTGTCTTCGCGGAAGCCGATCGATTCGTAGGTCTTCTGCGCCACTTCGTTGCTCACGCTGGTGGCTACACGCATGCGCACGGCGTTGGTGTCCTTGGCCATCTGCTTGGCGGTCTGCAGCAGGCGGTCGGCGACCAGCATGCGGCGGGCATCCTCGGCGACGAAGATGTCGTTGAGAATCCACACGCGCTTGAGCGACAGCGAGGAGTAGCTGGGGAACAGCTGGCAGTAGCCGAGCAGCTTGTCCTCGTCATCGGCCAGGGCCAGGTAGATCACCGACTCCTTGCGCTTGAGGCGGGTCTCGAGGAACTTGCGCGAGGAGTCCGGGAAGGGCAGCTCGCCATAGAATTCACGGTACTTGATGAACAGCGGGGTCAGCAGGTCCAGGTGCTCCAGGGTAGCTTGGACAATGCGCATGGCGGGCCTCGGCGTTGGTGGAGTGGTGAAATTGGCTCAGTGTCAATCTTCAGTCCGATGCTGCCTAAAGCGGATGGAAAGCGCAATCCAAGCAAGCGTTTGATTTTCGGCGTGGCAATGATCGCAAAACCGCCAGGGCGTCTGGACTGTTCTCCACCTCGGCGAGTGACCGCTGCGGATGGCGTGAAGCCTAGTCGTTTTTCGCCGCGCAGGGCTGGTGCTGGGGGTGGGCAGGAGAAGACGCCGCCTGGGAGCGGCGTCTGCGTGCGGCTGACTCAGAAGAAGCCGAGCGGGTTGATGTCGTAGCTGACCAGCAGGTTCTTGGTCTGCTGATAGTGGTCGAGCATCATCTTGTGGGTTTCGCGGCCGACCCCCGATTTCTTGTAGCCACCGAAAGCGGCGTGTGCCGGGTACAGGTGGTAGCAGTTGGTCCACACCCGTCCGGCCTTGATGGCGCGGCCCATGCGGTAGGCGCGGTTAATGTCGCGGGTCCACAGGCCGGCGCCGAGGCCGAACTCGGTGTCGTTGGCGATCGCCAGGGCTTCGGCCTCGTCCTTGAAGGTGGTGACGCCCACCACCGGGCCGAAGATTTCCTCCTGGAACACGCGCATCTTGTTGTGGCCCTTGAGCAGGGTCGGCTGGATGTAATAGCCGCTGGCCAGATCGCCCGCCAGCTGTTCCACGCCGCCGCCGGTGAGTACCTCGGCGCCCTCCTGCTGGGCGATCTGCAGGTAGCTGAGGATCTTGTCGAACTGCTGCTCGGAGGCCTGGGCGCCGACCATGGTTTCGGTGTCCAGCGGGTTGCCGCGCTTGATCGCCGCGACCTTCTTCATCACCTCAGCCATGAACGCCGGGTAGATGGATTCCTGCACCAGTGCCCGCGACGGGCAGGTGCACACCTCGCCCTGGTTGAAGAAGGCCAGGACCAGGCCTTCCGCGGCTTTCTCGATGAAGGCCGGCTCGGCCTGCATGATGTCCCCGAAGTAGATGTTCGGGCTCTTGCCGCCCAGCTCCACGGTCGACGGGATGATGTTCTCGGCGGCGCACTTGAGGATGTGCGAGCCGACCGGGGTGGAACCGGTGAAGGCGATCTTGGCGATGCGCTTGCTGGTGGCCAGCGCCTCGCCTGCCTCTTTGCCGTAGCCGTGCACCACGTTGAGCACGCCGGCTGGCAGCAGGTCGCCGATCAGTTCCATCAGCACGCTGATGCCCAGTGGCGTCTGCTCGGCCGGCTTGAGCACGATGCAGTTGCCGGCGGCCAAGGCCGGAGCGAGTTTCCAGGCGGCCATCAGCAGCGGGAAGTTCCATGGGATGATCTGTCCGACCACGCCCAGTGGCTCATGGATGTGGTAGGCCACGGTATTGGCGTCGATCTCGGCGGCGCCGCCTTCCTGGGCGCGAATGCAGCCGGCGAAGTAGCGGAAGTGGTCGGCCGCCAGCGGGATGTCGGCATTCAGCGTTTCACGTACTGCCTTGCCGTTGTCCCAGGTCTCGGTGACGGCCAGCAGCTCCAGGTTGGCTTCGATGCGGTCGGCGATCTTCAGCAGGATGTGGGAGCGTTCCTGCACGCTGGTGCGGCCCCAGGCGTCGGCGGCGGCATGCGCGGCATCCAGCGCCTTATCGATGTCGGCGGCGTCGGAGCGGGGGAATTCGGCGATGGGCTGGCCGTTGACCGGCGAGGTGTTGGTGAAATGGCGGCCGCCTGCCGGGGCGACGAACTCGCCGCCGATGAAGTTGCCGTAGCGCGCCTTGAAGGAAACGATGGCGCCGGGGGTGCCGGGTTGGGCGTAGATCATGGGCAGTGCTCCTGGTTCTTGTGTTTGTTCGGGAGGACGTCGAGACGACCATTTAGCCAGAGCAAGCGCCGGGCCAGACAACGCAAAGCCTCGCCGTGCGTGGCTCGCGTGGCATCGGCGCGGTCTGCCACAGTGACAGCGTTGCACCCGCGTGACGGAGCGCCGTGACACTTTGTCCCGTCGGCGGGACAGTAGCGGACTCGCCGGTCACTTTGCCGTTGCATTGGCCGTGGGCCTGGTGGATGCTGATCCGAAGCGGGGGTGATTCCCTGCGGCGGAGAACAAGAACAATGCGCACTCAACAGAGCCGCCATGCCCAGCAGGTGCTGGACGTGGCGCAGGGCGGGGCGGTGTTGGCCGGCCCCGCGACAGATCCGGCGGTAGCCCGTTCCTGGCTGCGCTGCCTGCAGCAGCATCACCTGGACCCGGCGCAGAGCATGGCGCCTGTGGTGCTGGAGCACGCGCGCATGCTCGAGTGCCGCGAGCGCGCGCGTCAGGTGCTGGAGATCGCCAGCGGCGAGATGAACAGCCTGCACCGCCAGTTGGCTGCGTCCGGCAACGCCGTGCTGCTTACCGACGCGCGCGGAGTCATCCTCAACTGTGTCACCGGCCAGGCCGAGCAACCGGCCTTCGAGCGCGCTGGCCTTTGGCTGGGGGCTGACTGGAGCGAGGCCTGCGAGGGCACCAACGGCATCGGTACCTGTCTGGTCGAGCGCCAGCCGCTGACGATTCATCAGGACGAGCATTTCCGCTCGCGCCACACCGGACTGACCTGTTCCGCCAGCCCGGTATTCGACCCCCATGGCCAGCTGCTGGCAGTGCTCGATGTGTCATCGGCGCAGCGCGAGGTGTCGCGGCAGAGTCAGTTTCACACCATGGCCCTGGTCAACCTGTCGGCCAAGGCCATCGAGGGCTGCTACTTCATGCGCAGTTACGAGCAGGAGTGGCTGCTGCGCTTCCATGCCCAGGCCGAGTACATCGGCCTGTTCAGTGAGGGGCTGCTGGCCTTCGATGGCGATGGCCGGGTGCGCGCGGCCAATCAGAGCGCCCTGAATCTACTCGGTATGGCGCGTATCGAACTGCTGGGGCGCTCGCTGGAGACGCTGTTTGACGTGCCGCTGGACGAGCTGTTCGCCCGCGCCACCGCGCAGCCTGCCGCGGCATGGCCGCTGCGTACCCACGAGGGGCAGGTGCTGCATGCCATGCTGCGTGGCAAGCGCCGCGAGCGTGCTGCGGCGCTGCCCGCACGCCCTGCGCCGGCCAAGGCCCAGCCGTCGGGGGCGTGCCTGCAGGACCCGCAGTTGGCCGAGCTGTTCCGCCGCGGCCTGAAGGTCTACGAGCGCGACGTGCCGCTGCTGCTCAGTGGCGAGACCGGCTCGGGCAAGGAAGTGCTGGCGCGTGCCCTGCACCAGGCCAGCTCGCGCGGGAGCAGGGCCTTTGTTGCGATCAACTGCGCGGCCATCCCCGAAGCCCTGATCGAGAGCGAGCTGTTCGGCTACCGCGGCGGCAGCTTTACCGGCGCGCGCAAGGAAGGCATGCGCGGCAAGCTGCAACAGGCAGATGGTGGCACCCTGTTCCTCGACGAGATCGGCGACATGCCGTTGCTGATGCAGACGCGCCTGCTGCGCGTGCTGGAGGAGCGCGCGGCGCTGCCCGTGGGGGCTGTGGAGGCGCAGCCGGTGGATCTGCGCCTGATCAGTGCCAGCCACCGCGATCTCGGCGAACTGGTGGCTGCCGGGCAGTTTCGCGAGGACCTGTACTACCGCCTCAATGGCCTGAAGCTGCACCTGCCGGCTCTGCGCGAGCGCCAGGACCGTGCGGCGCTGCTCGACCAGTTGCTGAGCGAAGAGGCCCGGGGCGCGGCGGTAGCTCTGGCGCCGGCGGCCCGTCAGGCCCTGCTGGATTACGCCTGGCCGGGCAACGTGCGGCAGATGCGCACCGTGCTGCGCACCCTGCTGGCGTTGTGCGAGGACGACTGGATCGACCTGGAGGATTTGCCCGACGAGGTGCGTGGCGCACCGCAGGTACTGGCATCGGTCGAGCGGGTCGATGACCCCCTGGCCCGGGCCGAGCGCGACACGCTGCTGCGTCTGCTGGAGGCGCAGTGCTGGCATGTCAGTCGGGTGGCGGCCGAGCTCGGTATCAGCCGCAACACCCTGTATCGCAAGCTGCAGCGCCACGGCATTCGCCGTACGCGGTTATCCCCGGCTGGGGTGGATGAAGCTGTGGATAAGCTGTCGGCAGCTGGCGCCAGCCCGGATCACCCCTGAGTCTCCGGCTTCTGGTTGAATTTCGAGCTAATTCAGTGACTTGGCGATCAGGTTAAGCACAGTTGCTGTGCGTCAGCCTGTGGGTAAGCTGTGTGCACCCGCAGGCGCGCGAGCGCTGCCGCGGCGTGCCGCCGGTTGTCTGTTTTCCAGCCAGTGTGTGGCGCATCCGCGGCGCCCCGAGCTTGTCCACAGCTGCCTTGGGTAACGCTGTGGACAAGCTGTTCGGCCATCGCCCGGAGCGGCGTCGGGCCTGTGTTACGGCGCGCGGGTGGTTTTTCGTCCAGCGCTCAGAGGCGCCCGTGCAGGGCATCGCTGAACAGCTGGCTGACGCTGGCCTCGCTCAACGGCAGCGGGTTGCCGCCGGCCGAGGGGTCGACCACCGCCATCTGGGCGATCAGCGCGGTCTTGCCATCATCCACACCCAGCTCGGCCAGGCTGTGCGGCACGCCGGTGTCGCTGCGCAGGCGCATGACCAGGTCGAGGAAACTGTCGAAGCCGGGATTGGCCAGGCCCAGGTAGGCGGCCAGGCGGGTGATGCGCTCCTCGATGGCGCTGCGGTTGAACTTCAGCACATAGGGCATCAGCGTGGCGTTGGTCATGCCGTGGTGGGTGTCGTACAGCGCGCCGATCGGGTGCGCCAGGGCGTGCATGCCGCCCAGGCCCTTCTGGAAGGCGGTGGCGCCCATGGCGGCGGCGGCCAGCATATCGGCGCGCGCGTCGAGATCATCGGGCTGGCGCACGGCGCGGACCAGCGACTGCTGCACCAGGCGCATGCCTTCCACCGCGATGCCATCGGCCAGCGGGTGGAAGCCCGGCGCGCAGTAGGCTTCCAGGCAGTGCGAGAAGGCGTCCATGCCGGTGCCGGCGGTGACCCAGGCGGGCATGCCGACGGTCAGCTCGGGATCGCTGATGACGATCTTCGGCATCATCTGCGGGTGGAAGATGATGCGCTTGGTATGGGTGCGCTCGTCGGTGAGGATGCCGGCGCGGCCGACTTCCGAACCGGTGCCGGCGGTAGTGGGCACGGCGATGATCGGCGCGATGCCCCTGGGGTCGGCGCGGGTCCACCAGTCGCCGACGTCTTCATAGTCCCAGACCGGGCGTGCCTGGCCGCTCATGAAGGCGATCAGCTTGCCCATGTCCAGGCCGCTGCCGCCGCCGAAGGCGACCACCCCGTCGTGCTTGCCGGCGTGGTAGGCAGCCAGGCCGGCGTCGAGGTTGGCGCCCACCGGATTGGGCTTGAGGTCGCTGAAGATTGCCGCGCCAAGGCCGGCATCCTGCAGCAGGGCGAGGGTGGCGGTGGTGATCGGTGCCGTACCCAGGCCGCGATCGGTGACTAGCAGCGGGCGCTGCATGCCGAGGCTCTGGCACAGCGCCGGCAGCTCCTTGATACGCCCGGCGCCGAAGCGTACCGAGGTGGGGTAGTTCCAGTTGGCGGTCTTGCTCATGGCACGGGCCTCTTCGAGACGGTGATGGTGAGACGAACACGCCCTCTCCCGTTTACGGGAGAGGGGAGTTACAAGGCATGACGCAGATGGAACGACTTGGGCCGGGTCAGGTGCTCGTAGCCCAGGCGCGACAGGGTGGCGCCGCGCCCGGTGTGCTTGACCCCGGTCCAGGCCAGCGCCGGGTCGAGGTAGTCGCAGCGGTTCATGAACACGGTGCCGGTTTCCAGCTGCTCGCCGAGCCGCTCGGCGGCGTCCAGATCGCTGGTCCAGATCGCCGCGCTGAGGCCATAGGGGCTGTCGTTCATCAGGGCGATGGCTTCGGCGTCGCCGGCCACCGGCATGATGCCGACCACCGGGCCGAAACTTTCCTCGCGCATCACCGCCATCTCGTGGTCGACCTGCACCAGCACCTGCGGTGCCAGGTAGGGCGTGCCGGGGGCGTCGGCGGCGAAGCTGCTGGCGTCGATCAGTGCCTTGGCGCCGCGGGCGGTAGCCTGGGCGATCTGCCCGCGGACGAACTCGGCGGCCTGGGCGCGCACCAGCGGGCCGAGGGTGGTGGCCTGGTCCAGCGGGTTGCCCAGCACGTACTGGCGGGTCAGCTCGACGAAGCCATCGACGAAGGCCGGATAGAGCTTGTGGTCGACGTAGATGCGCTCGATGCCGCAGCAGCTCTGCCCGGAGTTGAAGAAGCTGCCGTCGACCAGGTTCTCCACCGCGTGGGCCAGGTCGGCGTCGCCGCGCACGTAGGCCGGGTCCTTGCCGCCCAGCTCCAGGCCGACGCCGATGAAATGGCCGGCGGCGGCGCTTTCCATCATCCGTCCACCTTCCACCGAGCCGGTGAAGTTGACCTGCTGCACCTGTCCGGAGGCGATCAGTGCGCCGGTCTGGCCGTGGTCCAGCACCAGGTTGTGGAACAGCCCGTCCGGCAGGCCGGCGCGGGCGAAGGCCTGGGCGAAGCGCTCGCCGACCAGCAGGGTCTGGCTGGCGTGCTTGAGCAGCACGGCGTTACCGGCCATCAGCGCCGGAATGATGGCGTTCACCGCCGTCAGGTAGGGATAGTTCCACGGCGCCACCACCAGCACGGTGCCCAGCGGCTCGCGGCGAATGAAGCGGCGGAAGCCTTCCTTCGGCTCGGGCACCACGTCGGCCAGGGCGCTGGCGGCGATGCCGATCATGTAGCGTGCGCGCTCCTCGAAGCCGCGCAGTTCGCCGGCACCGAAGCGCACCGGGCGGCCCATCTGCCAGGCCAGTTCGGGGACTATCTCGTCCTTCATTGCCAGCATGGCGTCCACCGCCTTCAGGCAGTAGCCGGCGCGCTGTTCGAGAGTCAGTTGGCGCCAGGTGCGCTGGGCCTCCTGGGCCTGTTGCAGGACCTGTTCCAGCTGGTGGCTGCCGATAAGCGGGCGCTCGGCATAGAGGCTGCCGTCGACCGGCGAAATCAGGCGGATATGGTTCATGCTCGATAGAACTCCCTGTGATCATCCCCCTCTCCCGTTTGCGGGAGAGGGATAGGAAAGGGCGTGGTCCGTCCCTCTCCCCCGGCCCCTCTCCCACGAGTGGGAGAGGGGAGTGAGGTCAATAGCGCTCGAAGCCGCGGCGCAGTTCCCAGTCGGTCACTCGGCGGTCGTACTCCTGCTGCTCCCAGCGCGCGGTGTGCAGGTAGTGCTCGACCACCTCGTCGCCGAAGGCCGCACGCAACATGCGCGACTGCTCCAGGGCGCTGGTGGCGCCGCGCAGGGTCTTGGCCACCTCGGGCAGTTCGTCGTGCTCGTAGGCATCGCCGGAGAACGGCGCTGGCAGCTCCAGCTGTTCGTCGATGCCGGCCAGGCCAGCGGCGATCAGGGCGGCGAAGGCCAGGTAGGGGTTGAGGTCGGCACCGCCGATACGGCACTCGATGCGGATACCCTTGCCGCCCTCGCCGCACAGACGAAAGCCCGCGGTGCGGTTGTCGTTGCTCCACACCGCGCGGGTGGGGGCGAAGGTGCCGGCCTGGAAGCGCTTGTAGGAGTTGATGTAGGGGGCGAGGAAGTAGGTGATGTCGCCGGCGTACTTGAGCTGGCCAGCGACCCACTGGCGCATCAGCTTGGACATGCCGAACTCGGCCTTGGCGTCGAAGAACAGCGGCTTGTTGCCCTTCAGGCTCCACAGCGAGTTGTGGATATGGCTGCTGGAGCCGGCCAGGTTGTAGTTCCACTTGGCCATGAAGGTGATGGCCTTGCCCTGCAGCAGGGCGATCTCCTTGCAGGCGTGCTTGATGATGCTGTGGCTGTCGGCCATGGTCAGCGCATCGGCGTAGCGCACGTTGATCTCTTCCTGGCCCGGACCCCATTCGCCCTTGGAGTTTTCCACGGCGATGCCGGCCGCCTGCAGGTGCTTGCGGATGGCGCGCAACACCGGCTCGTCGCGGATGGTCTGCAGGATGCCGTAGTCCTCGATGTGGTAGTTGGCCGTGCGCGGCTCGCGGTAGTGCTGGGCGTGGATGCTCTCGTAGCTCTGGTCGAACAGGTAGAACTCCAGCTCGGAGGCGAACATGCCCTTGTAGCCGCGCTCGGTGAGGCGGGCGATCTGCCGCTTGAGGATGCCGCGCGGGCTGTGCGGCAGGTCCTGGTGGTGGTGGTCCTGCACGTCGCACAGCACCAGGGCGGTGCCCTCCAGCCAGGGCACCAGGCGCATGGTGGAGAGGTCGGGCTTGAACACGAAGTCGCCGTAGCCGCGCTTCCAGCTGGCGGCGGCGTAGCCGGGTACCGGCTCCATGTCGATGTCGTCGGCCAGCAGGTAGTCGCAGCCGTGGGTTTCCTCGTGGGCGCTGTCGAGGAAGAACTCGACCTGGAAGCGCTTGCCGATCAGGCGGCCTTGCATGTCGACCATGCAGGCCAGGACGGTGTCGACGCTGCCGGCTTCGGCCAGCTGGCGCAGTCGGGCAAGGGTGAGCGGGGCGGTCATCCGTAGTACTCCCTGGCGGGGCGTCTTGCCCCTTGGTTCTTGTTGTCGGGAAACGGGCCGGCCGGGCCGGCTGCCATTGACTCTAGACGAAAATTCGCCGGCGTCCGGAACCGCCGGGGCGGGGCCTCAGTCCGATTGCGCTGTGCTAACCTGCGGCCAATTTCGCCCCGGCCTGCGGGCCGGTATCCAGAGGTCATCCATGCATATCCACATCCTCGGCATCTGCGGCACCTTCATGGGGTCGCTGGCCGTGCTGGCCAAGGAGCTTGGCCACCGCGTCACCGGCTCCGACGCCAACGTCTACCCGCCCATGAGCACCCAGCTCGAAGCCCAGGGCATCGAACTGATGCAGGGCTACGACCCGGCCCACCTGCAGCCGGCGCCGGACCTGGTGGTGGTCGGCAATGCGCTGAGCCGCGGCAACCCTGCGGTCGAGTACGTGCTGAACCAGGGCCTGCCCTATGTGTCCGGCCCGCAGTGGCTGGCCGACCATGTGCTGCAGGGTCGCTGGGTGCTGGCCGCTGCCGGTACGCACGGCAAGACCACCACCAGCAGCATGCTGGCCTGGGTGCTGGAGCATGCTGGCATGAGCCCGGGCTTCCTCATTGGCGGCGTGCCGCAGAACTTTGGGGTGTCGGCGCGCCTGGGCGGCACGCCGTTCTTCGTGGTCGAGGCCGACGAGTACGACAGCGCCTTCTTCGACAAGCGCAGTAAGTTCGTCCACTACCGCCCACGCACGGCCATCCTCAACAACCTGGAGTTCGACCACGCGGACATCTTCCCGGACCTGGCGGCCATCGAGCGGCAGTTCCATCACCTGGTGCGTACCGTCCCTGGTGAGGGCCTGATCATCCATCCGCAGGCCGAAGAGGCTCTGGCCCGTGTGATCAAGATGGGCTGCTGGACCCCGGTGCAGACCACCGGCGACGGCGGCCAGTGGCAGGCGCGCCTGCTCAGCGAAGACGGCTCGCGCTTCGAGGTGGTGTTCGACGGCAAGGTCGAGGGCGTGGTCGAGTGGGAGCTGACCGGCCAGCACAACGTGGCCAACGCCCTGGCCTGCCTGGCGGCGGCGCGGCATGTCGGCGTGGTGCCGGAGCTGGGCATCGCCGGGCTGTCGAGCTTCAAGAGCGTCAAGCGGCGCATGGAAAAGGTCGCGGAAGTGCAGGGAGTGACCCTCTACGACGACTTCGCCCACCACCCGACGGCCATTGCCACCACCCTCGATGGCCTGCGCAAGCGTGTCGGCGCCGCCCAGGTGATCGCGGTGATCGAGCCGCGTTCCAACTCGATGAAACTGGGTGCCCACCGCGACGGCCTGGCCGACTCCGTGGTGCAGGCCGACCGGGTGTTCTGGTACGCGCCGGCCAATCTGGGCTGGGACCTGGCGGCCAGCGTAGCCGGCTCGACGGTGCCGACCGAGGTCTGCGACTCGCTGGAAGCCATCATCGCGGGCGTCAAGGCCGTGGCCGCGCCCGGCACCCAGGTGGTGATCATGAGCAACGGCGGTTTCGGCGGCTTGCACGGTAAGCTGGCTAGCGCCTTGGCCAAGTAGACAGTAACCCCCTCTCCCGCCGGGAGAGGGCAGGGGTGAGGGGGCTATGGGCAGCTCGGAGTTGCTCGGGACGCCCTCATCCGACGCGGCCCGCCCCGGCCCCTCGCCCAATGGGAGAGGGGAACAAACACTGCGAGGAGTTTCCCATGAACGGCCCCGAACGCATCACCCTGGCCATGACCGGCGCCTCCGGCGCCCAGTACGGCCTGCGCCTGCTCGACTGCCTGGTGCAGGAAGACCGCGAGGTGCACTTCCTGATCTCCAAGGCCGCGCAGCTGGTGATGGCCACCGAGACCGATGTCAGCCTGCCGGCCAAGCCGCAGGCTATGCAGCAGTTCCTCAGCGAGTACACCGGCGCCGCGCCTGGGCAGATCCGCGTGTACGGCAAGGAAGACTGGATGGCCCCGCCGGCCTCCGGCTCCGGCGCGCCCAGCGCCATGGTGGTGGTGCCGTGTTCGACCGGCACCCTCTCGGCGATTGCCACCGGGGCCTGCAACAATCTGATCGAGCGCGCCGCCGACGTGGTGCTCAAGGAGCGCCGCCAGCTGATCCTGGTACCGCGCGAGGCGCCGTATTCGAGCATCCACCTGGAGAACATGCTCAAGCTGTCCAACCTCGGCGTGACCATCCTGCCGGCGTCTCCGGGCTTCTATCACCAGCCGCAGACCCTGGACGATCTGGTCGACTTCGTCGTCGCACGCATCCTCAACTGTCTCGGTGTGCCGCAGGACATGCTGCCGCGCTGGGGCGAACACCATCTGGCCAGCGATGAATAGGGGCCTGCTCCTGCTGCTGGCCTGCGCGCTGCTGCCCGGCTGCGCCAGCGTGCGCACCCTGGATGCGGCCAAGCCTGGCGCGCCGATCATCTACTCCGGTACGCGCCTGGACTGGTACACGCTGCAGGGCGGCTGTTGTCCGGTGGATCGTTTCGGCGCCGAGGCGCCGCGCTATCCCGGCCTCGACCTGCCGTTCGCCGCCGTGCTGGAGACCCTGCTGCTGCCGTTTGCGGTGGCTGCCGAACTGGGCGTCGGCCTCAGCGTTTCCGGCGGCATCTGAGGCGCTCCTTGCGCTAGAGCCTTTGCGCTCGACTGGGCGGTCTGTTTCTGCGCGACCTGGGTTGGCATCGGCCAATCCTCGTCTAGGCTGACGAAAAAATGTCGGCGTCGCAGGCAAGGACATGCATCAGGCAATCCGAGCGTATGTGCGTGTTGTAGACCGCGTGAACAGGTTTGTGGGGCGCTGCGCCATGTACCTGATCTTCGTCATGCTGGGGGTTCTGCTCTACTCATCGCTGAGCAAGGCCGTCTTCACCCCGGCGATCTGGACGCTGGAGACCGCGCAGTTTCTGATGGTCGCCTACTTCCTGCTGGGTGGCGCCTACGCCATGCAGCTTGGCGACCATGTGCGCATGGACCTGCTCTACGGGCGCTGGCAGCCGCGCACGCGCGCCTGGGTGGATGCCGTCACCATCCTCTTCCTGCTGTTCTACCTGGTGGTGCTGCTGTACGGCGGCCTGTCCTCGACCCACTACGCCTTCGAATACGACGAAACCAGCTATTCGGCCTGGTCGCCGCGCATGGCACCGATCAAGGTGCTGATGGTGGTCGGCATCGCCCTGATGCTGCTGCAGGCGCTGGCGCAGCTGTTCAAGGATATTGCCGCCGTACGCGGGGAGACGCTGTGATGGATCATGGTCTGATTGCCCTGCTGATGTTCAGCTCGATGATGCTGCTGTTGCTCACCGGCAAGCGCGTGTTCGGCGCCATCGGTTTCGTCGCGGCGGCCGCGGCGTTGCTGCTGTGGGGCGATGGCGGCGCCGAGTTGCCGTTCAGCGCGGCGATGAAGCTGATGAAGTGGTACCCGCTGCTGACCCTGCCGATGTTCGTGTTCATGGGCTACATGCTCTCCGAGTCGGGCGTTGCGGACGACCTGTACCGCATGTTCCACGTGTGGATGGGGCCGCTGCACGGCGGTCTGGCCATCGGCACCATCGGCCTGATGGTGCTGATCTCGGCGATGAACGGGCTGAGCGTGGCCGGCATGGCCATCGGCGCGACCATCGCCTTGCCCGAGCTGCTGCGGCGTGGCTACGACAAGATCATGGTCACCGGCGTGATCCAGGCCGGCAGCTCGCTGGGCATCCTTATTCCGCCCAGCGTGGTGCTGGTGCTGTACGGCATGATCGCCCGCCAGCCGGTCGGCCAGCTGTGGCTGGCCGGGGTGCTGCCAGGCCTGCTGATGGCCAGCCTGTTCGTGCTCTATATCGCCGTGCGCTGCCGCCTGCAGCCGCACATGGGGCCGCCACTGACCCTGGAAGAGCGTGCCGAGATCAGCCTGGGCGAGAAGCTGCGCCTGCTGCGTGCCGGCCTGCTACCGCTGTTCATCTTCGTGTCCATGACCGGGCTGTTCATGCTCGGCATCACCAGCCTGGTGGAAAGCTCGGCGGTCGGCGCCCTGGCCGCCACCCTGGCGGCGCTGGTGCAGGGGCGGCTGACGCGCAAGGTGATGGAGGAGACCCTGCGCAAGACGCTCGGCATCAGCTGCATGTTCATGTGGATCATCCTCGCCGCGCTGTGCTTCGGCGCGGTGTTCGACGGCCTCGGCGCGGTCAAGGCGATCGAGGGCTTCTTCGTCGGAGACCTGGGGCTGGGGCCCTGGGAAATCCTCATCCTGATGCAGCTGTCGTTCATCATCATGGGCATGTTCCTCGACGACACCGCCATGCTGGTGATCGTCGCGCCGCTCTACGTGCCGCTGGTGGGCAGCCTGGGCTTCGACCTGGTGTGGTACGGAGTGCTCTACACCATCACCTGCCAGATGGCCTACATGACCCCGCCGTTCGGCTACAACCTGTTCCTGATGCGCGCCATGGCGCCGCCGGAAGTCAGCCTGGGCGACATCTACCGCTCGGTCACGCCCTTCGTGGCGATCATGGCGCTGACCCTGGTGCTGGTGATGATCTACCCGCAGATCGCCCTGTGGCTGCCGCAGTGGCACTACGGCGGCTGAGGCAAATCGGTTTTCAGGGCGGCGGCCCGGGAGTGTCTGTTGTGCGAGCGCCGGTCTGGGAGAGAGGGGAGGCGCAATGGTGCGGCTCCATTCAACGCTTGGAGACGACAGCATGACTACGAGACGCAAGTTCCTGCAGACCGCCGCGCTGGCCGGCGGCACTGCAGCCCTGGGCTCGGCGCACATCTACGCCGCGGAACCGAAGAAAATCACCTGGCGCCTGCAGACCTACGCCGGCCCGGCGCTGGCCGAGCACGTGATCAAGCCCTCCATCGATGCGTTCAACAAGGTCGCCGAGGGGCAGATGGAGATCCAGCTGTACTTCGCCGACCAGCTGGTGCCCACCGGCGAGCTGTTCCGCGCCATGCAGAAAGGCACCATCGATGCGGTGCAGAGTGACGACGACTCGATCGCCGCGCCGGTCGACGTCGCCGTGTTCGGTGGCTACTTCCCCTTCGCCACCCGCTACAGCCTCGACGTGCCGGTGCTGTTCGAACAGTTCGGCCTGCGGCAGATCTGGGAGGAGGCCTACGCCGAGGTCAAGGGCGTGACCTGGCTCGGCGCCGGCGCCTGGGACCCCTGCCACTTCGCCACGGTCGAGCCGATCAACTCGCTGGCCGACCTCAAGGGCAAGCGGGTGTTCACCTTCCCCACCGCCGGCAAGTTCCTCGCCCGCTTCGGGGTGATCCCGGTGACGCTGCCCTGGGAGGACGTCGAGGTGGCGATCCAGACCGGCGAGCTGGACGGCATCGCCTGGTCCGGCATCACCGAGGACTACACGGTGGGTTGGGCCAACGTCACCAAGTACTTCCTCACCAACAACATCTCCGGCGCCTGGATCGGCTCCTACTTCGCCAACTCGGAGAAGTGGGCGGAAGTACCGGACAAGCTCAAGGACCTGTTCCGCCTGTGCATGGACAGCTCGCACTACTACCGCCAGCACTGGTACTGGGGCGGCGAGGCCAAGCTGCGGGTGGAGGGTGACAAGCTCAAGCTGACCACCATTCCCGCCGCGGAGTGGCAGACGGTGGAGGACGAGGCGCGCAAGTTCTGGGACGAGATCGCCAAGACCAGCCCGCGCTGCGCCAAGGTGGTCGAGACCTTCAAGCGCTACAACGCGCTGATGGACAAGGCCGGTCCGCCCTATCGCTACTGAGTGCCCGGCCTCCTCGCGGCGCGTTCGTCGCCGCGCGCCGGGCCAGCGCCCGGCGTGGCGATCTCAGCGGCTCAGCTGGCGGACCTCGGCGCAGCTGTCGACTAGGCTGTAGCGCTGCGCGTCATCGCGCATCACCCGGCCCATGGCGATCTGCGGGTCGTGGGTGAACACCAGGCGGCCGTCGCGGGCCAGCAGGCTGTCGAGCAGGCGCTCCTTCTCTTCGATCAGGCCTTCGGGAAAGCGGTCGTAACCCATGGTCAGCGGCAGGTGCACCCAGGGTGCACCGGGCACCAGGTCGCCGGCGAACACCACCGGGCCTCCCGGCATGGCGACTTCCGGCAGCAGCTGCCCGGGGGTGTGGCCGTCGCTCCAGTGCAGCCGCCAGTCGCCGCCGAGCAGCGGCGACTGGCCCTGCTGGTCGAGCAGCTCCAGGCGGCCGCTGGCCTCCAGCAGATCGAGCAGTTCCGGGATGTACGAGGCCCGGTCGCGCGGATGCGGACTGCGCGCGCGCTGCCACTGGCGGCGCCCGACCAGGAAGCGGGCGTTGGGGAACAGCAGGCGCGGCGGCTGGCCCTCCTGCCACGCGGCGAGCAGGCCGCCGGCATGGTCGAAATGCAGGTGGGTGAGGATCACCAGGTCGATGTCGGCATCGCTCAGGCCTTCGGCCGCCAGGCTTTCGAGCAGCACATGGTGCGACTCCTGGACGCCGAAGCGGGCTTTCAGTTCGGGGCTGAAGAAGGCGCCGATACCGGTCTCGATGAGGATGTTGCGGTCGGGCTCGCGCACCAGCAGGGCGCGGCAGCCGAGATCGATGCGGTTGTGTTCGTCGGCCGGCATCCAGCGTTGCCAGAGGGCCTTGGGGGCGTTGCCGAACATGGCGCCGCCGTCGAGCTTCTGGCTGTTGCCGCGCAGGGTGGTCAGGGTTCGCATGAGGCGCTCCGGGGGAATAAAAAGGCGCGGCCGGCAGGCCGCGCAAGTCTCGCTCAATGGCTCAGAACTGTTCGGCGTCGTGACCGAACAGCGGCGCGCTGCCGCCGCGGATGCAGGCCTCCAGCCCCAGGCAGCGGGGCAGCAGGCGGCGGAAGAAGAACTCCGCGCTGGCCAGCTTGCCGGCGTGGAAGCGCTCGTCTTCGTGGCGGCGTGCCGCCGCGCAGTCGGCCATGCGTGCCCACATGTAGGCGTAGGCGGTGTAGCCGAACAGGTGCAGGTACTCCACCGACGCGGCGCCGATCTCGTTGGGGTTGCTGCGCGCCTGTTCCAGTAGCCAGCCACTGATCGCGCGCAGGCGCTGCACGGCGTCCTTCAGCTCGTCGGCATACAGGCCGCCGCGAGCGGCCCAGGCCTCCATCTCGGCGCAGAACGTCTGCAGGCTGGCGCCGCCGCCGGCCGCCACCTTGCGCCCGAGCAGGTCGAGGGCCTGGATGCCGTTGGTGCCTTCGTAGATCTGCGCGATGCGCACATCGCGCACCAGCTGTTCCTGGCCCCATTCGCGGATATAGCCGTGGCCGCCGAATACCTGCTGGCCGTGGATGCAGCTGTCCAGGCCGGTGTCGGTGAAGAAGGCCTTGGCCACCGGCGTGAGCAGCGCGACCAGCGCCTCGGCGCGGCTGCGCTCGTCGGCGTCGTCGGCGTACTTGGCCAGGTCGAGCTGCTGGCCGACGTAGCAGGCGAAGGCACGGCCGCCTTCGGTCATGGCCTTGATGGTCAGCAGCATGCGGCGCACATCCGGGTGCACGATGATCGGGTCGGCCGCCTTGTCGGTGGCCTGCGGGCCGCTCGGCGCGCGGCTCTGGATGCGCTCGCGGGCGTAGGTCACGGCGTTCTGGTAGCTGGCCTCGGCGCAGCCTATGCCCTGGATGCCGATGGACAGGCGCTCGTAGTTCATCATGGTGAACATGGCCGCCAGGCCCTTGTTGACCTCGCCGACCAGGTAGCCGGTGGCGCCGTCGAAGTTCATCACGCAGGTGGCCGAGGCCTTGATGCCCATCTTGTGTTCGATGGAGCCGCAGCTCACCGCGTTGCGCTCGCCGAGGCTGCCGTCGGCGTTGACCATGACCTTGGGCACCAGGAACAGCGAGATGCCTTTCGGGCCGGTCGGGGCGTCCGGCAGCTTGGCCAGGACCAGGTGGATGATGTTCTCGGTCAGGTCCTGCTCGCCGCCGGTGATGAAGATCTTGCTGCCGCTGATGCGGTAGCTGCCGTCGGCCTGGGCCTCGGCGCGGGTGCGGATCAGCCCCAGGTCGGTGCCGGCGTGGGCTTCGGTCAGGCACATGGCGCCGGCCCAGCGGCCCTCGTACATGGGCGGCAGGTAGAGGCTTTTCAGTGCTTCGCTGGCATGTGCGTCGATCGCCAGGCAGGCGCCGGAGCTCAGTGCGGAGTACAGCGCGAAGCTGGAACCGGCGGCATACAGCATCTCCTCGAAGGCCACCGCGAGCATCTTGGGCATGCCCATGCCGCCGTACTGCGGGTTGCCGGAAAGGCCGACCCAGCCGCCCTGGATATAGGTCGCATAGGCCTCCTTGAAGCCCTGCGGCGTGGTCACCGCGCCGCCCTGCCATTGCGCGCCTTCTTCATCGCCGCTGCGGTTGAGCGGGGCGATCAGCTGCCCGGTGACCTTGGCGGCTTCCTCCAGAATGGCGTCGGCGGTGTCGGCATCCACGCACTCGGCCAGCGCGGGCAGGCGAGACCAGAGCTGCGCGGCCTGGAAGACCTCGTGCAGGACGAAGCGCATGTCGCGCAGGGGGGCGTGGTAGTCGGGCATGGCAAACCTCTCGACGAAAGCGCCGGAGCGAGGCTCCGGCGGTGGGTGATAAAAAGGGACCGCCGCGAGGACGGTCCGTAGGGTCGGTGGACACCGAAATCACCACCGACAGCGTCAATCTCGGATCAGTGGCTGGACGCGGCGGCGGCGCCCAGGCCGGTCTGCGCCCGGACGAACTGGTCGTCGAAGGCGGCGCGCTCACGCTCGGCGCGGGCGCTGCGGTCCATCCTGGAGACCACGACGATGACCAGGAAGGCCAGCGGCATGGAGAACAGCGCCGGATGGTCGTAGGGGTAGATCGCCTCGGCATGGCCCAGCACCGCCACCCACACCGCCGGCGACAGGATCACCAGCACCAGGGCGCTGATCAGGCCGGCGCAGCCGCCGAGCAGGGCGCCGCGGGTGGTCAGGCCCTTCCAGTACATGGCCATGATCAGCACCGGGAAGTTGGTAGAGGCGGCGATGCCGAAGGTCAGGCCGACCAGGAAGGCCACGTTCTGCTGCTCGAACAGGATGCCCAGGCCGATGGCGACCAGGCCGAGGCCGACGGTGGCGATGCGGGTCACGCGCATTTCGTCGCGCTCGCTGGCGCGGCCCTTCTTCAGCACGGTGGCATACAGGTCATGGGAGATCGCCGAGGCGCCGGCCAGGGCCAGGCCCGCGACCACCGCGAGGATGGTGGCGAAGGCCACGGCCGAGAGGAAGCCGAGGAACAGGTTGCCGCCCACGGCCTTGGCCAGGTGCATGGCCACCATGTTGCCGCCGCCGATCAGCGCGCCGCCGAGCTGGCCGTCGACGAAGAACTGCGGGTCCTGACCGACGATGACGATGGCGGCGAAGCCCAGCACCATCACCACGAGGAAGAAGAAGCCGATGAAGCCGGTGGCGTAGAACACCGACTTGCGCGCTTCCTTGGCGTTGGGCACGGTGAAGAAGCGCATCAGGATGTGCGGCAGGCCGGCGATGCCGAAGACCAGGCCGAGCGACAGCGAGGCGGCGTTGATCGGGTCGGCCAGCATGGCGCCCGGGCCCATGATGGCGCTGCCGATGGCATGCGCATCGACGGCGCGCTGCGCCAGGTTCTCCAGGCTGAAACCGAACTCGGCCAGCGCCAGGCCGGCCAGGGTGGTGCCGCCGGCGAGTAGCAGCACGGCCTTGATGATCTGCACCCAGGTGGTGGCGATCATGCCGCCGAAGATCACGTAGACCAACATCAGCACGCCGACCACCATCACCGCGGTGCGGTAGTCGAGGCCGAACAGCAGCTTGATCAGCTGACCGGCGCCGACCATCTGCACCACCAGGTAGCAGCACACCACGGTCAGCGAGCCGAAGGCGGCGAAGGTGCGGATGCGGTTCTGGTCCAGGCGGTAGGAGACGATGTCGGCGAAGGTGAACTTGCCCAGGTTGCGCAGGCGCTCGGCCATCAGGAAGGTGATCACCGGCCAGCCCATGAAGAACGCCACGGTGTAGACGAAGCCGTCGTAGCCCTTGGCGAACACCAGGCTGGACAGGCCCAGCAAGGTGGCGGCGGACATGTAGTCGCCGGCAATCGCCAGGCCGTTCTGGAAGCCGCTGATGCCGCCGCCGGCGGTGTAGAAGTCGGCGGTCGACTTGGTCTGCCGGGCGGCCCACCAGGTGATCGCCAGGGTGGCCATGACGAAGACGAAGAACATGCCGATGGCGGTCATGTTCACCGGCTGGCGCTCCGCCACCAGCGGTGCGGCGAAGGACGCGCCCGGCAGCATCACGCCCAGTGCCAGGGCCCAGGTCAGTACCCAGTTCATCGACAGGCGGCTCATTTCAGCTCCTCCAGCAGGGCGCTGCTCAGGCGGTCGAAGTCGCGGTTGGCGGTGCGCACGTACCAGCCGGTGAGCAGCCAGGACACCAGGATAATGGCGCCAGCCACCGGAATGCCGACGCTCAGCTGCTGGCCATCGACCAGCGGGGCGTGCAGCCAGCGGGGGGCGAAGGCGACGATCAGCATGAACAGGTAGTAGCCGCCCAGCACGGCGGCGGTGAGGCTCCAGGCGAGGCGCGAGCGCCGCCGCACCAGCTCCTGGAAACGCGGGTTGCTGCGGATCTGCGCATAGCGCTGGGTATGCGGTGAGGTCTGGGTCATGTGAAGTTCCTTGTTGTTTTTGTGGAACCTGGGCAAAGCCTCCCCGTGCGACCGGCATGAGCCGGCCGCCGGAGCGGCGGTACGGAGTGGGGGGCGGGCTTACAGGGCCTTGGCCATGTCGCGCAGCACGTACTTCTGGATCTTGCCGGTGCTGGTCTTGGGCAGCTGGGTGAAGACCACGGTCCTGGGCACCTTGAAGCCGGCCAGGTGCTCGCGGCAGAAGGCGATGATGTCGGCCTGGGTCACGTTCTGGTGGTCGGCCTTGAGGGTGATGAAGGCGCAGGGCGTTTCACCCCACTTCTCGTCCGGACGGGCGACGACGGCCGCTTCCAGTACGCCGTGGTGGCGATAGAGCACCCCCTCGACCTCGATGGTGCTGATGTTCTCGCCACCGGAGATGATGATGTCCTTGAGGCGATCGCGGATTTCCACGTAGCCGTCCGGGTGGCACACGGCCAGGTCGCCGGTGTGGAACCAGCCGCCCTCGAAGGCCTCTTCGGTGGCGGTCGGGTTCTTCAGGTAGCCCTTCATCACGGTGTTGCCGCGCATGAAGATCTCGCCGATGGTCTCGCCATCGCGCGGCACCGGTTCCAGCGTCTTGGGATCGCCGACCATGACACCTTCCAGGGTCGGGTAGCGCACGCCCTGGCGGGCCTTGATCTGCGCCCGCTCATCCAGCGGCAGGGCGTCCCACTCGGCATGCCAGGCGCACAGGGTGACCGGGCCGTACACCTCGGTGAGGCCGTAGACATGGGTGACATGGATGCCCATTTCCTCGACCGCGCCAATCACCTTGGCGGGCGGCGCCGCGCCGGCCACCATGGCCTTGACCGGGTGATCGATGGCGGCCTTGGCTTCCGGCGGCATGTTGACCAGGGCGTTGAGCACGATCGGCGCGCCGCACAGATGGGTGACCTGCTCGTCGCGGATCAGGGTGAGGATCTTGGCCGGGTCGACCCGGCGCAGGAACACGTGCACGCCGGCCAGCGCGGTGATGGTCCAGGGGTAGCACCAGCCATTGCAGTGGAACATCGGCAGGGTCCACAGGTACACCGGGTGGTTGCCCATGTTCCAGGTCATCTGGTTGCCGAGGGCATTCAGGTAGGCGCCGCGGTGGTGGTAGACCACGCCCTTGGGATTGCCGGTGGTGCCGGAGGTGTAGTTGAGGCTGATGGCGTCCCATTCGTCGTGCGGCCACTGCCAGGCGAACTCCGGGTCACCCTCGGCCAGCAGCGCCTCGTAGTCGAGATCGCTGACCGGCTGGCCCTCGCCGTACTCGGGATCGTTGACGTCGATCACCAGCAGCGGGTGGCCGAGCATGCCGACGGCGGCGTGGATCACGTCATGGAATTCACGGTCGGCGATCAGCGCCTTGGCTTCGCCGTGCTGCAGCATGAAGGCGATGGCTTCGGCGTCCAGGCGCACATTGAGGGTGTTGAGCACGGCACCGATCATCGGCACGCCGAAGTGCGCCTCGAGCATCTCCGGGATGTTCGGCAGCATCACCGCCACCGTGTCGCCCTTCTTGATGCCGCGGCCGGCCAGGGCCGAGGCCAGGCGGCGGCAGCGCGCATAGGTCTGGGCCCAGTCGCGGCGTACGGCGCCGTGCACCACCGCCGGGTAGTGCGGGTACACCGCCGCCGTGCGCTCGATGAAGCTCAGCGGGCTGAGGGCGATGTGGTTGACCGGGGCAGGATTCAGGCCTTGCTCGTAGATCGACATGGCAAATGACACCTTTGGCGAATTGTTAGCTCTGGTATATCCGGTGTATCAGACAGGTACCGGTTTTATTCTGGATGCCATTTATAGTTTTTGCGCGTTCAGTATGGAATCAATACTATGGTTGTATAGGTTAATTACTATAAGGCTCTGGCCGTGACATCAGCCGCCCTGTCTGCCGATCTTTCCCTTCAGGGGTTGCTGCGCGCCGTGCGCGAGGCGGCGCCGCTGGCCGTGCGTGCCGACGCGCTGCGCAGCGCCCTGCTGGCCTGCCCGCAGGTGTGCCAGGTGTGGTACCTGAGCTGGCAGCCGAGCGCCCTGACCTATGCCCAGGAGGGAGGCGTGGCGCTGCCGCCCGGGCAGGGCGATCCGCTCGCCGCCAGCGACCAGGTGCTGTTCGAGCGCCTGCAGGATGAGCCGGTCATCGACTTCGCCGCGCTGCGCGGGCTGCCCTGCTGGCTGGCAGGCCGCCTGCGCCGCGCCGCCGTCCACCAGGGATGCGCGCTGGCGCTGGAGCTGATGGCCGGGCGGCCCGGCCTGCTGCTGGTCGAGGTGCGGCAAGCGGCCGACCAGCACTGGCTGGCCTGGTTGCGCGAGCTGCTGGTGCAGGTTCTGGGTCTGGCCACGGGCATGACGCGCAGCTCCCCGCTGCTCGGCGGGGACCCGCAGCCGGCGCTGTTGCTGGATGCCGAGGCGCGCGCGCTGGACATGAATGGCGCCTTCCGCGCGCTGCTCGGCGAGCGGGGCGCCGCTGCACTGGAGGCGCTGCTGCCGGTCAACCGGCAACAACTGGTGCGGGCATGTCTGACGCAAGGGCGGGCGGTCGAGGGCGTCGAGGCGCAGGACGGCGAACGCATTCTGATCTGGTGCTTCATCCCCGATGTGGTCGAGCAGCGCGTGCTGGCACGCTGCCGCGACGCTTCGCACGAGGTACGCGAGGCGCGCGAAGCGGCGCGTGCCGGCAGGCTGTACCGGCTGATCACCGAGAACACCACCGACCTGATTTCCCGGCATACCCCCGAGGGGGTGTTCCTCGATGCCTCGCCGGCCAGCTGGACGCTGCTCGGCTACTGGCCGGAACAGCTGCGTGGGCGTGGCGTGCAGGCCCTGCTGCATCCGCAGGACCGCAAGCAGCTGATGCCGCGGGCCGGCGAAGCCCTGGCGCAGGATGGCTACCACACCATGACCTACCGCATCCGCCATCGTGACGGCCACTGGCTGTGGTTCGAGACCGCCAGCCGGGCGATTCGCGAGACCTACACCGGCACGGTGGTCGAAGTGGTCAGCGTCTCGCGCGATATCACCGCCCGGGTGCAGGCCGAGGAAAACCGCCGGCGCCTGGCCGAGGTGGTGGAAGCCAACACTGACCTGGTGCTGTTCAGCGATGCCGACGGCCGCCTCAGCTACCTCAATCCGGCCGCCCGCAAGGCGCTCGGCCTGACCGGCGCTGCGCCGCTGCCCGAGTTCGCCGAGCTGCTGGCTGCCGCCGACCTGGCGCGCCTGCAGGGTGAGGGACGCGACACCGCCGAGCGCTCCGGGGTGTGGAGCGGCGAGCTGCGCCTGCTGCGCCAGGGAGCCGCGCCGCTGCCGGTATCGCTGGTGCTGCTGGCCCATCGCGCTGCCGGCGGCGAGCGCTACTACTCGATGGTGGCGCGTGACATGAGCGAGCGCGAACTGCGCGAGGCGCAGCAGCGGCGGCACCAGGACGAGCTGGCGCACACCGCGCGCCTGGTGACCCTGGGCGAGCTGGCGTCCGGCATCGCCCACGAAATCAACCAGCCGCTGGCGGCGGTGGTCAATTACGCCGGTGCCAGCCAGCGCTACCTGCAGAGCCTCGGCAGCAACCCGCAGGCGGCCGAACGCATCGCCCAGGGCCTGGCGCGCATCACCGAGCATGCCAACCATGCGGCGCAGGTGATCAAGCGTCTGCGCGGCTTCCTGCGCAAGGGCCAGCGGCGCATGCAGGCGCTGCAGCCCGAAGAGGTGGCGCGCGAGGCGGTGCGCCTGTGCCAGTGGGAAGCCGGCAGCCGCCAGGTGAGCATCGACGAAGATTTCGCCGCCGGCCTGCCGGTGGTCTACGCCGACCGCGTGCTGCTCGAGCAGGTGCTGCTGAACCTGTTGCGCAACGCCATGGACGCCAACGGCGAGGCGCATCCGGGGCAACCCTCGCGGATCGAGCTGAGCGCCGTCGAGGAGGGCGGCCTGCTGTGCCTGCGGGTGACCGATCAGGGCCCTGGGGTCAGTGTCGACGCGCTGGAACACATCTTCACCCCCTTCTACACCAGCAAGGCGGAAGGGCTGGGGCTGGGCCTGTCGATGAGCCGCAGCATCATCGAGGGCTTCGGCGGCGCCCTGGAAGCGCGGCCGGCTGCCGGCGGCGGCCTGGTCCTGGAATGCCGCCTGCCGCTGGGGCGTACAGAACAACAACAAGAGGAGCTTGAATGAGCGTTCAGGAGCAAGTGGTGTATGTGGTCGACGACGACCAGGGCATGCTCGATTCCACCGTCTGGCTGCTCGAGTCGGTCGGCCTCAAGGCGCTGCCGTTCACCAGCGGGCGCGCCTTTCTCGAGGCCTGCGACCGGCAGCGCAACGCCTGTGTGCTGCTCGATGTGCGCATGCCCGGCATGGGTGGGCTGAATGTGCAGGAAGAGCTGCGCCGGCGCGGTATCGACCTGCCGCTGATCTTCGTCAGCGGACATGCCGATGTGCCCATCGTGGTGCGCGCCTTTCGTGCCGGCGCGGTGGATTTCATCGAGAAGCCCTACAACGAGCAGCTGCTGCTCGACAGCGTGCAGCAGGCGCTGGCCAGCCGCGTACAGCCACCGCCGGCGGAAGCGGGACGGCTGGCCGAGGTGCGGGCGTGCCTGGACCAGCTCACCCCGCGCGAGCGCGATGTGCTGCTGCCGTTGGTGCGTGGCCATACCAACCGGGAGATCGCCGAGCAGCTCGCCATCAGCGTGAAGACCGTCGATCTGTACCGCTCGCGGGTGATGAAGCGCATGCAGGCGCAAACCCTGCCCGAGCTGGTGGGGATGGCCATCGCGGCCGGGCTGGTCGACCCGCTGGCGCTGCGTGGCTAGTCGGCCCAGCCGTGCCAGACCCAGGTCAGCGGGCGCGGTCCCTGCAGGTAGCGGCTGTGGACTTCCCTGAGGCGGAACCCGCCGGCCTTGAGCAGCGCCGGGATGTCGCGGTTGAGGTGACAGCCGCCGGCCAGTGGCCGCCACAGCGGTGTGAGGCGGTCCTGCCAGACGCGGACCTTGAGGTCCGGCGCGCGGCCATGTTCACCGAACAGGAACTGGCCACCGGGCTTGAGTACCCGTCGCATCTCCTGCAGCGCGGCCAGTGGATCGGGGATGGTGCACAGGGTGAAGGTGCAGACGATGCTGTCGAAGCTGGCGTCGGCGGCCTGGATCTGCCCCAGCTCCAGGGCGATCATCTCCACCGGGATGCCGATGGCGGCGGCACGCTGGCGCGCCAGGCCTTGCATCTGTGCGGCCGGGTCGACGCCGACGATGGTGCTGACCTTGTCCGCATCGTAGAAGCTCAGGTTGAGCCCGGTGCCGATGCCGATCTCCAGCACCCGGCCACTGGCCTGCGGCACTATCTGGGCGCGGGTCTTCATCACCTGGCCCATGCCGCAGGCGAAGTCGATCAGGTGCGGCAGGATCTTCTCGTCGTAGAACTTCATCAGCGCCCCAGGCGGCGCAGTTCATCAGACTCGACGATCCGCGTGCCCTCGCCCTCTTCCAGCGCCAGGCGCCACAGCGCGCGGGCCAGCACGGCGGCCTCGATGCCGCGGTACTTGCCGGGGATCCAGCGCATCAGCGGTGCGGCCAGGCGCTCGCCGAGACGGAACTCGCGGCGCGGGCCGAGCAGCAGCGACGGGCGCACGATGGTCAGTTGCGGCCAGCCCATCGCCTGCAGGGCTTCCTCGGTCTCGCCCTTGACCCGGTTGTAGAACACCGACGAGCGCGGGTCGGCGCCCAGGGCGCTGATCACCAGCAGGTGGCGGGTGCCCAGCTCGCGGGCGCGGCGGGCGAAGGCCAGGACCAGTTCCTGGTCGACGGCGCGGAACGCCTCCTGCGAGCCGGCCTGGCGAATGGTGGTGCCCAGGCAGCAGAAGGCCGCGTCGATCCTGCCGTCGAGTTGCGGCAGCAGGTCACGCAGCTGGCCGACTGGGTTGTCCAGATGGGCATGCTCGGCCAGCGGGCTGCGGCTGGGGGCCAGCACGCGGCTGATGGTCGGCTCGCTGAGCAGGCGGTCGAGCAGGTGTTCGCCGGTCAGGCCAGTGGCTCCGGCGAGCAGTATGTGCTGGGGCGTCAGGTACATGCTGTTCCTCCGCTGTTCAGTATCAGGTTAGAGCGAATTGGCAGAAGCGGGCTAAAACTGATCGCCATTTATTGCGCTTTCGTCGCCGCGCTCAGCGCTTCTTCCGCCTGCTGCCGACGCAGCTTCTTCCAGTGTTCGAGCACCGGCCTGGGGGCCCACAGCTGCGGCTCCGAAGGTTCGAAGTCGTCAGCCTGCTCGCGCTCGGCGACCCGGGTCTTGGCCAGCTCGAAGGCGCGTGCGAGGTCGTCGGTCTCGTTGAGCGCCTCGGCGAACAGGGCGCGGCCGAAGTAGGTGAAGTCGTTCTCCTCGGAACAGCCGAAGGACACCCGGTCGGCCCGCGCGGCGGTCATCACCAGGGTCTTGTCATCCTTCAGCGGCGGGATGAAGCCGCCGGAGTAGCAGGCGGAAATCACCACCACCCTGTAGCGGTCGCGCAGGGGCTGCAGCAACGCCGCCAGTTCGCCGGCCGGCAGGTCGGCCAGCTGCAGCCGCGGCTGGTCGATGCTCAGCTCGTGGTCGTGCGAGCCGTGGCTGGTCAGGTAGAGGAACACCAGGTCCTCCGGGCCGCTGCGCTCGGCCAGCGTCTGTACGGCGCGGGTCAGGCTCTCGCGGGTAGCCAGCGGGCGATCGGCCAGGTGATCGCGATGGTTGCTCAGGGTCACGTTGCCGCGGGCGCCGAAGCGCTCGCGCAGCAGCTTGCTGACGTAGTCGGCCTCGCGCAGGAACACGCTCTGCTTGCCGTCACCGGCCAGGGTCAGGCTGTACAGCTCGACGGCCGGGGTGGAAGCGGGCAGGGCATCCAGCGCCTGTTGCAACAGTTGACCCTGTTGCAGCAGGCCGAGTTCCAGCGGGTCCGGTCGGGCTGCGCCGTCGGCCTGGCGGATCAGCTCGCCGCCGCGCCAGGTGCCCGCGGTGCGACTACCGTCCAGCGCGGTCAGCTCGCCCGCGCCGGCGTACTGGCCGTTGGCGAACTGGCCCTGGTAGACGCTGCCGTCGGCCAGGCTCAGCTTGCCCTTGCCGTGGAACTGCCAGTGGCGGAACTCGCCTTCGTAATGGCGGCCGTCGGCGCCGCGGAATTCACCCTTGCCGGTCAGCCCGCCGTTCTCGAAGCGCCCGCTCCAGACTTCGCCTTCGCCGTTCTGGTAGCGGCCCTTGCCATGGAACAGGTCGTTGCGGAAGCCGCCGCTGTAGCGCTCGCCGTCCTCACCCTGGTAGCTGCCTTCGCCTTGCAGCATGCCGTTCTTGAAGGTGCCGCTGAACTGGCCCTCGGCGTTCTTGCGCACGCCCTCGCCCTGCGGCTCGCCACGCACGAAGCGGCCCTGGTAGCGGCTGCCATCCGGCCATTCCAGCGTGCCGAGGCCGTGGTAGCGGTCATCGCGGAACTCGCCGCGATAGCTGACGCCACCCTGCTGCAGATGGCCCTCGCCATGCATCCTGCCCTGCTTGAAGCCACCCTGGTAACGGGTGCCGTCGGCATAGACCAGCTCGCCCTGGCCATGGAACAGGCCGAGGTGGAACTGGCCGGTGTAGCGTTCGCCACCGGCGCCCCGCCAGGTGCCGGGTCCCTCGAACAGGCCATCCTTGAACTGGCCCTGGTAGTAGGCGCCGTTGGCGTAGTCGAGGCGCCCTTCGCCCTGCAGGCGGCCGTCCACCACCTCGCCGCGGTAGCGGCCACCATCGGGCAGTACGGCGTCGGCTGGCAGCAGGGGTTCGCCATCGCCGCACGCGGCCAGCAGCAGGGCGAGGGTGAGTGGGGCGAAGTGGCGGAGCATGGCGAATATCCAGTCTGGGTTCGCGTCGAGTATGCCAGCGGCATAATGCAAACGGGGCGCCTGAGCGCCCCGTTTCTGCGATGTCGGTCAGATCAGACGAAGCACAGCGACAGCGACTCGGCGATGTAGGCCGGTTTGTCCTGGCCTTCGATCTCCAGGGTGGCTTCGATCTTGATCAGCCACTGGCCCGGACGCTTCTCGGTGATGTCCAGCACCTTGGCGGCCAGGCGCACGCGCGAGTCCACCTTGACCGGCTGGATGAAGCGCACGCTGTCGAGGCCGTAGTTGACGGCCATCTTCATGCCTTCCGGGGCGAGCATGAGCTTTTCCAGCAGCACCGGGATCAGCGACAGGCTGAGGAAGCCGTGGGCGATGGTGCTGCCGAAGGGGGTGTGCTTGGCCTTGACCGGGTCGACGTGGATGAACTGGTGATCACCGGTACATTCGGCGAACTGGTTGATGCGTTGCTGATCGATGGTCAGCCATTCGGAACGTCCGAGTTCCTTGCCTACATAGTCTTGCAGTTGTGCAACGGGTACGAGCGGCATAGATCCTCCTTGAGGATGCGAGGTCAGTTGTTGTTTTTGATGAACCAGGCTGGCCCTAGAACAGCATGGGGCGGCGGGGCGGGTCAAGCCGAAAGTCGAGGTTTATGGAGCACCCTCAGGCGTGTCTATAATGGGCGTCTTTGTTCAGCCGGAGTCTTTCGCATGCTGCTTCGCGGCCTGACCTGGCTGGTGCTGTTCCAGTTGCTCGGCACCGCCCTCAACGCCCTGTTCCTGACCCTGCTGCCGGGGCCGATCATCGGCATGCTGCTGCTGTTCGTGTTCCTCCTGCTGCGTGGCGAGGTGGGCGAACCGATCACCGAGGCTGCCTCTGGCCTGCTGCGCTACCTGCCGCTGCTGCTGGTGCCGCCGGCGGTAGGGGTGATGGTCTATGCCGAGCAGATCGCCGCCGACTTCTGGGCCCTGGCCGGTGCGCTGGGGCTGTCGCTGCTGATGTCGCTGCTGTTCGCCGGCTGGCTGATGCAGAAGCTGATCGACCGCCAGGCGCGCCGGGAGAAACGGCCATGAGCCTGGACTGGCACGCCGCGCTGCAGGCGGTCCTGCACCATCCGCTGTTCGGCGTCGGCATCACCCTGGCGGTGTATCAAGGCGCGCTGGCGGCTTATGAGCGCACGCGCTGGATGTTCCTGCAGCCGGTGCTGGTGTCCATGGCGGTGCTGATCGGCATCCTGCTGCTGGCCGGGTTGAGTTATCAGGAGTACCGCGAGAGCACCTTCCTGCTCAGCGTGCTGCTCGGGCCGACCACCGTGGCGTTGGCCGTGCCGCTGTTCCTCAACCTCAAGCGCATTCGCCAGCTGTTCTGGCCGACCCTGATCACCCTGCTGGTGGCCGGCCTGCTCGCCACCGTGCTGGGCGTGGCGCTGGCCTGGGCCTTCGGCGCCGAGCGCATGATGCTGATGACGCTGGCGCCGAAGTCGGTGACCTCGCCCATCGCCATGCTGGTGGCCGAGCAGATCGGCGGCGTGGCGGCGCTGGCGGCGGTGTTCGTGCTGATCACCGGCGTGCTCGGTGCCATGTGCGGGCCCGAGCTGCTGCGCCGCATCGGTGTGCACCATCCGGCGGCGCAGGGCATGGCGCTGGGCATCACCGCGCATGCGGTGGGCACCGCCCGCGCGTTGCAGGAGAGCGAGGAGAGCGGTGCCTTCGCGGCCCTGGCCATGAGCCTGATGGGCATGCTGACGGCCGTGTTGTTGCCGCTGGTGATTGCGCTGGTCGCCTGAGGAGCCTTCGATGAGCTACCCGCTGTTTCCCCTCAATACCGTGCTGTTTCCCGGCTGCATCCTCGATCTGCAGATCTTCGAGGCGCGCTACCTGGACATGGTCAGTGCCTGCATGCGCCGTGGCGAGGGTTTCGGCGTGGTGGCCCTGCTCGAAGGGCGCGAGGTCGGCGAGGCGGCGCGGCGGTTCTCGACCCTGGGCTGCGAGGCGCTGATTCGCGACTTCCAGCAGCGCCCCAATGGTCTGCTCGGTATTCGCGTCGAGGGCGGGCGGCGTTTGCGTGTGGGCGAGGTTAGCGTACAGGCGGACCAGCTGACCCTGGCCGAGGTGAGCTGGCTGGACGAGGCCGAGGATGCGCCGCTGCTGGCCGAGCACGCCGACCTGGCCGCCCTGCTGAGCGCGCTGGCCGAGCACCCACTGGTGGCCGGCCTGGGCATGGGCGGCGTGGTCGCAGGGCAGCAGGCGCTGGCCAATCAGTTGGCCTACCTGCTGCCATTCTCCATCGAGCAGAAGCTGCAATTGCTGCAGCTGGACGCTCCGCTGCAGCGGCTCGAGCTGATCCAGTACCTGCTGGATCGGATGCAGGGCGAGATGACGGCCTGAGGCGGTTGCCCGCCGTCATTGCACTCAATAGCGATACTGCTGGATCGCTTCCGGCAGCGCCCAGGCGCTGACGCCGCCGAGCAGGGCCAGGGTGGCGGGCAGGACCAGCCACCATACGCGTGCGCCGAGGGCCTGCATCGGCTCGCGGCGTTGCAGCCAGGCCAGGCAGGCGGCGCAGACGCTGCCGGCCAGCAGGGCGCCGGCGAGGATGTCGGTGGGCCAGTGCACGCCCAGGTAAACCCGCGACACGGCGATGCTCAGTGCCGGCAGGCTGGCCAGCAGCAGCCAGGTCAGGCGTGTGCGCGCGGCGGCGCCGCGGCCGGCCAGTACACCCAGCGCGAGGAAGAAGGCGAAGGCCGCCGAGCTGTGGCCGCTGGGCAGGCTGAAGCTTTCCAGGGGCTGCTGCAGCACATCCGGGCGGGCGCGGGCGAACAGGTGCTTGAGGCCGCTGGTGGCCAGCGCGGTGAACAGCATGCAGCTGGCGACGAACACGGCGGCCTGCAGGCGTCGGGCGAAGAGCAGCAGGAGGGTTACCAGCACCCCGGCGAACAGTTGTGTCTTGAAGTCGCCCAGCCCGGTGATCAGCAGGGCCAGGCTGTCCATGCTGGCGCTACGGTGCTCCTGCACCAGGGCAATCAGCCCTTCATCCAGGGCGCTCAGATGGGGCACGCCGAGCAGCAAGGCCAGCAGCAGGCTGCCGCTGATGCCGGCCGCGACGGCGGTGGCCCAGCGCTGCTCGCGCAGGCTGCTGTGGATCACCACCAGCAACATCAGGGCGATGGCGGCGGCGACCATGCCGGCGGCACTCCAGAAGCCTTCCGGCAGCGGCAGGCGCAGGGCGGCGCCGGTCGCCCAGCCCGGCAGCATGTAGGCCACCGCCCAGCCCGCAGCGGCCAGCATGCTGACCAGCACGAAGCGCACGAAAGGCATGTCGAGCATGCCGGCTACCAGCGGCAGCATCGGGCGCAGCGGGCCGATGTAGCGGCCCACCAGCAGGCTGACCACGCCGTAGCGCTGGAAGTAGGTCTCGGCGCCAGCCAGCCACTCGGGGTGGTCGCGCAGCACCGGCAGGCGGCGGATGCCCTGGTGGAAGCGGCGGCCGATGCCGTAGGAAATGGCATCACCGAGCAGGCCGCCGGTATAGGCCAGCAGCAGCGTTTCGCCCAGGCTCAGGGCGCCGCTGCCGGCCATCACGCCGAGGGCGAACAGCAGTACGGTGCCGGGGATCAGGATGCCGGCGACCGCCAGGCATTCCAGGCAGGCGGCCAGGAAGATGGCCAGGCCCAGCCACTCCGGGTTGGCCTCCAGCCAGTGCGACAGGGTTGCGTACCATTCGCTCATGGTCACTCCTCGGGGTTCAGCAGAAAGTAGTCACGGCCTTCGACCTGGCCGCGGCGCAACGGGTTGCGCGTGCAGTGGCGGGCGTGAGTGGCGTCGACGAAACGGTAGGGCAGGTGTTCGTCGCGGCCGCCCGGAATGCCCAGGCGGGTGGTCTGGATGATCTGCGCCGGGCGTTCGCCAACGTCGTCGACGAACAGGCGCGCGGGGTCGAAGCGCTGCGCATCCCAGTCCGGCACCTTGAGGCCCAGCGCCCTGCACAGCAGGGTCTGCCCGGCGCATAAACGCTCCGGCGGGCGGCGCTCACCGCTGGCCGCGGGGTTGTTGCCCTGCATGCGTTGCAGGGCGTCCGGCGCGCAGTGCTGATCCAGCCAGGGCAGGGCGGACTTGATCAGCACCGCGTTGCCTGGGCCCTGGGCGCTGAAGTTCAGCGAGTCGCCGCCACGCGCGTAGTACATGTAGATGTGGCCGCCATCGAGGAACAGGGCGCGACGCTTCTCGGTGTAGCCGAGCGAGGCATGGCTGCCCTTTTCCGCCAGGTAATAGGCCTCGGTCTCGATGATTCGTGCGGCCAGCCAGTGCCCCTGGTGACGGTGACGGATGATCTTGCCCAGCAGCGCGCGGGCGAGCACCTGGGCGTCGCGGTCGAAGAAGCTGTCGGGCAATGGGCGTGGCGTGGCGATCATCGGTCAGGGAGCTGGTGAAAGTGGCGCGATCTTAACAATGCCTCGGCGTCGTGGCGGTGAATCTTGTTCCGCGATGTTGCACGGAGGTGACCATCCGCCCGGCAGTGCTGGGCTTGACGGGGTGTGCCCGCTATAATCAGCGACTTTTTCCAACTGCCAGACCTTCGCCGACCATGACCGAGTCCGTGCTCGACTATATGACCCGCCTGGGCCGCGCCGCGCGCGCCGCCTCGCGGGTGCTCGCCCGAGCCAGCACCGCGCAGAAGAACCATGCGCTGCAGGCTGCCGCCAACGCCCTCGATGCCGCCCGCAGCGAGCTGACCGCCGCCAACGAGCTGGATCTGGCCGCTGCACGCGCCAATGGTCTGGAGCCGGCCATGGTCGACCGCCTGGCGCTGACGCCGAAGGTGATCGACTCGATGATCGAAGGCCTGCGCCAGGTCGCCACCCTGCCGGACCCGATCGGCGAGATTCAGGGTATGCGCTACCTGCCGTCCGGCATCCAGGTCGGCAAGATGCGCGTGCCGTTGGGCGTGATCGGCATCATCTACGAGTCGCGCCCCAACGTGACCATCGACGCCGCCAGCCTGTGCTTGAAGTCCGGCAATGCCACCATCCTGCGTGGCGGTTCCGAGGCCATTCATTCCAACCAGGCGATCGCCCGCTGCATCCAGCTCGGCCTGGCCGAGGCCGGCCTGCCGGCCAGCGCCGTGCAGGTGGTGGAAACCACCGACCGCGCCGCCGTCGGTGCGCTGATCACCATGCCGGAGTTCGTCGACGTGATCGTGCCGCGCGGCGGCAAGGGCCTGATCGAGCGCATCAGCCGCGACGCCAAGGTGCCGGTGATCAAGCATCTGGACGGCGTTTGCCACGTCTACGTGGACATCGCCGCCGATCTGGGCAAGGCCATTCGTGTCTGCGACAACGCCAAGACCCAGCGTTATTCGCCGTGCAACACCATGGAGACGCTGCTGGTGCACGAGGCCATTGCCGCCCGCGTACTGCCGCCGCTGGCCGCCATCTACCGCGACAAGGGCGTGGAGCTGCGCGGCGACGCCGCCACCCGCGCGCTGCTCGGTGGCGGTGTGCTGGAAGCGACCGAAGATGACTGGTACGCCGAGTACAACGCGCCGATCCTGGCGATCCGTATCGTCGACTCGCTGGATGCGGCCATCGAGCACATCAACCAGTACGGCTCGCAGCACACTGACGCGATCATCACCGAGAACTTCAGTGATGCCCGGCGCTTCCTCACCGAAGTGGATTCCGCTTCGGTGATGGTCAATGCCTCGACCCGTTTCGCCGACGGTTTCGAGTACGGCCTGGGCGCGGAGATCGGCATCTCCACCGACAAGCTGCACGCCCGCGGCCCGGTCGGCCTGGAAGGCCTGACCAGCGAGAAGTACGTGGTATTCGGCGACGGGCACATCCGCACCTGATGGCGCGACGCATTGGCATCCTGGGCGGCACTTTCAATCCGGTGCATATCGGTCATCTGCGCGGTGCGCTGGAGGTCGCCGAGTTCATGGCGCTGGACGAGCTAAGGCTGATCCCCAGCGCCCGTCCGCCGCACCGCGAGGCGCCGCAGGCGACCGCCGAGCAGCGCCTGGCCATGGTCGAGCTGGCAGTGGCCGGCGAGCCGAGGCTGGCGGTCGACGACCGCGAGTTGAAGCGTGACAAACCGTCGTTCACCTACGACACCCTGGAGTCGGTGCGCGGTGAGCTGGCGGCGGACGATCAGTTGTTTCTCCTGCTGGGCTGGGATGCCTTCTGCGGGTTGCCCACCTGGCATCGCTGGCAGGAGCTGCTGGTGCACTGCCATATCCTCGTGCTGCAGCGGCCGGATGCCGACAGCGAGCCGCCCGAGGCGCTGCGCGATCTGCTCGCCGCGCGCAGTGTGACCGATCCGCAAGGCCTCCTCGGGCCGAGCGGGCAGATCAGTTTCATCTGGCAGACGCCGCTGGCGGTGTCTGCCACCCTGGTTCGCCAGTTGCTGGCGCAGGGGCGTTCGGTGCGTTTTCTGGTGCCCGACGCCGTGCTGGCCTATATCCATGCGCACGATCTGTACCGTGCGAAAACCGATTCATGAGGTAACGATGCAAAACGAACAACTGGTCAAGGTCGCCGTGGCGGCCCTGGAAGACATGAAAGGTCAGGACATCACCACCATCGATGTGCGCGGCAAGACCAGCGTCACCGATTTCATGGTGATCGCCAGCGGCACCTCCAGCCGTCACGTCAAGTCGATGGCCAATGAAGTGCTGGAAAAGGTCAAGGAGCAGGGCGTGCGCCCGATCGGCAGCGAAGGTCTGGACGGTGGCGAGTGGGCCCTGCTCGACCTGGGCGACGTGGTGGTCCACGTAATGCAGGTTGCCACCCGTCAGTTCTACGATCTGGAGCGCCTGTGGCAAGGTGCCGAGCAGAGCCGCGCGCAGCATCAGGATCCGGCCGAGTAAGTCCGCCCCGTGCGTATCAAGCTGATCGCCGTCGGCTCGCGCATGCCGCGCTGGGTCGAGGAGGGCTGGCAGGAGTACGTCAAGCGTCTGCCGGGCGAGTTGCCGTTGGAGCTGGTGGAGATTCCGCTCAGTACCCGTGGCAAGAACGCCGATGTTGCCCGCCTGATCCGTCAGGAGGGCGAGGCGATGCTGAGCAAGGTGCAGCCCGGTGAACGCATCGTGACCCTGGAGGTCACAGGCAAGCCGTGGAGCACCGAGCAGCTGGCTGCCGAGCTGGAACGCTGGCGCCTGGATGCGCGCAACGTCAACCTGATGGTCGGCGGCCCCGAGGGGCTGGCGCCGGAAGTGTGCGCGCGCAGCGAGCAGCGCTGGTCGCTGTCGCCGCTGACCCTGCCGCACCCGCTGGTGCGTATTCTGGTCGGCGAGCAGATCTACCGGGCCTGGACCGTGCTGTCCGGCCATCCGTATCACAAATAAGTAGCAGTCGATGCCGCAGCCGATCCGCCTGAAGGACCACGAGAAGGACGCCCGCCTGGTGCGTCGTCGCGTCGTCGTCGGCGGCGTCGTGGTGCTGCTGCTGACCTGTGTGCTGATTGCCCGCATGTACTACCTGCAGGTGATCCAGTACGAGCATCACACCACCCTGGCGGAGAACAACCGCATTCACGTGCAGCCGATTCCGCCCACCCGTGGGCTGATCTTCGACCGCAACGGGGTGATCATCGCCGACAACCGCCCCAGCTTCAGTCTGACCATCACCCGCGAGCGGGCGGGCGACTGGCGCCAGGTGCTGGACGCGATCGTCGAGGTGCTGGAGCTGACCCCGGACGACCGCGCGCTGTTCGAGAAGCGCATGCGCCAGGGGCGCCGGCCTTTCGAGCCTGTGCCGGTGCTGTTCGAGCTGTCCGAGGAGCAGATCGCGCGCATCGCGGTCAACCAGTTCCGTCTGCCCGGGGTGGAGGTCAGCGCCCAGCTGGTGCGCCACTATCCGCAGAAGGAGCGCTTCGCGCATTCGGTCGGCTATGTCGGGCGGATCAACGAGAAGGAGCTCAAGGACCTCGATCCTACCGACTACGCGGGTACCCACCATATCGGCAAGACCGGTATCGAGCGCTTCTACGAGGACATGCTGCACGGCCAGGTTGGTTACGAGGAAGTCGAGACCAACGCCCGTGGTCGGGTGCTGCGGGTGCTCAAGCGTACCGATCCGACGCCGGGCATGGACCTGACCCTGAGCCTCGACGTGCGCCTGCAGGAAGCGGCCGAACAGGCACTGGCCGGCCGCCGTGGCGCCTTGGTGGCGATCGAGCCGAGCACGGGCGACGTACTGGCGATGGTCAGCCTGCCCAGCTTCGACCCCAACCCCTTCGTCACCGGCATCGGCTTCAAGGCCTATGCCGAGCTGCGCGACTCCATCGACCGGCCGCTGTACAACCGCGTGCTGCGCGGCCTGTATCCGCCGGGCTCGACGATCAAGCCGATGGTCGCGGTGGCCGGCCTGGATGCCGGGGTGATTACCCCGCAGACCCGGGTGTTCGACCCCGGCTACTACCAGTTGCCCGGGCACAGCCACAAGTACCGCAACTGGAACCGCCTGGGCGATGGCTCGGTGAACATGGAGTTCGCCATCATGCGCTCCAACGACACCTACTTTTACGACCTCGCGCGCAAGATGGGCGTGGACCGCCTGCACGACTACATGACGCGCTTCGGCCTGGGCCAGAAGGTGGCACTGGACATGTTCGAGGAAGCCCCCGGCCTGATGCCGTCGCGCGAGTGGAAGCGTGCGCGCTACCGCCAGGCCTGGTATCCGGGCGAGACGCTGATCCTCGGCATCGGCCAGGGCTACATGCAAACCACGCCGCTGCAGTTGGCTCAGGCCACCGCGCTGATGGCCACCCGCGGCAAGTGGATTCGCCCACACCTGCTGAAGACCGCCGAGGGGCAGACGCCGCAGCAGCTGATGGCCGATGGCGCCATGGACGGGGTGATGACGCCGCCGGACATCGTGCTGCGCGACGACAAGTTCTGGGACTACGGCCGCCTGGGCATGGAGGCGGTGATGCACGGGCCGCGCGGCACTGCCGCCAAGGTCGGTGCCACCTCGGTGTACCGTATCGCTGGCAAGAGCGGCACGGCCCAGGTGGTGGCGATCAAGCAGGGGGAGAAGTACGACCGCAGCAAGGTTCGCGAACGTCACCGCGACCATGCCCTGTTCGTCGCCTTCGCCCCCGCCGAGGCGCCGAAGATCGCCGTGGCGGTGATGGTGGAGAACGGCGAGTCCGGCTCCGGCGTCGCCGCGCCGGTGGTCAAGCAGGTGATGGACGCCTGGCTGCTCGGTCCCGATGGCCAGCTCAAGCCCGAGTATCGCCCCCCGGTGCCGGTAACCGAAGAGGCTAGTGTGCAGCGATGAAGCGCCAGGAATTCGACCGCAGCATTTCCGATGAAGACGTGTTCAAGCGCCGCGCCACCCTGCTGCAGCGCCTGCACATCGATGGCTGGCTGCTGCTGATCCTGCTGGCGCTGTGCGCCGGCGGCCTGTTCGTGCTGTATTCGGCCAGCGGCAAGAACTGGGACCTGGTGATCAAGCAGGGCAGCTCCTTTGGTCTCGGGCTGTTCGCCGCGATCATCATCGCCCAGTTCGAGCCGCGCTTCATGGCGCGCTGGGTGCCGCTGGCCTACCTGGTCGGGGTCGGCCTGCTGGTGGCGGTGGAGGTCATGGGCCATACGGCCATGGGTGCTACGCGCTGGATCAACATCCCCGGGGTGATCCGCTTCCAGCCCTCGGAGTTCATGAAGATCATCATGCCGGCGACCATCGCCTGGTACCTGGCGCGACACAACCTGCCGCCCAAGCTCAAGCACATCGTCATCAGCCTGGTGCTGATCCTGATCCCCTTCGTACTCATTTTGAAACAACCTGACCTGGGCACCGGCCTGCTGATCCTCGCGTCCGGCGCCTTCGTGCTGTTCATGGCCGGCCTGCAGTGGCGCTGGATCATGGGGGCGGTGGCGGCCGTGGTGCCGATCGCCATCGCCATGTGGTTCTTCGTGCTGCACCAGTACCAGAAGCAGCGGGTGCTGACCTTCCTCGATCCGGAAAGCGACCCGCTGGGTACCGGCTGGAACATCATCCAGTCCAAGGCGGCCATCGGCTCGGGCGGCGTGTTCGGCAAGGGCTGGCTGCTCGGCACCCAGTCGCACCTGGATTTTTTGCCGGAAAGTCACACGGACTTTATCATTGCCGTGCTGAGCGAGGAGTTCGGCATGGTCGGAGTGTGTATCCTGCTGTTCGTCTACTTGCTGCTGATCGGGCGCGGGCTGATGATCACGGCGCAGGCGCAGACGCTGTTCGGCAAACTGCTGGCCGGTAGCCTGACCATGACCTTCTTCGTCTACGTATTCGTTAACATCGGCATGGTCAGCGGACTGCTGCCGGTGGTGGGGGTGCCCCTGCCCTTTATTAGCTATGGCGGAACCCATCTGGTGACGCTGTTGTCTGGGTTTGGGGTTTTGATGGCGATTCAGACGCACCGCAAGTGGATCGCCCAGGCATGACAAGAGTGCAGAATTTGAAACAAGCAATGCGCAGCTGGGGAATCGCCGTGGGGGCGTTGCTCGGTCTGGTCGGCCAGGCGCAGGCCGCCGGCGAATATCAGGGCTCGCCCAAGGTGGCCGAGTTCATTGCCGAAATGACCCGCGATCATGGCTTCGCCAGTGAGCAGCTGACCGCGCTGTTCGACCAGGTGGAGCGCAAGCAGGCGATTCTCGATGCGATCTCCCGCCCGGCCGAGAAGGTCAAGCCGTGGAAGGACTACCGGCCGATCTTCATCACCGAGGCGCGCATCAGCAAGGGTGTGGACTTCTGGAACAAGCATGCCGAGGCCCTGGCCCGTGCCGAGCAGGAATATGGCGTGCCGGCCGAGGTGATCGTCTCGATCATCGGCGTGGAAACCTTCTACGGCGGCAACACCGGTAGCTGGCGTGTGCTCGATGCGCTGTCGACCCTGTGCTTCGACTATCCGCCGCGTGCCGAATTCTTCTGCCAGCAGCTGCGCGAGTTCCTCATCCTGGCCCGCGAGCAGCAGATCGACCCGCTCACCGTGAAAGGCTCCTACGCCGGTGCCATGGGGCTGCCGCAGTTCATGCCGGGCAGCTTCCGCGCCTACGCGGTGGACTTCGACGGCGACGGCCATATCGACATCTGGACCAACCCGGTGGATGCCATCGGCAGCGTCGCCAGCTACTTCAAGCGTCATGGCTGGGTCAGCGGCGAGTCCGTGGTCAGCCGCGCCCAGGTCAAGGGCGAGCAGGCCGACAGCGGCCTGACCCAGGGCCTAGACCCGGTGAAGACGGTGGGCGAGCTGCGCACCCTCGGCTGGAGCAGCGCGGATGTGCTGCGCGACGACATCCCGGTCACCGCCTTCCGCTTCGACGGCGCCGAAGGCCAGGAATACTGGATGGGCCTGCCCAACTTCTACGTGATCACCCGCTACAATCGTAGCGCCATGTACGCCATGGCCGTTCATCAACTGTCCGGCGAGCTGATCGCCAAGCGGGGTCGTCCGTGAAGCGGGTCCTGCGCACTCTGACTGCCACCGCCATCGGCCTGGCACTGGTCAGCTGCACCAACAACCGCGCCCCGCAGCCGGTCGAGCCCGGTTCGCAGCCGATTTCCGGGCCCGGTGACTACAGCCGCCCGCATCGCGACGGCGCGCCCTGGTGGGACGTCGATGTGTCGCGCATCCCCGATGCCGTGCCGATGCCGCATTACGGCAACTACAAGGCCAACCCCTACACGGTGATGGGCAAGACCTATTACCCGATCCGCGACAGCCGCCGCTACAGCGCCGTCGGTACCGCGTCCTGGTACGGCACCAAGTTCCACGGTCAGGCCACCGCCAACGGCGAAGCCTATGACTTGTACGGCATGACCGCCGCGCACAAGACTCTGCCGCTGCCGAGCTACGTGCGGGTGACCAACCTGGACAACGGCAAGACGGTGATCCTGCGGGTCAACGACCGTGGCCCGTTCTACTCCGACCGCATCATCGACCTGTCCTTCGCCGCAGCGAAGAAGCTCGGCTACGCCGAGAGCGGCACCGCGCGGGTCAAGGTCGAGGGCATCGACCCACATGAGTGGTGGGCCGCCCAGGGCCGTCCGGTGCCGATGGTGCTGGCACAGCCGAAGATGGCCAATCAGCCCGCTCCGGCGGTCGCGCAGCCGGTCGCGGTGGCGGCCAGCCAGCCGATCGAGCAGTACACCCCGCCGCCCGAGCAGCATGCCGCGGCCGTCGTGCCGGTGCAGATGGACGTAAAAAAAAACGCTTCGCCCGCAGCCTCTGGCCTGTATCTCCAAGTGGCCGCCTTCGCCAATCCGGACGCTGCGGAGCTCCTCAAGGCCAAGCTGAGCGAGACGGTACCTGCCAAGGTGTTTATCAGCTCGGTGGTGCGCAACCAGCAGATCTTGCACCGGGTACGCTTGGGGCCGGTCGAAACCCAGGCTGAGGCGCAGCAGCTGCAGGACAGTGTGCGCCTGGCCAACCTCGGCGAGCCCGCCCTGGTGAAGGCCGACTGAAGCCTTTCGTGCGCCGCGTTCGCGCGGCGCTGAATGCGGGCGGCCATGCCGTCCGTGCCATCGTTGACAGTGATCTTTAGAGAACCGGATGAACATCTCCCGCTTTGCCCAACGCCTCTCCCTGCTCGTGCTGCTGGCCGTGCCTTTCGCCGCGTCCGCCGAATCGGCGATCCCCTCGCCGCCGCAGCTGGCTGCCAAGTCCTATGTGCTGATGGATGGCGCCAGCGGCAAGGTGCTGGTGGAGAACAACGGCGATCAGCGCCTGCCGCCGGCCAGCCTGACCAAGCTGATGACCGCCTACATCGCCACCCTGGAAATTCGCAAGGGCAAGATCGGCGAGCAGGACCTGGTGACCGTCAGCGAGCACGCCTGGCGTACCGGTGGTGCGGCGTCCGGTGGTTCCACCATGTTCCTGCCGATCAACAGCCAGGTGACGGTGGATGACCTGCTGCACGGCATCATCATCCAGTCCGGCAACGACGCCAGCATCGCCCTGGCCGAATACATCGCCGGTAGTGAAGACGCCTTCGCCGACATGATGAACGAGACCGCCGAGAAGCTCGGTATGAAGAACTCGCACTTCATGAACGCCACCGGCCTGCCGCACCCGGAGCACTACTCCAGCGCCCACGACATGGCCATCCTGGCCCGCGCCATCATCAACGAGGACCAGGAGCACTATGCGATCTACTCGCAGAAGGAGTTCTTCTGGAACAACATCAAGCAGGGCAACCGCAACCTGCTGCTGTGGCGCGACAGCACCGTCGATGGCCTGAAGACCGGCCACACCGAGGAGGCTGGCTTCTGCCTGGTGGCCTCGGCCGTGCGTGATGGTGCGCGCATGATCACTTCGGTATTCGGCACCGACAGCGAGAAGACCCGCGCCGCCGAGACCCAGAAGCTGCTGACCTACGGCTTCCGCTTCTTCGAGACCCAGACCTTCTACAAGGCAGGCCAGGAGCTGGCCCAGGCCCAGGTCTGGAAAGGCACCACGCGTCAGGTCAAGGCCGGCCTTGCCCAGGACCTCAGCCTGACCCTGCCGAAAGGCCAGGTGAAGCAGCTCAAGGCCAGCATGGTGCTGGAGCCGCAGCTGGTAGCGCCACTCAAGCAGGGCGACGTGATCGGCAAGGTCGAAGTCAAGCTGGGTGAAGAGGTGGTACACAGCGCCGACCTGATCGCCCTGGAGCCGGTGGAGGAGGGTGGTTTCTTCCGTCGCCTGTGGGATAGCATCCGCCTGTTCTTCTACGGCATGTTCAACTGAGAGTCGTCTGGCGGTCTTGAAACACCGCCGTTCGGGCCCCAGATAAGGGACTGAACTGAAGGCTGACAAGGACGCCCCGGAATCGGGGCGTTCGCATTTCACGGGTGACAAACCCGGAGTGACCGCGATGACCGATACCGAAGTACAAGCCCCGAAAATCGAATTCCCCTGCGAGCGCTACCCGATCAAGGTGATCGGTGAGGCCGGCGCCGGCTTCGCCGACCTGGTGGTGGAAGTGATCCAGCGCCATGCGCCGGGCTTTGATGCCGCCAGCCTGGTGGTGCGCGACAGCCGCAATGGTCGCTTCCTCTCCGTGCAGGTGCTGATCACCGCCACCGGGGTCGAGCAGCTGCAGGCGATCCATGTCGACCTCAAGGCCACCGGTCGCGTGCACATGGTGCTCTGATGGCCGAGCTGGTCGTGCGTCACCTGGGGCTGGCGGACTATCTGCCGACCCTGGAAGCCATGCGCCGCTTCACCGCCGAGCGTGATGAGTCGACCCCTGACGAGATCTGGCTGCTGCAGCATCCGCGGGTGTTCACCCAGGGCCAGGCCGGCAAGGCCGAGCACCTGCTGGCACCCGGCGATATCCCGGTCATTCAGGTCGAGCGCGGCGGTCAGGTCACCTACCACGGCCCCGGTCAGCTGGTGGCTTATTTGATGCTGGACCTGCGTCGCAAGAAGCTCGGCGTGCGTGAGCTGGTGACGGCCATGGAGCAGGCGCTGGTCGATGTGCTGGCCGGCTATGGCATCGAGGCCGCGCCGAAGGCCGATGCCCCGGGCGTCTATGTCGCCGGCGACAAGATCGCCTCGCTGGGCTTGCGGGTACGCAACGGCTGTTCGTTCCACGGCCTGGCGCTGAACGTCGACATGGACATGGCGCCCTTCCAGCGCATCAACCCTTGCGGTTATGCCGGCCTGAAGATGATCCAGCTCAGGGACCTGCTGGCAACCGTGCCGTCGCTCGATGAGGTGGCGCAGCGCCTGGAACCTGCACTGCGCGAGCGCCTGGGTTACCGCTGAGGCTGGATAGAGGCCAAGCAAAAGGCCCTGGGGCGGATGCCACAGGGCCTTTTATGTTTCTACGCTAAGGGTCAGTTCAGATTGAGCGCCGGAATCAGGCTGTCGTTCTGTTGCTGGCCCGGCACTGGGGCGGGGGCGGCCAGGCCCAGGTTGTTCTTCTCGAATACCCGGTCGGCACGGTAGCTGGAGCGCACCAGCGGGCCGGCGGCGACTTCCATGAAGCCCTTTTCCAGGCCGATGTCGCGCAGGCGATTGAACTCCTCGGGGCTGACCCAGCGCTGCACCTTGAGGTGGTTGCGCGTGGGCTGCAGATATTGGCCGAGGGTGAGGATGTCCACGCCGATGGCGCGCAGGTCGTCCATGGTCGCGAGGATTTCCTCGTCGGTCTCGCCCAGGCCGAGCATCAGGCTGGTCTTGGTGATGACTGAAGGACGGTGCTGCTTGGCGAACTCCAGCACCTTCAGGGTTTTCTCGTAGCCGGCGCGCGGGTCGCGCACCTCATGGGTCAGGCGCTTGACCGTCTCGACGTTCTGCGCGAACACCTCGAGGCCGGAATCCACCACGCGGGCGATGGCCGCGTGGTCGCCGTCGAAGTCCGGCGTCAGGGCCTCGACCACCACCTGCGGCGTGTTGGCCTTGATCGCCTGCACGCAGGCCGCGTAGTGCGCGGCGCCGCCGTCGGGCAGGTCGTCGCGGTCCACCGAAGTCAGCACGATGTAGCGCAGGCCCATCAGTTCCACCGACTTGGCGGTGTTCTGCGGCTCTTCCAGGTCCAGCCAGCCGTTCGGGTTGCCGGTATCGACGGCGCAGAAGCGGCAGGCGCGGGTACAGACCGAGCCCATCAGCATGATGGTGGCGGTGCCGTTGGACCAGCACTCGCCCATGTTCGGGCAGTGCGACTCCTGGCACACGGTGCTCAGGCGATGCTCGCCGACGTTGCGCTTGACCGCATCGAAGCGGCTGCCGCTCGGCGCCTTGACCCGCAGCCAGCTCGGCTTGGGTTCGACGACCTGCGGCTCGGCCGAAGCGCGGCGCTTCTGGCCATCCTTGATCGCGGTGATTCCCTGGGGGGTGCGAAATTTTTCGCCGCTGGAGACGGACTTGGGCGGGACTGCGTCGGACATCGAGATCTCGGCTCCGGTAGGAGGCTTGGGTAGCGGGGCTTTTGGCCTTCCGGCAGTCTACCATGGATGGCTACCTGCGGCTTGCGACCCTTGTCGGACGCGCTCTGCAGCCGTGGAGGCACTCCCCGCGGCCGTGCGTTGCTACTACCTCGCTCAGGCTCAGCTCTTCAGCTGGTTGGCGAACTGGCCGATGGCCTGGACCACCTGTTGTGCGCCGTCCTGGATCTCGACGATCACCGCACCGGCCTCGCTGGCCAGGCTGAGGCCCTGCTCGGCCTGCTCGCTGCTGCTGGCCATGCTGTCCACGGCGTTCTGCGCCAGGCTCTGGTTCTTCTGCACCACCTCGACGATTTCCTCGGTAGCCTGGCTGGTGCGGCCGGCCAGCTGGCGGACCTCATCGGCAACCACGGCGAAGCCGCGTCCCTGTTCGCCGGCCCGCGCGGCCTCGATGGCCGCGTTGAGGGCGAGCAGGTTGGTCTGGTCGGCGATGCCGCGGATGGTCTGCATGATGGTGCTGATCAGTTGCGATTGCTTGCCCAGGGCCTCGATACCCGCGCTGGCCTCGCGTAACTGACGGGCAATGCGCTGCATGACTTCGACCGTCTGGCTGACCACGGCGGCGCCTTTGTTGGCGCTGGCGTCGGTCTGTCGCGAGATGCTGTAGGCGATGCTCGCCGCTTCGGCCACGGCCTGCTCCTGGTTGACCTGATCGGTGATCACGGTGGCGAACTTGACCACTTTGTACAGCTGGTCGTGGCTGTCGACTATCGGGTTGTAGGAGGCCTCCAGCCAGACGCTGCGGCCGTGGCTGTCGACCCGCTGGAAGCGGCCGGCGACGTATTCGCCGCGATTCAGGCGAGCCCAGAAGTCGCGATATTCCTGCGAGCTCGCCTCCTCTGCCGAGCAGAACATACGGTGGTGTTTGCCGCGGATCTGTTCCAGCCGGTAGCCCATGCCGTCGAGGAAACGCTGGTTGGCGGTGAGCACTTCGCCGCTCAGGTTGAACTCGATGACGGCCGTGGAGCGCAGCAGGGCGTCGATCAGCCCTTCGTGTTCGCGCGAGGTAGCGATGGTGCGGGTCAGGTCGTTGGCGCAGAGGGTGAAGTAGGCCAGTTCGCCGCGGCTGTTCAGCACCGGCTGCCAGATGGCGCGCAGCCAGGCCTCCTGACCGTTGCCGCGGAGCAGGCGGAAGGCGCCGCTGAGGTGCTCGCGGTTGCGCAGCGCCTGCTGCAGGCGGGCATAGTTGGCTTCCGTACGGAACGACGTGGGGATCAGCGAATCCAGCGGGCGGCCGAGTAGCGCATGGTCGGCGTAGAGCATCTCGGCGAGAAAGTTGTCGTTGGCGTAGCGCACCCGGCCATCGGGCTCGATTTCCAGAACCAGCATCTCGCTGTACAACGAGTCCTTGATCTGGCGCATGCTCGCCAGTTCGTTACGCAGCTGGGCCAGCTCCGCTTTCAGCGTGTTGTTGAACATCTGTAATACACCTTCTGGGCTGATGAAGCGGTCTGTACCGGGGCAATTGCCTTTCTTGGTATCGGCCGCTGGCGGAAAAGTCGCAGTCCCTGCAGTGTAGTTCCCGACCAGCCGCTCCATGACCAGGCCGCCATGACCCGACTCGATCTCGAAATGCCTTTGCCCGCCGACTACCGGCTGGCCGACCTGTTGAGCTTCCATCGGCGCGATGCCCAGGCCCTGGCCGAGCGGGTGACGGACGATGGTCTGGACAAGGGTTTGCTCTGGCAGGGGCTGCCGGCCTGCCTGAGCCTGCGCTTCGTCGCGCACCGAGTGCGGGTGAGCCTGCAGGTGGATGGCGATATTGACGACGATCCGCAGCCGCTGGAGGCGCTGGCGGCGCACATGCTGGGGTTGACCCAGTCGGTGCACGCCTTCGAGGCGGCTTATGGCGCGCACCCTCTGCTGGGCCGGCTGATCGCTGCCAACCGGGGCTTGCGCGTGCCCCAGGCGGCTTCGGCCTTCGAGGCGCTGACCTGGGCCATCAGCGGCCAGCAGATCAGTCTGGCGGTGGCCATCAGCCTGCGTCGGCGTCTGATCCAGCTGGCCGGGCAGCAGCACTCGGGCGGCCTGTTCTGCTATCCGGACGCGGCGGCGGTCGCGGCGCTCGATGAGGACGTGCTGGGCCAGGCCGGCTTCTCCCGGGCCAAGAGCCAGACCCTGCTGCGGCTCGCGCGCGAAGTGGTCGAAGGGCGCTTGCCGCTCGATCAGTGGCAGGCTGATGCGCCAGCCGAGGTCATTGCCGAACACCTGCTGGCGCTGAAGGGCATCGGGCCCTGGACGGTGGACTACGCACTGTTGCGAGGCTTCGCCCGGCTGGACGGATCGTTGCACGGTGATGCCGCGGTCAGGCGCCAGCTGCAGCGCCTGCTCGGCGCGGAGGAAAAGCTCACACAGCCGTTCGTACGCGACTGGCTGCAACCTTTCGCACCCTGGCGCGCGCTGGTGGCGGCCCATCTCTGGGCGCTGCCGTAGTGGATTGCGAGGCAGGGCCGGGTGCTCGGCCCTGCTGCTGTGGTGCTCAGCGCAGCTGTTGCAGCAGCGCCGGGGTCGGATAGCCGTCGGCCGGCAGGCCCAGGCTCTGCTGGAAGGCGCGTACGGCACGGCGGGTGTTGGCGCCGATGATGCCGTCGGCCGGGCCCGGCTCGTAGCCGCGGGCAGCCAGGCCCTCCTGCAACGCGATGCGCTCGCTGCGACCCAGCGGGCGTTCGTCCTTCGGCCAGCTGGCCAGCAGCGGCCCGCCGCCACCCAGGCGCTGGCCGAGCAGGCCCACGGCCAGGGCGTAGGACGAGGAGTTGTTGTACTTGAGGATGGCGCCGAAGTTGCGGAACACCAGGAAAGCCGGGCCACGGTGGCCGGCCGGCAGCAGCAGGTAGCCGGTGTCGTTCGGGTCGACGTTGGTCGGCGTGCCTTTCACCCCGTGGGCATACCACTCGGCATAGGTCTTGCGCACCTCGGTGTCGGCCAGGGCGTAGTCGAAGCCGCTCGGCAGGGCCACCTGGATGCCCCAGGCGCGGCCCTTCTGCCAGCCGGAGGCCTGCAGGTAGTGGGCGGCCGAGGCCAGGGCGTCGGCGCTGGAGTTCCAGATGTCGCGACGGCCGTCGCCGTCGAAGTCCACCGCGTGGGTCAGGTAGGTGGTGGGAATGAACTGGGTCTGGCCCATGGCGCCGGCCCAGGAGCCGCGCAGGCCGGTGCTGCTGATGTCGCCGCTCTGCAGGATCTGCAGGGCCGCCAGCAACTGGTCTTCGGCGAAACGTGGGCGGCGGCCTTCATAGGCCAGGGTGGCGAGGGAGCGGATCACCGACTGCTCGCCCATGAACTGGCCGAAGCTGCTTTCCATGCCCCAGATGGCGACCAGGGTCTCGCGGTCGACGCCGTAGCGCTGCTCGATGGCATCCAGCGTGGCGGCGTGCTCGGCCAGCAGGGCCTGGCCCTTGCGCACGCGCAGCGGCGAGATGGCGCCGTCGAGGTATTCCCAGACCGGGCGGGTGAACTCCGGCTGGGCGCCGTCGGCCTTGACCACGCTCAGGTCCGGGGTCACGCCGGCGAAGGCCTGGTCGAACACCTGGGGCTGGATGCCGGCCTGCAGGGCCTTGGCGCGGAAACCTGCGCGCCAGTCCGCAAAGTTCAGCGCCGGTGCGACGGGCGCGGCGGCCTGCGCCTGAGCGGGGTTCTGCTGGGTTTGCTGTGGCGGCTGGGTGGGCGAGGCGGCAACCAGTTCGGGGGCGGGGTTCGGGGTTTCGGCACAGGCGCCGAGGAAGAGCATGGCGCCGGCGAGCAGGCAGCTCAGGCGGGCGTTGGCGGAAAGCTGGAACATCGGGGTGTCTCGGTCTTGCCAGTCAAATCGCGACCTTAACATGCCGGGCGGCTGTCCGGGCCCGGGCAACAGCGCGGTTGTGGCTCAGGCGACGCTTTTCAGCGGCCCCAGAATGCAAGAAGCCTCCCAGTGGGAGGCTTCGCGGCGGTAGCTGCCTTTGCCTTTCTTCGGCTGTTCCTGGCGGCAGCGGAACAGCGGTTGGGCGACTATGGACTTGGCCTTGTTCGGCCGCTTCGGGGCTTTCTTGCTCATCGGAGTGCTCCTCGCAGGCTCGCGGTATTGCGAGCGGCGCGGACTATGCGCCGATGGTTAAAAAATGTCCATAGGCGCAGGTGCCCGGCTTCATTCGCTGAGCGGCAGGCGCTGGCCGGCCATCAGCAAGGCCAGGCGCGCCAGGCTGCTCCAGGCATCACCGGCGGCCTGGCCCTTGACCTGCGCGTCGATGCGCTGGGCATCGATCAGCAGCTGGTTCCAGCGCGCCGCCGTATGGCGTTGCAGGGCGCGGCTGTAGAGTGGACGGCGCTTGTCCCAGACCGGCGGGCGGGCGCTGGCGAAGGCTTTTTCCAGCGGTACGCCCTGGCTGAACTGCAGGGCCAGGCCGGCCAGCTGGCGCAGTTCGCGGGCCAGCATGACGACAATGAACAGTGGTTCCACGCCTTCGCCGCGCAGGCCTTCGAGCATGCGCAGGGCATGTGCGGCTTCGCCGTTGAGGATCGCATCGACTAGGCCGAACACGTCATAGCGGGCGCTGTCGGCCACGGCCGCCTGCACCGTGCTGGCGTCGATCTGGTTGCCCTCGGCCAGCAGCTTGAGCTTCTCGATTTCCTGGGCGGCGGCCAGCAGGTTGCCTTCCACCCGCGCGGCGATCAGCTCCACCGCTTCCTGGCTGGCAGCCAGGCCGGCTTGCGACAGGCGCTGGCGAATCCAGTTGGGCAGCTGGGCGACCTCGATCGGCCAGATCTGCAGGAACTGGCTGTGCGGGCCGTCGATCAGCGCCTTGGCCCACTTGGTCTTCTGCGTGCTGCCGTCGAGCTTGGGCAGGCTGATCAGCAGCACCGTGTCTTGCGGCGGCCGTTCCAGGTATTCGAGGATGGCCGCGGTGCCCTTGTCGCCCGGCTTGCCATTGGCGATGCGCAGCTCGATCAGGCGTTTCTCGGCGAACAGCGAGAGGCTGGCGCCGGCTTCGTAGAGCAGGCCCCAGTCGAAGCTGGCTTCGGCATGGAACACGGTGCGCTCGCTGAAACCCTGCTGGCGGGTGGCGGCACGGATGGCGTCCTCGGCTTCCTGGCACAGCAGCGGCTCGTCGCCACTGACCACGTAGACCGGCGCCAGGCCTGCCTGCAGATGCTTGCCGAGTTGGGCGGGGTTCAGTTTCATCGCGGCTTCTTGCGAAAAGGGCCGGTTGCCCGGCCCTCTCTTATCACTGCTTGATCGGCAGCTGGATCGGCGACTGCAGCGGCGCCGACTCCTGCTCGGCGCGGCGCGCCGCGGCGGCGGCTTCCGCTTCGGCGGCGGCGCGGGCCTCGGCTTCCTGCTGCAGCTGTTCCAGCTGGGCCGGGGTCAGCAGTTGCAGGCGCAGGGACAGCTGCTGGATCAGCTCGCGGCGCATTTCCTGGCGCAGCTGGCCGGACTCCTGGCTGGAGCCGATCAGGTTGTTCTCGTCGTGCACGTAGATGCTCTGCACTTCCAGCTTGTCCTGCAGCAACAGCAGGTTCTTCTCGCCGCGGATCTCGTAGTCCAGGCGGGTGGTCAGCTCGAGCTCGGCACTGCGTGCGCTGCCGCTGCGGCTGGCGGTACGCTGGGTTTCCTGCTCGTTGGCCAGGAACAGGCGGTAGGGCGCGCCGTTGTGGACCTTCACGCCGCTGTTCTCGAGCAGCTGGCGCAGCTGCTTGGCGGTATCGCTGTAGGCGTTGCGCGCCTGCAGGTCGATTTCCTTGACGGCGAACTCGGCGCTGCCGGTGCCGCGCAGCTGGAAGCCGCAGGCGCTGAGCAGAACGGCCAGACCTATTACCACCAGATTCCGTTTCATCATTCTCTTCTATCCCCTTGGAGAGCCTCGGTGCCATGCGGGCATGGCGCCGAGCTTAAAGCAGTTTTCAGTTGGCAACGATGTTGACCAGCTTGCCCGGCACGACGATGACCTTGCGGATGGTCACGCCTTCGGTGAAGCGCTGCACGTTCTCGTTGGCGCGGGCAGCGGCTTCGACTTCCTCGCGCGAGGCCGAGGCCGGCACTTCGATCTGGCCGCGCAGCTTGCCGTTGACCTGGATCACCAGGGTCAGGCTGTCCTGTACCAGGGCCGACTCGTCCACCTGCGGCCACTGTGCGTCGATCACGGCGCCGGTCTTGCCCAGGCGCTGCCACAGTTCATGGCAGATGTGCGGGGTGATCGGCGCCAGCAGCAGGGCCACGGTTTCCAGGCCTTCCTGGAGCAGGGCACGGTCCTGTTCGGTAGCCGTCGCCGCCTTCTCCAGTACGTTCATCAGGGTCATCACCTGGGCGATGGCGGTGTTGAACTTGTGGTGCTGGCCCACATCGTTGCTGGCCTGGCGGATGGCCAGGTGGATGGCACGGCGCACGGCCTTCTGCTCGTCAGTCAGGCTGGTGACATCCAGCGCGCCCGGCAAGCCGGCGCTGACGTGGCTGTGGGCCAGGCGCCAGACGCGACGGAGGAAGCGGTTGGCGCCTTCGATGCCGGCGTCCGACCACTCGCAGCTCATGTCGGGCGGCGAGGCGAACATCATGAACAGGCGGCAGGTGTCGGCGCCGTAGGCGTCGATCATGGCCTGCGGGTCGACGCCGTTGTTCTTCGACTTGGACATCTTCTCGGTGCCGCCGATTTCCACCGGCAGGCCGTCGCTCTTCAGCTTGGCGCCGATGACCTTGGCCTTGGCGTCACGCTCGACTTCCACGTCGGCCGGGTTGAACCAGTCCTTGCCGCCGTTTTCCAGGGTGCGGTAGTAGGTCTCGGCGACCACCATGCCCTGGGTCAGCAGGTTCTTGAACGGCTCGTTGGAGGTGACCAGGCCTTCGTCGCGCATCAGCTTGTGGAAGAAGCGCGCGTACAGCAGGTGCAGGATGGCGTGTTCGATGCCGCCGATGTACTGGTCCACCGGCAGCCAGTGGTTGGCGGCCTGCGGGTCGACCATGCCGCCGGTGTAGTTCGGCGAGGCGTAGCGGGCGTAGTACCAGGACGACTCGACGAAAGTGTCCATGGTGTCGGTTTCGCGCTTGGCCGCGGCGCCGCATTTCGGGCAGCTGCACTCGTAGAACTCGGGCATCTTGGCCAGCGGCGAGCCGGCGCCGTCCGGCACCACGTCTTCCGGCAGGACTACCGGCAGCTGGTCTTCCGGTACCGGCACGTCGCCGCAGCTGGCGCAGTGGATGATCGGGATCGGGCAGCCCCAGTAGCGCTGACGGCTGATGCCCCAGTCGCGCAGGCGGAACTGGGTCTTGCGTGCGCCGTGGGCGCTGGCTTCCAGATCGGCAACGATGGCGTCGAAGGAGGCGCTGAAGTCCAGGCCGTCGTACTTACCGGAGTTGATGGTGGTCAGGCCGGCCTTGTCGCCGTACCAGTCCTGCCAGGTGCTGGCGTCGTAGTCCTTGTCCGCCGCGACATACACCTGCTTGATCGGCAGGTCGTACTTGTTGGCGAACTCGAAGTCACGCTCGTCGTGCGCCGGCACGGCCATCACCGCGCCTTCGCCGTAGCCCCACAGCACGTAGTTGGCGACGAACACCGGCAGCTTGTCGCCGGTCAGCGGATGGATGACGAACTGGCCGGTGGCCAGGCCCTTCTTCTCCATGGTGGCCATGTCGGCCTCGGCCACGGAGCCGGACTTGCACTCGGCGATAAAGGCAGCAATCGCCGGGTTGGATTCGGCGGCGCGCTGGGCCAGCGGGTGCTCGGCGGCCACGGCGACGTAGGTGGCGCCCATCAGGGTGTCGGGGCGGGTCGAGTAGACCTTGAGCTGGCCATCGATGCCGATGCTGGCGACGTCGTAGTCGAACACGATGTCGGCACCGAAGCTCTTGCCGATCCAGTTGCGCTGCATGGTCTTGACCTGCTCGGGCCAGCCTTCCAGCTCGTCCAGGCTGCTCAGCAGCTCTTCGGCGTAAGCGGTGATCTTGAAGTAGTACATCGGGATTTCGCGCTTCTCGATCAGCGCGCCCGAACGCCAGCCACGGCCGTCGATGACCTGCTCGTTGGCCAGTACGGTCTGGTCCACCGGGTCCCAGTTCACCGTTCCGTTCTTGCGGTAGATGATCCCCTTCTCGAACAGACGGGTGAACAGCCACTGCTCCCAGCGGTAGTAGTCCGGCTTGCAGGTGGTGACCTCGCGGGTCCAGTCGATGGCCAGGCCCAGCGATTTCAGCTGGGACTTCATGTAGGCGATGTTCTCGTAGGTCCACTTGGCCGGCGCGACCTTGTTCTTCATCGCGGCGTTCTCGGCCGGCATGCCGAAGGCGTCCCAGCCCATCGGCTGCAGCACGTTCCTGCCCTGCATGCGCTGGTAGCGGGCGATCACGTCACCGATGGTGTAGTTGCGCACGTGGCCCATGTGCAGCTTGCCGCTCGGGTAGGGGAACATCGACAGGCAATAGAAGGTGTCCTTGCCGGGTTGTTCGGTCACGACAAAGGACTTTTCCGCGTCCCATTGGGCTTGGGCGGCGGCTTCGATTTCACGGGGCGAGTACTGTTCGTGCATGGGCTTCTGGCGCTGGAAAGAGGGCTTTCGAGAAACGCCGTAGCATACATGACCCCCCCTGATTCAGGGAAACCCTGATTGTGCCTCGGCCGCCGTTTGTCGCGGCGTCCGGCCTCGCCCGGGGCTGGCGCTAAGCTTGCCAGAGAGAGGCGCGCGGTAGGCGTCCGGTCGAGGTGAGGGATGGCAGAGTCGCGGCGTGCGGAGGTGGGCGGAGGGCTCTACGAGCGGCTGTTGCAGCGCCTGGCTCTGGCTCTGCAGGAAGCGGATACCGCGACCCGCCTGCACCAGGCGCCGCCGGACGAGCTGGAGCTGAGTGGTCTGACGCCCGCCGAGCTGGAGTTGATCCGCGCCTACCTGGATCGCGACCTCAACTGGCTGCGCGGCTGGCATGCCGCCGCCGAGGAGCTGGCGCTGATCGAGCAGCTGCCGGCCGCCAGCAAGCCTGTCAGCAAGCTGCCGGCGCGGGCGGCGAGCAAGCCGCTGCCGCGTGGCAAGCCGATGATCAAGAAACGCCAGCAGCTGTGCTGCGCGCTCTGTGGCACTGTGGCCCGGGTGCAGCGCGGCGAGGGTGTGCTGCCTTGCAGTGCGTGCGGCTCCAAGCTGTTTCGTGCCGGTCAGCCACGTTAGCGCTCGACTAGCCGGGGCGTAGCTCATAACCTCCGGGCACTGGAGGTGCCCATGGAACTGCGCTTTATCCTCAAACAACTGATCCTGCCGCCCGGCGGCCTGATGCTGCTGATCCTGCTGGCCTGGCTGCTGTGGGCCTGGGCGGGGCGCCCGCGGCTGGCAGTGGCGTGCCTGCTGGCTGGTCTTGGAGGGCTGTGGCTGCTCAGTCTGCCGGCCGTGGTGGAGTGGGCGGCGCGACTGATCGAGCGCGAGCCGGCGCTGGTCGAGGCGCAGTGGCCCGGCCTGGCGCAACGCTCTCAGGTCATCGTGGTGCTCGGCTCCGGGCGCGAGGAGGCCGATCCGGCTTGGGGCAGCGACCAACCCAGCGTCACCGCGATCGAGCGCCTGCGCTATGCCGCGCGCCTGCACCGGGCCTCGCAGCTGCCGCTGCTGATCAGTGGCGGCCTGCACTACGGCCAGCCACCCAGCGAGGCGGCGATGATGGCCGACGTGCTGCAGCGCGACTTCGGCGTGGCAACCCGCTGGCGCGAGGAGCGCAGCCGCACCACCTGGGAGAACGCGCTGTTCACGGCCGAGCTGCTCAAGGCGCAGGGCGTGAGCCGCGTGGTGCTGGTGACCCAAGCCGCACACATGCCGCGGGCGCGCTGGTGCTTCGAGCGTGCCGGGCTTGAGGTGGTGGCGGCGCCGCTGGGCTTTCTCGGCGTGCCCAACGAGCGCCCGCTGGGTGGCTGGCTACCGGAGGGCAAGGCGCTGTGGCAGAGCACGCGCCTGCTCAATGAGGCGATCGGGCTGGCGGTCTATCCGCTGCTCTATCGCTGAGACGGTCCGCGCTCAGGCCGCCTGCGGGCTGAGGCCGCGAGCTGCGCGGCGGCGGGCGAAGAAGGCCCAGCCCAGCAGCAGGCTGCACAGCACCACCAGCGGCCAGGCGCGCCATTGCAGGTAGGGCGTCAGCCCCTGCATCGGTTGCACCTCGCCATAGAGGATGGCCTGCTGGAACTGCGGGATCTGCGCGCTGATACGGCCTTGCGGGTCGATCAGCGCGGTGACGCCGTTGTTGGTGGCGCGGATCATCCAGCGGCCCGCTTCGAGGGCGCGCATCTGCGCCATCTGCAGGTGTTGCAGTGGGCCGATCGAGGTGCCGAACCAGGTGTCGTTGCTCACCGTCAGCAGCAGATCGCTCTGCGCGGCCAGGCCGGCGGCGAATTCCGGGTACACGACTTCGTAGCAGATAAAGGGCGCGATCTTCAGGCCCTTGGCCTGCAGCGGGGCCTGGTCGGCGGGGCCGCGGGCGAAGTCGGACATCGGCAGGTCGAAGAAGGCGATCAGGCCGCGCAGCACTTCCTGCAGCGGCACGTATTCGCCGAACGGCACCAGCTTCTGCTTCAGGTAGGTGCCTTCGCCCCAGCCGGTGACGGTGATCGCGTTGTAGTAGCGTTTATCGCCATGCTCGTTGCTCTGGCGCAGCGGCACGCCGGTGATCAGCGCGGCGTCGCGCTCGGCGGCGACGCGGCCCATCACCTTGAGGTAGCCCTCGGCGTACTCCTTGAGCACCGGTACGGCGGTTTCCGGCCAGACGATCAGGTCGGCGGGGCGGCTGCTCAGGGTCATGTCGCGGTACAGGTTCAGCTGGGCCTCCAGCTGGGCCGGGTCCCACTTCATGTTCTGCTCGACGTTGCCCTGCACGGCGGCGACCTTGAGCGGCTCGCCCTTGCTGGCGGTCCAGGCGTTGCCCTGCAGCGCCAGGCCGATGCCCCAGGGCGCCAGCAGCAGGAGCAGGGCGGCGGCCAGGCGTGGTTTGTCGCCGAGCAGGCGGGGCAGGTTGACCAGCAGCGCGGCCGACAGCGCCAGGCTGAGGGAAATCAGCCACATGCCGCCCACCGGCGCCAGCCCGGCCAGCGGTCCGTATAGCTGGCTGTAGCCGGCATAGAGCCAGGGGAAGCCGGTGAGGAACCAGCCGCGGAAGGCTTCCTGAGCCAGCCACAGGGCGGCGAAAGCCAGGGCGTCGCTGACCGGTGCATCGTTGCGGCGCAGCCAGCGTGCCCACAGCCAGGCCGCCAGGGCGAAGAACAGCGCGATCCCGGCACAGAAGCCGAAGGTGAGAAAGGCCGCCAGGGCCGGAGAGGCGGCGCCGTAGTCGTGGATGCTGACGTAGACCCAGCTGGTGCCGGCGAGGAACAGGCCGAGGCCGTAGCACCAGCCGCGCAGCAGCGCCTGGCGCGGGCTCAGCTCACGCAGGCCGAGATAGAAAATGGCGATGGCCAGCAGGGCCAGCGGCCAGATATCGAAGGGAGCCAGGGCCAGGGTGGTGGTGGCGCCGCCGGCGAGAGCCAGCAGGTTGCCCGGCCAGCCGGGTGGGGTGATCCAGCGCATCGTGCGTCCTTGATCGGGAATCAGGCGGGCAAGGGTACTGGAAGCAGGGGTGGGTAGAAACTCCCTCTCCCTCTGGGAGAGGGCTGGGGTGAGGGTGCCATGTGCAGTTTGGAATTGCCTGGAAGACGCGGGCCGCCCCTGCCCCTCTCCCGGAGGGCGAGGGGAGGCTGGGCTTAACGCTCCAGCGGCGTCAGGCGCAGCAGGTGCACCCGGCGGCTGTCGGCGTTGAGTACGCGAAAGCGGTACTCGCCGATCTCGGTCACTTCGTTGCGCTTGGGCAGGTGGCCGAAGGCATTCATCACCAGGCCGCCGACGGTGTCGAACTCGCTGTCGGGGAACTCGGTGTCGAAGGCTTCGTTGAAGTTCTCGATCGGGGTCAGCGCCTTGATCAGGAAGTCACCGGACGGCAGCGGTTTGATGTAGCTGTCTTCCTCGACATCGTGCTCGTCCTCGATGTCGCCGACGATCTGTTCCAGCACGTCCTCGATGGTCACCAGGCCGGCGACGCCGCCGTACTCGTCGATCACCACGGCCATGTGGTTGTGGTTGGCGCGGAACTCGCGCAGCAGCACGTTGAGGCGCTTGGATTCCGGCACGAAGGTGGCCGGGCGCAGCAGCTGCTTGATGTCGAACGGCTTGTCGCTGCCGAGGATCAGCGGTAGCAGGTCCTTGGCCAGGAGGATGCCGATCACCTCGTCGAGGCTTTCGCCGATCACCGGGTAGCGCGAGTGGGCGGAGTCGATGATCGCCGGGAGGAACTCCTGCGGCGAGTGGCTGGCCTTGATGCTGACCATCTGCGAGCGCGGCACCATGATGTCGCGTACCTGCAGGTCGGCGACCTGGATGGCGCCCTCGACGATGGCCAGTGCTTCGCTGTCGAGCAGCTTGTTCTGGTGGGCTTCGCGCAGGACTTCCAGCAGCTCCTGGCGGTTTCTCGGCTCATGAGCAAAAGCCTGGGTCAGCTTGTTGAACCAGGACTTCTGCTCGTTGCTCGATCGGTCTTCGCTCATGGTGAGTCTCAGTATCTTCCTATTCTTCGGCGTACGGGTCGGGGTGACCCAGTTCGGCCAGCAATTCTCGTTCCAGTGCTTCCATCTCCTCGGCTTCCTCGTCTTCGAGGTGGTCGTAGCCGAGCAGGTGCAGGCAGCCGTGGATGACCAGGTGGGCCCAGTGCGCCTCCAGGGTCTTGCCCTGTTCGCGGGCCTCGCGCTCGACCACCGGCACGCAGATCACCAGGTCGCCGAGCAGCGGGATATCCAGTAGTTCGTCCGGCACATCGGCCGGGAAGGACAGCACGTTGGTGGCGTAGTCCTTGTGTCGCCAGGTGTGGTTCAGCTCGCGGCCTTCGGCTTCGTCGACCAGGCGGATGGTCAGCTCCGAGTCGGCCGTGCGCTGGCGCAGGGCCAGCTCGCACCAGTGGCGCAGCTGCGCCTCGCTGGGCAGGTCGGTGGCGGCGGAGGCGTTCTGCAGGTCCAGTTCAAGCATGCGGCTGGCCTTTGCCGGGCTCGTCCTGCTGTTCCTCGAAGCGCTCGTAGGCCTCGACGATGCGCTGCACCAGCGGGTGGCGGACCACGTCCTTGGGCTGGAAGTGGGTGAAGCTGATGCCGGGGACGTCCTTCAGCACCTTGATCACGTGGGCCAGGCCGGACTTGGTGCCGCGCGGCAGGTCGACCTGGGTGACGTCGCCGGTGATCACGGCGGTGGAGCCGAAGCCGATACGGGTGAGGAACATCTTCATCTGCTCGAGCGTGGTGTTCTGACTCTCGTCGAGAATGATGAAGCTGTTGTTAAGGGTGCGGCCACGCATGTAGGCCAGCGGGGCGATCTCGATCACCTGCTTTTCGATCAGCTTGGCCACGTTGTCGAAGCCGAGCATCTCGTACAGCGCGTCGTAGAGCGGGCGCAGGTAGGGGTCGATCTTCTGCGCCAGGTCGCCGGGGAGGAAGCCAAGCTTCTCGCCGGCTTCCACCGCCGGGCGCACCAGCAGGATGCGTCGTACCTGCTCGCGCTCCAGGGCGTCCACCGCGCAGGCCACGGCCAGGTAGGTCTTGCCGGTACCGGCCGGGCCGATGCCGAAGTTGATGTCGTTGTCGAGGATCGCCTTGACGTAGCGCTGCTGGTTGGCGCCACGCGGCTTGATCACGCCCTTCTTGGTGCGCAGGGTCACGCCGGAGTCGGCCTTGCCGCTGTCCAGCGCTTCCAGGCCGGACTCCTGCAGGTACAGGTGGACCAGCTCCGGCGACAGCTCGGCGCTCTTGGTTTCGCGGTACAGGCGGCGCAGCAGGTTCTCGGCGGACTGGGTGTGCTTGCTCGGGCCGACCAGTTCGAACTGGTTGCCGCGGTTGCGAATCTCGATCGACAGGCGCTGTTCGATCAGGCGCAGGTGCTCGTCGAATTGCCCGCACAGGTTGGCGAAGCGGCGTGCTTCGTAGGGTTCGAGGGTGAAACGATGCGGTTCTATGGAGACGTTCAATGGGGTCCGGTTGCCGTTGTGCGGCGGGAATGATGGTCGAAGGATAACCCCAGGTGCCCGAGGACGAAAGTTCGGGCACCTGGCGAAGGGCTAGCCGTTAGTCGATAAGAGTGCCGCGCAGCGAGTGGGGCAGGGCGCCATCGATGTGCACGTTGACGAACTGGCCGATCAGCGCGGGGTTGTCCGAGCGGAAGTTGACGATGCGATTGTTCTCGGTGCGGCCCTGGAGCATGCCCGGGTCTTTCTTCGAGTAATCGCTGACCAGGATGCGCTGGGTACTGCCGGTCATCTTGTGGCTGATCTCGTAGCCCTGCTGGTGGATGCGGCTCTGCAGGATCTGCAGGCGCTGCTTCTTCACCTCGTCCGGGGTGTCGTCGACCAGGTCGGCCGCCGGGGTGCCCGGGCGCGCGCTGTAGATAAAGGAGAAGGAGAAGTCGAAGCCGACATCCTCGATCAGTTTCATGGTCTGCTCGAAGTCCTTCTCGGTCTCGCCGGGGAAACCGACGATGAAGTCCGAGCTGATGCAGATGTCCGGCACCGCCGCCTTCAGCTTGCGGATGCGCGACTTGTACTCCAGCGCCGTGTGGTTGCGCTTCATCGCCGCGAGGATGCGGTCCGAACCGGACTGCACCGGCAGGTGGAGAAACTTCACCAGCTGCGGAATCTCGGCATGGGCCTGGATGATGGCGTCGGAGAACTCCAGCGGGTGGCTGGTGGTGTAGCGGATGCGCTCGATGCCGTCGATGGTCGCCACTGCGTAGAGCAGGTCGGCGAAGTCGGCAATGCTGCCGTCCGGGGTCTCGCCGCGGTAGCCGTTGACGTTCTGGCCGAGCAGGGTGACTTCCTTGACGCCTTTCTCGGCCAGCTGGGTGATTTCCAGCAGCACGTCACCCAGCGGGCGGCTGACTTCCTCGCCGCGGGTGTAGGGCACCACGCAGAAGGTGCAGTACTTGCTGCAGCCTTCCATGACCGAGACGAAGGCGCTGGGGCCGTCGACGCGTGGCTCGGGCAGGCGGTCGAACTTCTCGATCTCGGGGAAGCTGATGTCGATCTGTGCCTTCTTGGTGCTGCGCGCAGCGTCGATCATCTCCGGCAGGCGGTGCAGGGTCTGTGGGCCGAAGACCACGTCGACATAGGGCGCGCGGTCGCGGATGGCGGCGCCTTCCTGGCTGGCCACGCAGCCGCCGACGCCGATCACCAGGTCCGGGTTCTCCTGTTTCAGCTCGCGCCACATACCCAGTTTGGAGAACACCTTTTCCTGAGCTTTTTCACGGATCGAGCAGGTGTTGAGGAGGATCACGTCGGCTTCGGCCGGATTTTCCGTGACTTCCAGGGCCTGGTGTTCGCCCAGCAGGTCGACCATGCGCGAGCTGTCGTACTCGTTCATCTGGCAACCGTGGGTCTCGATATATAGCTTCTTGGCCATCTGCGTGCGTCGGGGTGGTTCGATAGGACCGCGCATTATAGGGGCCGACCGCCAGCCTTCCTAGCGTTGCCTGTCCGGCCCCTGTAAGATCGCGCCCCCGATTTGCAGCAGTCCTCTATCCTTCTTCCCATGAGCAAGCGCGAACCCATCTACAAGGTGATCTTCATCAACCAGGGCCAGGTGTACGAGATGTACGCCAAGCAGATCTATCAGAGCGATCTGTGGGGCTTCCTGGAGGTGGAGGAGTTCGTCTTCGGCGAGCGCACCCAGGTGGTGGTCGACCCCAGCGAGGAGAAGCTCAAGGCGCAGTTCGAGGGTGTGGTGCGCAGCTTCGTGCCGATGCACTCGATCGTGCGCATCGACGAGGTGGAGCGTCTGGGGACGCCGAAGATCAGCGAGGCCAAGGGTGGCGGCAACGTGATGCCGTTTCCCATGCCGATGCCCGAGAAGTAGCGCTCAGTTGGGCGCGAAGGCCGGCACCTGCGGGCTGCCGAGCGAGCCGCCCGGGGCCGGTGTGAAGCCTGAGCCGGGTGTGCTGGGCGTGCTGTCGATGTGCTGCAGTTCCAGTAGGTAGCTGCGGAAGATCTGCCCCAGCACCTGGCTGGCGACCTGCAATTCCTCGCGCTGCATGTGCTCGGCCACCTGGTCGGCACTGTCCATGGCCTCGTCCGAGCCGTTCACCGCCGCCATCTTCAACACGATATAGGCCTGCACGTTGTTGGCCTGCACGCCCTCGCCGCGGAAGAACATGGTGCCCAGGCGCAGCTGAGCCTGGGCATTGCCTTGCAGCGACGCCTGCTCGAACCAGTGCAGGGCCTGGGGCAGGTCGCGCGGGGCGCTTTGCCCCTGATAGAAGAACTCGCCGAGCTCGTACTGAGCCAGGGCATCGCCCTGTTGGGCCAGTTGCTGGCAGGCGGCAATGGCCTGGGAGAGGTATTCGGGGGCAGTGTTCAGCGCGCAGCGAGCGGTGGCCGGGACCAGCAACGAGTTGTCGCCTGCGTGGGCCAGCAGGGGGGAAGCGAGCAACAGGCAACCCAGAAGCAGGTTGCGGCCGGTGCGGTTCATGGAAATCGGAACGCCTCGCGGAACGGGTCGGGCTTCATGCCCCGCCGGCTGAATGCGCCGGCCATCACATTATGTGATAAGCCGATGCGTCCTTACAAAGTCTTTACCGGGATTTCCTCGCCAGCGGGTGCGCGCAGCGTCAGTAGCAGCCAGGCGAGCAGCGGGTAGGCCGGGGTCAGCAGGGCATGAAACAGGTCGACCCGGCGTAACGGGCCGATAAAGCCTTCAGTGCCGACGGCGAGGCCGGCGACCAGAAATAGACTGACCACGCCCAGTGCGGCCAGGCCCGGCAGGCGCTGCGGCCAGCGGCTCAGGCCGGCGTAGAGGATCAGCAGCAGGGTGGCCAGGCTCAGGGCCAGGCGATAGCCCGGGTCGATTCCCAGCACACGAGCTCCGATGAATAGCCCGACCAGCACCAGCAGGCACACCGTCCAGACCGAGCGGCCCCAGACTAGTCCCCGGGCCAGCGCCAGCGCGGCCAGGCCGAGCAGGGGCAGGCCAAGCACGGCGCTGAGCTGGCTGAAGGAGCGGTGCTTGTCGATCCAGCTCGGGTCCAGGCCATAGCGCACCGCGCCGCACAGGGCAGCCGTAGCGGTCAGGCCGAAGCCCAGCAGCAACGCGCGCAGCACCGGCTGACCGGCGAAGGCCGGGCGCAGCCAGAGCAGGCTGGCCAGGCAGGCCAGCGCCAGAACGGCGTCACTCAGCGCGGTGCTGTATTGCATCACTTGAGCCTGGCGAAGGCGCGCTCGGCGGCGGCGAAGGTGATCTCCAGCTCCCTGTCGCCGTGGGCGATGGAGGTGAAGCCGGCTTCGAAGGCGCTCGGGGCCAGGTATACGCCGCCTTCCAGCATCAGGTGGAAGAACTTGTTGAAGCGCGCCGCATCGCTGGCCATCACGTCGGCGAAGGTGACGATGTCGTCGGCACCGCTGAAGTACAGGCCGAACATGGCGCCGGCCTGGGTGGTGACGAACGGGATGCCGGCGGCATCGGCGCGCTCCTGCAGGCCGGCCAGCATGCGGCTGGTGAAGTCGGACAGCTCGGCGTGGAAGCCCGGGCGGCTGATCAGCTTGAGAGTGGTCAGGCCGGCGGCCATGGCCAGCGGGTTACCGGACAGGGTGCCGGCCTGGTAGACCGGGCCGAGCGGGGCGATGCATTCCATGATTGCGCGCTTGCCGCCGAAGCAGCCGACCGGCATGCCGCCGCCGACGATCTTGCCGAAGGTCGACAGGTCCGGGGTGACGCCGTAATGCGCCTGGGCGCCGCCGAGGGCGACGCGGAAGCCGGTCATCACCTCGTCGAAGATCAGCACCACGCCGTGCTTGTCGCACTGCTCGCGCAGGCCTTCGAGGAAGCCCGGCGCCGGCGGCACGCAGTTCATGTTGCCGGCGACCGGCTCGACGATGATGCAGGCGACGGTCGAGCCGACTTCGGCGAGGGTATTCTCGACGGCGGCGATGTCGTTGTAGGGCAGGGTCAGGGTGTGCTTGGCGAAGTCCGCCGGCACGCCGGCCGAGCTCGGCACGCCCTGGGTCAGCAGGCCGGAGCCGGCCTTGACCAGCAGGCTGTCGGAATGCCCGTGGTAGCAGCCTTCGAACTTGATGATGGCGTCGCGGCCGGTATAGCCACGGGCCAGGCGGATGGCGCTCATGGTCGCCTCGGTGCCGGAGCTGACCATGCGCACCAGTTCCATGGACGGCACGATGGCGCAGACCAGGTCGGCCATTTCCACTTCCAGTGCGGTCGGCGCGCCATAGGACAGGCCGTGCTCCAGCTGCTTGCGCACCGCGTCCAGCACCTGCGGGTGGGCGTGGCCAAGAATCATCGGGCCCCAGGAGCCGACGTAGTCGACGTAGCGCTTGTCGTCCTCGTCGATCACATAGGCGCCTTCGGCATGCTTGAAGAACAGCGGAGTGCCGCCGACGCTGCGGAAGGCGCGCACCGGCGAGTTGACGCCGCCGGGGATGTGTTTCTGGGCGTTGGCGAACAGGACTTCGGAACGGGACATGGCAGCTCTCTCTTGAAGGGGCTCGAATCAGGAAGCAGTGAACAGTGCGCCGAAGGCACTCGCGCGGGCCTCCACCTCGGTGGCGGAGGGCGCGGAAAACAGGGCATGGACCACCGCCAGCAGGTCGGCGCCGCGGCTGATCAGCTCGGCGCCGTTGTCCAGGCCGACGCCGCCGATGGCAGTGATCGGCAGGGCGAAGCGCGCGCGCGCCTGCTCCAGCAGCTCGGGTGTGGCGCTCGGCGCGCCGGGCTTGGTCTGCGAGGTGAAGAAGCGGCCGAAGGCGATGTAGCTGGCGCCCTCGCGGGCGGCCTGCTCGGCCAGCGTCAGGCTGGCATGGCAGGTGGCGCCGATGATTGCCCTTGGGCCGAGCAGGGCGCGGGCGGCGGCCAGTGAGCCGTCACCCTGGCCCAGATGCAGGCCCACACCCAACCTGGCCGCCAGTTCGGCGTCGTCGTTGATGATCAGGGTGGCGCCGTGGCGTGCGCACAGCTCGGCCAGCTGCGAGGCTTCGCGCAGGCGACGGGCCTGGTCGTCGGACTTGTCGCGGTACTGCAGCAGGCGTGCGCCGCCCTTCAGCGCCGCTTCCACGTAGGGCAGCAGGCGACCATCGGCCAGCAGCTGGCTGTCGGTGATGGCATACAGGCCGCGCAACGGGCCACTCACGAGCAGAAGTCCAGGGGCAGGCGGCGCGGCACGAACTGGCCGTGGCCGGGCTGTTCGGCGTCGCGCAGGGTGCGCCAGGTGTAGTCGAGGGCACTGCGTACGGCGCTGACCACTTCCTCGCCCAGGGCCAGGCGCCCGGCCAGGGTGCTGGCCAGGGTGCAGCCGGAACCGTGGTAGCTGCCCGGCAGGCGCGCGCAGGTGAAGGTGTGGCAGTCGCCGCCGCGTACGTAGAGGCGGTTGTGCACCTCGGCCTCGTCGCCGTGGCCGCCGGTGATCAGCAGGTGCTGACAGTAGGCCGAGAGCTTCGCCGCGCATTCGTCCGCCGTGCCTTCGGGCAGCTCGGCGAGGATGCGCGCTTCCGGCAGGTTCGGCGTGGCCACGGCAGCGATCGGCAGCAGGCGCTCGCGCATGGCGTAGCCGACGTCGTCCTTGCCCAGCGAGCCGCCACCACCGGCGCGCAGCACCGGGTCGCAGACCAGCGGCACGCCGGGCAGCGCCTGCATGATCTCGACCACGGTATCGACCATCTGCACCGAGCCGAGCATGCCCAGCTTGACGGCGGCTACCGGCAGATCGGCGATGATGGCGCGGGCCTGGGCCAGCACCCAGTCGCGGTCGAGTACGCGGAAGTCGCTGACGTTGACCGTGTCCTGCACGGTCAGTGCGGTGACCGCCGGGGCGGCGTGGCAGCCCTGGGCGAGCAGGGCTTCGATGTCCGCCTGCAGGCCGGCACCCCCGGAGGGATCATGACCGGACAGGCAGAGGACGACGGGGCGGGAGTTGTGTCTGTTCATGGCCGGCGAGCTTACCACCTGGCGCCCCGGCGGCCCAATGCGCGGGGGCCCGAATCTTGTCGGAAGTGCCGGCTTTTCTGGCGCCAAGCCTGTGCTAGAGTGCCGCCCATACCAAACCAGAAGGATTCTGTGGGCCGCGCCATAGGGAGAAGAGGGCTCCGTGCGCGGCTGCACAAGAGTCCATGCGAGCCTGCATGCGTCACATCGTCTTTGTTCTTCTGTTCAGCCTGTCGTGGCTGGCCCAGGCCGTCGAGTTCGACGAGCACACCCGCTATCTCACGCTCGGCCCGCAGATGCAGGTGTTCGAGGACGTGCGTGGCGACGCCACCATCGAGCAGGTCAGCTCGGCGGCGCTGAGCGGCAGCTTCCGTACCAACGGCAAGGCGGTGCTCAACGCCGGCTACTCGCGTTCGGTGTTCTGGCTGCGCGTCGATCTGCTGTACCGCCCGCGTGAAGCCTCCGCGGCGCGCAACTGGCTGCTGGAACTGGCCTACCCGCCGCTGGACAACCTGGAGCTGTACCTGCCGGATGGCGCCGGCGGCTACCGCCTGGCCGCGCAGACCGGCGATGCCCTGCCGTTCTCCAGTCGGCAGATCAAGCAGAACAACTACCTGTTCGAACTCGGCCTCAACCCCGGCGAGCCGCTGCGCCTGTACCTGCGCGCGCAGAGCCAGGGCTCGATGCAGATGCCACTCGGTCTGTGGGCGTCGGAGGCCTTCATCGAGGCGCAGCCGGCGCGTATCTATGTGCTCGGCATCATCTACGGCGTGCTGCTGGTGATGCTGATCTACAACCTGTTCATCTTCCTCAGCGTTCGCGATACCAGCTACCTCTACTACATCCTCTACATTGCTTCCTTCGGCCTCTACCAGGTCTCGGTCAATGGCGCCGGCATCCAGTACTTCTGGCCGAACGACCCCTGGTGGGCCAACGCCTCCACGCCGTTCCTGATCGGTTCGGCGGCGCTGTTCGGCTGCCAGTTCGCGCGCAGCTTCCTGCACACCGGCGAGCACAGTCCCTGGGTCGATCGTCTGCTGCTGCTGTTGATGGCAGTCGGCCTGCTGACCATGGTGCTGGCCCTCACCACCAGCTACGCCACCGCGCTGCGCCTGGCCACCTACCTGGCCCTGGCCTTCACCGTGGTGATCTTCACCGCCGGCATACTGGCCTGGCTGCGCGGCATGCGCGTGGCGCGCTACTTCATCATCGCCTGGTCGGCCTTCCTGGTCGGCGGGGTGATCAACACCCTGATGGTGCTCGGCTACCTGCCGTACAACTTCTTCACCATGTATTCCAGCCAGTTCGGCTCGGCGCTGGAAGTGGGCCTGCTGTCGCTGGCCCTGGCCGACCGCATCAACGCCATGAAGGAAGAGCGCACGCGCATCCTGCAGCAGGCCGGTGACGAGCTGGAGGCGCTGAACCGCGAGCTGGCCGAGAGCAACCGGCTCAAGGACGAGTTCCTCGCCACCGTGACCCACGAACTGCGCACGCCGATGAACGGGGTGATCGGCTCCCTGGAGCTGATGCAGACGGTCAAGATGGATGTCGAACTGGAGCAGTACCACAAGACCGCCGCGACCTCCGCGCGCGACATGATGCGCATGGTCGGCGATATCCTCGCGCTCACCGAGCTGCAGGCCGGCAAGCTCTACCCGCGGCGCGAGCCGTTCAGCCTGCGCGGGCTGGTCGATGGCCTGCGCGCGCAGTATTCCCCGCGCGCCACCGACAAGGGCCTGGGGTTCGTCGTCGAGCTGGAGGACAGCCTGCCCGATACCCTGGAAGGCGATGCCGGCAAGCTGGCCCAGGCCCTGGGCTACCTGCTGGACAATGCGGTGAAGTTTTCCCATCAGGGCCAGGTCACCCTGCGTGTGCAGGCGGCCGGGCCGCTGTCCGGCAGCATGCCGCTGCGTATCGAAGTGCTCGATACCGGCATCGGCTTTGTCGCGCCGGAAGAGGGCAGGCTGTATCAGCGCTTCCACCAGCTGGACGGCTCCATGACCCGCCAGTACGGCGGCCTGGGGGTTGGCCTGGCGATCTGCCGGCAGCTGGTCGAGCTGCTCGGCGGTCGTCTGCAGCATCACTCGGCGCCGGGGCACGGCAGTGCCTTCAGCGTCGAACTCGAACTCAAGTTGCCGGTGCAGCGCCATGATGCCGTGACCGGGTCGCGCCGAGTCGGTGGCGCGCCGCAGCGCAGCCCGGAGCAGTGTACCGTGCTGATCGTCGAGGACAACCCGATCAACCAGCTGGTGACGCGCGGCATGCTGCTCAAGCTCGGCTACCGGGTGCGTACCGCGGACAACGGCGCCGAGGCCCTGGAAATGCTGCGCAGCGAGCCGATCGACGCGGTGCTGCTGGACTGCCAGATGCCGCTGATGGACGGTTTTGCCACCTGCCGTGCGCTCCGGCAGCTGCCCGGCTGCGCCGACACCCCGGTGCTGGCCATTACCGCGCACAGCCACAGCGGTGACCGCGAGCGCTGCCTGGCCGCCGGTATGAGCGACTACCTGGCCAAGCCGGTGAAGTTCCTCGAGCTGCAGGCCCTGCTGCATGACTGGGTGCTGTGCCGCCCTGTCGATAGCTGACAACGATTCGGCCGTGATTTGGCCGAATCGTCGTTTCCAACCCAAAATGAATCGTGATTCACTTGAGGCAATAACAGTGAATCCGGATTCATTCCATGGCCGCACTCCCTTCCACCGCCCGTATTGACCGCGCCCATGAGCTGCGCGAACGCATCCTCGCCTGCGCCCATGCGCGGGTCGCCGAGGGTGGCTTCGCCAGCCTGACCATGCAGGCCCTGGCCGAGGACGCCGGCATTGCCACCGGCAGCCTGTACCGCCACTTCAGCGGCAAGGGCGAGCTGGCGGCAGAAGTCTTCAGCAATGCCTGCCGGATCGAGGTCGAGGCCCTGGCCGCCGTCCTGCGCGGCCCCGGCAGCGCCAGTCAGCGCCTGGCTGCCGGCCTCGAGCAGTTCGCCGCGCGCGCCTGGCACAGCCGGCGCCTGGCCTTCGCCTTGATTGCCGAGCCGGTCGAGCCGGAAGTCGACGAGCAGCGCCTGCTGTTTCGCGAGGCCTACGCCGAGCTGTTCGTCGATCTGCTGGACGAGGGCGTGCGTGGCGGCGAGTTCCGCGTCGAGCAGGTCAGTCTGGTCGCCGCCTGCCTGGTTGGCGCCATTGCCGAAGCCCTGGTCGGGCCGCTCTCGCCGCCGGCGCGCGCGGCTCGCGATGCCGGCCTGCCGGCCGCGGACCTGGCCACCGTCAGCCAAGCCCTGATCACCTTCTGTCTGCGCGCCGTCGGCGCCCCGGAGTCCTGAGATGTCCCTGCAGCAATTCGCCGAAACCCACGAAGTGTTCAACCAGGTGCCGAGCCTCGACGGCGCCAACCTGTACCGCGTCGACCTGCCGCTGCAGGAGTGGATTCGCCGCTACGACGGTGGCTGGGCCGAAGACCGGCTGAATACCTATGGCGCCCTGGCCGGCGGCCCGCTGATGCAGGCCGGCTTCCTGGCCAACGAGCACAAGCCGCAGTTCAAGACCCATGACCGCTATGGCAACCGCATCGACCTGGTGGAATTCCACCCGGCCTATCACGAGCTGATGCGCACGGCCATCGAGCACGGCCTGCCGTCGCTGCCCTGGACCGACCCGCGCGCCGGCGCCAACGTCGTGCGTGCCGGCCTCACCTACCTGCACAGCCAGGCCGAGGCCGCCAGCGGCTGCCCGCTGACCATGACCTTCGCCGCCGTGCCAGCCCTGCGCCTGCAGCCGGAGATCGCCGATATCTGGGTGCCGAAGATCCTCGCCACTGAGTACGACCCGCGCAACGTCGGCATCGAACAGAAAGCGGGCGTTACCATCGGCATGGCGATGACCGAAAAGCAGGGCGGCACCGATGTGCGCGCCAACACCACCCGCGCCTACCCGGTGGGTATCGGCGGCCCCGGCCAGGCCTACGAGCTGGTCGGCCACAAGTGGTTCTGCTCGGCGCCGATGTGCGACGCCTTCCTCACCCTGGCGCAGACCGACAAGGGGCTGAGCTGCTTCCTGCTGCCGCGCCACCGCCCGGACGGCACGCGCAACCAGTTCTACGTGCAGCGCCTGAAGAACAAGCTGGGCAACTGGGCCAACGCCTCCAGCGAAGTGGAATACCGCGGCGCCCTGGCCTGGATGATTGGCGAGGAAGGCCGCGGCGTGCCGACCATCATCGAGATGGTGGCCATGACCCGCTTCGACTGCATGGTTGGCTCCAGCAGCCTGATGCGTCAGGCCCTGACCCAGGCCGCGCACCACTGCGCGCACCGCAAGGTCGGCGGCAAGCTGCTGGCCGACCAGCCGCTGATGCAGAACGTGCTGGCCGACCTGGCGCTGGAGAGCGAGGCTGCCCTGGCCCTGTCCATGCGCATGGGCCGCGCCCTCGACCACCTGCACGACGAGCAGGAGGACAAGTTCGCCCGCCTGGTCACCGCCATCGGCAAGTACTGGATCTGCAAGCGTGCGCCGGAGATGGTCTACGAGGCCAGTGAGTGCATGGGCGGCGCCGGCTATGTCGAGGAAACCATTCTGCCCAGGCTGTACCGCGAGGCGCCGGTCAACTCGATCTGGGAAGGCTCAGGCAACGTGCAGTGCCTGGACGTGCTGCGCGCCCTGTCAAAGGAAGCCGGCGTGCTCGACGCGCTGTTCGCCGAACTCGGCGACGGCCATGGCGATGCGCGCCTGAAGGCGCATATCCAGCGGCTCAAGGCGGATTTCGCCGATACCGCCGACATCCAGTACCGCGCCCGCCAGCTGACCGAGGACGTGGCCGTCGGCCTGCAGGCCAAGCTGCTGCTGGAAGCCGGCAACAGCACGGTGAGCGATGCCTTTATCGCCAGCCGCCTGGAGGGCCGTGGCCGGGTCTACGGCACCCTGCCGCGCGGCGTCGATGTCGAGGCGCTGGTGGCGCGCAGCACGCCGCACCTGGCCTGATCGATCAGGCCGGCGCGGCGTCGAGACCGGCGAGCAGGACCTCGGCGGGCTGCGGGCGACCGAACAGGTAACCCTGGAAGGTCTGGCAGCCCTGGGCGCTGAGGAAGGCGAACTGTTCTTCGGTCTCCACGCCCTCGGCCACCACCTTCAGTTCCAGGGCGCCGGCCAGGGCCAGGATGGTTCTGGCGATGGCGGCATCGTTGGCGTCGGTGAGCAGGTCGTCAACGAACGACTTGTCGATCTTCAGCACGTCCAGCGGCAGGCGCTTGAGGTAGCTGAGCGAGGAGTAGCCGGTGCCGAAGTCGTCCAGTGAGAAGCGCACGCCTTCCTGGCGCAGGCGTTCCATGCGCGCGATGGTTGCTTCCAGGTCGCTGTGCAGCAGGCTTTCGGTCAGCTCCAGGCGCAAGCGCGCCGGGTTGGCGTCGTGCCGCGCCAGGGCGGCGATCACCTTGTCGGCGAAGTCGGCCTCGGCGAACTGGCGGGCGCTGACATTGATCGCCAGGCTCCAGTGGCGGCAGAGCTCGCGTTCGGCCCACCGGCGCAGCTGCTGACAGGCCTGCTCCAGCACCCAGTCGCCGATCGGCAGGATCAGGCCGGTCTGCTCGGCCAGGGCAATGAACTCCAGCGGTGAGACCATGCCACGCTGCGGATGGCGCCAGCGCAGCAGTGCCTCGACGCCGACCAGCTGGCGCTGCACGTTGACCAGCGGCTGGTAGTGCAGCTCCAGCTCCTGGCGGGGCAGCGCATTGCGCAGGTCGCGCAGCAGCAGAACGCGGCTGGTGACATCTTCCTGCAGGCGCGCCTCGAACAGGCACAGGCGGTTGCGCCCGGCTTCCTTGGCCCGGTACAGCGCCATGTCGGCCTGCTTGACCAGCTCTTCCTCCGCTTCGCAGAACGGATGCAGCAGCACGGCACCGAGGCTGGCGGTGATCATCACCTCGTTGCCCTGCAGCTCGAAGGGTTGCGCCAGGCTCTCGCGCAGGCGCTCGCTGAACGCTTCCAGCAGCGTGCGCGCCCGCTCGGCGTCGGTGCCGAGATCGGCCAGGATCAGCACGAACTCGTCGCCACCCAGGCGTGCCGCGCGGTCGTCGTCGCGGATCTGCTGCTGCAGGCGGCGGGCGACCTGGCGCAGCAGTTCGTCGCCCTGGGCATGGCCCAGGGTGTCGTTGATTTCCTGGAAGTTGTCCAGGTCGAGCAGCAGCAGGGCGCCTATGTGATGGCTGGCCTGGAGCAGGGCGCGGCGCTGGCCGAGCTGCTCGATCATCAGGCGCCGGTTGGGCAGGCCGGTGAGCGAGTCGTGCAGCGCCAGGTGCTCGGCCTCCTGTTCGGCCAGCTTGCGCTGCGTGATGTCGGCGCGAATGGCGATGTACTGCACCGGCACGCCATCTTCGCCGATGAAGGGCACGATGGTGGTGTAGACCCAGTACAGGCTGCCGTCCTTGGCACGGTTGCACACCTCGCCGTTCCACACCTGGCCGCGCGAGATGGTGCGCCACAGGTCCTGGAAGAAGGTGCGCGGGTGGTGACCGGAGTTGATCAGTTGGTGGGTCCGGCCGATCAGCTCGCTGCGCGAATACTGCGAGATGCTGCAGAACTTGTTGTTGACCTGGGTGATCACGCCGCGGGCATCGGTGATCGCCACGATCGCATGGGCATCCAGTGCTGCCTTGATATCGCTGACTTCGCGCAGGCTCTTGGCCAGGTCGCGGCGAGTGCGCTCGCGTTCGGTGGTGTCGGTAACGATGGCCAGCACGCCATTGGCCCTGCCTTCCGCGTCCTTCTCCGGAATCACGCTGGCCAATGCCCAGGCCTGCTGGCCCGATGCCGTGAGGTATTCCAGGTCGAAGCCGCTGCGCTCCCCGGACAACGCCTTGAGCAGATACGGCATTGCCTGCTGCTGGATATCACCGGGCAGAGCATCGGCGATCGGGTTGTTCAGGGCCTCGGCGCTGGAGCGGGTCAGGTGGTTGGCCAGGGCCGGGTTGAGGTAGCGCAGGCGCAGGGTCGCGTCGAGGCGGGCGATGCCGCTGGGCAGGTTGTGCAGCAGGGTGTTGAGCTCGTGTTCCTGGGTGCGGATGCGCTGCTCGCTGAGGGCCATGCGCTGGTAGGGCTCGTGTACGCCGGCGAGGAAGATGGCGCGGTAGATGTAGGCATAGGCCACCACCTTGTACAGGTGGCCGAACAGATTGAGGAAGTCGCTGGCCGTGTGATAGTTGGTGAAGGCCAGCTCGCCGATGCCCATGATCACGCACGAGGTGGCCAGCCACAGGCTGCGCGGGTGGCGCTCGTGGCGGCTGTGCAGCAGCAGCCACACGGCCAGCGCCAGGTTGGCCGCGCAGATGCCGTATTCGATGTTGGCCTTGAACGGCGTCACGCCCTGGCCGGGAATGAACAGGGCTGGCAGGTGCTGCAGCGCTTGGGGCGCGCTGAACAGCAGGGTGCCGACGAGGACGAAACTGGCCAGCAGCCAGAGGAGCTTGTCGCCGACCAGGCGTACCCGCGTGACGATCAGCAGCATGGCCAGCACTTCCAGAATGCGGCCGCACAGCCAGTAGAAGATGCCCAGCTGGGTGCTGCTGTCGATCAGCAGCGACGGCATGCCGGGGAAGGTGATGGCATGCAGCATGTCCACCCCGGCGACGGCCGTGAAGCCGAACACCAGCACCTTGGCCATGTCCTGGTGCTCGTCGGTGAGGGTGTTCCAGGCCATGGTCACGACCATCAGCGACACCAGCACGGCGAACATCTCCAGCAGCAGGTGCACCGTCGGGTAGTCCTGCGGGCGCTCGGTGAACAGCTGCACCGGCGGCATGGACAGCGCCAGCAGCATCAGCAGGGCGGCGCCTGCACTGGTCAGGATGAAATGGCGCAGGTGACGGCTGTGGTCGTAGTGGGTATCCAAGATGCTTCGTCTGTCCTGAGGTGGCCGCTTCAGTATGTGGTGTCGCGGCGATTCTGCCAGCGCCAGTACAGCAGGTAGACCAGCGCCAGGCTGGCGGCCAGGGCGCTGGCGCCGAGCAGTGCGCGGTAGTGCCAGTGGGCATAGCCCAGCCCGCCGAGGATGCCGCCGCCGATGAAGCCGCCGATCAGGATCAGGTACAGCAGGATGCGCCGGCGGTCCGCCGACTGCCCGCGCAGCTTGAGGCCGAGCATGATGCCTAGGTCGGTGAACAGCCCGGTGACGTGAGTGGTGCGCACCACCGCGCCGCTGTAGGTGCTGGTCATGGCGTTCTGCAGGCCGCAGGCGGCCGAGGCCAGGTAATGGCCGAAGTCGTTGCCGCGCTCCAGCATCAGCATCGCCAGCAGCAGGGCCAGGCTTTCCGCCAGCAGTGCCACGCCATAGCGGCGGCCGAGCTTGAGCGACTGGTGGCCGATCACGCAGCCGCTGATGGCTGCGCCGAGCACGAAGCTGAGCAGGATCAGCAGCAGGTGCAGGGCCGCGCCGGTGTCGCCCTGGGCCAGCTCCACGCCAAGCAGGCTGGAGCTGCCGGACAGGTGCGAGACACCCTGGTGGTTGAAGCCGAGCAGTGCTATGGCGTTTACGCTGCCGGCGATCAGCGCCAGGCAGAAGCCGCCGATTTCCACCCAGCGTGGCAGTTGATTGATCATGGCGAGACGTCCCCCCGGCGCGTCGTTACCTGCTGTTATGCCGCAATCGCCGCCGTCGCGCCATCCATCCTTAGGAGAACACCCGTCGCGTCAGCGGCAGGGCGCCGAATGCGGCCACCACGAACAGACTGGCCGCCAGGCATAGGGCCAGCGGCAGGCCCTGCGGGCCGATGCCCATCAGCGCGCCACTGAGCAGCGGGCCGAGCAGGCTGCCGACACCCCACAGCATGCCCACGCAGGCGTTGGCGGTGACCAGGTCGGGGCCGCGGAAATGCTGGCCGATCAGCACCAGGGCCAGGGTGTAGATGCCGCCGGCGGCGGCGCCGAGGATCGTCAGGGCCGGCCACAGCAGTTCGCGCTGCTCGATCAGCCAGGGCAGCGCCAGGCCGATGGCCAGGGTCACCAGGCCGCAGGCCAGGTGCAGGGCGCGCCGTTCGACGCGGTCGGAGAGCCAGCCCAGAGGTACCTGGCAAAGCATGTCGCCACCGAGGATCACGCTGGCCATCAGTGCCGCCACGCCGACGGCCCAGCCATGCCCGCTGGCATACACCGGGAACAGCGACAGCACCACCGCATCGAAGAAGGCGAAGAACAGCACGCCCAGGCACAGCGCCGGGGCGACGCGGACGAAGCCGAGCAGGGAGAAGCGCCGTGGCGCTTCCTCCGCCGTCTCCGACCAGTCCGCCGGCAGGCTGTGCCAGACCAGCGCCAGGGCCACCAGGTTGGCGGCCACCACCAGCAGCACCGGCCAGGCGCTGGCGGCACCGAACAGGCTGATCATCGCCGGGCCGCCGAGCTGGCAGCCGGTGAAGCAGGCGGCGTAGAGCGCAACGATCTGGCCGCGCTTGCGCTCGTCGCACAGCTCGTTGACCCAGGACTCGCCGAGGATCACCAGCACACCCATGCCGACGCCGAGCAGCAGGCGCGCGCTGGCCAGCAGCGGCAGGCTCGGCTCGGGCAGCAGCAGGGCGGCGCTGGCCAGCAGACACAGGGCGAAGCAGGCGAGGTACAGCTGGCGGCCGCTGAAACGGCGACACAGGCGACCGACCAGCAGGGCGCCGAGGATCATCCCGGCCGCCGGCATGGCCGACAGCGCGCCGATGGCCAGGCTGCCGGCGCCGGCCTGATGCAGACGCAGGGCCACCAGCGGCAGGGTGGCGCCCATGCTCAGGCCGACCACGGACACGGCGAAGATCAGCACGCCGAGCAGATAGCGAGGGTTCATGTCTCTCTCCAGCCCGTTTGCGGCCCGGGCGCGGCCAATAAAGCGAAGGTTGCCCACGCCGAGGGGCGGGACAGGTAACGAGGGCGCGGGGGAGTCGTGGCGCAAGCGCCGGCGTGACTCAGCGGTGGGCGGCGGGAGGCGAGAAGGTGAAGGCGAACAGCACGCTGCGGCGGCGACGTTGCAGGGCATCACGCGGCCAGGTGCGCGCCAGCAGCCGCGGATCGGGCTGGGCGGAGCAGGGCAGGTGGGCTGACGACGACATTGCAGGCGGTTTCGCTGGATTCGGCGGGGCGCGCAGTCTAGGGCGCGGGTTGGCCGGGGTCAATGCGCGGCGGACGGGCTGTCTTTTGCCGGCGCATGACGTTAAGGTGGCCGCCGATGGTTCCGCCCCTCGTGGGTGGATGAAAAGGGAACAGGGTGCGGCGCATGTCGCCAATGCCCTGGCTGCCCCCGCAACTGTAAGCGGCGAGCGAAGCCCACATGCCACTGACCTTCGGGTCGGGAAGGCGGGCGGAGCGTCGAGCCGCGAGCCAGGAGACCTGCCATCGCACCTCCAACCACCTCCAGATTACCGCGCGGTGGGCGCGGAAAAGGAATCCTCATGCATATCGAACCGGGTGTCGTCGAAGGCGCCAAGATCTTCCTCAGCTATGCCACGGCCGTCGCCGGCCTGGGCCTGACCGTCAAGCTGGCCCGTGACAGTATTCGCGACAACGGCGGGGCCCTGGCCCTGGCGTTGCGCAGCCTGATTGCCAGCGTTCTGGTGTTCGGCTTCTTCGAGGTCCTGCCGCATCACCCGGTAGGCGTCTCGGAAGTGCACCTGATCCTCGGCTCGACCCTGCTGCTGCTGTTCGGCGCCGGTGCGGCGGCCATCGGCCTGGCCGTCGGGCTGCTGATCCAGGGCCTGTTCTTCGCCCAGTTCGACCTGCCGCAGTACGGCATGAACGTCACCACCCTGCTGCTGCCGCTGTGGGGCATCCACCTGCTGGCCAAGCGCATCATCCCGGCGCGCACCGCCTATGTGGACACCCGCTACACGCAGGCGCTGGCACTGTCCACCGCCTACCAGGGCGGCATCGTCGCCTGGGTGGCGTTCTGGGCGTTCTACGGCCACGGCTTCTCCAGCGAGAACCTGGCGTCGGTCGGCAGCTTCGGCCTGGCCTACATGAGCGTGGTGCTGCTCGAACCGCTGATCGACCTGGGTGTGCTGGCCGCCGCCAAGGCTCTGTCGCGCTACAGCCAGGGCCCGCTGTTCAACGTGCGCCTGCACCAGCCGGCCTGACCCTGCCGCGCCGGACCGCCTGGCGGTCTGGCGCCTCCCTCGCCGGCGCTGGGTGCGTGACTCAGCGCCGCTGCCAGATCATCCTGCCGGTGTTGCTCTCGGTGATCAGGTAGGGCGTGTCGAAGCGATAGCGCGCCGCCGGCTGGAACTCCGTCGCCCCTTTCAACTGCACCAGCAGCAGGCCCTGCTCGCTGCGCCAGCGCCCGCTGTAAAGCAGCTCGCCGGGGCGGTCGTAGCTCCATTCGCTGCCGCCAGCCACGCTGCGGCGCCATTGTTCGATGCTGCCGTCGGCGCGAATGCGCAGGGTGGTGACCGTGGTCAGCGAGGCATATTCCAGGCCCTCGCTGTTGGTCATCTGTTCGTAGACCCAAGTGCCGATCAGCGCCGGGTCCTGCCGCGGGTCCGCCTGCGGCGGGGCAGTGGCGACCCGCTGGAACAGCGTCTCGCGCAGCAGCGTCTGGCCGCTCTGCGGGTCGCGCGCGGCCAGGCTGGCGGCGAGCATGTCGTTGGCGTAGTTGGCATTCATGTTGGCCAGCACCTGGCCGGAACCCGGCGCGCTGATCTGCACCTGCAGAGCCTGGCCATTGAAGTGGCCGCTGACGCGGAAGCGCTGCTGGTCCTCGATGTACTCGCCTTCCACCTGCTGCCCCTGGCTGCGCAACACCAGCTCCACCGGGCGCTCGTCGAGGGTGCCCTGGTAGCGCCCGTCGAGATCGGCGGCCAGCAGGGGCGGGCTGATACAGGCAAGCAGGCAGAGAAGCGACAGGGCGCGCATGTTTAGCTCCCGGGGTGTCCGAGCTCTAAGCCTAGAAGCTGACGCCCGGCTGTGCCTGCCGGTTGTGTCGGGACTGGCGGGCCACCTGTCGCACGGCGCAAGATAGAGCCGTTGCCAAGCCAGGAAGCTGTCCCGTGACTGTCATGTCGTCTACCGATTTCATCGTCGCCACCACGGCCGAGGAGGCCGTCGATCGCCTCGCCGCCCTGCATCGCCAGGCCACCGATGCTCTCAGCCTGGCGCTCAAGCGCTACCTCAAGGAGCGCACCCTGCCCGGCGAAACCGAACGCGCGCTGTTCCGCTACCCCGAGCTGCGTCTGACCTACCTCTGCCAGGGCGAGGTGCCGAGCAGCGTACGCGCCTACGCCAAGGTGCAGGTGCCGGGCACCTACCGCGCCACCGTGACCCAGCCGCTGGCCTTTCGCGGTTACCTGCTGGATCAGCTGCGGCCGCTGATGGAAGACTTTTCGGTAACGGTCGAGGTCGGCTTCAGCCAGCAGAACATTCCCTATCCCTATGTGGTCGACCAGGGTGACGAGCTGTCCGGCTCCGGGGTGACCGCCGCCGAGCTGGCACGCGTGTTTCCCAGCACCGACCTGTCCGCCGCCACCGATTCGGTGGCTGACGGCCTGTACGGCTGGGGTGACAGCAGCGACCTGCCGCTGGCGCTGTTCGATGCGGCGCGTACCGACTTCTCGCTCAAGCGCATCCAGCACTACAGCGGCAGCGACTGGCGCCACGTGCAGCCGTGGATCCTGCTGACCAACTATCACCGCTACGTCGACCAGTTTATCCGCCATGGCCTGGAGCAGCTGCGCGACAACCCGCGCTTCGTGCGCATGGTGCTACCGGGCAACGTGATCATCGAGCGCGGCACCTCGGAGGAGGATGCCCAGGCGGTGGCCGACGCAGTGGTCTGGCACCGCTACCAGATGCCGGCCTATCACCTGATCGCCAGCGACGGCCACGGCATCACCCTGGTCAACATCGGCGTCGGTCCGTCCAACGCCAAGAACATCACCGACCACCTGGCGGTGCTGCGCCCGCACTGCTGGCTGATGATCGGCCACTGCGGCGGCCTGCGTCAGTCGCAGACCATCGGCGACTATGTGCTGGCCCACGCCTATATGCGCAGGGACGGCATTCTCGACCGTGTGCTGCCGCCGCACATTCCCATCCCGGCCCTGGCCGAGGTGCAGCAGGCGTTGCAGGAGGCGGCCGCCAGCGTCACCGGCGAGCGCGGCGAGACCCTGAAGAAGCGCCTGCGCACCGGCACCGTGCTGACCTACGACGACCGCAACTGGGAGCTGCACTGGGCCCATGAGCGGCCGCTGATCAACCTGTCGCGCGCGGTGGCGGTGGACATGGAGAGCGGCACCATCGCGGCCCAGGGCTATCGCCTGCGGGTGCCCTACGGCACCCTGCTGTGCGTGTCGGACAAGCCGCTGCACAGCGAGATCAAGCTGCCCGGCTCGGCCACCGGCTTCTACCAGCGCGCGGTCAGCCAGCACCTGGCGATCGGCATCGCCGCACTCGACCTGCTGCGCTGCCAGCTCGACTCGCTGCATTCGCGCAAGCTGCGCAGCTTCGACGAGCCGCCGTTCCGCTGATGCGCTCTGGCGCACATCCAGGGGCTCGGGTCGCGCGGGAGGCGTCCGGCTTGCGTTAGGCTGTGCGCCTTGCGGTCATGACAGGGAGCGTTGCATTCATGGACCAGGCCAGGAGCCTGCTGCAGGGCCTGTGGGAGCCTTTCAGTTTTCTACCGTTGTTTGGCTACAGTTGCCTCGGCGTCCTGCTGGGCCTGGTTGGCGGCCTGCTTGTGGCGCTGCAGTTGCAGCGCCGCGGTTGGCTGGGGCGGCGCAAGCGCTGGCATCATTGGCTGCTCAAGCTGTACTTCCTGCTGTTGCCTGCCGGCGGCGCCTTCCTCGGCCTGCAGGCCGGCCTGCTGTATGGCGGCCAGCAGCAGATCTACCGGCACCTGGACAGTTACGCGCCGCTGGTGCAGGGCGTCGCCGATGATCTGTGGCGCGATTTCGAGGCTTACCTGCAAGCGCAGAATCAGCAGGCGCTGGTGCAGGAGCTGCAGGCCAGCAGCGTGCAGAGCGTGCTCAATCATCTGGCTGCGCAGTACCTGCAGGCGGAAATGCTGGCGCGGGCGCCGCTGCTGGAGCAAGCCAGCCTGACCGAGCGCATGGCGTCGGGCCTGCTCGATCTGCTGCAGGCGGCCATGCTCGAAGAGCTGGTGCGCGACACCGTGGCGCAGCAGGCCGACAAGTACATCGGGGTGGATCGCAAGGTGGTGCTGGCTGCGCTGGATGCGCGGGTCGAGCAGCTGTTCCAGGCCGACTTCCTGCTCGATCTGCTCAAGCGTCAGATCGGCCAGGTGTTCAAACCTCTGTACCTGTCGCTGCTGCTGTTCGCCGCGCTGCTGCTGGCCATGATCGCGACGGAGATACTGCTGTCGCGCCGGCTGCGGCAGTGGCACTCAGCGCTACAGCCGACTCTCGCGCAGCCGCAGATGCAGCAGGGGGAAGGGCCGGTCGGCCCCATCCAGCGCTGAACGGCCGATCTGTTCGAAGCCCTGGGCCAGGTAGAAGGCCAGGGCGCCCGGGTTCTGTTCGTTGACGTCGACCAGGCGTACGCCGTCATGCTCGATGGCGTGGCGCAGCAGTGCCTTGCCCAGGCCGTGGCCGTGCTGTGTCGGGTCGACGAAGAGCATTTCCAGGCGATCCTCGGCGGTGCCGCAAAAGCCCAGCACCCGGCCGCGCTCATCGCGCAGGCAGGTCAGGCGCACCAGGTCGAAATACTGCTCGGCGAGCATGCGCCGGTAGAACTGGATGTCCTCCTCGGCGAGGAAGTGGTGGGTGGCGCGTACCGCCGCCTCCCACACCTGCAGCAGGGCCGGCCGGTCGGTGCCATCGACCGCGCCCAGGTGCCAGGCCGGGGCGCGGCGCCAGTGCAGCAGTTCGCTCACCGGCTGGCGTCCAGCACCACGCGGTAGCGCGCCTTGCCGGCACGCAGGTGGTCCAGTGCGGCGTTCACCTGGCTCATCGGGAAGTGTTCGACCTGCGGCAGGATCTGGTGGCGGGCGCAGAACTCCAGCATGGTCGCCATGCTCGACGGCGAGCCTACCGGCGAGCCGGACAGGCTCTTCTGCTGCGGAATCAGGCTGAACACGTGGGTGGGAATCGCGTTGGGCACGATGCCGACGAAATGCAGGCGGCCCTTGCCGCGCAGGGTGGCGAGCATGGCGTTCCAGTCCAGGTCGGCGCTGGCGGTGACCAGCAGGAAGTCGAGGGTGCCGGCGATGGCCTTGAGCGCCTTGCTGTCGGTGGATGCCACCACCTTGTGCGCGCCCAGGCTCATGGCCTCCGCCTGCTTGCTCAGCGAGGAGGTGAAGGCGGTGACCTCGCAACCCCAGGCGTTGAGGAAGCGCAGCGCCAGATGCCCGAGGCCGCCGATGCCGACCACGCCGACGCGGTCGGTGGGCTTGATGTCGAACTCCAGCAACGGGCTGAACACCGTGGAGCCGGCACAGAACAGCGGGCCGACCAGCGCCGGATCGAGCCCCGCCGGCAGCGGAACGGCCCAGGCCCAGTGCGCGCGCAGGCGATCGGCGAAGCCGCCGTGGCTGCCGACGATGGTCGGTTTCACCGTGCGACAGAGGTTGTGTGAGCCTTCCATGCACGAGCCGCAATGCATGCAGCTGCCCTTGTACCAGCCGATGCCGACGCGCTGGCCGAGCTTGAGGCCGCGCGCCTGCTCGCCGACGCGGACGATGGTGCCGACCACCTCATGGCCGGGGATGAAGGGATAGCGGGCGTTGCCCCACTCGTTGTCGATCATCGACTGGTCGGAATGGCAGATGCCGCAGTACTCCACGGCCACCTCGACCTCCTCGGCGCCCAGCGGGCCGGGATCGTAGCTGTGGCGTTCGAGCGGCGCGCCCGGTGCGGTGGCGGCCCAGCCGGTGAAGGTGGCGAGTTCATGGCTCATGTGCGGCGTCCTCTGCGGTCGATGCGATGGCAGCAGCTTAGCCGGATGTGCGGCGCTGCGGCACATCATCAACGCGCTTGATGATGCTCAGTTAAACTGCGCGCTTTCCCTCAGTCGCGGAGCCCGCATGGCGCGCCCACCCCGTCCTTCCCAGCCCCGTCATCCCGCCCCGCGGCGGGTGGCCAAGGCGCCGCCGGCCGCGCCGCGGCTGATCATGCTGAACAAGCCGTTCGACGTGCTCACCCAGTTCCAGGACGAGCAGGGCCGTGCCACCCTCAAGGACTTCGTCGCCGTGCCCGGGGTCTACCCGGCCGGGCGTCTGGATCGCGACAGCGAGGGCCTGTTGCTGCTGACTAATGACGGCCGCCTGCAGGCGCAGATCGCCGATCCCAAGCACAAGCTGGCCAAGACCTACTGGGTGCAGGTGGAGGGCGAGCCGAGCGAGGAGCAGCTGGTGCAGCTGCGCAATGGCGTGCAGCTGAATGACGGCCCGACCCTGCCGGCCGAGGCGCGCCGCCTGGACGAGCCGCTGCTGTGGGAAAGAAATCCGCCGGTGCGCTTTCGCAAGAGCGTGCCGACCGCCTGGCTGGAGCTGGTGATTCGCGAGGGACGCAATCGTCAGGTGCGGCGCATGACCGCCGCCGTGGGCCTGCCCACCCTGCGCCTGGTGCGGGTGCGCATCGGCCCCTGGAGTCTGGATGGTCTGGCGCCCGGGCAGTGGCGTGAACTGGAGCCCAGGCTGCGCTGAGGTCGGCTCAGTAACCGGCCTTGATCACGCTGATGCCTTTGTTCAGCACTTCGCGCCAAGCACTGCGAATGCTTTCGTTGAACTGCTTGTCGTGGCCGGAAACGGTCAGCAGCAGGGCATCCAGCCACAGGTCGTAGAGTTCCGGGCGAATGTCCAGGCGACCGCGCGAGTGGCTCTCGCCCAGGGCACGCAGCTTGCTGTCGGACATGCCGCGCGCGTACATCACCAGGTTGAGGATGCCCTGGCGCAGGAGCAGTTTCTGCGCCGGCATGTCGGTCTCGGCGAATTTGGCGCGGATTTGCGGCGAGCTGTCGAGGAAGCTGCGATAGAAGTCGTCGAAGAAAGTGGGGCTGGCGCAGCAGCGTCCATAGCTCTGCATCACCAGGTCTGCGGGGCTCATGATAACTCCTGTAAATAGCGGGAAGGCAGCGTGCCAGACGCTGCCGTAGGTCAGTCAGACGTCGCTCGCGCGACTGGCGACACCCTCAGCCGTGGATGCCGCGGGTCATCTCGATGATGTAGGTGATGATCGGCTTGGCCAGGAAGGCGAACAGGCACAGGCCCAGGCCGAGGAACAGGATGGCGGTGCCGAGACGGCCGGCCTTGGACTTCTTGGCCAGGTCCCAGATGATGAAGAACATGAACAGCATGAGCCCGCCCACCAGGACGTACATCATCAGGGCTTCGAACTGTTCGGTTTCCATCTGGGCCTCTCGGAAATGCAGGGAATGGCGACGGGGCCGGCATTATACGCGCCTCGTCGGCCACTGCAGCATTTGCCGCGCGGTTCAGCTGCGCAGATGCTCCAGGGGTAGCTCGGTGCTGGACAGCACCTGGTTGAGCACGAAGCTGGAGCGCACGCTGGTGACGCCTTCGATGCGGGTCAGCTGGCCGAGGAGGAATTTCTGGTAGTGGTCCATGTCCGGTACCACCACCTTGAGCTGGTAGTCGGCGTCCATTCCGGTCACCAGGCTGCACTCCAGCACTTCCGGGCACTGGCGGATCACTTCTTGGAAATGTTCGAAGCGCTCCGGGGTATGGCGGTCCATGCCGATGAGGACGAAGGCAGTCAGCGACAGACCGAGTTTCTTGCGGTCCAGCAGGGCGACCTGGCGCACGATATAGCCATCGTCTTCCAGTTGTTTGACCCGCCGCGAACAGGGCGATGGCGACAGGCCGATGCGTTCGGCCAGCTCCTGGTTGGAGATGCGCGCGTCGTGCTGCAGTTCGGCGAGGATGCGCAGGTCGTAGCGGTCCAGCTTGTTCATGGCAGGTCTTCTTTGTTTGCAGATTGCGCTGATCAATCTAACAGTGAAGAAAAATTGCGCAAGTCATGTTTGATTGAGCAATATTAGCAATAATTTGGTGCCCCGGCCTCGATAAGCTTTCCCTCAGTTTCATGGCCCGGACGACATGTCCAACCGCGCTGCCCAATCAGGCGCCGCGGCGCCGGCGATCCTACCGGGTCGCGCAGGCTCCCGGGTCCGCACCGCCCAACCAGGCGGGCGAGGAAAGCGGTGACACGATCGCCAGTGCCGGACACGAAAAAGGGGAGGCCTAGTGCCTCCCCTTTTTCTTGCCTGCCAATCAGGCCAGGCCGCTCAGGCGCAGCAGCCACCAGGCGAGGATCAGCATCTGCGCCAGCAGGCCGGCAAAGCGTAGCCAGACGAACAGCGGGCCGGTGCTGATCAGGTGCATCGCCGACTGGAACAGGCGCGCGCCCAGCAACAACAGCGCCAGCGGATCGGTCAGGGCGGTCTGCCCGGCGTGCATCGCGTAGAGCAGCACGGCCGCCTGCAGCGGCAGGTTCTCCAGGCAGTTGGCGTGGCTGCGCACCAGGCGCTGGCCAAAGGCGCTCGGCGTGTTGCTGCCATCCGGGGCGAAGGCGTTGACCTTCATCCGCCCGCCGAGCACCAGCAGGCCGCGTTGGTTGATGATCAGGAACATCAGCAGCAGCGGCCAGGCAACCAGGCCGAGCAGGGCGATGGCGGAGGGGGACAGGTTCATGGTGACGCCTTTTGTTGTTGGTTTGCCACGCAGTCTAGTGTTTTTAGAGTATTTGCTCTAGTTGCTCGCGCCGTTCGCCTGCGCTTGCCGGGAGGGGCTCAGCTGGCGCCGAAGAGCTGCTGCAGCAGGTACCCGGCGAGGAAGGCCAGGGACGCGGCGGCACCACCGGTGAGCAGGGTGTAGAGCCCGGAGCGCAACAGCGGCTTGGCGAACACCAGGCTTTTCAGCATGCCGATGGAGAAGAACACGGCGGCTGCCAGCAGCGCGCTGATGAGGAACTGGCGTTGCATGTCCAGGCGGGTGAAGAACAGCGGCAGCAGCGGCAAGCTGCCGGCGAGCAGGAAGGTGGCAAAGGTCACGGCGGCGGAAACCAGGGGGGCCGGTGGCGCCTGCTGCAGGCCGTATTCCTCGCTGAGCATGGTCTCCACCCACAGCTGGCGATCCTGGCAGATGGTCGCGACTATCCTGTCCAGTGTTTCGCCGCTGAAGCCCTTGCGCGCGAAGATCTGGCGGATCTCTTCCCGCTCGCCGTCGGGCACACGCGCGATGTGTTCTTCCTCGGTAGCCCGGGCCGTCTCGCGGAACTCGTGCAGGGCCTTGACCGCCTCGTAGTTGCTCACGGCCATGCTGAAGCCGTCGGCCAGCAGGTTGGCGAAACCCATGATCAGCGCCACCGAGGCCGAGAAGCCGGCGCCCACTGCGCCGGCGACGACGGCGAAGGTGGTGACGCAGCCGTCGATGGCCCCCAGCACGGCATCGGCGACATAGCGCGGCTGCAACGGCCGGCTCAGGCGCTGTTCGATGGCGGCGGGCTGGTGCTGACGATGCAGCGTTTCGAGGCTGGTCTTCTTCATGGTGCCGGTTCGCGCTTCAGTCCCGGATGCAGCATAAGCGCGAACCTGCCTTCGTGCCCGTGGTGTTCAGGCCGCGGCTGCCGTCGGGGTCGCGTAGGCCAGCACCTGGGCGCGGGGGAACTCGCTGCGGATGGCGTCTTCCACCTGTTTGCACAGGCTGTGGCTCTGCTGCAGGCTCAGATCGCCTGGCAGCTCCACATGCAGCTGGACGAACCAGTGGGTGCCGGAGATACGCGTGCGCAGGTCGCTCGTACCCAGTACCCCGGGTACGCCACTGGCCAGCAGGTGCATGCGTTCACTCAGCTCCGGTGCCAGCTCCTCGTCCATCAGCACGGCGACGGCCTCGCGCACGATGCTCACCGCGCTCCACAGGATGTAGGCGGCAATCCCTAAGCCGAACAGCGGGTCCAGACGCTGCCAGCCGAAGCCGGCCAGCACCAGGGCGAGGAGGATGCCGCTGTTGAGCAGCAGGTCGGAGCGGTAGTGCAGCGAGTCGGCGCGTACCGCCGTGGAGCCGGTGACACGCACCACGTGGCGCTGGAACAGCAACAGGGCGACCGTCATCGCCAGCGACAACAGCATCACCGCGATGCCCAGGGTCTGGGCGCCGAGTGGTTGCGGGTGCTGCAGGTGATCAATGGCCTGCACCGCCACCAGCACCGCGCTGGCGCCGACGAACAGGGCCTGGGCCAGGCCGGCCAGGGCCTCGGCCTTGCCGTGGCCGTAGCGGTGATCCTCGTCGGCCGGGCGCAGGGCGTAGTGCACGGCAATCAGGTTGAGCAGCGAGGCAGCTCCATCCAGCAGCGAGTCGGTGAGGCCGGCGAGCAGGCTCACCGAGCCGCTCAGCCACCAGGCCACGGCCTTGGCCAGGGCCAGCAGCAGGGCGGTGGCGAGCGCCGCCCGGCTGGCCAGGCGCATCAGGCGGGCGTGTTGCGGCATTAGGGTCTGCTCCCGTTTCGGCGCGAACCGCGTTGCAGCGTAAAATCGCGCCAGGCTAGGCGCGGGACGCAGGCAATGGTCATTCCCTTGCCAAGTCCTGCAACGACGCATGGCGCGATTTTACGCGCAACCCAAAGGGACGGGCCCGTTTTGGCGCGGAACGTCGTTACTCGCCGGCTCATTTGGACGACCAAACTTCGCGTCTCGCGCCTAGCCCCGCGCCAAAACGGGCTCCGTCGCGGTCGCGGCGAAACGGGAGCAGACCCTAGTGTCATGGCAGTTCCGGCAGGGCGTAGATGTAGTCCAGCACCGGCGCCGGGCGGCCCATTGCGGTCAGCGCCGCGCTGATCTGGCCGCGATGGTGGGTGCCGTGGTTGACCAGGTGGGTGATGATCTCCAGGCGCGAGCGCTGCTGGGGTTCGCCGGCCATGTTGCGGTAGGCCAGCGGGGCCAGCAGCTCGACATCGACCAGCCCTTCCAGGTGGTCGCGCCAGGCGGCCACGCCGGCCTCCAGGTAGTTTTCCAGCGCGGTGCGCTCGGCTACCGCCTCGGCATCCAGGCGGGCGAACGGCTGCGCTTCGCCGCGCACCCGCGCCAGCCAGATGCGATCGGCCACCGCCAGGTGGTTGAGGGTGGCGTGGATGCTGCCGAAGAACAGCCCGCAGGGCGCGCGGTACGGCGCTTCGTCCAGGCTCGCCAGCTCGCCGAGCAGGCGCGCGTAAGACCAGCCGTGATAGGCCAGCAGGCGCTGCAGGTGAGTGGCGAGGTGCTGCATCAGGCCTCCGCGCGCAGGCCGTAGGCGGCCAGTTGCTCGATCTTGCCACTGTGCTGGATCAGGCGCGGGTCGTCCAGCGGCAGGTCGCGGCCCAGCTCGCGCTGCAGAATGGCCTTTAGCTTGAGGTTGTCGACGCGGCCGTCCGCGCCAATGGCGTCTTGCAGCTTTTCCGGGGCCAGCGAGTACTGGTTGTTGGGCAGGTAGATGGCGCCGGTGGCGAAGTCGATGCCGAAGGCGATCAGCCCGGGGATCACGTAGAACAGGATGCCGACGGCATTCAGGCCGGCTACCACGGGGTCGATCTTGCCTTCGATCTGGCCGCGGCGATCCGGGAAGAACAGGGTGCCGCAGGCGGTCAGCTGGGTGACCAGGGAGAGAGCGACGACACTGCCGATGATGCGGGTCTTGCTGGGCATAAGCACCTCCGAGAATTGAGGACGGCACTATAGCAAGGCCGCCGATGCAGTTGGATGCGCGAGCGCTGCCGTGGTTCGTATAATCGCCGGCCAATCGGAGAAGCCATGAACCGCCTGCCCATCGACGACGTATTGCCCGCCCTCCGCCAAGCCCTGGCCGAGCACCACGAGGCCGTGCTGGAGGCGCCACCCGGTGCCGGCAAGACCACCCGCGTGCCGCTGGCCCTGCTCGGCGAGCCCTGGCTGGCCGGACAATCGATCCTGATGCTGGAGCCGCGTCGCCTGGCCGCCCGCGCCGCTGCCGAGCGCCTGGCCAGCGAGCTGGGCGAGAGCGTTGGCGAGACGGTGGGCTATCGCATTCGCCTGGACAGCAAGGTCGGCCCGCAGACCCGCATCGAGGTGGTCACCGAGGGCATCCTTGCCCGCCGCCTGCAGGACGATCCGGCGCTGGACGGCGTCGGCCTGGTGATCTTCGACGAATTCCACGATTTGCTGATTGCACATAAATCATCATTTTACTGTCAAAAAATCACGGCCCACCCAGCACAGCCCTTGGGCTGAATCACCACTCTACGGAGCCCGTCGTATACTGCCCCCCCCTGATTTGGGAGCCTCGATGATTCCTCTACCTATTGACCAAGTATTGCCAGACCTTCGAGAGGCCTTGGCCGCGCGCCATGAAGTCATCCTCGAAGCACCTCCTGGTGCGGGCAAGACCACTCGCGTGCCGTTGGCGTTGCTGAACGAGCCTTGGCTTGGTAACCAGAAGATCATCATGCTCGAACCTCGCCGGTTAGCTGCTAGGGCGGCTGCCGAGCGTTTGGCGAGTGAACTGGGTGAGAGGGTTGGTGAAACAGTCGGCTATCGCATCCGTCTGGAAAGCAAGGTGGGGCCTCTCACCCAGATCGAAGTAGTCACCGAGGGTATCCTGGCTCGCCGGCTCCAAAATGATCCTGCGCTGGATGGTGTGGGCGTGGTCATCTTCGACGAGTACCACCTGCGAAACCTCGATTCAGACCTTGCCTTGGCCCTGTGCCTGAGTGGCCGTGAACTGCTGCGTGATGAGCCCCCGCTGAAGCTGCTCCTGATGTCCGCAACACTGGAAGGTGCTCGCCTTTCAAAGCTGCTGAATGACGCGCCAGTAGTCACCAGCGAAGGACGGATGTATCCGGTCTCGACAGTCTGGGGTAGCCCATACCAGCCGGGCGAGCGAATCGATGCGCGAGTCGCAGACACCTGCTTGGCCGCAATCAACGAACAGTCTGGAAGCGTTCTAGTTTTCCTTCCTGGGCAGGCAGAGATTCGGCGGGTGGCGGAGACTCTCATGGAGCAGTTGAGCAGCAGCCCAGACGTGATTGTATGCCCACTGTACGGTGATCTCGACTTGAACGCCCAGCGTGCTGCTATAGACCCAGCACCCACGGGCTCCCGGAAGATCGTGCTGGCCACGAACATCGCTGAGACAAGCTTGACCATCGAAGGTGTCAGGGTGGTGGTGGACAGTGGTCTTGAGCGTGTGCCGAAGTTCGACCCTCGTAGCGGAATGACCCGACTCGACACGCAGCGTATCTCGAAGGCCAGCGCCACTCAGCGTGCGGGGCGGGCAGGACGATTGGAGCCTGGTGTTTGCTATCGTCTGTGGTCGGAGTCGCAGCACGAGCAAATGTCCGGCTACAGTACCCCCGAAATCCTGCAAGCCGATCTCGCACCCCTGGCCCTCCAATTGGCTCGCTGGGGAATGAAGCCAGAAGAGATGACCTGGCTCGATCAACCTCCTTCTGCTCCTTTCGCTCAGGCCCGAGACCTGCTCAAGCGACTGGGCGCACTCGATGATGCTGGACAGTTCACGCCACATGGATCGGCCATGAGCGAGCTCCCAGCGCATCCACGAATCGCCCACCTGCTTATCAAAGGCAACGCGATGGGCCTGGGTGACCTGGCTTGCAACATCGCGGCGCTTTTAGGTGAAAAGGACATCCTTCGTGGTGGAGGTGCTGACCTTCACACAAGGCTGAGTGCGCTGTCAGGCGAGCAACTTTCACGTCGTAGTGGTGGTTTCCTCCTGCGGGTGAAGCAGTCTGCTCGGCAGTACCGATTCCTGTTACATGGAAAAGCCACTAGCCCCGTCAGCGAGCCAGATCACCCTCGATGGGTAGGATGCCTTGTAGCGTTCGCTTACCCTGATCGGATCTGTCTGCAGAGGCGTTCAAGCGCGTCCGAGTATCGTCTTGCTAATGGGCGAGCAGCTGTCTTCTCGGAGCCAGATGCCCTCACGAAACATCAGTGGTTGGTAGTTGCCGATCTGGGCAGCCGGCAAGGTCAGCGTGAAGAGCGAATCTATTTGGCGAGCGACCTCGATCCGGTCTTGTTCGACATTGAGCTAGCTGGTCTCGTGAGGTCGGTCGACGAGGTTGATTGGGATGATAAAGAAGGTGTGCTCAAGGCAGAGCGGCAGCTGAAGGTGGGGCAGTTGGTGATCACTACAACACCGCTGCCTGATCTCGATGAGCGAGCCCGTTCGCTGGCCTTGGTCAACCTGGTGAGGCGCAAGGGTATCGAGCTCCTGCCCTGGAATCCTGAGCTGCGGCAGTGGCAAGCACGGGTGGAGCTGCTGCGTCAGTTGGAAATCCAGAATGGCCAGCCGGCGAGCAAATGGCCTGATCTCAGTGACAGCAATCTTCTAGGCACGCTGGAAGACTGGCTCACGCCATACTTGGGCAAGGTCACCAGGCTCAGTCACTTCAGCCAGCTAGATCTGTCCTCGATAGTCAGAAATCTCCTGCCTTGGCCGCTTCCTCAAGAGCTGGAAGCCCAGGCACCTCAGGCGATCCAAGTGCCGTCCGGGTCGAGTATTCGCATCGACTACTCGCAGCATCCACCCATCCTCGCTGTACGGCTGCAGGAGCTGTTTGGCCTGGCAGAAACTCCACGGATCGCCCAAGGCAAACAGCCGCTGATTCTTCACCTGCTATCGCCGGCCCGCAGGCCCGTGCAGGTCACCCAGGATCTGGCGAACTTCTGGCGAAGCACCTACGCGGAGGTGAAGAAGGATTTGAAGGGTAGATACCCCAAGCATTATTGGCCTGAAGATCCATTGGTGGCCGAGGCGACGGCCAGAGCTAAGCCAAGGAAGATCTGAATGATGAGACTGAAGCCCCCAGTAAGCGTCTGGCCAACACACTTCCCCTGTTCTTCCAGCTAGCGGCATGGTGTCACCTGTTTCTGGTGGACACCATTTCAAGCCCCTTCTCGTTTCAGTGAGCCGTGATATAGGGTTCAGATTGAAACCCGCAGACGTTTGGCGCGCTCCTTGAATGCACGCTCACCACCTTCTAGGATCTCGCAGACGTGCTGCCTAATGAGCGGGTTTTCGAGGCTACCGCTCACGTAGGTCATGAGCGGTAACTTGCCAGGTCTATGCGACCCGCACTTAGCCACGATCACTTGATCCGCGTCAGTGTTGACCACTAGGTTGGCGTTGTGCGTCACGATAATGATCTGACGCCGCTTTTTAGCATCACGGAAGCGATATACCAGCTCTTGGAAGATCGATTGAGGGTCTAGGTTCTCCTCTGGCTGGTCGATGATCAGCGGACGGTCGTCTTCCGCATCAATGGCTAGGTACAGCAGTAGTAACACGATGCCGCGTGTGCCAGGAGACAACTGCTCAATATCGACGCCGTCATACTGCAAGCCGTATCCGACAGTGATGTGATCGGTGCTGTAAAGCCAGTCTGAAATTTCGCGTGCCCAAGCGCGGAATTCAGCATTCTCAGGCATGTGAGTTCTGAGCGCCGATTCATTGGTTTTCACGAAGTCTAGTAAAGCTGTGGCAGCTTGGGTGGCGTCACCTGTCGCCCAGGCTGAAAGCAGTCCAGCTTGTGCGGATCGGAACAATTCGCCGCGGCCTTTGAAGGGGCCGTTGGTGCGTAAGTCCAGAAGGCTTTCACCTTTGGCAGCCCATCCGGCTAGGTCGACGACTCGACGTACCGAGAATGATAGCTTTGAAAGGGAGCCGGCGGCCCCATCAATACGAGACTTGGAAATGTGCAACCCGTTTCCCTGCTGAGCACCGAAGTCGGCGGTCGAGCTGTACGCCAGGTGATGCTTGCCATTGAGTACGGACTGCCGGTCTGACTGAGCCGCTGCTCTTGCTTCCGGAAAAGATATCTTGGGGCTTTGGCTCTGCGTCTGGCTGCGTCAGTATGGGCAATCACGAACCCAGGCGTATGCTGCCAGAGGAGTCGTGGTTCCAATGGAGACAGAAATGACAATGCCGAACGAGCGCTCTCGCGCGGTGATAATGACTCGAGACTTTCTCGTTGAACTGTCCCGAGATAGCAGCCTGCCTGAAAAGGTGCGGCGAGATGCCAAGTTCCTTTTGCGGCACTTCCCTACACAGGACGATGTGTTTCTGGCAGGGCGAATAGAAGAGCAGTCGGAGACCTTGCCACTGGGGGCTTTGGGACCAGTCTTCAGCTCCTCAATTACAGGCTAGGTATATCGCTCGGCGGGGCAGAAATGATAAAGGCGGCCTTAGAGGCCGCCTCGAACCAAGTTTCATCACCGGTACAGCGCCCGGGAGAGGAAGCTCTTGGGCTGCAGACATAGAGTAGCTGCAGGGGATTGCAAAACCAATTCATTTTACTGGGGGCTTTGGAACGGAGGCTTCCCAGGTGCTCACAAGCTCATCTACCCGATCTGGGATCTGTGGCGACTTACTGAGCACAAAACAGCGGGCGGTACCGACATACTCCTCAATGAGGAAAAGGCTGTCCCCGACGTCGACACCGAGCTCTTGGAGCACCTCGTCGGGAATGTGAAATAGCTCCGTCGCCATCCCAGTCTTCGATGACCAACTGCATCGATTTCATCTGCTCTGGCCGGCCAATGAAGACTCTTCCCGAGAAAATCCTGGACATCATTCAACAGCTTCCAGAGGGTGAAATTCTGACACCAGGCAGATTCCTGCATCAGGGGAATCGACATGCTGTGCAGCGAGGGTTCTCTCGACTGGTCGAGGGTGGAATGCTGTTTCGCGTTGCTCGGGGCTTTTATGTTGCAGCAGTCGAAACTCGGTTCGGCGTGCGCGCACCGGCACCTGAGACGGTCGTCCGCTCATTGGCAAACGTGCGGGGTGAGTTGATAGTCGCCACTGGGGCTAGCGCCGCAAACAAATGGGGGCTGACAACGCAGGTTCCTATTCGGTATGTCTTTCTAACCACCGGACGTTCTAGGGAGCTTCAGGTTGGCAAGTCCACCGTATCGATTCGGCATGCGCCTCAATGGTTAATGGCTCTTGGCGCTACTGGAGCGGGGGACGCCATCCGAGCATTGGTTTGGCTTGGCGAGGCAAGCGCGGGGGATGCAGTTTCCAAACTTCATGAGCTGCTACCCGAGAGCGAATGGGGTGCTCTTGTGTCAGCTCACCGCTCGTTACCTATCTGGATGGCGAATGCAATCTGCGCTCAGTCGAGTTGCACCTGCACCCACCCTGTCAAGTTGGGCTAGCGGTTAGCTG
>NZ_BATI01000027.1 GCF_000467105.1 Aquipseudomonas alcaligenes NBRC 14159
ACGTGTGGCTCGGTTCTCCCTCACCCCAACCCCTCTCCCGAGGGGAAAGGGGCTAGTCGGGAGCCGCACATGAGAGCTGGTTAGCCCGGATGCAATCCGGGGCGCGCAATCCCGGATTGCATCCGGGCTACAGGGGGAGAGGCTCATGACTCCTCCGCATCCAGCAGCAGGTTTTCCAGCGCCGTCCGGTACTCGCCGGGCTGCTGCCAGAGGCCACGCTGCTGGGCCTCCAGCAGGCGTTCGAGCATGTCCTGCAGGGCGCCGGGGTTGTGCTGCTGCACGAAGTCGCGGGTGTCCTTGTCCAGCAGGTAGGCGTCGGCCAGCAGGGCGTACTGGTGGTCGTCGACCAGCTCGCTGGTGGCGTCGAAGCCGAACAGGTAGTCGACCGTGGCGGCCAGTTCGAAGGCGCCCTTGTAGCCGTGGCGTTTCATCCCGGCGATCCACTTGGGATTCACCGCGCGGGCACGCACCACTCGGCCCAGTTCTTCCTTGAGGGTACGGATGCGCGGGTTGTCCGGCTGGCTGCTGTCGCCGAAGTAGCTGGCGGCCTTGCCGCCGCGCAAGGTCTCGACCGCCGCCAGCATGCCGCCCTGGAACTGGTAGTAGTCGTTGGAATCGAGGATGTCGTGCTCGCGGTTGTCCTGGTTGTGCAGTACGGCCTGCAGCTGCTGCAGGCGTTCGGCGAACTGCGCGCGCGCCGGCAGACCTTCGGCGCCCTGGCCGTAGGCGTAGCCGCCCCAGTTCAGGTAGACCTCGGCGAGGTCGGCACGGGTCTGCCACAGGCGTTCTTCCACCGCGTTCTGAATGCCGGCGCCATAGGCACCCGGCTTGGCGCCGAAGATGCGCCAGCCGGCCTGACGGCGTGCCTCGACCGGCTCCAGTCCCTGGTCCTGATGGCTCAGGGTTTCCTGCCAGACGCGCGCGGCCAGTGGGTTCATGTCCTCCGGCTCGTCCAGCTCGGCCACCGCCTGCACGGCCTGGTCGAAGAGGCGAATCAGATTGGCGAAGGCGTCGCGGAAGAAACCGGAGACGCGCAAGGTCACATCCACCCGTGGGCGGCCGAGTTGCTCCAGCGGCAGTACTTCGATGCGTTCGACCCGCTGGCTGCCGGGCTGCCACACCGGGCGCACGCCGAGCAGGGCCAGGGCCTGAGCAATGTCGTCGCCGCCGGTGCGCATGGTCGCCGTGCCCCATACCGACAGGCCCAGGCGCTGCAGATGCTCGCCTTCGTCCTGCAGGTGGCGTTCGAGCAGGCGTTCGGCGCTCTGCACGCCGATGCGCCAGGCGGTGGGCGTGGGCAGGTGGCGTACGTCCACTGAATAGAAGTTGCGCCCGGTGGGCAGCACGTCCAGGCGTCCTCGGCTGGGTGCGCCGCTCGGTCCCGGTGGCACGAAGCGGCCTTGCAGCGCGGCGAGCAGTCCGTTCATTTCGGCGCTGCCGCAGGCGTCCAGCAGCGGGGCGATATGGCTGCGTAGTTCGTTCAGTACCGCGGCGCTGGCGGGGCCGGCGGCAGGTGATTCGGGCTGGTCGATCAGCCGCAGAGCCAGCAGCTCCAGGCGCTCGCGGGTGTCGCCGCGGCTGCGCCAGGGCTCAGCACTCAGCGCCTGCAGGCAATCCGGGCGCTGACCGCTCCAGGGTTCGGCCGGCTCGCCGCCGAGCGGGTCGAAGTCCAGAGCCAGATCCTGGGCCAGCGCGCGCAGCAGGCTGGCGTGCTGGCCATGACCGTCGCCACGCGGGATGCGTACCAGGGACAGCAGGGTGTCGCGGCGCAGGCGCCCGCTTGGTGATTCGCCGAAGCAGTGCAGGCCATCGCGGATCTGCGATTCCTTGAGGTCGCACAGGTAGGCGTCCAGCTGCGGCAGCCAGCTGTCCGGGTCGTCGCCCACCTGCAGGCCCAGCTCGCGGTCGAGGCTGGCTTCGCGCACCTTGCGCTGGATTTCGCTGCGCAGCTCCACGGCGCGGCGCGGGTCGAGCTGGCTGGCCTCGTAGTACTCGTCGGCCAGGCGTTCCAGGTCGCGCAGCGGGCCGTAGCTCTCGGCGCGAGTCAGCGGCGGCATCAGGTGATCGAGGATCACCGCCTGGGTGCGGCGCTTGGCCTGGGCGCCCTCGCCGGGGTCGTTGACGATAAAGGGGTAGAGGTTGGGCAGGGGACCCAGGATCGCGCTCGGCCAGCAGGCCCCGGACAGGCCGACGCTCTTGCCCGGCAGCCACTCCAGGTTGCCGTGCTTGCCGACGTGGATCAGCGCGTCGACAGCGAACGCGGTGCGCAGCCAGCAGTAGAAGGCGAGATAACCATGTGGCGGCACCAGATCCGGGTCGTGGTACACCGCCGCGGCGTCCAGTTGGTAACCGCGTGCCGGCTGGATGCCGACAAAGGTCAGGCCGAAACGCAGGCCGGCGATCATCAGGCGGCCGCTACGGTACATCGGGTCCTGCTCGGGCGGGCCCCAGCGCTCGGTCACGGCGCGCTGATTGGCTGCGGGCAGGCTGGCGAACCAGCGCTGGTAGTCATTTAGCGCCAGGCTCTGGGCGCAGGGGCGCAGGTCGAGGTTGTCCAGGTCGTTGGTCACGCCGCCGAGCAGTTGGTGGATCAGCGTGGTGCCGTCGTTCGGCAGTCCCTCGACCGGGTAACCCTGCTGCTGCAGGGCGCGCAGGATATTCAGCGCGGCGGCCGGGGTGTCCAGGCCGACGCCGTTGCCGATGCGGCCGTCGCGGGTCGGGTAGTTGGCCAGGATCAGGGCGACGCGCTTGTCGGCGTTGGCCTTGGCCGCAAGCTGGGTCCAGCGTCGTGCCAGTTCGGCGACGAAGTCCATGCCCGGCAGGTGCGGGCGGTAGCGCACCACGTCGCTCTGGCTGCGCTCGCTGCGCGCGGCCACGCCCTTGAAGGTAATCGGCCGGGTGATCAGGCGGCCGTCCAGCTCGGGCAGGGCGATATGCATGGCCAGGTCGCGTGGGCCCAGGCCCTGGGCGCTGGCCTGCCACTGCTCTTCGCTGTCCAGGGCGCAGAGCGCCTGCAGCACCGGCACGTCGCGCCGGAACGGCCGCGCTTGTGGCGCTTCCGGATTGGATTGGGCGAAGCCGGTGGTGTTGAGGATCACCGCCGCGTTGGTCTCATCCAGCCAGGCTTCGACCTGCGCCAGGCATTCGGCTTCCTTGAGGCTGGCTACGGCTATCGGCAGCGGGTTGAGACCCTGGGCCTGCAGGCGCTGGCAGAAAATGTCGACGAAGGCCGTGTTCCCGGCCTGTACCTGGGCGCGGTAGAACAGCAGCGCCGCCACCGGCCGGCCGGGTTGCCAGTCGGCGCGCCAGTGATCCAGGGTTGCCTCAGCGTGGCGCGGGTGATGGATCAGCGTGCGCGGCAGGGTGCGCGGCTCGCTCCAGGGGTAGTCACGCTGCAGCCAGCGGCTGGCGATGCAGTGCAGCAGTTGGCGGGCATTGTCCGCACCGCCCTGGCGCAGGTACTGCCACAGGCGCTGGCTGTCCTCGCTTGCCACGTTGCTCAGTTCGCTCAGCTCGGGATCGGCGCGGTCGTCGCCCGGCACCAGGATGATGGTGGCGCCCAGGCGGCCCAGCTCGACCACGCGTTCGATGCCGTAGCGCCAGTAGCTGACTCCGCCGTGCACCGAGATCAGGATGACCTTGGCGTGGCGCAGCACCTGCTCGACGTAGAAATCCACCGAAGCATGGTTGGGCAGCAGCGCCGGGCTGGCCAGGCGCAGGCTGGGGAAGTCTGCGGGCAGCTCGCGCGCCATCTCGGCCAGCAGCGACAGATGCGAGTCGCCGGTGCAGAGGATCACCAGCTCTGCCGGGGTCTGGCCGAGGTCGGCGATGCTGTCGGCCGGCAGGGTGACGCCGGCCTGGGCGCGGAGCAGATGCATGGGTCAGGGCTCCGAGTGGCCTGGGAGGCCCTCACCCCAGCCCTCTCCCGGAGGGAGAGGGAGTTGCTGCGGCGCTGGGGTTTCAGCCAGGCGTGGCTTTGCTCCCCTCTCCCATCGGGAGAGGGGCCGGGGGTGAGGGAGCCACAGCCGAATCGCCCCCATCACGCCAGTGCGGCCTTCAACTCCGCCTCGATGGCAGCGCGGTCGAGGTCCTGGCCGATCAGCACCAGGCGCGTCTGCCGTGCCTCGTCGGCGCCCCAGGCGCGGTCGAAGTGGCGGTCGAAGCGCTGGCCGACGCCCTGGACCAGCAGGCGCATGGCCTTGCCGGGGATGGCGGCGAAGCCCTTGACGCGCAGGATGCTGTGCTTGGCCACGGCCTCCTTCAGGGCGGCCAGCAGGCGCGCTTCCTCGGCTTCCGGCAGCACGACGTCGAAGGCGTCGAATTCGTCGTGGTCGTGGTCCTCGTCTTCCTCGTCGTGGTGGGTGCGACGGCTGTCGATATGCAGCTCGGTCTCGCAGTTCAGGCCGAGCAGCACCTCCAGCGGCAGCTCGCCGCCCTGGGCCTCGACCACCTTGACTGCTGGCGGCAGCTCCTCGGCCACTTCGGCGTGCACGGCGGCCAGGGCGGCGGCGTCGAGCAGGTCGGTCTTGTTCAGCAGCACCAGGTCGGCGCTGGCCAACTGGTCGGCGAACAGCTCGTGCAGCGGCGACTCGTGGTCGAGGTTCGGGTCCTGCTGGCGCTGGGCGTCCACCTGCTCGGGGAAGGCGGCGAAGGTGCCGGCGGCCACGGCCGGGCTGTCGACCACGGTGATCACTGCATCCACGGTGCAGGCGGTGCGGATTTCCGGCCAGTTGAAGGCCTGCACCAGCGGCTTGGGCAGGGCCAGGCCGGAGGTTTCGATCAGGATATGGTCGAGTTCGCCGCGACGCGCCACCAGCTCGCGCATCACCGGGAAGAACTCTTCCTGCACGGTGCAGCACAGGCAGCCGTTGGCCAGCTCGAAGATGCGACCCTCGGCTTCTTCCTCGCTGCAGCCGATGGAGCATTGCTTGAGGATGGCGCCGTCGATACCCAGCTCGCCGAACTCGTTGACGATCACTGCGATGCGCCGGCCGCCCGCGTGGCTCAGCAGATGACGCAGCAGGGTGGTTTTGCCGGCACCGAGAAAGCCGGTGACGATGGTGACGGGGAGTTTGGCGAGAGTGTGCATGGCGGCCCTGCTGCGTCGGGAAAATGGACGGACGGGCAGGGCGGGGCTCCCGCAGGCGAGCGAGGGCCGAACACCACCGGATCACCCCGCCCGGTTGTCGAACACTTTCACGAGGCAGGTCTCCTGGCTCACGGCGCAAGCCCGGAAGCCTGCTGCGATCTCTGGCGAAATCATAGGCGGCTCGGGCACTATCCTTCGCCTTCCCATCCCTCAGGGCAGTGGCATGTCGAAGGACGTCATCCGTTCACAGTTGCGGGGGCAGCCAGGGCATCGACCCTGTTCCCTCTTAGCTTCTTCGCCGGGCGAAGAAGAACCTCGGAAAGGGCGCAAGGCTACGCAGCGGTCGGGAAGCGGTCAACCGCGCGGTTGACCGGCGTGGGCTTGCGTGCTGAGCTACGCGGCCTTTTGGCTTGCAGCGGGAGTGCCCATGCCGATTCGCCTGATTGCCGGGTTCGGCTGCCGGCGCGGTTGTCCGGTGGATGAACTGCAGGCGCTGCTGCAGCAGTGCCTGGCCGCCCACGGTCGACAGCTGGACGAATTGGTCGGGCTGGCCAGCAGCGCGCACAAGCGTGGCGAGCCTGGCCTGCAGGCCCTGGCCGAACGCCTGGTACTGCCGCTGGAATATGTAGCGGCCGAGGCGCTGCTGGCATTCGCCGGGCAGGCCGAGGCCAAGCCGCTGACCCGGCAGGTCACCGGTAGCCCGGCGGTGGCCGAGCCCAGCGCCCTGGCTGCTGCCGCACGCCTGGGGCGGGCGCAGCTGCTCGGCCCGCGCCTGCGCAGCGCCAATGCCACCTGCGCCTTGGCGCGCATCGATTCGGAGCCCTGTGCATGACCGTCTATTTCATTGGTGCCGGTCCCGGCGACCCCGAGCTGATCACCGTCAAGGGCCAGCGCCTGATCCGCAGCTGCCCGGTGATCCTCTATGCCGGCTCGCTGGTGCCGGCGGCTGTGCTCGACGGCCACCGCGCCGAGCGGGTGGTGAACACCGCCGAGCTGCACCTGCAGCAGATCATCGCCCTGCTGGCCGAGGCCCATGCCCTGGGCCAGGATGTGGCCCGCGTGCATTCCGGCGACCCCTCGCTGTATGGCGCGATTGGCGAGCAGATTCGCGAACTGCGCGCGCTGAACATTCCGTTCGAAATCGTCCCTGGCGTGACCGCGACCGCCGCCTGCGCGGCGCTGCTGGAGGCCGAGCTGACCCTGCCGGAGGTGGCGCAGACGGTGATCCTCACCCGCTACGGGCACAATTCGCCGATGCCGGCGGGGGAGGAGCTGGGCGCTCTGGCCAGCCACCGCGCGACCCTGGCCATCCACCTCGGCGTACAGCACCTGCCGCGCATCATCGACGAGCTGTTGCCGTACTACGGCGCCGACTGCCCGATCGCCGTGGTGCATCGCGCCAGCTGGCCCGACCAGGACTGGGTGCGCGGCACCCTGGCGGACATCGAGGCGCGGGTGGCGGTGAAGGGCTTTCGCCGCACCGCGCTGATCCTGGTCGGACGGGTCCTGGCCACCGACGATTTTGCCCAGTCGGCGCTGTATGCCGAGGCAACGCGCCACCTCTATCGCCTGGACTGAGCCCGCGTGCGTCGGGCAACCTTCACGGCTGCAAGGGAGATCAAGCATGCGTGACTATCAATGGCTCCACGAATACTGCCTCAACCGCTTCGGCTCGGCCGCGGCGCTGGAGGCGCGCCTGCCACAGCCCCGCGCCGACGCCGAGCTGCGTGCGCTGAGTGATGATCGCTACCTGTCGCTGCTGGCGCTGCGGGTTTTCCGCGCCGGCCTCAAGCACAGTCTGGTCGACGCCAAGTGGCCGGCCTTCGAGCAGGTGTTCTTCGGCTTCGATCCGGAGAAGGTGGTGCTGATGGGCGCCGAGCATCTGGAACGGCTGATGCAGGATGCGCGGTTGATCCGTCACCTGGGCAAGCTCAAGAGTGTGCCGCGCAATGCCCAGTTCATCCTCGATGTGCGCCAGGAAAAAGGCAGCTTCGGCGCGCTGATCGCCGACTGGCCGGCGACCGATATCGTCGGCCTGTGGAAGTACCTGGCCAAGCACGGCAACCAGCTCGGCGGCCTGTCGGCGCCGCGCTTTCTGCGCATGGTCGGCAAGGACACCTTCATTCCGACCGATGACATGGTCGCCGCGCTCAGGGCCCAGCAGATCATCGACAAGGCGCCAACCAGCCAGAAGGACCTGGCCCTGGTGCAAGCCGCCTTCAACCAATGGCACGCGCAGAGTGGCCGGCCGCTGTGTCAGTTGTCGGTGATGCTCGCTCATACGGTAAACCACTAGCGCGGACGGGGCGGAGCAATCGCTTTCCCCCTCTCCCGTTAACGGGAGAGGGTCGGGGAGAGGGTGGCTGGTTTTTTCCCGCGCCGGTGCAGGCTCTTGAGCCATCTTTCATTGCTACTACGGGGGCAGGTATGAACAGCGATACCCTGAAGGTCGCCCAGGCCATCCAGAACGCCGAGCGCATCCTGATCATCACCGGTGCCGGCCTGTCGGCCGACTCCGGGCTGCCGACCTATCGCGGCCTCGGCGGGCTGTACAACGGCCTGACTGCTGAGGGCCTGCCGATCGAGGCGGCTCTGTCCGGGCCGATGCTGCAGCGCGATCCGGCGTTGTGCTGGAAGTACCTGGCCCAACTGGGCGAAGCCTGCCTGGGCGCGGCGCCGAATGCCGGGCATGCCGCCATCGCCGAGCTGCAGCGGCGCAAGCCCGGTTGCTGGGTGCTGACGCAGAACATCGATGGCTACCACCGCGCCGCGGGTTCGCCGGTCGAGCGCCTGATCGAGATCCACGGCGAACTGGCACCGCTGTACTGCCAGTCCTGCGGGGCCGAGGATCCGGAGTTGGCCGAGCACCTGCGTCGTCCGCTGCCGCCCTGTTGTGCACAATGCGGGGGCGTGCTGCGCCCGCCGGTGGTGCTGTTCGAGGAAATGCTGCCCGAGGGGGCCATTGGTCGGCTTTATGACCAGGTGCGCCAGGGCTTCGAGGTGGTGATCGCGGTGGGTACCACGGCGAGCTTCCCCTATATCGTCGAACCGGTGCTGGAAGCCCGCAGAAACAAGGGTTTCACGGTAGAGGTGAACCCGCAGCAGACCGACATCAGCCGCCTGGTGGATGTCCGCTTGTCGGGGAGGGCGTCAGACGTTTTGCCGGAGCTACTAAGTCACATTTCCGGGCATTGAATTTGCAAATCACGTCGATAGACGGCATAGTCGCCCACCAATAAAAACCAGACAGACACGGTCGTGCCCATGCTAAAGCGCTTCGCACCCCTCGTGCCCATTGCACTCTCAGTCCTGCTGGCGGCCTGTGCCAACCAGCAACCGACGTCGCAGTACCAGATGGATCTGGCTCAACAACAGCCACAGCAGCCGGTCGAAAACATGACCGACGAGCAGATGGCCGATCTGACCGACGACAAGCCCTACGAGCTGCCGTCGTTGGCGGACAACATTCTGGCCCATGGCCTGTCCCTGGTCGGTACCCGTTATCGCATGGGCGGCACCTCGGTGCTCAGTGGTTTCGACTGCAGCGGTTTCGTCGGCTTCCTGTTCAAGGAAGAGGCCGGCATGAAGCTGCCGCGCTCCACCCGCGAGCTGATCAACCTCGATGCGCCGCTGGTGTCGCGCAACGAGCTGGAGCCGGGCGACCTGATCTTCTTCAACAACCGTGGCCGTGGCCGCGTCAGCCACGCCGGCATCTACCTGGGCGATGACCAGTTCATCCATTCCAGCAGCAGCCGCAGCGGTGGCGTGCGCGTGGACAGCCTGGACGACAGCTACTGGAGCCGCAGCTACATGGAGGCCAAGCGCGTGCTGGCCCTGGCTCCGGAACAGCCGAGCGCCGAAGCCCACACGCACAAGCGCTGAGCCAATGTGGGGCACGGGCCTTGCGCCCGTGCTCGCGAGCCGGCAGAGTAGGGCGCATTCCGGCCCGGACGCCCGCCCATGCATTTTATGGCTCGTCTTTCCCTGCTTGCCCTTGCCGCGCTGCTCACCGCCTGCGCCGGTAACCCTCCCGCCAAAGAACCCAGCAATCCCTTCCCGATCGTGGATGGCAGCGCCGATGACGTGCTGATCAGCGCCATCGGTCTGGTTGGCACGCCCTATCGCTACGGCGGCAATACCCCGGAGAGCGGTTTCGACTGCAGCGGCCTGATCGGCTACGTCTACCGCAACTCCGCCGGCATCAGTCTGCCGCGCTCGACCCGCGAGATGATCGGCGTGCGTGCGCCCAGCGTGGGTCGTAACCAGCTGCAGAGCGGCGACCTGGTGTTCTTCGCCACCAACGGCGGCGGCCAGGTCAGCCATGCCGGCATCTATGTCGGCGAGGGTCGCTTCGTCCACGCGCCGTCCAGCGGCGGTACCGTGCGTCTGGATTACCTGAGCCAGGCCTACTGGCAGAAGAGCTACCTGGGCGCCAAGCGGGTGCTGGCGGCTCGTCAGCTGGCACGCCAGCCATGACCAACCGCAGCCTCAACCTCGACGACGCGCTGTACCAGTACCTGCTGGACGTTTCCATGCGCGAGTCGCCGCTGCTCAAACGCCTGCGCGAGGAGACCGCGCAGCTGCCCAATGCGCGCTGGCAGATTGCGCCCGAGCAGGGCCAGTTCATGGCTCTGCTGGTGCAGATCAGCGGCGCGCGCAAGATTCTCGAAATCGGCACCTTCACCGGTTACAGCGCGCTGTGCATGGCCCAGGCCATGCCGGCGGACGGCCGGCTGATCTGCTGCGACCTGCCCGGCGATTACAACGCCATCGCCGAGCGCTACTGGCACGAGGCGGGAGTGGCCGAGCGCATCGACCTGCGCCTGGCGCCGGCGCTGGAGACCCTCAGTGCGCTGGAGCGCGGCGGGCAGAGTGAAAGCTTCGACCTGATCTTCATCGACGCCGACAAGGCCAACTACCGGGTGTACCTGGAACATGCCCTGGTACTGGTGCGTCAGGGCGGGCTGATCCTGTTCGACAACGTGCTATGGAGCGGCAGGGTGCTGGAGCAGAGCCCGGAAAGCGCTGATACCCGCGCCATCCAGGCGCTCAACCGTGGCCTGCTGCGGGACAGTCGCATCGACCTCAGCCTGCTGCCGCTGGGCGACGGCCTGACCCTCTGTCGCAAACGCTGAGGCCATGGCCGAGACGATTCGCCTGCCCCCGCAGCCGGCAGCCTGTGAGCTGTGTGCCCGCCAGCTACCGCTGACCCGTCATCACCTGATTCCCAAGGCCCTGCACGACAAACCCTATGTGCAGAAGCGCTTCGCCAGGGCTGAGCGCATCACCGCCACCCTGTGGGTCTGCCGCGCCTGCCACAACCAGATTCACCGGCTGTTCAGCGAGAAGGAACTGGCGCTGACCTACAACAGCCGCGAGGCCCTGCTGGCCGACGAGCGCCTGCACACCTTCGTCGCCTGGCTGGCGAGCAAGCCGGCCGGTTTCACCCCGCGCTTCTGAGCGCGCGTTGACGCTCCCGCCCCCAGCCTCTACCCTGCGCGCCTGCAACAGGTGCCCCCGCCACGCGTGGCCGAGGGGTGAAACAGGGAAGCCGGTCCATTTAAAGCCGGCGCTGCCCCCGCAACGGTAGGTGAGACAAGGGTCGCCTACGCCACTGTGCTCCGGCACGGGAAGGCGCGACCCGCAGGCCAATGGCCTGGCTCACGAGCCCGGAGACCGGCCTGTCGCGCTTCCACGGCATTGCGGCGGGCTTTGCGGGTGGGCAGGGCCTGTGGCCCTTCCTGCGAGCGTCCGTCTTTTGCCTTTCGACACCCAATGCCTGGCCCCGGGGCCGGACAGGAGAGCGGCATGGCCGAATCGGCAGAACGCGACGCCCGCCACCAGGCGCGCATGCAGCGCAAGAAAGCCCTGATCGACGCGAAGATCGCCCAGGCCCAGGACGACTACGGCCTGCTGCTGGTGCATGCCGGCAACGGCAAGGGCAAGAGCAGCTCGGCCTTCGGCATGGTCGCCCGCGCCCTCGGGCACGGCATGCGGGTCGGCGTGGTGCAGTTCATCAAGGGCGCCGCCAGCACCGGCGAGGAGGCCTTCTTCCGTCGTTTTCCCGACCAGGTGCAGTGGTTCGTGATGGGCGAGGGCTTCACCTGGGAGACCCAGGACCGCCAGCGCGACATCGCCATGGCCGGCGAGGCCTGGCAGGTGGCGCGCCGCCTGCTGGCCGACGAAGGCATCGGCCTGGTGGTGCTGGACGAGCTGAACATCGCCCTCAAGCACGGCTACCTGCAGCTCGACCAGGTGCTCGCCGACATCGAGGCGCGGCCGTTGCTGCAGCACGTGGTGGTGACCGGGCGCGGCGCCCTGCCGGAGCTGATCGAGGCGGCGGACACGGTGACCGAGATGGCGCTGGTCAAGCATGCCTTCAAGGCCGGAGTGAAGGCGCAGAAGGGGGTCGAGTTTTGAACCGCTACCCTCTCCCCAGCCCTCTCCCGCACGCGGGAGAGGGAGATACGAGCCTCAAGCTCTCGCGTACCACTCCCCTCTCCCATTTATGGGAGAGGGGCCGGGGGAGAGGGCAATGACCACGCGCAGTTGCCCGGCGCTGCTGATCGCCGCGCCTGCCTCCGGCCAGGGCAAGACCACCGTCACCGCCGCCCTGGCGCGCCTGCACCGTCGGGCCGGGCGCCGCGTGCGGGTGTTCAAGTGCGGCCCGGACTTCCTCGATCCGATGATCCTCGCCCGCGCCAGCGGCGCGCCGGTGTACCAGCTGGACCTGTGGATGGTCGGCGAGGACCAGTGCCGGCGCCTGCTCGGGCAGGCGGCGCAGGAGGCTGACCTGATCCTCATCGAAGGCGTCATGGGCCTGTTCGATGGCCAGCCTTCGGCCGCCGACCTGGCGCGCCGCTTCGGCGTGCCGGTGCTCGGCGTGATCGATGCCGGCGCCATGGCCCAGACCTTTGCCGCCCTGGCCTACGGCCTGGCGCATTTCCAGGCCGATCTGCCGTTCGCCGGGGTGCTGGCCAACCGCACCGGCAGCGAGCGCCACAACGGCATCCTGCAGACCAGCCTGCCGCCCTCGATCCGTTGGTTCGGCGGCCTGCCGCGCTCGGCGGCGCTGGAGCTGCCACGCCGCCACCTGGGGCTGATCCAGGCCGAGGAACTGGCCGACCTCGATGCGCGTCTGGACGCCGCCGCCGATGCCCTGCTGGCCAGTGCCGGCGAGGTACTGCCCGAGCCGGTGAGCTTCGCCGCCCCGGACGACCCGTGTATCGAGCCGCTGCTGGCCGGCGTGCGCATCGGCGTGGCGCGCGACACCAGTTTCGCCTTTCTCTATCAGGCCAACCTCGATTTGTTGCGCGCGCTGGGCGCCGAGCTGCGCTTCTTCTCCCCGCTGGCCGACGCGGCCCTGCCGGCCGTCGACAGCCTCTACCTGCCCGGCGGCTATCCCGAGCTGCACCTGCAGGCGCTGGCCGACAACCGACCGATGCTGCGGGCCATTCGTGCTCACCATGACGCCGGCAAGCCGATCCTCGCCGAGTGCGGCGGCATGCTTTACCTGCTCGAGGCCTTGACCGACAAACAGGACGCCAGCGCCGAGCTGCTCGGCCTGCTGCCGGGCAGCGCGCGCCTGCAGCCACGCCTGGCTGCGCTGGCTCTGCAGCAGGTGGAGCTGCCGGAAGGGACCTTGCGCGGGCATACTTACCACCATTCCGTGCTGGACTGTGCCCTGGCGCCGCTGGCCCGGGGCGTTTGCCCGAATGGCAAGCCGGTGGCCGAGGCGGTATATCGTCTGGGGCGCCTGACCGCCTCCTACATCCACTTCTACCTGCCGTCCAACCCCCGGGCGGCGGCCGAGCTGTTGCTGCCATGACCGACCACGCCTTCAGCCCCGAGGAACGCGCCGCGGTGTACCGCGCCATTGCCGAGCGCCGTGACATGCGTCATTTCGCCGGTGGCGAAGTGGCTCCGGAGCTGCTGACCCGGCTGCTGCAGGCGGCGCACCAGGCACCGAGCGTCGGCCTGATGCAGCCCTGGCGCTTTATCCGCATCACCCGGCCGGAGCTGCGGGACGCTATCCACGGCCTGGTCGAAGCCGAACGGGTGCGTACCGCCGAGGCCCTGGGCGAGCGCAGCGACGAGTTCATGCGGCTCAAGGTCGAGGGTATCCGCGACTGCGCCGAGCTGCTGGTGGCGGCCCTGATGGACGGGCGCGAGGCCCATGTATTCGGCCGTCGCACCCTGCCGCAGATGGACCTGGCCTCGCTCGCCTGCGCCCTGCAGAACCTCTGGCTGGCGGCGCGTGCCGAGGGGCTGGGGATGGGCTGGGTGTCGCTGTTCGATCCCGAGGCGCTGGCCCGCCTGCTGGGCATGCCGGCCGGCAGCCAGCCGGTGGCGGTGCTCTGTCTGGGCCCGGTGCGCGAGTTCTACGACAAGCCGATGCTGGTGCAGGAAGGCTGGGCCCGCGAGCGGGCGCTGGACGAGCTGGTGTTCAGCGACCGGTGGGGGCAGCGCTCATGAGTGTCGCACTGTCCGCCCTGGCCGGCGCCGGCCTGGACGCCTGGCTCGGCGAGCCGCGGCGCTGGCACCCGCTGGTGGGCTTCGGCCACCTGGCGCAGCGCATCGAGCAGCGCCTCAATTCGGGCGGGCGTGGCTGGCGCAGCCACGGTGTGAGCGGCTGGTGCCTGGCGGTGCTGCCGCCGGTGGCGCTGGTCTGGCTGCTGAGCCTGAGCAGCCTGGGCTGGCTGGTCGACATCCTGGTGCTGTATTTCGCCCTCGGCCTCAAGAGCCTCGGCCAGCACGCGTTGCCGGTAGCGCAGGCGCTGCGCCTAGGCAATCTCGGCGAGGCGCGGCGCCGCGTCGGCTACCTGGTCAGCCGCCGTACCAGCGAGCTGGATGCCTGCGGCGTGGCCCGCGCTGGCACCGAGTCGGTACTGGAGAATGGCGCCGATGCGGTGTTCGCCTCGCTGTTCTGGTTCGCCGTGCTGGGCGCGCCGGGCGTGCTGCTGCACCGCCTGAGCAACACCCTGGACGCTATGTGGGGCTATCGCAACGAGCGTTTCGAACGCTTCGGCTGGGCCGCGGCGAAGATCGACGATGTTCTGAACTATGTGCCGGCGCGTCTGGTGGCACTGACCTACGCGCTGCTGGGCCGGACCGCCACGGCCCTGCGCTGCTGGCGGCGCCAGGCGCCGCAGTGGGACAGCCCCAACGCCGGGCCGGTGATGGCCGCCGGCGCCGGCGCGCTGCAGGTGCAGCTGGGCGGCGCGGCGATCTACCACGGCGTCGAGGAGCAGCGCCCGCAACTGGGCGAGGGGGCACCGGCGCAGGCGCGCGATATCGAGCGCGCGCTCAACCTGGTCTACCTCGGTGTGCTGCTATGGCTGGTCGGGCTGGTCATTGGGGAGTTGTACCTTGCTTGAGCACGGCGGACGGCTGCGCGCGGCGGCGCAGCGCTATGGCATTGCCGTGGCGGACTGGCTTGACCTGTCCACCGGCATTGCGCCCTATGGCTGGCCGCTGCCGCCGATCCCGGCCGACGCCTGGCAACGCCTGCCGGAGCAGGACGATGGCCTGGAAGCGCTGGCCCGCGATTACTACGGCGCCGCCGCGCTGCTGCCGGTGGCCGGCTCGCAGGCGGCGATCCAGGCCCTGCCGCGCCTGCGCCGCCCCGGCCTGCGGGTCGGCGTGGTGTCGCCAGCCTATGCCGAGCACGCACTGGCCTGGCGCCGCGAGGGGCACCTGGTGCAGGAGCTGAGCGAAGGCACGGTCGAGCGCGATCTGGAATATTTCGACCTGCTGCTGGTGATCAACCCTAACAACCCCAGCGGCCGGCTGATCGAGCGCGAGCGCCTGCTCGGCTGGCATGCGCGCCTGGCCGAGCGCGGGGGCTGGCTGGTGGTGGACGAGGCGTTCATGGACTGCACGCCCGAGCACAGCCTGGCCGCCGAGAGCCAGCGGCCGGGCTTGATCGTATTGCGCTCGTTCGGCAAGTTCTTCGGCCTGGCCGGCATCCGCCTGGGCTTTGTACTGGCCGAACAGGCGCTGCTCGATCACCTCGGCGAGCAGCTCGGCCCCTGGACCGTCAGCGGCCCGGCTCGTGCGGTGGCCAGCGCCTTGCTGGCCGACAGCCAGGGCCAGCAGCGCCAGCGTGAGCGTCTTTCTGGCGACGGCCTGCGCCTGGCCGTGCTGCTCAGTGCCCATGGCCTCGCGCCGGCCGGTGGCACGGCGCTGTTCCAGCTGGTCGGCCACCCGCACGCGGTCGGGCTGCACGGCTACTTCGCCCGGCGCGGCATCCTCCTGCGCCTGTTTGCCGAGAGCCGCTGCCTGCGTTTCGGCCTGCCGGCCGACGAGGCCGGCTGGCAACGCCTGGAGCAGGCGCTGCAGGAGAGACCCGCATGGCCACTCTGATGATCCAGGGCACCACCTCGGATGCCGGCAAGAGCACCCTGGTGACCGCCCTGTGTCGCTGGCTCAAACGCCAGGGCGTCAGCGTGGTGCCGTTCAAGCCGCAGAACATGGCGCTCAACAGCGCGGTGACCGCCGACGGCGGCGAGATCGGCCGCGCCCAGGCGGTGCAGGCCCAGGCCGCGGGCCTGGCGCCGCGCACCGACATGAACCCGGTGCTGCTCAAGCCCAACTCCGATACCGGCGCCCAGGTGATCATCCAGGGCCGCGCCATCGGCAACATGCACGCGGTGGCCTACCACGACTACAAGCAGGTCGCCCGCGCGGCGGTGCTCGAGTCCCACGCGCGCCTCGCCGCGCAGTACCCGGTGGTGATGGTGGAGGGCGCGGGTTCGCCGGCCGAGATCAACCTCAGGGCCGGGGACATCGCCAACATGGGCTTCGCCGAGGCGGTGGACTGCCCGGTGCTGCTGATCGCCGATATCGACAAGGGCGGGGTGTTCGCCCACCTGGTCGGCACCCTGGAGCTGCTTTCGCCGAGCGAACAGGCGCGGGTCAAAGGCTTCGTGATCAACCGCTTCCGCGGCGACATCGCCCTGCTACAGCCGGGGCTGGACTGGCTGGAAGCGCGTACCGGCAAGCCGGTGCTCGGCGTGTTGCCGTACCTGATGGACTTCCACCTGGAGGCCGAGGACGCGGTGCAGGTGCTGCAGCCGGACAAGGACCGCGAAGTGCTGCGCGTGGCGGTGCCGGTGCTGCCGCGCATCAGCAACCACACCGACTTCGACCCGCTGCGCCTACACCCGCAGGTGGATCTGCAGTTCATCGGTCCCGGCCAGGCGATACCACCGGCCGACCTGATCATCCTGCCCGGCTCGAAGAGCGTGCGCGCCGACCTGGCGCGCCTGCGCGAGCACGGCTGGGACGCCGCCATCGCCCGCCACCTGCGCTATGGCGGCAAGGTCCTTGGCATCTGTGGCGGGCTGCAGATGCTCGGCAGCCGCATCGACGATCCCCATGGCCTGGAAGGCCCGGCCGGCAGCAGTGCAGGCCTCGGCCTGCTCGACTACGCCACCGTGCTGGAGCCGGAAAAGCAGCTGCGCAATGTGCGTGGCCGTCTGGCTCTGGATGATCTGGAGGTCAGCGGCTATGAGATCCATGCCGGGGTCAGCGCCGGCCCGGCGCTGGCTGCGCCCGCCGTGCAGCTGGACGATGGCCGCAGCGACGGGGCCCTCAGCGCCGACGGCCAAGTCATGGCCACCTACCTGCACGGTCTGTTCGAGGCGCCGGCTGCCTGTGCCGCGCTGCTCGCCTGGGCGGGCCTGCGCGAGGCGCGGCAAGTGGATTACCATGCGCGCCGCGAACGTGACATTGAGCGCCTGGCCGATCTGGTCGAGGCGCATCTGGATACCCAAAGGCTCCGCGCATTGTGCGGGCTTTAGTCGTGGTGGGAGCGGCCTTGGCCGCGATGGGGGCGGCTGCAAAGCATCGCGACCAAGGTCGCTCCCACTGGCTCTCCAATAGGATTTTCCGATGCTCGAACTGATCCTCGGCGGCGCCCGCTCCGGCAAGAGCCGTCTGGCCGAGCGGCTGGCCACGCAGAGCGGCCTGGCCGTGACCTACATCGCCACCAGCCAGGCGCTGGACGGCGAGATGAGCGCGCGCATCCAGCACCACCGCCAGCGCCGTCCGGCCGACTGGGGCCTGGTGGAGGAACCCCTCGAACTGGCTCGCGCCCTGCGCGACAATGCTGCCCCCGGCCGCTGCCTGCTGGTCGACTGCCTGACCCTGTGGCTGACCAACCTGCTGATGCTGGACGACGACACGCGCCTGGCCATGCAGCGTGATGCCTTTCTCGAGGCACTGGCCGAGCTGCCTGGGCGCATCATCCTGGTCAGCAACGAGACCGGCCTGGGCGTGGTGCCGCTGGGCGAACTGACCCGGCGCTATGTCGACGAGGCCGGCTGGCTGCACCAGGCCGTGGCCGAACGGGCCGAGCGGGTGCTGTTCACCGTCGCCGGCCTGCCCATGCTGCTCAAAGGAGAGCCGCTATGACCGTTTCACCCTGGTGGCAGCAGGCCTGCCGCCAGCCCGACGCCGCCGCCGAGGCCGCCGCCCTGGTGCGCCAGGCGCAGTTGACCAAGCCGCGCGGCGCCCTCGGCGCGCTGGAGGCGCTGGCCGTGCGCCTGGCCGCCCTGCAGGGGCGCGAAAAGCCGGCCATCGACCAGCCGCACCTGACGCTGTTTGCCGGCGACCACGGCGTGGTCGCCGAAGGCGTATCGGCCTACCCGCAGGCGGTGACCGCGCAGATGCTCGGCAACTTCGTCGCCGGCGGCGCGGCGATCAGCGTGCTGGCCCGCGAGCAGGGCGTGCCGCTGCGCCTGGTCGACCTCGGCACCATCGATACGTCGCTCGAATTGCCCGGCGTGCGCCACCTGCGCCTGGGCGCCGGCACTGCCAACTTCGCGCTGCAGCCGGCGATGACGGTGGCGCAGTGTGCGGCCGCCCTGCAGGCCGGTCGCGACACCCTGCAGCAGGTGCTGGCCGAGGGCTGCGACCTGTTCCTGGCCGGCGAGATGGGCATCGGCAACACCAGCGCCGCCACGGCCCTGGCCTGTGCCCTGAGCGATCTGCAGCCGGCGCAGCTGACCGGCCCCGGTACCGGCCTGGACGGCGCCGGCGTGGGCCGCAAGCTGGCCGTGATCGAACGCGCCCTGGCCCTGCACCGCGAACACCTTGCGGACCCCGCCGAGGCCCTGCGCCGGGTCGGCGGCTTCGAGCTGGCGGCGCTGGCCGGTGCCTACCTGGCCTGTGCCCAGGCCGGCGTACCAGCGCTGGTCGACGGCTTTATCTGCACGGCCGCCGCGCTGTGCGCCGTGCGCCTGAACCCCGGCGTGCAGCCCTGGCTGCTGTTCGCCCATGCCGGTGCCGAGCCGGGCCACGCCGCGCTGCTGGCCGAGCTGGAGGCCGTCCCGCTGCTCGACCTCGGCCTGCGCCTGGGCGAGGGCAGCGGCGCGGCGCTGGCGCTACCCCTGATCAAACTTGCCTGCGCGCTGCATGGCGGCATGGCTACCTTTTCTGAAGCCCTGGTTGAGGACAAACAATGACGCTTTCCCTGGACATGTTGCGCCACGGCGTAACCGATGGCGGCCCCGGTTTCCGTGGCAGCAGTGACGACGCCCTGACCGAGCAGGGCCGCCAGCAGATGCAGCTGGCCCTGACCGGCAAAGGCGGCTGGGACCTAGTGATCAGCTCGCCACTGCAGCGCTGCGAGAGCTTCGCCCGCGAGTTCGCCGAGGCCAGTGGCCTGCCGCTGCGCATCGAGGCGGACCTGCGCGAGCTGCACTTCGGCGCCTGGGAAGGGCGCAACTCGGCGCAGGTGCTGCTCGAGGACCCGGAGGCGCTCGGCCAGTTCTGGAACGATCCCTATCACTTCACCCCGCCCGAAGCCGAGCCGGTACGTGACTTCGCCGCACGCGTGCTCGGTGCCGTCGAGCGCCTGCAGGCCGAGCTGGACGGCCAGCGCGTGTTGCTGGTGACCCACGGTGGCGTTATGCGCCTGCTGTTGGCGCGCGCGCGCAACCTGCCGGAAAACCAGCTGCTGCAGGTGGAAGTGGGCTACGGCGCACTGCACGGCCTGCAGGTCGAGCCGGGTCTGCAACTGACCGAAGCCTGATGCTGCCAACGCCCGCGCTGATCGCCCTGCAATTCCTCACCCGCCTGCCGGTGCGCCTGCCCGGCATGCCGGAGCCCGAGCAGATCGGCCGCTCGCTGCTCTGGTATCCGCTGGTCGGGGTGCTGCTCGGCGGTCTGCTGCTGGCGCTGCACGGGTTGCTGGGCGAAACGCCGGCGTTGCTCCAGGCGGCCATCCTGCTGGCCGTCTGGGTCGGCTTGTCCGGTGGTCTGCACCTGGACGGCCTGGCCGATACGGCCGATGCCTGGATCGGCGGGCATGGTGATCGCCAGCGCACGCTGGAGATCATGAAGGACCCGCGCAGTGGGCCGATCGCCGTAGTCGTGCTGTTGCTGGTGCTGCTGCTCAAGTTCGCCGCCCTGGTGGTGCTGCTGGGGCAGGGCGCCTGGGCCGGCCTGCTGCTGGCGCCCTCGCTCGGCCGGGCGCTGCTGCCGCTGCTGCTGCTCACTACCCCTTACGTGCGTGCCGGCGGCCTCGGCGCCGCGCTGGCCGCGCATCTGCCGCGCCAGCCACTACCATGGGTGCTGGCCAGCCACGGCCTGGCCATGCTGCTGCTCGGCTGGAGCGGGCTGTTGGCGCTGGGCGCCGCCGCGCTGGCGTTCTGGCTGCTGCGCCGCGCCTTCCTCGCACGTCTCGGCGGCACCACGGGCGATACCGCCGGGGCGCTGCTGGAGCTGGGCGAGTGCGCGGTGCTGCTGGCCTTGGCCCTGCTGGTTTGAACGCTGCGTAGGGCGGGTGAAACCCGCGTGATCCCCGCGGGTTTCACCCGCCCTACGGCCAATTGAGTCGTGTAGCGCGTGCCGCCGGATTCTTGCCCCGGCAGGCGCGGGCAACATCGCTCGGCCGTTTACGCCGTAGGCTAGCTCGCCCTACGTCCTGCTCGCTGTTCCATCTGTTCCGCTGCCTTCCTGCGCAACTGTAACTGCCTGATCGGCAGATGCGGGTATATACCTGTATCCATGTTGCCGACCTCCTGCCTGTGTACCAAGTTGCGCCGCGCCAGCCGCGGAGTGACTCGCCTCTACGACGAAGCCCTGGCCGATGTCGGGCTCAATGCCGCGCAGTTTTCCCTGTTGCGTAACCTGCAACGCCTCGGGCAGCCGAGCATTTCGGCGTTGGCCGAGGCGATGGGCCTGGACCGCAGCACTCTCGGGCGCAATCTGCGGGTGGTGGAGGGGCGAGGCCTGGTGCAGCTCGGTGAGGGGGCCGATCAGCGCAGCCGGCAGGTGGCGCTGAGCGATGCCGGCCGGCAGGTGCTGGAGCAGGGCGCACCACTCTGGGAGCACGCGCAGCAGCAGCTGGCGCTGCGCCTGGGCGCGGACAAGCGGGCAGCGCTGCTGGCGTTGCTGGACGATCTGGAAACCATCGACTGACGGGAAAGCCCCGCGGAGAACGCAGATGAACAATCCTTGGCGCGCGGCGGGCTGGGTCCTGCTTGGCGCATCGCTGATCCTCGCGCTGTCGCTGGGCATCCGCCACGGCTTCGGCCTGTTTCTCTCGCCGATGAGTGGCGAGTATGGCTGGGGGCGTGAAGTCTTCGCTTTCGCCATCGCCCTGCAGAACCTGATCTGGGGCCTTGCGCAGCCGATTACCGGCGCCGTTGCCGACCGCTTCGGCGCGCGCCGGGTGATCATCGGCGGCGGCCTGCTGTATGCCGCCGGCCTGGCGTTGATGGCCGGGGCCGACTCGGCCGGGTCGTTGTCGCTGAGTGCCGGCCTGCTGATCGGCATCGGCCTGTCCGGTACCTCCTTCTCGGTGCTGCTCGGTGTGGTCGGCCGGGCGCTGCCGGCGGAGCAGCGCAGCATCGGCATGGGCATCGCCGCGGCGGCCGGCTCCTTCGGCCAGTTCGCCATGCTGCCCGGCACCCTCGGCCTGATCGGCTGGCTCGGCTGGTCGTCCGCCTTGCTCGCACTGGCCATGCTGGTGGCGCTGATCGTCCCGCTGGCGCTGATGGTGCGTGACAACCCGCAACCGGCGCCGGTCGGCAGCGAGCAGAGCCTGGTCGAGGCGCTGCGCGAGGCGTGCAGCCACTCCGGCTTCTGGTTGCTGGCGCTGGGCTTCTTCGTTTGTGGCTTCCAGGTGGTGTTCATCGGCGTGCACCTGCCCTCGTACCTGGTCGACCAGCATCTGCCGGCCTCGGTGGGCACCACGGTGCTGGCGCTGGTCGGGCTGTTCAACGTGTTCGGCACCTACATCGCCGGCTGGCTTGGCGGCCGGCTGTCCAAGCCGCGCCTGCTCACCGGCCTCTACCTGGCGCGCACGGTGGTGATAGTGGCCTTTGTCTATTCGCCGCTCTCCGAGTGGAGCGCCTATGCCTTCGGCATGGCCATGGGCCTGTTGTGGCTGTCCACGGTACCGCTGACCAATGGCACGGTGGCCACCCTGTTCGGTGTACGCAACCTGTCCATGCTCGGTGGCATCGTCTTCCTGTTCCACCAGATCGGCTCCTTCCTCGGTGGCTGGCTGGGTGGCTACCTGTACGACCACACCGGCAGCTACGAGGTGGTCTGGCAGCTGTCGATTCTCTTCGGCCTGCTGGCGGCGGCGCTCAACTGGCCGGTGCGTGAGCGCCCGGTGGCGCGCCTGCGCGCGGCGCAATCGCTGTGAGCCGCGCGGTCGGCCTGGGCCTGGCCGGGCTGTTCGTGCTGTTGCTGGCGCTGGCCTGTTGGGGCTGGAGTCGCGCCGGCCTGGCCCTGCTGCAGCTGAACATGAGCCTGTGCTGAGCCCGTTGCCGCGGCGGGCGCGGGCGAGTAGCGTTGGCAGACTTGCCACCCAGGAGCATCTCGCCATGTTGTCGCGTACCGTTGCCATTTCACTGCTGTGCCTGCTGTCTGCGCCCGTGTTGGCGGCCGATTGCCCGCCACTGCTGAAGGCGCAGGGCGAGTTGCAGCAATTGCGCTCCAAGGAGCGCATCGACCTGTGCCAGCGTTTCGCCGGCAAGCCGCTGCTGGTGGTCAACACCGCCAGCCGTTGCGGCTTCACGCCGCAGTTCAAGGGCCTGGAGGCGCTCTACCAGCGCTACAAGGGTCAGGGCCTGGAAGTGCTGGGGGTGCCGTCGGATGACTTCCGTCAGGAGGCGGACGATTCCGCGGAGACGGCCAAGGTGTGTTTCATCGACTACGGCGTGACCTTTGCCATGAGCGAGCCGCAGGTGGTCAGCGGTGAGGCGGCGGCGCCGCTGTTCCGCGAGCTGGCTGCGCAGAGCAGTGCGCCGCGCTGGAACTTCTACAAGTACGTGGTAGGGCGTGACGGCAAGGTGATCGCCAGTTTCTCCAGCCTGACCAAGCCGGACGACGCCGCCCTGATCGAGGCCATCGACAAGGCCATCGCCCAGCCGTGAAGTGGCGGGCATGAAAAAGCCGGGCAAGTGCCCGGCTTTTTTGTCGCGACCTGCTGCTGTCAGAAGCGGTAGGTGGCCTGCAGACCCAGGCCGTGGGCGCTGTTGTTGTACTCGGCGCTGAAGCCCGGAGCGATTTCCGCACCGGCCAGTTCCTTGCTGGCCTGGTTGACCTTGGCGCTGCTCTCATGCAGGTAGGAGTAGGCCACGTCGATGGTCAGGTCCGGGTTCGGCGACCAGCCGGCACCCACCGAGAACACCTTGCGGTTGCCCACCGGGATGCGCACGCTGCGGTGCTCGTTCTCGGCCGGCGACGGGTCGATGGCCAGACCGGTACGCAGCACCCACTGCGGATTGAGCTGGTAGGACGCGCCGATGGCGTAGGACCAGGTGTTGTGCCATTTCAGCTCTTCGCTGACCTCGCCGATCGGCTGCATGCCGAGCAGGCTCGGGGTGCCTTCATTCTCGACCACGATTTCCTGCAGGCGGCTCCAGCGGGTGAAGGTGGTGCCGGCGTACAGGGTCCACTGGTCATCGAGCTTGTAGGTGACCGAGGTGTCGATGGTTTCCGGGGTGGTGAAGTCCAGGCTGGCGTCATAGTCGCCATTGAACTGGCTGAAGATCGGGCCGCTGCCATTGGTGATGCGGGTGCGGCCTTCCAGGGTGTAGTCGACCTTGGAGTGGTAGGTCAGGCCCCAGGTCAGGCTGTCGGTCACGTCGACCATCAGGCCGACGTTGAAGCCGTAGGCGACATCGTCGCCCTTGATGCCGACCTTGGTCTCGCCGGTGCCGAAGGCAGCGCTGTTGTCCAGCTTGTTGACCAGCTTGCCCTTGATCTTGTTGATGGTCGGGCCGAAGCCGACGGACACGCGATCATTGATCTGGTAGCTGAGGGTTGGCTGCAGGGTGACCACTTCGACCTTGCTGTACTGGCCCTTGAAGCGGCCGCCAAAGCTCTTCTCGTAGTCGCTGATCAGCGCGTAGGGCACGTACAGGCCTAGGCCCCAGCTGAACTTCTCGTCGATCGGGCTGGCGTAGTAGGCGAAAGGCACCGGAGTCAGCGGCACCATGTCGCCCTTGTGGGTCTCGGCGCTGGCATCGTCGATGTCGACGTTGGCCTTGACCAGGCCGAAGCCACCGACCACTTCCGGGCGTTCCAGCTTGCTCAGGCCTGCCGGGTTGCCGAATAGGATGGAGGCGTCGTTGACGGCCGAAGCGCGGCCGGCAAAGGAGGTGCCCATGCCGCTAACGCTTTGTTCGTTGATGGCAATTCCGTTGCCCAGGCTGTGAGTGGAAACCGCGCCGACGGCCAGCGCGAGAGAGGTCTTCAACCAGAGTTTTTTCATTAGGATGCTCACGAACGGTAAAACGAGGGCGGCAAGCTACGCGTTTTACCAAGCCTTGCCAACCGCTCTGGCGCGGCTTTTTCGTGAACTTTCGTTAATCCAGAAACTGACCAGTTGGTCGTCATTTTCTGGCTCAGGCGGCCTGGTAGGGTTCCCGCACGCAATGCTGCCAGGCCTGCAGGAAATCGCGCAGGCGGCCTTGCGGCTGGAACACCTGGCGCCAGATGCGGGCCATGCCGTGCAGGTCGTCGGGTTCGGGCAGGTTGGGCTGTTCGCGCTCCACCAGGAGCCAGGCGATGGCAGTGGCGTAGCGCAGGTTGACGGTCAGCTCCAGGTGCGGGGCCGCGAGGAAGGCATGCTGGCTGGCCAGGCCGCGTACCAGGCTGGCGAGGTCGGGGTCGCGGGCCAGGTGCTGGTCCCAGAGCTGCTGGTGGCGCAGTTCGCTGATGCGGTAGAGGCCGTGGCCCTGGCGGTCGTCGAGCACGCTGCCAAGCCCCGACTGGCTGGCGGCGGCGCCGAGCAGCAGCGCTTCGGCAGTGGAGGAGTGGCGCCCCAGATAGAGCAGGGTAGGGCGGATGACGTGCTGACGCAGATCGCTGGCGGCAATTCCCATAAGGCCCTCGCGAAGGGTGCCGGCGGGGTCAGGTGCCTGGCAGCTGTTCTTGGTTCTAATAAAGACCCCGCCGGAAGCGGGGTTAGCCGCTCGATTTGAAGTGTAGTGCGATGAAGAGGCTGTAAAGGGCTGTTTTTAAACTGTTTAAGGTTAGTGAACCTGACTGATATGCCAGCTGGCGATTAAAAGCTGTTCCTTTCTCGCGGGAGCCGGCAGCGGGTGCCGGCTCCCGCGGTTTCACGGCGTGTGCTCGATGCTCAGCTTGGTGAAGGTCACCGCGCCGGCTTCGGTGTTGTTGCCGGTGTTGTCCTGCACATAGCTGCCAGCCTTGAAGTACATGGTCTGCGCCGCCCAGGCCGGGTCGAGCTTGGCCGTCCACTTGAGGGTGTCGGTGCTGGGCGTCTTGGCGTACACCGCCAAAGTGCCGCCTTTGCTCAGGGCGATGCTGTAGGAGAAGCTCGCGCCCAGCGCAACATTGCGCAGCACTATGGCCTTGCTGGTGCTGATGCCCGGCTTCAGTCGGTAGATGGCGGCCACGCTGCCGGTGTTGGTCGAGGTGCTGTACTCGTACTGCAGCTTGATGGGCGGGTCGTCACCTTCGACGTTATGGATCTGCCCGATGATGACCTTGCCGCTGGAGGGCACCTGGGTGACTTTCAGGGTGGCGCGCAGGTAGTTGTCGGCAGCCTGGTACTTCCAGTTGCGCAGCTTGCCGTCTGCATGGGTCTCGCGTAGCTCGCTGCGCGGGTACTTGGCGTTGGGGGTGGTGGTGCCGTCGACCGGAGCCCAGAAGAACAGCGCACCGTCGATGTTCTTGAAGTAGTCGTCCTGATAGCCGCCAACGAGCAGCGGCGTGGCGATGGTGGTGGCAGGCTCGCCGACGGGGATGGTCAGGTTCCAGGTGTTGAGATCGATCATGGCGTGTGTGGCTCCGGCAGTGAAACGGGATCATTCGGAGCGCCGCACTATCCCGATGCCTGAAACCGCCTAGCTGCCCTGCCAGTCACTGCACTTCGAAGCTGCCGCGGCGCGCTGTGCGCCGGGCATGGCGGGCTTTATACGGCTGCCGCGGAAGTGGTGAAATTACCTTTCGTCGTTAAATTGGCGTCAAAAAAACACCAATTAATGAAAATGGAATTCCGCTTCCCTATCGTCGCGACTGATGGGCAAGGAAATTTTCTCGGAGTGGAGAGGGCGCGCCGAGTGCCCTTTGCGGGGCGTGCGCCGACGAATGGAAGTGCCGGAATAGAGCGGTTTGTGCGCTGCAGCACGTTTGTGGCGGAAGCACAGAGGGCGCCCGTGGGCGCCCTCTGTGGACTGTCCGCGGATTACCTGCCCGGCATCAGCATCAGGCGCTTGTTGCCATAGACCCGGTCGATGTTGCCGCTCTGGAACGGGAAGCTCATGTAGCCGCCCTTGAGCCAGGCCTCGATGCCATCGGCGTAGTGCCGGCTGGCCGGGTTGCCGGACTGGCCGGAGCTGTTGAGGCCGATCATCGGTTCGGGCAGGCCGAAGTCGACGACGATGCGCATGGCCGGGATCAGCCACACGTCGAAGTCGTTGCCCCATGCGTAGGCAGCCACGTTGAGGGTGCCGTGGTCGCCGCCGGCCGGGTAGGGGCCGCGATCCAGGTAGCTGGAGATCGACTCGATACTGCTGCGCTGGCTGGCGCTGAGGTAGGGCGCCATCTTGCTGGCATTGCTGGTCCAGCGGTACTGGTGCAGCTTGCCCCATTGCCAGGCGCTGCGATTGGCGCCCAGTCCGCCTTCCAGGAAGGTCACGGCGTTGGCCAGGCTGCGCGCCAGGATGGCCGCCTTGTCTTCCTTCTGCGCGGTCTTCACATCGTCCCAGAACGGGCTGTCGTCGCGGCCGAGCAGGTGGTCGGCCTGGGCCGAGTAGCTGTTGTTTGCGGTGTCCACCAGCGCCTGCCAGGCCGGGCTGGTCTGCGGGCCCAGTTCGTCGAGGAAGGTGGCCTTGGCACTCTCCTGCAGGAAGGCGCTGTACAGCGCGGCATCGGCCGAGGTGGCGGCCATGCGCCCGTCGAAGGCCATCAGGCGCTTGTACGCCTCCTCGGCCTTGGTCCGCTCCGGGGCGGGCAAGGCAGCGATGGCCTGCTTCAGCGGCGCGGCCATGCTGGGGGCGTCCAGCATGGCCTGCAGCTTGCCGGCGAAGGGCGTGGTCTGGTCGTACTGCATGGCGATCATGCTTTTCTGGTCGTGCTTGCCGCTCCCGGCCAGCTGCGCGATGCGCTCGGCGCGTTCCGGGTAGAACCAGGAGTTGGACAGCTGCATGCCGTAGCCGCGCGGCACGGTGCGGTGGTTGGCGGTGCCCAGCCAGCCCTGCAGGGGGTCCTGGTCGTAGGGGTGCAGCATGGGGTCGGCATAGCCGTCCCAGTCGTAGGCGCCGTTCCAGCCGGGCGAGGGCACCAGGCCGGTGCCCTGCTTGCGGTTGGGGTAACGGCCGGTGACCTGCCAGCCGATGTGCTGAGCATCGGCTAACACGATGTTCAGCGCCATGGCCCGCACTTCGCGGGTGGCTTCGAAGGCCTGCTCCACAGATTGTGCGCGCGACAGATCGAAGAAGGCGTCGATCGAGCGATCCGCCTCGGCCTGGATGTTGCGCAGGGCCAGACCGTAGCCGCTGCGCAGCGGCAGCGGTTGCAACGGCGACTTGCGCTCGCCGAGGGCGGAGTTGAGCAGCGGGCCGTGGCGGGTTTCCCAGATGGTTTCGCGGATCGGCCGCTGGCCCTTGATGAAGAAGGTTTCCTGGCGCTCGCGGGCTGGCTGCCATTTGCCGTCGGCCATGTAGTAGAGGCGGCCGCCCTCGCGTTTGACCTTCTCCAGGAACAGGTCCTGGTTGTCGCCCATAACCATGGTCATGCCCCAGGCCAGCTTGCCGTTGAAGCCGGCGACCACTGCCGGCACGCCGGCGATGGAGACGCCGGCGGCCTGGAATTTCGGCGAGCGGATGTGCACGAAGTTCCACACCGAGGGCATGGACAGCGGCAGGTGGGTGTCGTTGGCCAGCAGGCTCCTGCCGCTGCGGCTGTTCTGCGGGGCGATGGCCCAGTTGTTGGAGGCGGCGACGCCGAGCATGTTCAGCGCAGCTACCTGGCCAGCGGCGTCGTTCACCGCGGCCAGCCCCGGAATCTGCCCGCCCAGGCTCAGGCCGCGCAGCTTCTCGGCTTCCTCGAAGGGCAGCGGCTCATCTGGGTAGCTCGGCAGCAGCCAGGCCAGCTTGTCCGCACCGACCTTGTCGGCCAGCTTGAGGGCGGCGATTTCTTCCTGCAGGTTGACCGACAGGCCGAAGTTGAGCAGGCAGAACAGCAGCACCGAGTCTTCTGGTTTCCAGTAGGCGGGGCGGTAGCCGCTCTCGGCCAGGTCCATCGGCAGCCTGTCCTGGTAGCGGAACAGGTAGGCATTGACGCCGCGGGCGTAGACCTCGAAGAACTTCTTGATGCGCGGTGAGGCGTTCTTGTATAGCACCTCGGCTTCGGCCTTGAGGTTGACCGTACGCATGAAGCGGTCGATTTCCAGCATGCCGGGGCCGTTCATCTCGGCCAGACGGCCTTCGGCCAGCAGGCGCATGCCAACCATCTGGCTGAGGCGGTCGGCGGCGTGTACGTAGCCCAGGGTGAACAGGGCGTCGTGGAAGGTGGTAGTTTCGATCAGCGGCATGCCCAGCGGGTTGCGCCTGACCACCACGCTCTGCGCCAGGCCCTGGACGCGAACGATGCCCTGGTCCGGGTGAACGCTGTTGGCGTAGCGACTGTTGAGGAAGGACTGGCAGCCGCCCAGCAGCAGGGTACTGCCCAGGGTGGCGAGAATGGTCAGACGGAGAAAGCGCGAACCCATGACTGGCTCCTGGCGCAGGGAGACGGATGATGGGTGCGGATTGTAGAGGGCGAATGCGCCGGGGAGTAGGGGGCCCGGCAGGGGCCTGGCCCTGCCGGTGAGGCGTTCAGGTCAGGCGCCGTGGCACTTCTTGAACTTCTTCTGGCTACCACAGGGGCAGGGATCGTTGCGCCCGACTTCCTTCAGCGGGTTGCGCACCGGTTCCTGGTGGTGATGGTTGCAGTGCGGGCCGTGCACGTGACCGTCATCGTGGTGATGATCGTGGTCGTGGTTGCAGTCGGGGCCGTGGACGTGGGGTTGCTGAGTCATGACGCTCACTCCGGGATGTAATCGCCGGGGATTATCTCGCCATTGCGCTGCAGATGCACGCTGCGGCCGAACAGCAGGCCGGTCTTCACTTCGCCGCGCAAGCGGTAGCGGATCGGTGCTTCGGGCTCTTCCAGGGCTTCGACCACGCCCTTCAGATGACGCCAGAGGTTGGTGCGCACCGGCACTTCTAATTCCGCGTGGCCGTGGGCAGGGACGGTGACCCACTGACTGGATTCGCCCTCGGCCAGCGGTGTGTCGTTCAGCTGGATGGCATAGGCCAGGCGGCGGATCGGAAGTTCGGAGGCGTTGGGATTGTCGACGCGAAAGCGCAGCGAGAACCGCTGCTCGAGCAGTTTGGCCTTGATCACATCGACCTTGACGAGGCGGACCTCCGGATTCTGGAAGTCGTTGCCGAACCAGCTGGCGCACCCGGAGAGACCGAGGTGCAGCGCCAGGATGGTCGCCAGGCCGATGGCGCGTGCGAGTGCCTTCAGAAACATTGCATGACCCCAATCGACGGCCCAGTGTAACAAGCAGCTGCTTGGTGGCCACCAGCTGTTTACGGAAAAAATCTGCGCCATACTGGGGGCCGAATTGGACAGGAGTGTGACCATGAGCCTCTACGAGATCGCCTTCGCCGGGCAGGTGGTGCCGGGCGCGCCGCTGGAGCAGGTGAAGGCGAACCTGGCGCGGCTGTTCCAGGCTGATGAGCAGCGTATCGCGCTGCTGTTTTCCGGGCGTCGCGTCGTGATCAAGAGCGGCCTGGATGCCGCCGGTGCCGAGAAATACCGTGCGACCATGGAGCGGGCCGGCGCCTTGGCCATCGTCCAGGCGCTGCAGGTGGAGGAGGTAGAGATGGCGCCGCCGCCTGCTCCTGCCCCCGCTCCAGCGGCGCCGGCCGCCGCGCCAGCGCGCAGCGGCGGTTCGGCGCGGGTGATCCCGCGTGACGAGTACATGGCCGCGTTCAGCGATGTGGAAGCGCCGGACTTCGGCATCGCGCCCGTGGGCGCCGATCTGCAGGATGCCAAGGCCGAAGCGCAGGCGCCGGCAGTCGATCTGTCGCAGTTCAGCCTGGCGCCGGTGGGCAGCGATATGGGTCAGGCCAAGGCGGCTCCGCCCGCGCCGCCACCGGACACCTCGCACCTCAAGCTGCAGGAATAAAGAACGAGGCCCGCATCTGCGGGCCTCGTCTTGTCTGGCGTCAGCTCTTGCTGCTGGTGCACTTGGCCTGAGCCTGGGGTGGCGTCAGGTTGCGGATCGAGGTGTAGAACAGTTCGCAGGTCTGCACCTTGTCCGTCACCTGCCATTTCTGCGTGCAGGCGTCCAGCGCCTGTTGCGGGTCGGTGCCAGGGTTCTGGCCCATGCCGGCCTGCCAGCAGGCGGCGCTGATGTCCTGACCCATGACCTTGAGGCCGGCGGCGTCGGCCTTCGCCTGGTCGCCGCCATAGTTCTGCGGGTCGGCCGCGTACCAGATGTAGCTTGGGTGGTTGGCGCCCAGCACCGCCACGTTCTGACCCGGCGCCGGGCTGATCGTGTCCAGGCCCAGCACGCCGATATTGGCGTCATAGGTCTTGTTGACCCAGGTGCGCACCGGGCCGCCGAAGGCGACCATCGGCAGCGCCGTGCCAGCGCCTGCGGTGAGCTGGGCAACCATGGTCTTCTGGTAGTCGGTGAAGTAGTCGTAGACGCCTTCCAGGTCGCCGCCGGCGCTGGCCGGCGCGGCGATCGGGGCGATGTCGATGATGGTCTGGTAGGCCGGAGTCTGCGCCGCCGCCACGCCGTTCTCGCTGAGCAGCGCGGCCCAGCGGTCAGTGGTCTTGGACTCCAGGTAGTCCTGGGCCTGGGTCAGCGAGTAGTCCGGCGGGAAGTGCAGCAGTTCGACGCTCTTGCGGTTGTCCAGGGCCATGCCCAAGGGTAGGAAGAAGTACCAGCTGTACTACCACTTGCCGTCGCCATTGAGCTTGCTGGCGCCGTCGAAGGCCAGATCGCCGGCGTTCAGCAGGCTGGTCAGCGGCGCGCCGTAGTCATTCGGCACGCCACTGAAGCTGGCGCTGAGGCTGTCGCCGTCGCGGCTGACCTTGACCGTCGCGTCGGGGTAACCGTCGCGCTGCAGGCTCTGGCCGAGGTAATGCTCGGCGGTCTGTTCCAGGGTCCAGTCGCGATAACAGATCACGCTGCAGTTGTTGGGGTAGGCGAACAGGCGGGCGACCCGCTCGCTGCTGCCCAGTTCGACTCGGACTTCAGCGGCCTGGACGGTGCTGACCCATAGCAGGGCGGCCAGGGCGGCCGCCGTTCCACTGTACTTGTGCATCTGCTTCTCCTTGTTGAATCCGGCCCCCGCCGGGTTCTGGTCAACAAATGAAGCAGAGATTTCCTAGCTCAGGTAGCCGGCGCAGCACTTCTTGAACTTCTGCCCGCTGCCGCAGGGGCAGGGATCGTTGCGCCCGGCCTTGAGCGGCACGGTCGGGTCGATGAAGTACCAGCGCCCGGCCTGCTGGACGAAGGCCGAGCGTTCGCGATGGCGGTGCTCGCCGTCGCCGTCGTGCCAGCGCGCGGTGAATGTGACGAAGGCGTGTGTGTTGAGCAGCTCGCTGCCTTCCACCTCCAGGCCCAGCCAGGTACTGCCGAGGCTCCAGGCGCGCATGCTGTCGCGGTCCAGCGCTGTCTGCTGGGCGGGCAGGGTGGTTGCCACCAGGTAGTCGATCAGGCCCAGCGTGTAAGCGCTGTAGCGCGAGCGCATCAGCCGCTCGGCACTGGGGGCCGGCTGGCCCTGATGCCATTTGCCGCAGCAGTCGTCCAGAGCGATGCCGCTGCCACAGGGACAGGTGTGGCTCATCGCGTCACCACCAGTACTTGCCGAAGTTTTCCGGGTTGGCCCAGAACTTGGCGTTGAGCCAGTCGGGCACCTGCTTGTATTCGCGCAGATCATAGGTGAACAGGCTCAGGGTCTGTTCGTCGCGCTGAAAGCGCTCGCTGGCCTGCAGGGCCAGGGCGTACAGGTCGGTTTCCTGCCAGTCGCAGGCATCCAGGTCGACCAGCACGGCCAGGCGGCTGGCGTTGAGGTTGCGAATGCCTCCCAGCAGTTCCAGGGCCGTGCGCTTGGGCAGGTGCTCCAGGCAGTCCACCACCACGGCCAGGTCGTAACGCCGGGCTGCCAGCTCCGCCGGCAAAGGGCCGGCGGGGGCATGCGCCAGCTGGGTGGTCGGGTGGGCTTCCTGGTAGGCGCTCAGTGCCGGCAACTGGCTGGCACCGACCAGCAGCAGGTGCTGCGGGGCGTAGTTCTCGAGCAGCGCGGCCAGGGCCTGCTGCGGCGTGCGAGTGGAAATGGCGAAGGTCATAAGCGGTAAATCCCGAAGACGAATGCCAAGACTATCGCGCTCCACTGATTTGGCCTATGGACCTTGGTATGGAAAGTGCCTATAACTGGCGGATAGTAAGGAAGCGATCTTTACTTCTTTGCTATCGGTTTCACGCCGATTTCCCCAACAGGAGACCTAAGAAGATGAGTATCACAAGGAAAGCTGTACCCCTGATTCTGGCGAGCGGCCTGCTGACCGGCTGTGCTGGGATTCAGAAAACCGATTGGCCGACTTGCGCCGCTGTCGGTGGCGTCACTGGCGCCGCGCTGGGCGCGATCGAAAGCTCCGAGTGGGCTGGCGGCGGTGCCCTGGTAGGCGCCGGCATGGCGGCTGCCTACTGCTGGGTTCATGGTGCTGAAGAGCAGGTTGCCGTGGTCGAAGAGACCGTGGTTGAAGAAGTTGTCGCTGAGCCTGCCGAGCCGGTTCGTGTCGAGCTGGATGTCAAATTCGACTTCGACAAGACTGCCGTCAAGCCGGAAAGCCAGGCTGATATCAAGGCCCTGGCCGACTTCATGAGCCAGTACCCGGCCACCACCACCGTGGTTGAAGGTCACACTGACTCCGTCGGTACCGACGCCTACAACCAGGGCCTGTCCGAGCGCCGTGCCAACGCTGTGCGCGACGTACTGGTCAACCAGTATGGCGTAGGCGGCGACCGCGTCAGCTCGGTAGGTTACGGTGAAACCCGCCCGGTGGCTGACAACGCCACCAGCGAAGGCCGCGCGATCAACCGTCGCGTTGAAGCCGAGGTCGAAGCTCGCCCCTAAGTAGGCTTCTCCCGGCAAGGCGGCTGCTGCTTCTTGCGCAGTCGTCCGCCGGGACTGGCTTGTACACTTTGGGGGACGGGTCTTTACTCCTGTGTTACCGGTAATCGAACCGGTGACACAGGAGATCACCCGCCATGAGAACAAGACTCTCAAGGGCTGCATTACCCCTTCTCTTGGTCAGCAGTGTTCTTTCTGGTTGCGTCACGACTTCCAGTACGGGAGATGCGCCGCTCAACCAAGGGAACTGGCCTATCTGTACGGCGATTGGTGGCCTGGCCGGAGGCGGTCTTGGCGCAATCGAAAGTTCTGCTTGGGCAGCTGGAGGCGCGGTGGCCGGTGCGGTCGTCGGGACTCTGATCTGTTATGCCCAGGATGGCGATCAGGATGGCGACGGTGTGTTCGATCGCCGTGATCGTTGCCCGGATACCCCGCCCAATACCCCGGTGCGCCACAATGGCTGCCCGCTGCCCACCTACCCGGATCAAGCCCCCGAACCTGCTGTCGAGGCAGCCGAGCCGGTGCGTGTCGAGTTGGACGTCAAGTTCGATTACGACAAGTCGGTGGTCAAGGAAGAAAGCAAGGCCGACATCAAGGCCGTGGCTGACTTCATGAGCCAGTATCCGCAGACCACCACCACGGTGGAGGGCCATACCGACTCCAACGGCTCCGATGCCTACAACCAGGGTCTTTCCGAACGGCGTGCCAATGCCGTGCGTGACGTGCTGGTCAATCAGTACGGCGTCGCGGGGGATCGTGTGTCGTCGGTAGGCTACGGCGAGTCGCGTCCGGTGGCGGATAACAACACCGATGAAGGTCGTGCCGTCAACCGCCGGGTCGAGGCATCGGTCGAGGCGCAGCCCGCACCGTAGCGTGGCGATCTACTCCCGTGTCACCCGCAGGTGGCATGGGAGGCGATTGCGCGCATCAGAAGGTTGGGCGTGCGGCCGCGATGGCCACCAGTGCCAGACCGACCAGCAGGTTGCTGCCGACCAGGCGGCGGATGCGTCCCAGTGCCTCGCCACCGGCCGGCCAGTCCTGCGCCTCGACGGCACGGCGCAGCTGCGGCAACTGCAGCAGGCGTACGCGCAGGAACAGCGCGAGCATCACCAGATACAGGCCCATCATCACCTGTACGTAGCGCGGTGCGACTTCGAAGCCGGCGAAGCGCATGTGCAGCATGCCCATGCCGGATACCGGCAGCGTCAGCACGGCGATCCATATCCACAGGAAGAAGCGCTGGAACACCTCCAGCCACAGGCTCAGGCGCTCCGGTGCCTGCAGTTTGGCCACGGCGGCCGGGCGCAGGATCATCCAGGCGAAGAACATGCCGCCGACCCAGACCAGGGCGGCCAGCACATGCACGGCATACAGGGCGGAAAAGACAGTCATCGGCAGACTCCGGTTAACGATGGCGCGCGAGCATAACCTATCGGTAAACTACTGAAAATTTATCCAGCCTTTGCGCGCCCATGCTCAGTTCCGAACTCAAGTCCCAGATCCAGGGCGCCTACAGCCGTTTCCTCGAAGCCAAGGGTCTCAAGGCCCGCTATGGCCAGCGCCTGATGATTGCCGAAGTGGCCAAGGTGCTCGGCGCGATCAAGACCAACGACGAAGGCCAGCGCGACGGCGAGCCCGCCGTGGTGGCCGTGGAGGCGGGCACCGGTACCGGCAAGACGGTGGCCTACAGCCTGGCCGCCATCCCCTCCGCCAAGGCCGCCGGCAAGCGCCTGGTGATCGCTACCGCGACCGTGGCGCTGCAGGAGCAGATCGTCCACAAGGACCTGCCGGACCTGATGCGCAACGCCGGGCTGCAGTTCAGCTTCGCCCTGGCCAAGGGCCGTGGCCGCTACCTGTGCCTATCCAAGCTGGACATGCTGCTGCAGGAAGGCCAGGCACAGAGCGCCACCGCGCAGATGTTCGAGGAGGAAGGCTTCCGCATCGACGTCGACGAGCACAGCCAGAAGCTCTACAGCAAGATGATCGAGAAACTCGCCGGCAACCGCTGGGACGGCGACCGCGACAGCTGGCCCGAGGAGCTGGAAGACCAGGTCTGGAGCACCCTGACCACCGACCACAGCCAGTGCACCAACCGCCACTGCCCGAATTTCCAGCAGTGCGCCTTCTACAAGGCGCGCGAGGGCATGACCAAGGTCGACGTCATCGTCACCAACCACGACATGGTCCTGGCCGACCTGGCCCTGGGCGGCGGCGCCGTGCTGCCGGACCCGCGCGAGACCATCTACGTGTTCGACGAGGGCCATCACCTGCCGGACAAGGCCATCGGCCACTTCGCCCACTTCACCCGCCTGCGCAGCACCGCCGACTGGCTTGGCCAGGTGGAGAAGAACCTGACCAAGCTGCTGGCCCAGCATCCGCTGCCCGGCGATCTCGGCCGCCTGATCGAGCAGGTGCCCGAGCAGGCGCGTGAGCTGCGTACCCAGCAGCAGTTCATGTTCAGTGCCTGCGAGCAACTGGCCGATTTCCGCGCCGGCGAGGACATGGAGGGCCGCGAGCGGCCGCGTCACCGTTTCGAGGGCGGCCTGGTGCCGGAGCATCTGCGCGAGCTAGGCATCGAGCTGAAGAAAGGCTTCGCCAAGCTCACCGACGTCTTCACCCGCCTCACCGAGCTGCTCAAGCAGGCGATGGACGATGAGGGCAGCAGTATTGGCCTCGCCAGTCACCAGGCGGAGGAGTGGTACCCGCTGTTCGGCAGCCTGCTGTCCCGCGCCCAGGGCAACTGGGAGCTGTGGACCGCCTTTACCGTCGAGGACCCGGAAGACAGCCCGCCGATGGCGCGCTGGCTGACCCTGGCCGAGAGCGGCGCGGCCTTCGATATCGAGGTCAACGCCAGCCCGATCCTGGCCGCCGAGACCCTGCGCCGCAATCTTTGGAACGTTGCCTACGGCGCCCTGGTGACCTCGGCCACCCTGACCGCGCTGGGTACCTTCGACCGCTTCCGCATGCGTTCCGGCCTGCCCAAGGCCGCCGTGACCGCCGTGGTGCCGAGTCCGTTCCACCATGCCGACGCCGGCGTGCTGCGGGTGCCGGACCTCAAGGCCGACCCGCGTGATGCCGCCGCGCACACCGCCGCCATCATTCGCGACCTGCCGGAGCTGGTGAAGGGCGCACGCGGCACCCTGGTGCTGTACTCCTCGCGCAAGCAGATGCAGGACGTGTTCGACGGCCTCGACCGCGACTGGCGCAAGCGGGTGCTGATCCAGGGCAACCTGTCCAAGCAGGAGACCCTGAACAAGCACAAGGCGCGGGTCGACGACGGCGAGGAGAGCGTGCTGTTCGGCCTGGCCAGCTTCGCCGAGGGCGTCGACCTGCCGGGCGCCTACTGCGAGCACGTGGTGATCGCCAAGATTCCCTTCGCCGTGCCGGATGATCCGGTGGAGGCGGCACTGGCCGAGTGGATCGAAGCGCGCGGCGGCAATCCGTTCATGGAAATCGCCGTGCCCGATGCCTCGCTGCGCCTGATCCAGGCCTGCGGTCGCTTGCTGCGTACGGAGGCCGACCGCGGCACCATCACGCTGCTGGACCGCCGCGTGGTGACCCAGCGTTACGGCAAGGCCATCCTCAACGCCCTGCCGCCGTTCCGTCGCGAAATCGCCTGACCTCATTCATCTGCCAGGGAGTTGGCCCATGCACACCATCCTCATCACCGGCTGTTCCACCGGCATCGGCCATGCCGCTGCGCTGGCCTGCCGCGCTGCCGGCTGGCGCGTGTTCGCCAGTGCGCGCAAGGCGGCGGATGTCGAGCGTCTGCAGGCCGAAGGCTTCGAGGCGGTACGCCTGGATCTGGACGACTCCGCCAGTATCGCCGAGGCCTTGGCCTGGGTGCTGGAGCAGAGCGGCGGTGGCCTGGATGCGCTGTTCAACAATGCCGGCTACGGCCAGCCCGGCGCCATCGAGGACCTGCCGCGGATGGCCTGGCGCGAACAGTTCGAGAGCAACCTGTTCGGCCCCATCGAGCTGACCGCCGCAGTGCTGCCGGTCATGCGTCGCCAGGGCCACGGCCGCATCCTGTTCAACAGTTCGGTGCTCGGCTATGCGGCGCTGCCGCTGCGTGGCGCCTACAACGCCTCCAAGTTCGCCATGGAAGGAATGGTCGACACCCTGCGCCTGGAGCTGGCGGGCAGCGGCATCGAGGCGGTGCTGATCGAGCCGGGGCCGATCATCGCGCGCTTTCGCGCCAACAGCCTGCTGGCCCTGCGCAAGCACGTGGATACCAGTCGCGGCGCCCACGCCGCCAGCTATGCGCTGATGGAGGAGCGCCTGGCCAAGGAGGGTGCCGCGGTGAAATACACGCTGCCGGCCGAGGCCGTGGCCGAGGCGGTGCTGCAGGCGCTGGACAGCCGCGTGCCGCGCACCCGCTACCCGGTGACGGTGCCGGCCAAACTATTCCGCGTGCTCAACCGTCTGTTGCCGGACCGCCTGCTCGACCGGATCAAGGGCGGCACCGTCTAGACGAAGGCTCGATGCCGGCGGCGCGTCGATCCGGGCCGCCGGTGGTCGCGGGCGTGCGCTGGCGCAAATCGGTGCTCAGGGTGGCCTGCTAAGCTAGCGCCATCGCTCATGGATGAACCGAGGGGCAAGGATGAACCTGCATGATCTGGCCGCACGCACGGCCCTGGTACTGGAAACCAACAACCTGCGCGGTGGCGCCGACCTGGCCAAGGTGGCCGGCAGCCTTGCGCGTCTGTTCGAGCACCTCAAGGGCCAGAGCCTGGCGCTGAGCCGCCTGGCCCAGGTGGTGGTGACCCATGATGGCCTGCCCGAGGTGGTCTGCGACGAATTGCGGCGCAGCTCCGGCCTGGCGCTGCAGTTCGTCCTGATCGACGCCAGCACCGGCTACTACGCGGCGAAGAACCTCGGCTTCGCGGCCCTGGATGCGGCGCGTTGCGATCATGTGGTATTCGCCGACGCCGACTGCATTCCCGCTGCCGACTGGCTCGAGCAGTTGCTGTTGCCGTTGTGCGCCGAGCAGCCGCCGGCCGTGGTGGCCGGGCGGACCAGCTACAGCAGCAGCCTCGCCGGCACGGCGCTGACCACCATCGACTTCATGTATTTCCCCAGCCCGCTGCAGGCCGGTGCCACCCGTAACTTCTACGCCAACAATGTGGTGTTCCGCCGCGAGGTGTTCGCCGAGCATGCCTACCAGGCGCTGGACGGTGTCTATCGCGCCCACTGCCAGGTTCTTGGCCTGCGCCTGCAGGCCGCCGGCATTGCGCTGCACTACGCCGCCGCCGCGCACACCGAGCACCGCCTGCCGGACAGCCGCGCTGAGGCCGTCAAGCTGCGCTGGATGCGCGGCCAGGACTCGGTCGGCCTGACGCCCTACCTGGTGCAGGCCTACCTGCCGGCCCGGCTGCACTGGTTCGCGCGCAGTGGCCCGCTGGCACCGCTGTGCATCCTGTTTGCCCGCCTGGGTTACAGCCTGCGCGCGCTCAACCAGCAGGACCTGCCGCCCGTGCGCGGCCTGCGCCGGTTCGGCGCCATGGGCCTGATTGCCGCCTTCTCCGCCATTGATATGTGCGGCGCCCTGGCCCGTGGCCTGGGGATCAATACGCTGGGCAAGGCCGAGGCCGATGCCCAGGCGCTGTCCTACCACAAGCCCGCTACTCACTGAGGAACGACCATGGAAGCGTCGAAATGGCTGCCGCGCAGCGCACTGCTGGCCCTGATGCTGGGCGCCGGAATGGCCCAGGCCGAAGCGTTCAGCGAGCGTGGCGTGCATGTCTTCGCCAGCGCCAGTGGCTGCCCGCTGGGCGTACTCAGCGACTGTAACCGCATTGCCCTGGATGATGCGCACAGCCGCGTCGAGCTGGACCGTGCCGCCGGCACCATTCTGTTCCGCAACACCCAGGACTATGCCGACGATGCGGTCATCGGCGACGTGCTGCTGCACGGCCAGGCCAGGGCCGCCGATGGCCGCCTGGTGCCGGTCAGCCTGCACCTGCTGGTCAGCAAGGATGGCCAGGACTGGAGTACCAGTGTGCATGCCCATGCGCCGGTGCCGGGCGACCTGACCGAGGTGAAGCTGGACGCCCTGCGCGTCGAGGCCGAGGTCGATGGCCAGCGCCAGGTGCTGCTCACCCATGAGCAGGCGCTGCGCACGCTGGCCTCGCCTTCCACTGCGGCCAAGCTGGCCAAGCAGTTCGTCCAGGTGCGCGACAACCGGGTCGAAGCAGCCAAGGCGGAATACTCGGATATCACCATCGCCCTGGGGCTGGGCAAGGCCGCGCTGCCGGCGGTGCGTGCGAGCCTGCATGTGCCGGGCGGTCACGCTGATCTGGCCAAGGCGCTGCAGCACGGCGACTGGACCCTGGAACTGCAGGCCCTGCGCAGCCGTCTGCCGCTCTCGGTGATCCAGCGCGATCTGTTCCTGTTCGGCATGGAGCAGGTCGAGCTGCTGCAGCCGCTGCGCGAGGCGGGTTTTGCCAAGCATGACAAGCTGCTGCTCGGCGCCCGTGACGGCAAGGGCTACCTGAGTTTCCGTGGCCAGCAGGTCGACTATCCGCAGGCCGGCACGGCAGCCCAGGCTTTCCTGCAGGACAGCTTCATCGGCCTGGTGCTCAGCGGCCAGCAGCACACTAGCCCATGACCGTCGTGCACCTGGCGGCTTTCGCCGCGCCACGCCTGCGCGGCTGGCCGCGCCTGCAGGCCTGGCTGGTCGACCGTATCAAGCGCGAGGCTCTGCGTCAGTTGCACGCCAGCCGGGCCGGCGAACTGCTGTTGCTGCGCGTCTACCTGATCGGCGAGGAAGCTACCGAGAAGACCCTGCAGCACGAGTTGATGCCGACCGCGCCGGCCTGGCTGCAGCGCCAGGTCGGCCAGCACCTGCGCGAAGAGCAGGAACACAGCGAGCTGTTTGCCGCCGCCATGCGCGAGCGCGGCATGCAGCCACCGGCCGAGCTGCGGCCGGACTGGCTCAGCCGCGCCAAGATCGGCCGCTGGCAGCGTATCGCCCGGCGCCACGCGCCACATTTCCAGCAGGGCGTGCTGGTGCCGGCCTACGCCATCGGCCTGTGTGCCGAGCAGATGGCCGAGCGGGTGCTGAGCCGTCATCGCGCGGTGCTGCCCGCCGACCATCCGCTGCAACCGCTGCTCGCCCGCGTGCTGCATGACGAAGGCAAGCACGTGCGGCTGTGCATGCGCACCCTGAGCCTCAGTGTCAGCGAAGCGGAGATGCCCCATCTGCAGCGTCTGCTGGCCGAGGCGCGGGCGGTAGACCGCTCCTTCGGCGTCAGCGGCGCAATCGGCATGTACCTGGCCGGCGTGTGGCTGCGGCTGAGGGCGCGTTTCGTCGAATGAAACCGCGGATTCTCTACCTGGCCACCGCCGATGCGCGTGGCCACCTGATGCGTGCCCAGCTGCTGAGTCGTGCGCTGATCGAGCGTGGCGCCGAGGTGCGGGTGCTGACCACCTCGGACGAGGGCGCGACCTTCCTCGGCGAGTTCGGCATTGCCGCCGAGGTGCTGTCGCGGCACTACGCGGTGCAGTTCGATGCGCAGCAGAACATGCAGCGCGCGGCCACCGACCGCAACGTCGCGCGCTACCTGTTCGATCCCCGGCACATGCTGCGCGATATCTGGCGTCTGCGGCGACTGATGGCTGACGTCGATCTGCTGGTCAACGACTCTTTTCACCCGGCGCTGCTGGTGATGGGCTGCCTGCCCGGCTGGCGGCGCAAGGTGGTGCATGTGTATGGCGCCAGCCTGCGCCGGGCGCTGCAGAGCAATTTCCACGGGCGTCTGCCGCACTGGCTGGCGCGGGCGTTTGCCACGGCCATCGGTTTCGAGCTGGGGCGGGCGCGGGCGCGTCTGCAGCACGACTTCGCCTATGCAGAGGCGCAGGGCACGGCGCCGGGCAGCTTCAACCTGCCGACGCCGGTGGCCCTGGCGGCGAGCGCGGCGACCACGCAGGGCGCGCGTGCGGCCGTGTACCTCAATCCGCACTTTCGTGACCCGCAGCTGGCCGAAGGGTTGGAGCAGGGCTTGGCGGCTACCGGGCTCGACAGTCTGCGGGTTGGCGAGGGCTATGCCGGGCGACCTGGCTGGCTGGCGCGCGATCCGCAGTGGGTCGAGGCTGCGGTAAGCAGTGCCTTGATCATCTCGGCGCCGGGCATGGCGGCGCTGTCCGTGGCCCAGGTCTATGGCCGGCCGATCCTGCTGCTGGTCACCGATCAGCCGGAACAGCTCGGTAACGCGCAGCGCGCCGCCGAGCTGGGGTTGGTGCACGAGGTGGTGAGCTGGCAGGGCGATGCCGAGGTCTTCGCCAGCCAGCTTGCGGCAGCGGCCCGGCGCCTGCTGGCGGCCGGGGAGGGCGCCACCGGTGATGGGCCGGTGCGGGCGAGAAGACGTCTGGAAGCCTGGGTCGACTGCCTGCTGGAGCTGGCCGAAGCGCCCAGTTAAGGCGTTCCGGGGTGGCAATGGCAGGCCCGCCTGGTGTCTACTTGGCCATCTTCCGGAGTACCAGTTCGATGATTCGCCGTTATCTTCCCCTCGTGCTTGCCCTCCATCTCGCCGCGCCTGCTGTGGCCGCACCCGAGGGCCAGCAGACCCTGTTCAGTTTCATCAAGCCCACCGACGTGGTGAAGGTCGAAAGCCAGGCCGCCAGCTTTCCCGAGCTGACCGCCGAGCCCACCCCCGAAGGCGAGGTGCTGCGCCGCTACACCTTCAATGCCGCCGATAACCCCAGCCTGCGCCTGAGCCCGCAGACCGGCGACTGGGACTGGTCGCAGGCCGGTGCCATGAGCCTGCGCCTGCAGAACGCCATGGACTGGGCCATCACCCTGGACGTGCGCATCGAGAGTCGCGACGGCAAGCAGCTGACCAGCCGCATCGCGCTGCCGGCCGGCCCGGCGCAGACGCTGCTGGTGCCGCTCGCCGCCAGCTCGCCACGGGCCCAGGGCATGCGCGCCGCGCCGCCGATGCCGGTGACCGTGGATGGCCAGCGCGTACTGCTGGCCGACACCGTGGAAGGCGAGCTGAACCTGGCCCAGGTCAGCGCCGTGACCCTGAGCATGAGCAAGCCGGACGCCGCGCAGAGCATCCTGCTCGGTCGCTTCGGCGTACAGGCCGGCGATGCCGTCCAGAAGGCCGTGTACACCGGCATCATCGATGCCTTCGGCCAGTACAGCCGTGGCCAGTGGCCGGAGAAGGTGAGCAAGGAGCAGCAGCTGCGCGACGGCGCGGCACGCGAGGCCGAGCAGCTCAAGACCTGGCTGGCCGAGCGCCCGCAGCAGGACAAGTTCGGCGGCTGGCTGGGCGGGCCGAGTTTCGAGGCCAGCGGCTTCTTCCGCAGCGAGAAGCGCGACGGCCGCTGGTATCTGGTCACCCCGGAGGGCAATCCCTTCTATTCCCTCGGTGTCAATGCGGTCAGCGCCTGGCAGAGCCAGACCTACGTCGAAGGTCGCGAGAGCATGTTCAGCGCACTGCCCAAGGACGGCGAGCCGCTGGCCGCCTACTATGGCAAGCGTGACAGCCGCAGCGACAGCGGCGCCAGTCGCGGCCGTGCCTTCGATCATGGGCGCTGGTTCGACTTCTACCGGGCCAACCTGCAGCGCAGCCATGCGCAGCCCTGCCCCGTGGCGCCGACGCCGCTGGCCGCCACCCCGGCGCCAGCCGAGGCCGTGGCCTGTCCGCCGCCCGGGTTCGATGCCGAGCGCTGGACCCAGCATGCCCTCGACCGCCTGCAGGCCTGGGGTTTCAACAGCCTGGGCAACTGGAGCGACGACACCCTGGGCGCGGCCAAGCGCATGCCCTACAGCATTCCGCTGTCGATCTCCGGGGACTACGCCACCATCAGCACCGGTCATGACTGGTGGGGCGGCATGCCCGACCCGTTCGACCCGCGTTTCGCCATGGCCGCCGAGCGCGCCATCGCCATCGCCACCCGCGACCGCCGTGACGATCCCTGGCTGCTCGGCTTCTTCGCTGACAACGAACTGGCCTGGGCTGCCCCCGGCACTGATCCGAAAGCACGCTATGCCCTGGCTTACGGCACTCTGCGCCAGACTACCGATGTGCCGGCCAAGCGTGCCTTCCTCAAGCAGCTGCGCGACAAGTACCGCAACCAGAACGGCCTGTCCAAGGCCTGGGGCATCGAGCTCAAGGCCTGGGAGCTGATGGAGGACCCGGGCTTCGAGGCGCCGTTGCCAAGCGCCGAGTTCCCGCAGATCGAGAAGGACCTGCAAAGTTTCCAGCAGCTGTTCGCCGAGACCTATTTCAAGACCATTGCCGACTCGCTGAAATGGCATGCGCCCAACCATATGCTGCTCGGCGGCCGTTTCGCCATCGCCACGCCGGAGGCCATCGAGGCCTGCGCCCGCCATTGCGACGTGCTCAGCTTCAACTTCTACGTGCGCGAGCCGCAACACGGCTACGACTTCGCCACCCTGCGGGCGCTGGACAAGCCGGTGCTGGTCACCGAGTTCCACTTCGGCTCGCGCGACCGCGGCCCGTTCTGGGGCGGCGTGGCGGAAACCTACAAGGAAGAGGAGCGTGGCCCAGCCTATGCCCACTTCCTGGCCCGGGCCCTGGAGGAGCCGGCAATCGTCGGCGTGCACTGGTTCCAGTACCTCGATCAGCCCGCCAGCGGCCGCCTGCTCGATGGCGAGAACGGTCACTTCGGCCTAGTCGCCATCACCGATCGGCCCTGGCAGGGCTTCGTCGAGGCGGTGCGCAAGGCCAACCTGGCGGTGCCGGCACAATGGCTGGCGCAGCCTGCACAGGCGACCGCCAAGCCCTGAAACCGTCAAGACCCGGCCCGTCCGGCAGACCGTTGGTCTGACCGAGTGACCTGAGCGAGATGCCAGGATTCACATGACCGGCCGGGGCTGGAACAATGCCCGCCATTCTGACCGAGGAGTATCAGGTTGCAGATTCAGGGTTATTTCGACCTGCGCTTCGAGGCGCTGAAAGACGCCTTCGCCGAACTGTTCGACGATCCGCAGGAACGAGGCGCTGCCCTGTGCGTGCAGGTCGGCGGCGAGACCGTCGTCGATATCTGGGCCGGTACCGCCGATAAGGACGGTGCGCAGGCTTGGCACAGCGACACCATCCTCAACCTGTTCTCCTGCACCAAGACCTTCGCCGCCGTCGCCGCCCTGCAGCTGGTAGAGCAGGGCAAGCTCGAACTGGACGCTCCCGTGGCCCGCTGGTGGCCGGAGTTTGCTGCCGCCGGCAAGGAGCGCGTGACCTTGCGCCAGCTGCTTAGCCATCGCGCCGGCCTGCCGGCCCTGCATGCACCGCTGCCGGCCGAGGCGCTGTACGACTGGGCGCAGATGACCAGCGCGCTGGCTGCGGAGCGCCCCTGGTGGACGCCCGGCGAGACCCATGGCTATTCACCGATCACCTATGGCTGGCTGGTCGGCGAGCTGTTGCGCCGGGCCGACGGCCGCGGCCCGGGCGAATCCATCGTCGCGCGCATCGCGCGGCCGCTGGGGCTCGACTTCCACGTTGGCCTGGCCGACGAGGAGTTTCCGCGCGTCGCCCATATCGCCCGCAAGAAGGGCGACATGGGCGATGCCGCCGCCCAGCGCCTGCTCAAATGCATGATGAGCGAACCGGCGTCGCTGACCACCCGTGCCTTCGCCAATCCGCCGTCTATTCTCACCAGTACCAACAAGCCGGAATGGCGGCGCATGCAACAGCCGGCGGCCAATGGCCACGGCAATGCCCGCGCGCTCGCCGGCTTCTACGCAGCCCTGCTGGACGGCCGCCTGCTGGAGCCGGAGCTGCTTGGCGAGATGACCCGCGAACATTCATGCGGTGAAGACCGCACCCTGTTGACCGCCACCCGCCTGGGGCTGGGCTGCATGCTCGACCAGCCGGATGTGGCCAATGCCACCTATGGCCTGGGTCCGAAGGCCTTCGGCCACCCGGGGGCGGGCGGCTCCGTCGGTTTCGCCGACCCTGACCGCGACGTCGCCTTCGGCTTCGTCACCAATAGTCTCGGACCATATGTACTCATGGACCCGCGCGCGCAGAAACTGGCGCGAACGCTGGGCCGTTGCCTGTAACTTGCTTGGGGGAAGATCTGACCATGCATAAGAAAACACTCGTCCTGCTCTGCTGCCTGAGCCTCGCCGCCTGCGCCAACTCCGACAAGAAGGAGGGCGCCGCCAGCAGCTGGTGGCCGTTCGGCGACAGTGAGAAGCCGGTGGCAGCCGCCAAGAAGGCGCCGCCGAAGATCAACCACGAAGTCACCAACGCCTGGCTGGACGAGTATGAACCGCGCCTGAAGGCCGCCCTCAGCGGTAGCAAGATGGAGCTGGAGCGCCGCGAGAATGTGCTGGTGGTGACCGCTCCGGTGGACAGCTCGTTCAACCCGGATCGCCCGAGCATGCTGATGCCGGCCGTGCTCGGCCCGTTCACCAAGGTGGCCAAGATCCTCGAGAAGGACCCGCGCACCGGCGTGCTGATCCTCGGTCATGCCGACAGCCGCGGCCAGCTGGACGCCAACTTCAAGCTCAGCGAGGACCGCGCCAAGGCCGTCGCCTCGATCTTCCGCCTGAGCGGTCTGCAGCGTGATCGCCTGCTGCTCAAGGGGGTCGGCTCGGACATGCCGCGCGCGGCCAACGACAGCAATGCCGGTCGTGCCCTGAACCGCCGCGTGGAGATCGTCCTGACGCCGAAGCCGACCCTGGTGGCGCTGCTGGCCAAGTACAACCAGCCGGCGCCGGTGGGCGCCGCCAATCTGCCGGTGGCCCAGGTTGCCGCAGATCAAAAGAAAAAGGACAAGGCCCAGTAAGCTCGCGACATCACTGGAAGAGGATGTGCGCATGACCCAGACCCTTGCCGACATGCGTCGCGACTACACCCGCGACGGACTCGACGAAGCCCAGGCCCCGGCCGAACCTTTCGCCCTGTTCCGTCGCTGGTTCGACGACGCGGTCAAGACCGAGCAGCTGCCGGTCGAGCCCAACGCCATGACCCTGGCCACGGTCGACGAGGAGGGGCGCCCGCATTGTCGGGTGCTGCTGCTCAAGGGCCTGGACGAGCGCGGCTTCACCTTCTTCAGTAACTACGACAGCGCCAAGGGCCAGCAGCTGGCCGCACGGCCCTTCGCCGCGATGACCTTCTTCTGGCCCAGCCTGGAGCGCCAGGTGCGCATCGAAGGGCGGGTGGAGAGAGTCTCGGCGCAGGAGTCGGATGCCTACTTCCAGGTGCGCCCGTTGGGCAGCCGCCTGGGCGCCTGGGCGTCGCCGCAGAGCCGGGTGATCAAGGATCGCGAGGAGCTGCAGCAATTGCTGGCCGACACCGAGCGGCGCTTCCTTGATCGTGCCCCGGAGTGCCCGCCGCACTGGGGTGGCTATCGCCTGCTGGCCGAGCGCATCGAGTTCTGGCAGGGGCGTTCCAGCCGCCTGCACGATCGCCTCAACTATCGCCTGCAGGGTGACGCCTGGCTGCGCGAGCGCCTGGCGCCCTGATGCCACGCCTGCTGCATGCTTGAGCTCGACTCCGCCCTGGCGCAGCACATCGTCGACCGCGCCATGGCCATCCTGCCGCACAACATCAATGTGATGGATGCGCAGGGCATGATCATCGGCAGCGGTGACCCGGCCCGGCTGCATACCCGCCATGAGGGTGCGCAGCTGGTGCTGGCCAACCGCCGGGTGGTGGAAATCGACGAACAGGCTGCCGCCTGTCTGCGTGGCGTGCGCCCCGGGGTGAACCTGCCTTTGCTGCATGCCGATCAGCTGATTGGCGTGCTCGGCATCACCGGTGCGCCGGATACCGTGCGGCCCTACGCCGAGCTAGTGCGCATGGCCGCCGAGATGCTGGTCGAACAGCGCCAGCTGCAGGCCGAGCGGCATTGGCAGCGGCACCAGCTGGAAACCTGGCTGCGCCAGATCGCTGATAGCAGCATCAACCTGACCCAGTTGCAGGCCGAGGCGGAACGTATCGGCCTGCAGCTGGCCTGGCCGCGCCAACTGGTGCTGCTGGAGCTGGCCGAGGAGGGCGACCAGGCCCGTGCGCTGAGCGCTCTGGCAGGCAAAGCCGAGCAATGCGGCCCGTTCGGAGTGCGTCAGCTGCTGCTGTGCCGGCCCTACCAGAGTGGTCGTGATGCGGCCTGGCTGGCGCAGCTCGACAGCCGTGGGCTGGGCGTGCAGCGCCTGCTGTGCAGCGATGAGCTTTACGGCTTTGCCGATCTGCGCGAAGCGGCCCTGGCCCTGCGTGATCTGCATGCCTATGCCAGGTCGCGGCAGCCTGAACTGCGTGTGCTGCGCCTGCCGGATCACCGCCTGCAGGCGTTTTTGCATGGGCGCCGTCAGGACTGGTCCGTGCAGCGCTGGCTGGCTCCGCTGCGCCGGGTGCTGGCGCAGGATAGTCAGGGCCAGTTGCGCCAGACCCTGCTTGCCTGGTGCCGGCACGACGGGCATCCACAGGCCTGTGCCGACGAGCTGGGCATCCATCGCAACACGCTGCGCTACCGCCTGGAGCGCATCGGCGAGCTCAGTGGTCTGGATCTGGCTCGCCGGGATCAGCGCCTGCTGTTCACCCTGGGTCTGGAGCTGTTGGACGACTGACTGTGCGCTTGCACAGTAATCGTCGGTCGAGCACGCGCGTGACTGGTGCGTTCGCATAGGGACGTCGTCCCGGATGCCGCCGCACAATGGCCCTCCCTAATAACAACAATGAGGAATAGGCCATGCTTCTGGTCCTGATCCTGGTGGCGCTGATTGCCTTCATCGTGCTGTCCACCACCCGTCTCAAACTGCATCCCTTCCTGGCATTGCTGGCGGCTGCCTTCATCGCCGGCTTCGCCTACCAGCTGCCCAGCGCCGAGATCGTCAAGACCATCACCGGCGGATTCGGCAGCATCCTCGGCTACATCGGCATCGTCATCGTGCTCGGCACCGTCATCGGGGTGATCCTCGAACGCAGCGGTGCGGCTATCACCATGGCGGAAACGGTGATCAAGCTGCTCGGCGAGCGCTTCCCGACCCTGACCATGTCGATCATCGGCTACCTGGTGTCGATCCCGGTGTTCTGCGACTCCGGCTACGTCATCCTCAACTCGCTGAAGAACGCCCTAGCCGCGCGCATGAAGGTCTCCGTGGTGGCGATGAGCGTGGCGCTGGCCACCGGCCTCTACGCCACCCATACCTTCGTGCCGCCGACTCCCGGCCCGATCGCCGCCGCCGGCAACCTGGGGCTGGATGCCAGCCTGGGGCTGGTGATCGCGGTGGGCCTGCTGGTGGCCTTCGTCACCGCCATGGCCGGCATGTGGTGGGCCAATCGCTTCATCGGCAAGGACATCGCCCTGGAGGACGACGGCCTGCCGCTGCCGGCCGCCGAGGACTTCGCCGCGCTGAAGGCACGCTACGGCAAGCTGCCCAGCGCCTTCCAGGCGTTCGCGCCGATCTTCGTGCCGATCCTGCTGATCTGCCTGGGCTCGATTGCGGTGTTCCCCAGCAAACCGCTGGGCGAGGGCTTCGTGCTCACCGCGCTGACCTTCCTCGGCCAGCCGGTGGTGGCACTACTGGTCGGCCTGGCGCTGGCCTGCAGCCTGCTCAAGAGCCAGGACAAGCGCAAGGAGTTCCATGATCACGTGGTCGAGGGCCTGGTGCAGGCGGCACCGATCCTGCTGATCACAGGTGCCGGTGGTGCCTTCGGCGCGGTGCTCAAGGTCACGCCGCTGGGCGACTACCTGGGCAGCACCCTGTCGGCGCTGGGCATCGGCCTGTTCATGCCGTTCGTGGTGGCCGCCGCGCTGAAGAGCGCCCAGGGTTCGACCACGGTGGCCCTGGTCACCACGTCCGCGCTGGTTGCACCGATGCTCGGCCAGCTCGGCCTGGACAGCGAGATGGGTCGCGTGCTCACCGTGATGGCCATCGGTGCGGGCGCCATGACCGTGTCCCATGCCAACGACAGCTTCTTCTGGGTGGTCACCCAGTTCAGTCGCATGCCGGTGGCGGTGGCCTATCGCGCGCAGACGGTCGCTACCCTGATCCAGGGCCTGGCCGGCATCATCACCGTCTGGCTGCTCAGCCTGGTTCTGCTGTAATTCCCGGCGGCGCTGCCGGCGCCGCTTCGCTCGAAGGTTGCCTATGAAGATTGTCATCGCTCCAGACTCCTTCAAGGAGAGTCTGTCCGCCCCCGAGGTGGCCGCCGCCATTGCGCGCGGCTGGCGCCAGGTGTTTCCCGAGGCCGAGCTGCTGCTGCGGCCGATGGCCGACGGCGGCGAGGGCACGGTCGATGCGGTGCTGGCCGCCACCGGCGGCGAACGTCGCGAATGCCGGGTGTGCGGGCCGCTGGGGGAGCCGGTGCTGGCCCACTGGGGCTGGCTGGGGGAGGGCACGGCGGTGCTCGAGATGGCGTCTGCCAGTGGCCTGCACCATGTGCCGCGTGACCGTCGTGATGCCACCGTCACCACCAGCCTGGGCACCGGCGAACTGATTCGCGCGGCTCTGGATGCCGGTGCTACGCGCATCATCCTCGGCCTGGGTGGCAGTGCCACCAATGACGGCGGTGCGGGTTTGCTGCAGGCCTTGGGGGTGCGCTTTCTCGATGCCCGGGAGGTTGAGCTGCCGCCCGGCGGCGCGGCCCTGGCGCGGCTGGTGCGCATCGATGTTGGCGGCCTGGACCCGCGCCTGCTGCAGGCGCGGCTGGAGGTCGCCGCCGATGTCGACAATCCCCTTTGCGGTCCGCGGGGCGCATCGCGGGTGTTCGGCCCGCAGAAGGGCGCCGATCCACAGCAGGTGGAGCAGCTCGACGCCGCGCTGGAGCATTACGCGCGGCTAGTCGCGGCCACCCTGGGCGAGGATCACAGCCGTCACCCTGGCGTCGGTGCCGCCGGTGGCCTGGGCTTTGCCGCCAGGGCGTTCCTGCATGCGGGCTTTCGTCCGGGCATCGAGCTGGTGGCCGAGCTGTCCGGCCTGGCCGATGCCGTCGAGGGGGCTGACCTGGTGATCACCGGCGAGGGGCGTCTCGATTCGCAGAGCCTGCACGGCAAGACCCCGGTGGGAGTGGCGCGCATCGCACGCGCCGCAGGCGTGCCGGTGGTGGCGCTGGCGGGCAGCCTGGGCGAGGACTACCAGGCCCTCTATGCGGCGGGTATCGACGCCGCCTTTGCCCTCAGTCCAGGTCCGCAAAGCCTGGAACAGGCCATGACAGGCGCGGCGGCCGAGCTGCAGGCGCGCGCCTGCGACCTGGCGCGGCTGTGGCGCCTGGCGCGCGGCTAGTTGCGCCGCTGCAAGTAGTCGCAGGCTGCCTGGTGCAGCCAGTCCTCCAGCTGGCCACGGCGGATGCCGCGGGTCTTGGCCTCGGCCAGGCGCTCGAGCATGTAGTCCTGCATGGCCGGGTTGCCGGCCGCCATGGACAGCGCCAGATCGCGCTCCATCCAGCGGCGGATGCGCACATACAGCCACCAGTGGAAGTACAGGCCGGCGATGGTGGTGATGGCGACTATGAAGTAGTCCATGGCGGTTTCTCGAGACGATTACTCCGATCCTGCCCGTGGATCAGCGGAGTGTATAGCGGGCTCGATGTCGCACCCCGCATCTACACTGTCGGAGTTGGCAGCTTCTGCCGTTGGCGGGTGACACTCGGCGGGGCTCGCGGTCTAATAGTCATCGCTCAAACTGGAGATAACCCGATGCGCAATTCCAAGCTGTTCACCGCCACTGTCGTCGCCCTCAGCCTGGCTCTGGGCGGTTGTGCTTCGAGCCTGACCGGCGATACCTACAGTCGTGACGAGGCACGCAAGGTGCAGACCGTGCGCATGGGCACCATCGAGATGCTGCGGCCGGTGAAGATCGAGGGCACCAAGACCCCGATCGGCGCGGGCGCGGGTGCGGTCATCGGCGGTGTGGCCGGCAGCGGCGTGGGCGGTGGCCGTGGTTCGGCCGTGGCGGCGGTGATTGGCGCCGTGGCCGGTGGCCTGTTGGGCGCCGCCACCGAGGAAGGGCTGACCCGCACCCAGGGCGTGGAGATCACCGTGCGCGAGGACGATGGCAGCCTGCGCGCCTATGTCCAGGCCGTGCAGGAGAACGAGATCTTCCGGGTTGGCGAGCGGGTTCGCATCATGACCGTCGACGGCACCAGCCGCGTCGCCCACTGACTCCGCAAGGGCCCGGCAGTGCCGGGCCTTTGGCTTATCGGCCATGCTGCCGGGCAGGAGCAGCCTGCCGCTGACCGCCCGGATCGCGTGTTCCAGCCACAGGCTTTCAGGTCGTTCGGCCGGCGTCACCGCGCCGCCAGGTCGAGGGCAGGTGCATGGGCTGCGATGCTGCCGGAACACCCCTCGGACAGGCGCTCTCCTGCGAGCATAATGTAATAATTTATCTATGGCTTGGCCCTGATAGCTATGGATAATCGCTGCAGGCCCTTCGCCAACGAGGCTCTGCCGCGCGAGGAGATAGACGATTTGCCCAGGCCGTCAGGTTGGGGTCAGGATAGGGGAGATTCATGGAGCTACTGCTCATCGTCGGACTGCCGTTCCTCGGCGCCTTGCTTCCCATTCTGTTCGAGCGTCACGGACGCCTGGCCTGCAGCCTGGCCACCGCGGCGGCTCCGCTGCTGGCGCTGGGTATCCTGCTGTGGCTGGCACCACGGGTATTCGCCGGCGAGCTGCTGCTGGTGTCGCAGCCCTGGCTTGCGCAGCTCGGCTTCAACCTCTCGCTGCGCCTGGACGGCCTGGCCCTGCTGTTTGCCCTGCTGATCCTCGGCATCGGCCTGCTGGTGATTCTGTACGCACGCTATTACCTGTCCGAGCGCGAGGCCATCGGCCGCTTCTTCGCCTACCTGTTGCTGTTCATGGGCGCCATGCTCGGCGTGGTGCTGTCGGAAAACCTGCTGTTGTTGCTGACTTTCTGGGAGCTGACCAGCCTGTCGTCGTTCCTGCTGATCGGCTTCTGGGGGGCGCGCAGCGACGCGCGCAAGGGCGCGCGCATGGCCCTGGCGGTGACCGGCGGTGGCGGTCTGGCGCTGCTGGCCGGCATCCTGCTGATCGGTCATATCGTCGGCAGCTTCGAACTCAGCGTGGTGCTGGCCGCGGGTGAGCAGATCCGTGCCCATGCCCTGTACCCCGTGGCACTGGTGCTGGTGCTGCTGGGCGCGTTTACCAAGTCGGCGCAGTTCCCCTTCCATTTCTGGCTGCCCCACGCGATGGCGGCGCCGACGCCGGTATCGGCCTACCTGCACTCGGCGACCATGGTCAAGGCCGGAGTGTTCCTGCTGGCGCGCCTGTATCCGGCGCTGGCCGACTCCGAGCTGTGGTTCTACCTGGTCAGCCTCACCGGTCTGACGACCCTGCTGGTCGGCGCCGGCATGGCGTTGTTCCAGCACGACCTCAAGGGCCTGCTGGCATTCTCCACCATCAGCCACCTGGGCCTGATCGTGCTGCTGCTGGGGCTGAACACGCCGCTGTCCAACGTCGCCGCGGTGTTCCACATCATCAACCACGCCACCTTCAAGGCCTCGCTGTTCATGGCCGCCGGCATCATCGACCACGAGACCGGCAGTCGCGACATGCGGCGCATCAACGGCATGTGGAAGTACCTGCCGCACACCGCCGTGCTGGCCATGGTGGCGTCTTCGGCAATGGCCGGCGTGCCGTTGCTAAACGGCTTCCTGAGCAAGGAGATGTTCTTCGGCGAGACCCTGCAACAACACCTGCTGGGCAGCTTCAGCTGGGTCATTCCGGCGGCGGCGACCCTCGCCGGGGTGTTTTCGGTGGCCTACTCGCTGCGTTTCATCCACGACGTGTTCTTCAATGGCGAGCCGATCAACCTGCCCAAGTACCCGCCGCACGAGCCACCGCGCTACATGAAGATTCCGGTGGAGATCCTGGTGTTCCTCTGCCTGCTGGTCGGCATGCTGCCGGCCTATACGGTCGCCCCCTTGCTGGCGGTGGCGGCGAAGGCCAGCCTCGGCGGCGTGCTGCCCGAATACAGCCTGGCGATCTGGCACGGCTTCAACCTGCCGCTGGCGATGAGCTGCGTGGCGCTGGTTGGCGGCATCCTCGTCTACGTTGGCCGCCAGCCGCTGTTCCGCTGGTATGCCGGGCTGCCGGAAGTGGACGCGCGGATGATCTTCGAACGCCAGGTACAGAACCTGGTGCGCCTGGCGACCTGGCTGACCGGGTGCCTGGAGAACGGTTCGCTGCAGCGTTACCTGAGTTTCCTGCTGATTGCTGCTCTGGTGCTGGTGGCCAGCGCCCTGGCGCCGCTGCCACAGCTGACTGGCAGCCGCGGCCTCAGCCCGCTGGATGGCATCACCACGCTCGGCCTGCTGGTGCTGGCGGCGAGCGGTCTGCTCACGGCCGTGTTCCATCGCCAGCGCCTGGTGGCGCTGCTGATCCTCGGCGTCGGTGGTATGTTGGTGGCGCTGGCCTTCGCCCGCTTATCCGCGCCTGACCTGGCACTGACCCAGCTGGTGGTCGAGGTGGTGACCATCATCCTGCTGATGCTGGCGCTGTTCTACCTGCCCTCGCGCACCCCGAGCGAGAGTTCCAGCCTGCGTGGCCTGCGCGATGTCGTGGTGGCCGGCGGCTGCGGGGTGATGGTGGCGCTGCTGGTCTATGTGGTGCTGACCCGGCCCTATGCAGGACTTGCTCCGTTCTTCCTGGCCAACAGCGTCAGCGGTGGCGGCGGCACCAACGTGGTCAACGTGATTCTGGTGGACTTCCGCGGCTTCGATACCCTGGGCGAGATCACCGTGCTGGCCATAGCCGCAGTGGGCATCCTGGCCATGCTCGACGGCCTGCGCCTGCACAACCCGACCTGCGATCCGCAGGGCCGGCGCTGGGCCTGGGCGAAGAACCCGCTGATCCTGATGACCCTGTCGCGCCTGCTGCTGCCGCTGGCCCTGCTGATTTCGGTGTTCATCTTCCTGCGCGGGCACAACCTGCCGGGCGGCGGTTTCATCGCCGGCCTGATCACCGCCGTGGCGCTGGCCCTGCAGTACATCGCCAGCGGCGTGGCCTGGGTCGAGCAGCGTCTGCCGCTCAATTACCAGCGCATGGCGGGCGCCGGCGTGCTGATCGCCACGCTCACCGGCCTGGGTAGCTGGGTCTTCGGTCGGCCGTTCCTGACCAGCGCCTTCGGCCATTTCGAGCTGCCGCTGGTGGGTGAGTTCGAACTGGCCACCGCCATGCTGTTCGACCTTGGCGTCTATCTCACGGTGGTGGGTTCCACCCAGCTGATCCTGACCCGTCTGGGCAAGCTCAGCCTGGTGCCCGCCGCGAGCAAGGAGATTCACTGATGGAAGCGCTGTTTGCCGTCACCCTCGGTGTGCTCAGCGCCAGCGGCGTCTACCTGCTGCTGCGCGGGCGCACCTTCCCGGTGGTGCTGGGCCTGACCCTGCTGTCCTACGCGGTCAACCTGTTCCTCTTCGCCATGGGCCGTCTGAGCGGCGACGTGGCGGTGATCGGGCAGAGCGCCAATCCGGCCGACCCGCTGCCGCAGGCGCTGGTGCTGACCGCCATCGTCATCGGCTTCGCCATGACCGCCTTCGTCGTGGTCCTCGCCCTGCGTGGCCTGGCCGAGCTGGGCAATGACCATGTCGATGGGCAGCCGGGGCATCCGGATGAGGAGCGCCTGTCTTGAGTCACTGGCCGATCCTGCCCATCCTGCTGCCGCTGTTCGCCGGCGCGCTGCTGCTCATCCTGCCGTCCCACGAGCGCCTCAAGCGCACGCTGTCGCTGCTTGCCACCCTGGCCCTGCTGCCGCTCAGCCTGTACCTGCTGCAGCTGGCGGACGACGGCCAGCTGCGCGTCTACGCCTTGGGCGACTGGCAGCCGCCGTTCGGCATCGTGCTGCTGCTCGACCGCCTCAGCGCGCTGCTGTTGCTGGCCACCGCGGTACTGGCGAGCGCCGCGCTGCTGTATGCACTGCGCGGCGACGACCGTCTCGGTCCGCGCTTCCATGCGCTGTTCCAGTTCCAGCTGCTGGGCATCAACGGCGCCTTCCTCACTGGCGACCTGTTCAACCTGTTCGTGTTCTTCGAGATCCTGCTGATCGCCTCCTATGCGCTGCTGCTGCACGGCCAGGGCGCGCAGCGGGTGAGGGCGGGGCTGCACTACGTGGTGCTCAACCTGACCGGCTCGGCGCTGTTCCTCATCGCCCTGGGCATGGTCTACGGCGCCAGCGGCACCCTGAACATGGCCGACCTGTCGCTGCGGGTGGCCCAGGCCAGTGGCGACCAGGTGCCGCTGCTGGCCGCCGCGGGCCTGCTCCTGCTGCTGGTGTTCGCCCTCAAGGCGGCGCTGCTGCCGCTGTACTTCTGGCTGCCGCGTGCCTACGCCTCTGCCAGCGCGCCGGTGGCGGCACTGTTCGCGATCATGACCAAGGTCGGCATCTACGCCATCCTGCGCCTGGCCACCCTGATGTTCGGCGCGGGCGCCGGCGAGCTGGCCCACCTGACCCAGGCCTGGCTCTGGCCGCTGGCCCTGGCCACGGTGGCACTGGGGGCCGTCGGCGTGCTGGCGGCGCGCAGCCTGCAGATGCTACTGGCCTACCTGGTGGTGGTGTCGGCCGGTACGCTGCTGGCGGCGGTTGCCAGCGGCACGCCGCAGGCGCATGCCGCCGGGCTCTATTACCTGTTGCACAGTACCTGGGTGGCGGGTGGCCTGTTCCTCCTCGCCGACCTCATCACCCGCCAGCGCGGCGACAAGGGTGGCGCCCTGGTGCAGGGGCCGGCGCTGCAGAATCCCGCACTGCTCGGTGGCCTGTTCTTCTTCGGCGCTGTTGCGGTGATCGGTCTGCCGCCGCTGTCCGGCTTCCTCGGCAAGCTCTTGCTGCTGCAGGCGCAGCCTTCGCTGGCGCTGTGGGCCGTGTTGCTGCTCGGTGGTTTCGCCGTGCTGGTGGCCCTGAGCCGTGCCGGCAGTACGCTGTTCTGGCGGGTCGGCCTGAGCAGCCTGGACAGCGCCGAGCTGGATCATGGCCGCCTGGCTGCCTGCCTGTTGTTGCTGGTCTGCGCGCTGCTGCTGGTGCTGCTGGCGGCGCCGCTGCTGGACTACGCGCAGGCCGCCGCCGCGCAGCTGCATGACCTGCCGCTATACCGTTCGATCATTGCGGAGGCCGCACCATGATGCAGCGACTCCTGCCCCATCCGGCCCAGAGCCTGCTGCTGCTATGCACCTGGCTGCTGCTGGTGGATTCGATTGCCTTCGGCCACTGGCTGCTGGGCGGCTTCCTGGCCATCGTCATTCCGCTGCTGCTGGGCCCGCTGCTGGTCGAGCACCCGCGCGCATGGAAACCGCTGCGCCTGCTGCGCTACCTGCTGATGGTGATCGGCGACATCCTGGTCGCCAACTTCCAGGTGGCCCGTCTGACCCTGGGGCGCGTCGGCGAGCTGCGCCCGGCCTTCGTCGAAGTGCCGATCGAGCTGGATAACGAGCTGGCCATCAGCATCCTGGTCAGTGTGGTATCGATGACGCCCGGCTCGCTGGCCGCCGACCTCAGCCAGGATCGCCGTACCCTGCTGGTGCACGGCCTCGACGTGCCGGATGCACAGGCCATGATCGACGAGATCAAGCAGCGCTACGAGGCACCGCTGAAGGAGATATTCCCATGCTCGGCTACGTGATTCCGCTCTGCCTGGCCATGCTCGGCGCCGCCCTGCTGCTGGCCGTGGCGCGCCTGGTGCGCGGCCCCAGCCTGCCAGACCGGGCGCTGGCGCTGGACACCCTGTACATCAACGCCATCGCCCTGATCATTCTTTACGGCATCTGGCAGGGAACCGAGCTGTTCTTCGAGATCGCCCTGCTGATCGCCGTGCTCGGCTTCGTCAGCACCGTGGCGGTGGCCAAGTACATGCTGCGTGGAGACATCATCGAATGAGCCTGTGGCTGGAAATCCTCGTCAGTCTGTTCCTCCTGCTCGGCTCAGGCTTTGTCCTGGTCGGCGCCATCGGTCTGCACCGCCTGCCGGACTTCTTCACCCGCCTGCACGGGCCGACCAAGGCCACCACCCTGGGTATTGGTGGCATGGTGGTAGCGTCGCTGCTGTTCTTTTCCTTCGGCGAGAAGGGCTTCAGCCTGCATGAGCTGCTGATCAGTCTGTTCCTGTTCATCAGCGCCCCGGTCAGCGCCTACATGCTGGCCAAGGCGGCGGTGCTGCAGCAGCTGCCGCTGGCCCCCAAAACGCGCGGCAAGCCCTGGGAACAGTAAGTTTGCGTGGCCAGAGGGTGCTGCGCTTTGTCGGGTTGTGCAGTGTCTGGCTGACTGCCCTGCTGGCGCTGCTAAGCCTGGCCTTCCGCTCCCTGATCTGGGCCGGCTGGGAGCCCTATCCGGGTGATCCCTACGGCCCGTCGGACATTATTGATGCGCTGCTGGGGCTGCTGGTCTTTGTGCTCGCGGCACTGAGTATCCTCATCGGTCTGGGATTGCTGCCGCGACGGCCGGGTGTGCTGGTTGCCGGCCTGCTGATTCCGTCGCTCTATTGCCTGTTGCGCGACTGGCTGCCGACTTACCGGCTCTGGTGAGTCCGAACAGTTTCTCCGCGCCGCTGTGCCTATCGGCGCCGGGGCCTGCCGCCTAGACTGAGTCATTTCCCAATGAGGTGGTAACGATGGCCCGGCAGGGACGGTTGTTCGCGATGGCGTGCCTGGTGCTGGCCATGGCCCTGTGGGGCAGTTCGTTCATCGCCCTCAAGTTCGCCTTTGCCGAACTGCCGCCGATGTGGGTGATCTTCGGTCGCATGGCCCTGGGTAGCCTGGTGTTCCTGCTGGCCTGGCGCTGGCGCGGCCGCCTCGACTATCGCCCGGGTGACTGGCGTTACCTGCTCGCCCTGGCTGCCTGCGAACCCTGCCTGTACTTCATCTTCGAGGCCCTGGCGCTGCAGCACACCAGTGCCACCCAGGCCGGCATGATCACCGCATTGCTGCCGCTGCTGGTGGCGGTGGGCGCCTTCACCTTCCTGCGCGAGCGTGTCGCGCTCAGCACCTGGGCCGGTTTCTTACTGGCGGTGCTCGGCGCCATTTGGCTGAGCCTGGCCGGCGAAGCCGATGCCCATGCACCGAACCCGCTGCTGGGCAACTTCTACGAGTTCGTCGCCATGCTCTGTGCGACCTGCTACACGCTGCTGCTGAAGTTCCTCTCCGAGCGCTACTCGCCGTTCATTCTCACCGCCATGCAGGCCTTCATCGGCTCGCTGTTCTTCCTGCCGCTGGCGCTGATCACCGAGCCGTTGCCGAGCCAGTTCAGCCTGCTCGGCGTCGGCTCGGTCGTCTATCTGGGTATCGTGGTGACGGTTGGCGCCTACGGCCTCTACAACTTCGGTGTCAGCCGCCTGCCGGCCAGCCAGGCATCGGGCTTCACCAACCTGCTGCCGGTGTTCACCCTGATTTTCGCCGCGTTGCTGCTGGGCGAGAGCCTGGCCCCGGCGCAGTACGCCGCTGCCGCGCTGGTGTTCGCCGGCGTGGCGCTGAGCCAGTGGCGCAGCGCTGCACCGGCACCGGCCGGCATTCTGGACTGAGGACCAACCGATGACCGATATCCGCCGCTGGACCCGCGAGGCCGTGCGCATCATCGAAGCGGACTTCCAGCGCAGCGCCGACACCCACCTGATTCCCCTGGCGCTGCCGGGGCTGCCCGGTGTCGAGCTGTACTTCAAGGACGAATCCAGCCACCCGACCGGCAGCCTCAAGCATCGCCTGGCGCGCTCGCTGTTTCTCTATGCCCTGTGCAATGGCTGGCTCAAGCCCGGTGCGCCGGTGATCGAGGCTTCCAGCGGCTCCACGGCGATCTCCGAGGCCTACTTCGCGCGCCTGCTGGGGTTGCCCTTCATTGCCGTGGTACCGGCTTCCACCGCCCGCGAGAAGCTGGCGCAGATCGCCTTCTACGGCGGTCAGACCCACCTGGTCGACGACCCCACGCGCATCCACGAGGAATCCGTGCGCCTGGCCCGCGAGAGTGGCGGGCACTTCATGGATCAGTTCACTTACGCCGAGCGCGCTACCGACTGGCGGGCGAACAACAACATCGCCGAGTCGATCTTCCAGCAGATGCGTCACGAGCGCTTCCCCGAGCCAAGCTGGCTGGTGTCCAGCCCCGGCACCGGCGGCACCCTGGCCACCCTGGGGCGCTATGTGCGCTACCGCCAGCATGCTACCCGCGTGCTCTGCGCCGACGCCGAGCGCTCGGTGTTCTTCGACAGCTACCTCAGCGGCGATCGCAGCCTGACCCTGGACTGCGGCTCGCGCATCGAGGGCATCGGCCGGCCGCGGGTGGAGCCTTCGTTCATGCCGCAGGTGCTGGACGCGGTGTGCAAGGTACCGGATGCGCTGTCGCTGGCGGCCATGCACTACCTGGCGCGGCGCCTGAACCGGCGGGTGGGCGCCAGCAGCGGCACCAACCTGGTCGGTGCGCTGCTGGCGGCACGGCAGATGGTCGAGGCGGGGGAGAGCGGTTCGGTGGTGACCATCCTCTGCGACGGCGGCGAGCGCTACGCCACCAGCTATTACTGCGAGGCCTGGCTGGCGGAACAGGGCTATGAACTGGCGCCGCTGATCGACCGCGTGGCGGCCTGTGTCGAGCAGGGCGGCGCCTTGCCCGACATTCCCCGCAGCGGGCTGTGAGCTGCCTGGCCTAGGGCTTGAGCCAGGCCAGCAGGACGTCGAGCAGGCGATTGGCGAAGGCCCACTCGTTGTCGTACCAGGCCAGCACCTTGACCAGGTCGGTGCCCTGTACCCGGGTGTGGTTGAGGTCGACCACGCAGGACACCGGGTAGCCATTGAAGTCCGCCGAGACCAGGGGCAGGTCGTTGCACTCCATCACCCCCAGCGGCAGCTGGCGGGCGGCCTTGCGCAGGGTGTCGTTGATCGCCTCGCGGCTGGTCGGGTGCTCGCTGCTGAAGGTCAGGTCGAGCAGCGACACGTTGGCCGTCGGCACCCTTACCGCCATGCCGTCGAGGCGACCGTGCAGCTCGGGAATCACCAGGCCGATGGTCTTGGCCGCACCGGTGCTGGTGGGAATCATCGACACGGCGGCGGCGCGCGCCCGGTACAGGTCGTTGTGGGTCTTGTCGAGCAGGTTCTGGTCGTTGGTGTAGGCGTGCACCGTGGTGATCAGCCCCTGGCGGATGCCCACCGCGGTGTGCAGCACCTGGGCTAGCGGCGCCAGGCAGTTGGTGGTGCAGGAGGCATTGGAGACGATCTGCTGGTTGCCCAGCAGGTGATGGTTGACGCCGTACACCACGGTCAGGTCGGCGCTGTCCAGCGGGTGCGACAGCAGCACGCGCGGCGCACCGGCCGTCAGGTGCTGCTCGGCCAGCGCGCGTTTCTTCGCCTTGCCGGTGCAGTCCACCACCACGTCCACGTCCAGCTGCTTCCAGGGCAGCTGGGTCATGTCCTTTTCGCCGATCAGTCGGATCGACTGGCCGCGCACCTGCAGCACGTCGTCGTGCAGGCCGACATGGCCATTGAAGCGGCCGAAGGTGGAGTCGAAGCGGGTCAGGTGGGCGAGGGTCTTGAAGTCGCCGGTTTCGTTGATCGCTTCGATGTGTATCTGGCTTTCCAATCCGCGCTCGAACAGGGCGCGGATCAGGGCGCGACCAATGCGCCCGTATCCGTTCAGGGCAATGCGCAGCATGGCAGTCTCCGACTGGCTGGGTCCGTCTTCAGCATAGGCGGACCCCGGCCGGCGTGCCTGGCTACTGACTGCGCGCGCCACCATAGGAGGCGCAGCCGCGCAGCACGCTGCCGTTCAGGCGCAGTTCGGCGCTGAGGTGCTGCACCGCGCCGCTCATGCTGTCCACGCAATGTTCCGGCGTCAGCCACAGCTCCAGGCGCTGGCCATTGGCCTCGCTACTCAGGCTGAGGCTGCCATTGGGCATCTGCTCCTCCAGATAAGGCAGGGCCAGCGGCTCTTCACTGGGGCGCAGCAGCACCAGGCCCTCTTCGCCGACCCCCAGGACCCAGTCCGGCTCGTGGCCGCTGGCGCGCAGCAGCAGACGATCGAAGCCTGGCTCGTCGCAGCCCGGGCCTTCACCCTGTACGCGATAGACCTGGTCCAGGCGTACCTCGCCGTCCAGATCGGCCTGCGTGCTGCCCTGGGGCCAGCCGCGCAGGTCGACGAACAGGCTGCTCTGGCCGTCGGCACGGAGGCTGTCGACATCGCGGCGCAGCTCGCCGGTCTTTTCGCTGACCAGGCCCAGGCGGCGCTGCTCACCGCACGGACGCAGGAGCAGGCGATCCTGCTCGAGGGTCAGCTCGCCCTGCAGGCGCACGGCCGGCGTGGTGGGCGTTGGCGGAACATAGACCTGGAACAGCTGGCAGCCGGCGAACAGCGGCAGCAGGGTGAACAGCAGGGGACGGACGTTGGGCATGGTGCTCTCCTTGCGACAAGCGGCAACGTTACCCAGCACGGCCGGCCAGCTCAAGGGCGGAAACACGCCGCAACCTTGTATAGTCGCGCGCCAGCAGCCATCCTCAGGACAGGAACCTCCGAGTGTGACCATGGATAGAGGCACCGGCTCAGGCCTGTCGTTCGCCAAACGCATCTACCTGCCGCGCAGTATCGGCCTGGGTATCGGCTTCTTCTGTGTCGCCGCCGGCCTCTGGCCCCTGTACTCGACGCCCTGGCTGTGGGCGCTGCTGGTATTCAACGGTTTTCTCTGGCCGCACCTGGCGTATCAGCTGGCACGGCGCTCCGCCGCTCCTTACCAGGCCGAGCGGCGCAATCTGCTGATCGACTCGGTGTTCGGCGGCTTCTGGGCCGCCGCCATGCAGTTCAACGCGCTGCCGAGCGTGACCATCCTGGCGATGATGGCGATGAACAACATCGCCGCTGGTGGTGGGCGCTTCTTCGCCAGGGGCTGCGTGGCCATGCTGCTGGGTGTCGGGCTTGCCATGCTGCTGTTCGGCCCGGCCCTGGCGCCGGACACCAGCATGCCGCAGCTGTATGCCTGCCTGCCGATGCTGATCCTCTATCCGCTGGCGCTGGGTTCGGTCAGCTACCGCCTGAGCATCAAGCTGGCCGAGCACAAGCAGGCACTGCGCGCCGCCAGCCGCACCGACAGCCTGACCCGGCTGTATAACCACGGTTATTGGAAGGATCTGCTGCAGGAAACCTTCAGCCAGTGTCGGGGCGGTCAGCAGCGCGCCACCGTGGCCCTGATCGACGTGGACAACTTCAAGCAGATCAATGACCAGCACGGCCATCTGGTCGGTGACAGCGTGTTGCGCCTGCTCAGCGAGCGGCTGGCGGCCAGCCTGCGCCAGGACGACATGGCCGGGCGCTATGGCGGCGACGAGTTCTGCGTGATCCTGCCGAACACGCCGCCGGTGCTGGCCGGCGAGGTGATGGAGCGCATGCGCCGTGAGCTCGCCGATGTACGCAGCCCGCTGGCGCCCGGCCTGCGCCTCAGCCTGAGTATCGGCCTGGCTGGCTACAGCCCTTTCCACCTGGATGCCAGCCACTGGCTCAAGGCCGCCGACCAGGCGCTGTACCAGGCCAAGCAGAACGGCCGCGATCAGGTGGCGATCGCCAGCGATACGCCGCTCGCACAGCCCGCTGCAGGCGCCTGAGTTTGCAGCGCGCTTCGGGCATGGCAGGCTAGTGCCTCTTTTCTCTGCACGGGAACGCCCATGTCCAGCGCCATCGAAGGTTTCGAGCCCCTCACCGCCACCGAGGTGCGCATCCTCGGCTGCCTGATCGAGAAGCAGGCCACCACGCCGGAAACCTATCCACTCACCGTCAATTCGCTGGTGCTGGCCTGCAATCAGAAGACCAGCCGCGACCCGCTGATGAACCTCACCGAGGGCCAGGTTGGCCAGGCCCTCCGTGCGCTCGAAGGGCGCGGGCTGACGCGCCTGGTGATGGGCGGCCGGGCCGACCGCTGGGAGCACCGGGTGGACAAGGCCCTGGAGCTGGTCAAACCACAGCAGGCGCTGCTCGGCCTGCTGTTCCTGCGCGGGCCGCAGACCATCAGCGAGCTGCTCACGCGCAGCAACCGCCTGTATCAGTTCGAGGACGGCGCCGAAGTGCAGCACCAGCTGGAGCGCCTGATCGGCCGCGAGCTGGCCTGCCTGCTGCCGCGCCAGAGCGGCCAGCGCGAAGACCGCTACATGCATCAGCTCGGCGAGGAGGCCGACCTGCAGGCGCTGCTGGCCACGCGCCAGGCCGATGCGCCGGCGCGCGCGGCGCAGGATGACCCGCGCATCGCCGAGCTGGAGGCCCGCGTGGCCGCCCTCGAGGAGCGCCTGAGTCGCCTGGAAAGCGGTCAGTGAAGTTTTAACCAGGCTTCAGGATTCATTAAGACTCGCTGCCGATACTCCCCCCCAAGGCAAACCAGAGGGGGAGTGCCATGGGTCATCCCGATTGGAACACCAGTTTTCCGCTGCCGCTCGGCAGCGATTCCGAACGTAGTGCCAGCCTGTGGCTGGCGCAGGCCGAGAGCGCACAGCGACAGGCTTTCGAGCAGTTCATCCGCCAGCGTTTCGACGAGGCGCACGGGGCGCGGATCAGCAGCTTCATGCCCGACCTGTTCGGCCTGCACGACGCCGAGCAGCAACTGAGCGCCGTCTGCGGCGCGCGCCTGGCTGTCGAACAACCGCTGTTTCTCGAACAGTACCTGGATGCTCCGGTGGAGCAGATCATCGCCCGCCTGGCGGAGCGCCCGGTGGTGCGCGACGAGATTGTCGAAGTCGGCAACCTGGCGTCGATCAGCGCCGGCAGCGCGCGCATGATCATCGTCATCATGACCTGTCTGCTGGCCCAGCGCGGCCTGCAGTGGGTGGTGTTCACCGGCGCCGCCTCGCTGATCAACAGTTTCCATCGCCTGGGGCTGGAGCCGCTGCGCCTGTGCTCGGCCGATCCGAGCGTGCTCGGCGAGCAGCGCCACGATTGGGGCCAGTACTACGCCCAGCGTCCGCAGGTGTTCGCCGGCAGCATCCAGCTCGGCTACCGCCAGCTGTGCGAGCGCGGTATTCCGCAGCGCCTCGGCTTGCGCTCCAGTTGTGTGGAGGCGCCCCATGCGGCCTGATCCCCTGTTCGCGGCGCTGCAGCACCACGCCGTGCAATGCCCCGCCGCCCTGGCCCTGAGCGACAGCCAGCGGCAGGTCGATTACGCCCAGCTGTGGCGTGAGGTAGAGGCCCGTGCGGAGCAATTGCGTGCCCTGCAGGTGCCGCTGCTGGCCCTGGCCCTGAACAACGGCTGTGAGGCGCTTATCTGGGACCTGGCGGCGCTGCGCGCCGGCGTCGCCTGCCTGATTCTGCCGCCGTTCTTCAGCCCGGCGCAGCGCGCCCACTGCCTGGAGCAGAGCGGCGCCACCCTGGCGCTGGCCGAAGGGCCGTTCGCCGAGGAACTGGCACCGCTGGGCTTCGTCGCCGCCGGCGAGTTCTGGCGTCGTGACAGCGCGCCGGCCGGCCTGCCGCTGCCTGCCGGTACGGCGAAGATCACCTACACCTCCGGCACCACCGGCGCGCCCAAGGGCGTGTGCCTGAGTGCCGAGGCCATGCTGCGGGTCGCTGCCGAACTGGAGCTGGTCAGCCGCGAATGCGCGCCGCAGCGCTACATGGCGGTACTGCCTCTGGCCGTGCTGCTGGAAAACCTCGGTCTGTACGCCGCGCTGATCGCCGGCGCCACTCTGCACCTGCCGACCCAGCAGGAGCTGGGCATGAGCGTTGCCGGCGCGGTCGAGTGGCCGAAGCTGTTCGGGCAGATGGTCCAGCGCGGCTGCCAGAGCCTGATCCTGGTGCCGCAGCTGCTGTTCGGCCTGGTGGTGGCGGTGGAGCGCGGCTTCGTCCCGGCAGCTGGCTTCCGTTTCATCGCCGTCGGTGGCGCCCGGGTTTCGCCGGAGCTGCTGGAACGCGCGCAACGCGTCGGCCTGCCGGTATTCGAGGGCTACGGCCTGTCGGAATGCGCCAGCGTGGTCTGCCTCAATCGCCCCGGCGCCCAGCGCCCCGGCACGGTCGGGCGGCCGCTGCCGCATGTACAGGTGCGCCTGGCCGAGGATGGTGAAGTGCTGGTCGCCGGTTCGACCTTGCTCGGCTACCTCGGTGACGAGCCCTTCGCAGGGCAGTGGTGGCCTACCGGCGATATCGGCGAGTTCGATGCCGACGGCTATCTGAGTCTGCGCGGGCGCAAGAAACACCAGTTCGTCACCAGCTTCGGCCGCAACGTCAACCCCGAGTGGGTCGAGGCCGAGCTTACCCAGGGCGGCGTGCTGATGCAGGCCTTCGTCTATGGCGAGAGCCTGCCGAGCAACGTCGCGCTGCTCTGGCCGCTGGACCCGAACTGCGCCGATGCAGCCATCGACGCCGCTGTACAGAAAGCCAACGCCGGCCTGCCGGATTACGCCCGAATCGGGCGCTGGGTGCGCCTGGATACACCCTTCAGCCCCGCCAACGGCTTGCTCACGGCCAATGGCCGACCCAAACGCGACGCCATCCTGGCGCGCTACCGCGAACACTTTTCCGAACCCGTCAACGCCTGAGGTATCCCATGAAATTCTTTGACCAACTGCAGGAATCTACCCGCGAAGACCGCGAAGCCCTTTACGCCGTGCCGGTGATCCGTGAGGCGCTGTCCGGCCAGGTCGGCCTGGAAGGCTATGTCGCCTTCCTGACCCAGGCCTACTACCACGTGCGCCACACCGTGCCGCTGATGATGGCCTGCGGTGCGCGCCTGCCGTCCTCGCTGGAGTGGCTGCGCAAGGCGGTGTGCGAATACATCGACGAGGAATACGGCCACGAGCAGTGGATCCTCAACGACATCGCCGCCTGCGGTGGCGACGCCGAGGCCGTGCGCCTGGGCCAGCCGAGCCAGGCCATCGAACTGATGGTCAGCTACTTGTACGACACCATCGCCCGTGGCAACCCGGTCGGCCTGTTCGGCATGGTCAACGTGCTCGAGGGCACCAGCATCGCCCTGGCCACCCAGGCCGCCGGTACCATCCAGCAGCGCCTGGCCCTGCCGCCGCAGGCCTTCAGCTACCTGACCTCGCATGGCGCCCTGGACATCGGCCACATGCAGCATTACCGCGAGCTGATGAACCGCCTGGAGCGCGACGAGGACAAGGCGGCTGTCATCCACGTCAGCAAGGTGGTCTATCGCCTGTATGCCGACATGTTCCGTGGCCTGCCGCGCACGGTGCAGAACGAGGTGCAGCATGCGCTTGCCTGAGTGCCGCGCGGTGCTCACCGGGGCCAGCGGCGGTATCGGCCTGGCCCTGGCAGAAAAGCTCTGCGCCGGCGGCGCGCAGCTGATCGCGGTGACTCGCCAGGAAGGCGCGCTGAGCGAGCTGCGCCAGCGTTACCCGAAGCAGGTGCGGGTGGTGGCGGCCGATCTCGGCAGTGCCAGCGGGCGCCAGGCGGTGGTGGATGCCGCGCGCGCGCTCGGCGGGGTCAACCTGCTGATCAACGCGGCGGGGGTCAACCGCTTCGCCCTGCTCGAGCAGCTGGATGACCAGGCGGTGGCCGAGCTGCTGGGCATCAACCTGGTCGCCACCATCCAGCTGACCCGCGCCATGCTGCCGCTGCTGCGTCAGCAACGGCAGGCGCTGCTGGTCAACGTCGGCTCCATCTACGGCTCCATCGGCTACCCCGGCTATGCCACCTACTGCGCCAGCAAGTTCGCCCTGCGCGGTTTCTCCGAGGCGTTGCGCCGGGAGATGGCCGACACCGGCGTCGGAGTGCTCTACGTGGCGCCGCGCGCCACCCGCACCTCGATGAACAGTGCGCAGGCGGTGGCCCTGAACAGCGCCCTGAAGGTGGCCATGGACCCACCGGAGAGCGTTGCCGACGCGGTACTGCGCGCCATCGAGCTGGACCGCAGCGAGCTCTACCTGGGCTGGCCGGAAAAATTCTTCGTCCGCCTCAACGGCCTGCTGCCGAGCGTGGTGGACAAGGCGCTGCGCAAGCAGCTGCCACTGATTCGTCAATTCACTCACAAGGAGATGCGCCCATGAAACGCCTGCTGACCCTGATGCTCACGGCTGCTCTGAGCCTACCCGTCTGGGCCCTCGACGAAGCGGGGCAGGCCCGCCTGCACGCGGTGCAGACACGCTGGGCCGAGATCCAGTACCAGTTGCCCGAAGCCCAGCGCGAGGCGGCGCTGGAGAAGCTTGCGGCCGAAAGCGCCGCGTTCACCCGCGAACAGCCGCAGGCCGCGGAAGCCTGGGTCTGGCACGGCATCGTCACCAGCAGCTGGGCCGGCGCCCAGGGCGGGCTGGGCGCGCTGGGCAAGGCCAAGGACGCCAAGGCCTACCTGGAAAAGGCTATTGCCCTCGATCCGGGCGCGCTGCAGGGGTCGGCCTACACCAGCCTGGGCACCCTGTATGACCGCGTGCCGGGCTGGCCGATCGGCTTCGGCGACGAAGACAAGGCCGACCAGTTGCTGCGTCAGGCGCTGCAGGTCAATCCCGAGGGGATCGACAGCCTGTATTTCTGGGGTGACCATCTGCTGCGCCAGGGGCATTATGTCGAGGCCAAGGCGGCACTGGAGAAGGCCAAGCAGGCCGCGCCGCGACCGGGTCGCGAGCTGGCCGACAGCGGCCGTAAGGGCGAGATCGACCAGTTGCTGCTGGAAGTGAACAAGAAACTCAATTGAGGAGGCGGGATGCGCTTGCTGCTGGTCGAGGACGACAAGGCCCTGGGTGAGGGGTTGCGCCTGGGGCTGCGCCAGGAAGGCTACACGGTGGACTGGCTGGAGGACGGCGCCAGTGCGCTGCACGCCCTGCTCAGCGAGGACTTCGACCTGCTGGTGCTGGACCTCGGCCTGCCGCGCATGAGTGGCCTGCAGGTGCTGCGCGAGCTGCGGCGCAGCGGCTCGGCGTTGCCGGTGCTGATCCTCACCGCGCGCGATGCCACCGAGGACCGCATCGCAGGGCTGGATGCCGGCGCCGATGATTATCTGGTCAAACCCTTCGATCTCGATGAGCTCAAGGCCCGCCTGCGCGCACTGCTGCGCCGCAGCGCCGGGCGCGCCGAGCTGCGCATCGAGCACGCCGGGGTCAGCCTCGACCCGTCCAGCCAGCAGGTCAGCTACCAGGGCAAGCCGGTGCCGATGACGCCCAAGGAGTACCTGCTGCTGCACGAACTGCTGTCGCAGCCGGGCAAGGTGCTGACCCGCGAGCGCCTGGCCCAGCTGCTTTACGGCTGGGACGAGGAGGCCGAGAGCAACACCCTCGAAGTGCATATCCACCACCTGCGCAAGAAGCTGTTCAGCAGCCTGATCCGCACCGTGCGCGGCGTCGGCTACCTGGTCGAGGAGCAGTCATGACCTCGATGCGCCGCCGCACCCTGGCCCTGGTGCTGGGGTTGATGCTGCTGGGCACGCTGGCGATGACCCTGTTCAACTACTTCGACAGCACCCACGAGGTCGAGGAAATCTACGATGCCCAGCTGGCGCACAGTGCGCGCCTGCTGCAGGGGCTGATGCGCACGCCGGTGCGCGAGGAAGAGCGCGCCGGCCTGTACCGCGCCTTCAACGAGGCGCTGGCGCAGGCCGGGCAGCGCAGCAAGCCCGGCCACCCCTACGAGAGCAAACTGGCCTTCCAGGTCTGGGATGCCTCCGGTCATCTGCTGGTTCACAGTGCGGGAGCCCCCTCACTGGAAAGCCCATCGCAGCAGGAGGGGTTCGCCGCGCTCGAGCTGGGTCCGCACAAGTGGCGCGGCTTCCTGCTGCGCGACACCGCCACTGGGCTGTTGATCTGGACCGGCGAGCGTGACGATGTGCGCCGCGAGCTGGTGACCAGCATCGTGCGCCACACCCTGTTCCCGACCCTGCTCGGCAGCCTGCTGCTCGCCGCCCTACTGTGGTGGGCCATCGGCTGGGGCCTGGCGCCGCTGCGCAACATGGCCGCGGTGATTCGCGCCCGGCATGCCGACTCGCTGCAGCCGTTGCAGCTCGAACCGCTGCCCAGCGAGCTGGCGCCCATGCAGGCGGCGCTGAACCGCCTGCTGGGGCAGATCGAACAGCTGCTGGAGCGCGAGCGGCGCTTCATCGCCGATGCCGCGCATGAATTGCGCACGCCGCTGGCGGTGCTGCGCGTGCATGTGCAGAACGCCACCCAGGCGCGCGACGAGGCGGAGCGCCAGCAATCGCTGGGCTACCTGCTCGGCGGCATCGACCGCGCCACCCGGGTGGTCAACCAGCTGCTTACCCTGGCGCGCATGGAGCCGCTGATCGAGCGCGGCGAGATGGCCCAGGTCGATGTGCTGGCGCTGGTGCGCGAGACCCTGGCCGAGCTGACTCCCTGGGTGCTCAAGCAGGGCTTGGAGCTGGACCTGGAGGCCGGGGAGGGCGACTACCACCTGAATGCCGACCCCGGCAGCCTGGGCATCGCCCTGCAGAACCTGGTGACCAACGCGGTCAATCATTCGCCGGCCGGCGGCAGGCTGCATGTGCGCCTGAGCGCCGATGCGCAGCGTCTGCTGCTGCAGGTCGAGGACCAGGGGCCCGGCATCCCCGCCGAGGATCTCGAGCGGGTCTTCGAGCGTTTCTACAGTCGCGGCACGGTCCAGGGCGCCGGGCTGGGGCTGGCGATCGTGCAGAGCATCGCCCGCCGGCATGCCGGCCAGATCCGCCTGCGCAACCTCGACAGCGGTGGTCTGCAGGCCAGCCTGGAACTGCCGCGCAGCGCCTGACGTATCATGCTGGTCTTTGCCGACCCGGAGAGCGAGATGACCGAGACCACCAGCCTGCTGCACGAACTGGAACAGGCCGACATGCTGCTGATCGATGGCCTGCATGCCTGGCAGTTCGAGCTGGACGAGCAGGGCCAGCTGAGCGTCGAGTGCATGGACGGCCGTACCCGTCGCCTCTGGCGCTTCAGCGCCGCTGCCGTGGCGGCCGCCCGCCCGGGTGCCGCGCCGGATGCCTGGCATATCGAGGATGCCGAGGGCGCGCACGAGCTGATCTGCCTGGGCGCGATCAGCGCCGACAACGACGATGATGACGAGCCGGACGAGGCCGAGCCGGTGTGATCCGCTGCAAGCGCGTCTATGCGCCGGTCGCCGGCGACGATGGCGTGCGCGTGCTGGTCGACCGCCTGTGGCCGCGCGGCTGCAAGAAGGAAGCCCTGGCCCTGAGTGCCTGGCTCAAGGAGGTGGCGCCGTCGGACAGCCTGCGCAAGGGTTTCTGCCATGATCCGGCGCTGTTCGACGAATTCCGCCTGCGCTATCGCGCCGAGCTGGCGGCCCACCCCGAGCATTGGCAAGGGCTGCTGGAGCTGGCCGGGCGCGGCAGTCTGACGCTGTTGTTCGCCGCCCGCGACGAACGTTGCAACAATGCCCGGGTGCTGGCCGAGTTTCTCGAGGAAGAACTGGAGCGGCGCGGGCCACCCAGCTCGCCGGTGTGCTACGCCGATCAGTAGTTGCCCGAATCGTTGCACACCAGCTCGTCGCTGGCGGCCACTGCGTAGCAGATCATTTTGTCGTCCTTGTAGGGCAGCACCAGGCTATAGCCCGGCTTGCCGTTGACCAGCAGTTGCTGGGCCTTGGTGTCCCAGTCGATGCGCACTTCGTTGCCGCTGTCCCAGTTCCAGTGGGTGAAAAAGTACTGGTCGGTGGCCGCGCAGGTGGTCACCGCGCAGGCGCCCTGGCTCTTCAGCTCGCCGCTCTTGTAGTAGTAACAGGTGCCGCGGCCTTCGCCGCAGCCGGCGTGCGCGGTGCCGGCGAGCAGCAGCGCCAGCAAGGTCGCCGTCAGCCTGTGTTTCAGTCCCACCATAGTTGTACCGCCTGATGTGTCTGCAGCCAGCGCTGCAGGGCCTTGAGGCCGAAGTGTTTGTCGTTTGCCGCAAGCCCCTGCAGCAGTTGCTGGATGTCGGGTGGAAGCTCGTTCTCGATCTGCTCTGCCAGAACGGCGAAGCCGCTCACGGTATCCGGGCAGAATTTGGCGATCTCCCTGGCGAGTTTGCCGAGGTCTTCAGGCAGGCGCTCGAACTGCAGGGTAAAACGGTCGGTGGCCACGTCGAGAAGATGGATGCCGTACTCCTTGTCCCAGCGTTGCAGGCGTTTGACGATGGCCTCGGTGTTCAGGCCGTAATTCGCGCCGTTGGTGTAGTGGCGGTAGAGGTCGAGGTATTTGGCCTTGGTGCCACCGTTCAGTGCTGCCTTGGGAATTGGCTTGCGCTCGGCACCCGGGTGCTGGGCGGCCAGCCAGTCGGCCGCGGCATGGTGGCCTCCTTCGCGTGCATACCAGGCGGCTGTCATGCAGCCGTCGGCACCGTCGACGGCGCGGCACACATCGGCGCCATGACGGACCAGCAACTGCAGCATGTCCAGCTGGCCGCGGTTAGCGGCGCTCATCAGGAGGGTCATGCCGTGTACGTCGGCGTCTAGCCCCTCAACGCTGGCGCCGCATTGCAGCAGCAGATCGGCCACTTCGCCATGGCCGTTGTACAGGGCGGCACCAAGCGGCGAAGCCTGAGGTCCCTCCACCGGGCAGCCGTCGTCCAGCAATGTCCTCACCGCCAACAGCTGGCCGGCCGCTGCTGCGTCTTCCAGGACGAAAAGCTCCTCGCCGCGGCGGTCGGCGCCCGCCGCTTCGAGCAGTTCGCGAATCTTGCGGTACTCGCGCTCCACCACGCGGTCGTGGCGGCGGGTCAGGCAGGTCTGCCAGGGCGTCAGGCCCTCGGCGTCGGCCAGGTCGGGATCGGCGCCCAGCTCCAGTAGCAGAGCCACCACCTTGGGGTAACCCATCCCGCCGCCGATGGCCTCGGTCAACGGGGTATGCCCGCTGCCATCCAGCGCGTTGGGATCGGCACCTGCGGCATGGCGCTGGCGAATGCCGTCGAGGTCGAACCAGTAGGCGCCCAGCAGTATGGGGTCGGCGGCGTGCATCGGACTCTCCTTGTGTGCAGGCTGAAAGCGCTTTTTGCCACAGCCTGCGTACGGCGGGAAGCGAGCGCTGCACATTCGGGCAATCACGATGAAAATCCGCAGGCAAAAGAAAGCCGCCTCGCGGGCGGCTTTCTGCGCAGCGTTGCCGTCAGGCCTTGTCGCGCGCCATGCAGGCGGCGGCGGTGAACAACACGTCGGTGGAGGAGTTCAGCGCCGTTTCGGCGCTGTCCTGCAGGATGCCGATGATGAAGCCGATGGCCACCACCTGCATGGCCACGTCGGCGGGAATGCCGAACAGGCTGCAGGCCAGCGGGATCAGCAGCAGCGAGCCGCCAGCCACGCCCGAGGCGCCGCAGGCGCACACCGCCGAAACCACGCAGAGCAGAATGGCGGTAGCCAGGTCGACCTGGATGCCCAGGGTATGTGCCGCGGCCAGCGCCAGCACGCTGATGGTGATGGCGGCACCGGCCATGTTGATGGTGGCGCCCAGCGGGATGGATACCGAGTAGGTGTCCTCATGCAGGCCCAGGCGTTCGGCCAGCTGCAGGTTGACCGGTACGTTGGCTGCCGAGCTGCGGGTGAAGAAGGCGGTGACGCCGCTTTCACGCAGGCAGGTGAACACCAGCGGGTAGGGGTTGCGGCGGATCTGGCTGAACACGATCAGCGGGTTGATCACCAGGGCGACGAACAGCATGCAGCCGACCAGCACGATCAGCAGATGGGCGTAGCCGGCCAGGGCCTTGAGGCCGGCGTCGGCGAAGGTGGTGGCGACCAGGCCGAATACGCCCAGCGGGGCGCAGCGGATCACCACACGGACGATCAGGGTCACGCCGTGGGACAGGTCGGCGAACATCGCGCGGGTGCTGTCACTGCCATGGCGGATGGCGATGCCCAGACCGATGGCCCAGGCCAGGATGCCGATGAAGTTGCCCTTGAGCAGGGCGTTCACCGGGTTGTCGACCACATTCAGCGCCAGGCTCTTGAGCACTTCGGCGATGCCGCTGGGCGGCGTGGTGCCGGTGGCTGCGTCATGCAGCACCAGGGTCGAGGGCCACAGGCTGCTGGCGATCACCGCGACGATGGCGGCGGCCAGGGTACCGATAAGGTAAAGCATCAGAATCGGGCGAATATGGGTGGGCTGGCCCGGCTTGTGGTTGGCGATGGCCGAGGCCACCAGGATGAACACCAGCACCGGCGCCACGGCTTTCAGCGCGGAGATAAACAGGGTGCCGAGGAAGCCGACTTCATCGGTGGCCTGGGGGGCGAGCAGGGCGAGGGCGATACCGGCGACCAGGCCGATGGCGATCTGCAGGACCAGGCTGGTGCGGTTGAGCAGTTGAACGAGGGGACGAAGGATCATGGGTGATGGTTCCTGTGATTCGACGGGACGCCGATGGACTATCCCGTTGGGCGGCAGGCCGGGTTGGCGGCTGCCGGTTTCCGTGAGCCTCTCGGGTAACGATAGGCGCAGAAAGAAAGGCGGCGATTCTAATGGCCAGGAGAGCGGGATGGTCGCCTTTGGTCGGTTCGATAAATAGAAACGGCCCGCGAGGGGCCGTTTGCGTCAGGCCAGGTGCGTCAGCCGCCGAGGTAGGCGTCGCGTACCTTGGGGTCGACCAGCAGGTCGGCGCCGGTGCCCTGCATGACGATGCGACCGTTCTCCAGCACGTAGGCGCGGTCGGCCAGCTTGAGCGCCTGGTTGGCGTTCTGCTCGACCAGGAACACGGTCACGCCATCCTTACGCAGCTGTTCGATGATGTCGAAGATCTGCTGGATGATGATCGGTGCCAGGCCCAGCGACGGCTCGTCGAGCAGCAGCAGCTGCGGCTTGCTCATCAGCGCACGGCCGATGGCGAGCATCTGCTGTTCGCCGCCGGACATGGTGCCGGCGCGCTGGTCGAAGCGCTCCTTCAGGCGCGGGAACAGGTGCAGGACCTTGTCCAGCTGCTCCTGATTGTCCGCCTTGTTGCCGAAGAAGCCGCCCATGGCCAGGTTCTCCTCGACGGTCAGGCGGGCGAACACGCGGCGGCCTTCCGGCACTACTGCAATGCTCTTGCGCATGATGTCGTAGGACTCCTGGCCGACCAGTTCCTCACCCATGTAGCGGATGCTGCCGCTGGCCGCGCGCGGCGAACCGCACAGGGTCATCAGCAGGGTCGACTTGCCGGCACCGTTGGCGCCGATCAGGGTGACGATCTCGCCCTTTTCGACCTCGATGCTGACGTTGTGCAGGGCCTGGATCTTGCCGTAGAAGGTAGAGACGTTGTTGAAACTCAGCATGGATTACGCCTCCCCCAGATAGGCTTTGATCACGTCCGGGTTGTTGCGGATCTCTTCCGGCGTGCCGTTGGCCAGGGGGGTGCCCTGGTTGATCACGTAGATATGGTCGGAAATGCTCATGACCAGGTGCATGTCGTGCTCGATCAGCAGCACGGTCACGTCATGGTCGTTGCGCAGCATGCCGATCAGCTGCTTGAGATCCTCGGTTTCCCTGGGGTTGAGGCCGGCGGCCGGCTCGTCGAGCATGAGGATGCGCGGGCGCGTCATCATGCAGCGGGCGATTTCCAGGCGGCGCTGCTGGCCGTAGGCCAGGGTGCCGGCCGGACGGTTGGCCACGTCGGTCAGGTTGACCTGCTCCAGCCAGTGCGCCGCGTACTCCATGGCCGCCTTCTCGCTGCGGCGGAAGCTCGGGGTCTTGAGCAGGCCGGCGAGGAAGTTGGTGTTGAGGTGACGGTGCTGGGCCACCAGCAGGTTTTCCACCGCGGTCATTTCCTTGAACAGGCGAACGTTCTGGAAAGTCCGTACCACGCCCTTGCGGGCAATCTTGTGGCCCGGCAGGTGCTGGATCGGCTCGTCGTCGAGCAGGATCACGCCGCCGGTGGGCTGGTAGAAGCCGGTCAGGCAGTTGAACACGGTTGTCTTGCCGGCACCGTTGGGGCCGATCATCGACACGACTTGTTTGGGCTGGACGCTCAGGGCGACATTGTTGACAGCCAGCAGGCCGCCGAAGCGCATGGTCAGCCCGCTGACTTCAAGAATCGGGCGGCTCATGGTTTCAACTCCAGGTGGGGACGTTGCATGGGCAGCAGGCCCTGCGGACGCCAGATCATCATCAGCACCATCAGGGCGCCGAACATCAGCATGCGGTACTCGCTGAACTCGCGCATCAGCTCCGGCAGCAGGATCATCACCACGGCGGCGAGGATGATGCCGAGCTGCGAGCCCATGCCGCCCAGCACGACGATGGCGAGGATGATCGCCGACTCGATGAAGGTGAACGACTCCGGCGTGACCAGGCCCTGGCGCGCGGCGAAGAAGCTGCCGGCGAAACCGGCGAAGGCGGCGCCGAGGGTGAAGGCGGACAGCTTGATCACGGTCGGATTCATGCCCAGTGCGCGACAGGCGATCTCGTCTTCACGCAGGGCTTCCCAGGCACGGCCGATCGGCATGCGCAGCAGACGGTTGATCACGAACAGGGTCAGCAGCACCAGCAGCAGGGCGATCAGGTAGAGGAAGATCACCTTGTTGATGCCGTTGTAGGCAATGCCGAAGTATTCGTGGAAGGTCTGCATGCCCTCGGCGGCGCGGCGCTCGAACGACAGGCCGAACAGGGTCGGCTTCTCGATGTTGCTGATGCCGTTGGGGCCGCCGGTCAGCTCGGTCATGTTGCGCAGCAGGATGCGGATGATCTCGCCGAAACCGAGGGTGACGATGGCCAGGTAGTCGCCGCGCAGGCGCAGCACCGGGAAGCCGAGGATGAAGCCGAAGAACGCCGCCATCAGGCCGGCGATCGGCAGGCACATCCAGAAGCTCAGACCGTAGTAGTGCGACAGCAGCGCGTAGCTGTAGGCGCCCACGGCGTAGAAGCCGACGTAACCCAGATCGAGCAGGCCGGCGAGGCCGACCACGATGTTCAGGCCGAGGCCGAGCATCACGTAGATCAGGATCAGGGTGGCGATGTCCACGGCGCCGCGGCTGCCGAAGAACGGCCAGGCCAGGGCGACCACGATGAGGCCGAGGATGATCCAGCGCTGGGTGGAGGGCAGGGTGAGGAAGTTGCTGGCACCGGCAGGCATCTTCGGTAGGCTGGGCGCGCCGGCCAGGGCACTGCCCAGGCGATCGCGGAACAGCTGCCAGAAGAACATCGCCACGGCTGCCGCGGCGATGGTCCAGAGCACGGCCGGGCTGGCACCGTGCACTTCCAGCTTGATACCAACGGTGGTCAGTTTCAGACCGAGTACCGGGTAGGCCACGGCCAGCACCAGCAGGGCGCTGAAGAAGGCGGTCTTGAGGTTCTTGGTATTCATACTTTCTCGACCTCCGGACGGCCGAGGATGCCGGTCGGACGGAACAGCAGCACCAGTACCAGCAGGCTGAAGGCCACCACGTCCTTGTACTGGTCACCGAAGATGTCGGCACCAAAGGCTTCGGCCACGCCCAGTACCAGCCCGCCGAGCATGGCGCCCGGGATACTGCCGATACCGCCGAGCACGGCGGCGGTAAACGCCTTGATACCGGCGAGGAAGCCGATATGCGGGTTGATCACACCGTATTGCATGCCCAGCAGTACCGCGGCCACGGCGGCCAGGCTGGCGCCGATGACGAAGGTCAGGGCGATGATGTTGTTGGTGTTGATGCCCAGCAGGTTGGCCATCTTGATGTCCTCGGCGCAGGCGCGGCAGGCGCGCCCCAGACGGGACTTGGAGATGAACAGGGTCAGGCCGTACATCACCAGGAAGGTGACGACGAAGATCAGGATCTGCATGTAAGAGATCACCACGCCATTCATGGTGCTCTCGCCGAACACGATGTTGCCGGGGATCAGGTTGGCGATGGCCTTGTCTTTCGAATCCTGCGCGAGGAGCACTTCGTTCTGCAGGAAGATCGACATACCGATGGCGGAGATCAGCGGGATCAGGCGGTTGCTGCCGCGCAGCGGCCGGTAGGCCACCCTTTCGATGCTATAGCCGTAGGCGCTGGCGACGATGATGCTGGCGGCGAAGGCGCCGATGATCAGCAGGGGTAGGCTGTCCAGCCCCATCATGGTCAACCCGGCGATGACGATGAAGGCTACATACGAGCCAATCATGTACACCTCGCCGTGGGCGAAGTTGATCATGCCGATGATGCCGTAGACCATGGTGTAGCCGATGGCGATCAGGGCATAGGTGCTGCCAACGGTCAGACCGTTAACCAGCTGTTGCAGGTAGTGATAGAGCTCAGGCATTACCTAACTCCTCGGCGCGGTCCGTGAAGCGGCGCTTGTGACGCGACGGATGGCCGGAAAACTCGATAAAACAAAGCCCACTGCTCGCGCAGTGGGCTTTGGGTTCAGGCGGGAAGCTTACTTGGCTTCGGTTTTGGTACCGTCCTGGTGCCACTCGTAGACCACGAAGCTGAAGTCCTTCAGGTCACCCTTCTCGTCGAAGGCCAGGGTGCCGGTCGGGGTCTCGAAGCTGTTGGCGCGCAGCGCGGCAGCGACTTTGTCGGTGTCGGTGCTGCCGGCCTTCTTCATGCCTTCGGCCATGACCTGTACGGCGGCGTAGGCCGGGAACACGAACGGGCCGCTCGGGTCCTGGTTCTTGGCCTTGAAGGCTTCGACCAGTGCCTGGTTCTTCGGATCCTGGTCGAAGGACTTCGGCAGGGTCACCAGCAGGCCTTCGGAGGCCGGGCCGGCGATGGCGGAGATTTCCTTGTTACCCACGCCTTCCGGACCCATGAACTTGGCCTTCAGGCCTTTCTCGGCGGACTGACGCAGCAGCAGGCCCAGTTCCGGGTGGTAGCCGCCGTAGTAGACGAAGTCGACGTTGGCTTGCTTGAGCTTGGAGATCAGCGAGGAGAAGTCCTTGTCGCCGGCGTTGATGCCTTCGAACACGGCAACCTTGGTGCCTTTGCCTTCCAGGGTCTGCTTGACCGCGGTGGCGATGCCTTCGCCGTACTGCTGCTTGTCGTGAACGACGGCAACGGTCTTCGGCTTGATGTGGTCGGCGATGAAGTTGCCGGCGGTCGGGCCCTGCAGGCTGTCCAGGCCGATGGTACGGAATACCAGCTGGTAGCCACGAGCGGTGATGTCCGGGCTGGTGGAAGCCGCGGTAATCATCATGATGCCTTCGTCTTCGTAAATGTCGGACGCCGGCTGAGTGGAGCTGGAGCAGAGGTGGCCAACGACGTATTTCACTTCGTCGTTGACGATCTTGTTGGCTACGGCCACGGCTTGTTTCGGATCACAGGCGTCGTCGTACTTGACGCCTTCGAGCATTGCACCGTTCACCCCGCCGGCCTTGTTGATCTGCTCGATGGCCATTTCGGCACCGATGAACTGCATTTCGCCGTACTGGGCAACGGCACCGGTCACCGGACCGGCCAGAGCGATCTTGATGGTGTCAGCAGCCATCGAATAGCTGGCGGCACCGGCCAGGGCCATAGCGGCAAACAGCTTGGTCACTTGCTTGGTAGCCTGTTTCATAGTGCTCCACTCTTATAGGTGTTGTTCGTTCTTGTAATCCATGCGGCCAAAGCTGCAGGACCGGATCAGGATTCCCGGTCACGCTCCCCCGGCAACTGTACCGGCACAGTGTAGAACCCTGTTTCGCGGCTTGAAAAGCACGCATTTGGAAGCGTGGCAGGGGGGTGTCGCTTAATTGAAATAAACGTACAGAATAACGGCGGGATTTTTCAGTGACTGCAAGGTCCTTCTACGGCGGGATATTCGAGGTTGGACTTGTCTGGTGAGAGGCCGGCGCTATGATGGCGCGCCGTGTACTTTCTACCCAGAACGAGTCATGACCGAACAGACAAGCACCCTTTATGCCAAGCTTCTTGGCGAGACGGCCAGGATTTCCTGGGCAGAGCTCCAACCCTTCTTCGCCCGCGGCCAGTTGCTGTGGGTTGCCGCCAGCATGGACCTGGTGGAAGTCGCGCAGGCCGTGGCCGAGGACGATCGCAGCCGAGTCGCGGCCTGGCTGCAGGCCGGGCAGCTGGCCAAGGTCGCTGAGGCACTGGCGCAGGACTACCTCGCGCGTGATCCGGAACTCTGGGCGGTGGTGGTGTCACCCTGGGTACTGATCCAGGAGCGCGGCGCTGGTGCATCACTGCACTGATCAGGGTCATTTGCGTGCTGTATTGCTGGTCTAGAATGAGGTTTTTGACCAGCAAGGAGAGGCGCCATGTTTGAACCGGGGCATTTACACAGAGCCAGTCTGCCTGGCCAACTGGATTTCGCCGTTGATCTTTTCTACGAGGTGCGCCACGACCCCAAGGAAGGTCAGATGGTCCACTTCCGCATGGAAGGACAGATCGCCGGCAGGGCATTCAAGGACGAGTTCGAGCTGCATCGCGACACCGCGTTCAACTTCGCCAGCGTAATCTCGCGCGTGGCGGCCAAGCATGGTTTCCCGACCAATCACTCGCTGATCATGCGCGGTCACGATGAGTTCGACCGGATGTTCAATGACATCCGTGACAAGCTGGGGGCCAAGCCGGGTGAGACGGTGAATTTCGATCACCTGGAGAAGGATGGGCTCTGAGCCGCTTCTAATAATAAAAAGCCCCGCCTCTGCGGGGCTTTTTATTGGTCACGGTAAGTAGGGCGGGCTCAGGAGCTGAGTGCAAGCAAGCGCTGCGAGAATTCGGCAGGCAATAAAAAAGCCCCAGGCTTTCACCTGAGGCTTTTGAATTTGGCTCCGCGACCTGGACTCGAACCAGGGACCCAATGATTAACAGTCATTTGCTCTACCGACTGAGCTATCGCGGAACAGCGGTGCGTATCCTACTGATTAAAAAGGGGAAGTCAACACCCGGAAGGCGACTTCCTCGATTTGTTTCAGAGCACCTGGACGATGGCCTTGGTGACGGCGTCCAGATTGTTGCGGTTCAGCGCGGCGACACAGATGCGACCGGTGCCGACGGCGTAGATGCCGAACTCGGTCTTCAGGCGCTCGACCTGCTCGGCGGTCAGGCCCGAGTAGGAGAACATGCCGCGCTGGCGGGCAACGAAACTGAAGTCGCGCTTGGCGCCAAGGGCGGCCAGCTGCTCGACCATGGCCAGGCGCATGTCGCGGATGCGCTCGCGCATCTCGCCCAGTTCCTGCTCCCACAGGGCGCGCAGCTCGGGGCTGTTGAGCACGCTGGCGACCACGGTGGCGCCGTGGGTCGGCGGGTTGGAGTAGTTGGTGCGGATCACGCGCTTGGCCTGCGACAGCACGCGGCTGGCTTCGTCCTTGCTGGCGGTGACGATGGACAGTGCGCCGACGCGCTCGCCGTACAGCGAGAAGGACTTAGAGAACGAGCTGGAGACGAAGAAGGGCAGGCCGGACTCGGCGAACAGGCGCACAGCGAAGGCGTCCTGGTCGATGCCCTCGCCGAAGCCCTGGTAGGCGATGTCGAGGAAGGGCACGTGCTCGCGCTCGCGCAGCACTTCCAGCACGGCTTTCCAGTCATCCAGGCTCAGGTCGACGCCGGTCGGGTTGTGGCAGCAGGCGTGCAGCACGACGATGGAGCGGGCCGGCAGGGCCTTGAGGTCTTCCAGTAGGCCGACGCGGTTCACGCCATGGCTCGCGGCGTCGTAGTAGCGGTAGTTCTGCACCGGGAAGCCGGCGGACTCGAACAGCGCGCGGTGGTTTTCCCAGCTCGGGTCGCTGATGGCGACCACGGCGTTCGGCAGCAGGCGCTTGAGGAAGTCGGCGCCGGTCTTCAGTGCGCCGGTACCGCCGACGGCCTGGGTGGTGACCACGCGGCCTTCGGCCAGCAGGGCGGAGTCGGCGCCGAACAGCAGCTTCTGCACGGCGCTGTCGTAGGCGGCGATGCCCTCGATCGGCAAGTAGCCGCGTGGCGCGTGGGCCTCGATGCGCGCCTTCTCGGCCTCGGCCACGGCGCGCAGCAGCGGAATTCGCCCCTCCTCGGTGAAGTAAACGCCCACGCCCAGGTTGACCTTGTGCGGACGGGGGTCGGCGTTGAAGGCTTCATTCAGGCCCAGGATCGGGTCGCGCGGCGCCATTTCGACGGCGGAGAACAGACTCATGATTGCGGCGGTCTCGGAGAGGAGAAGGTTGGGATGCGGCAACGCCCGCTAGGGGGTTGCATAAAGGGGCCGCTATTATAGCCACCCCGGTTGTGCGCGGCGACAGCGCCAGCGCCCAATTCCAAGCTTTGACGCTCGCCGCAGCGGCGCGTCACAGAGGATTGATCATGTCGCAGTTTCAGCTCGTCACCCGCTTCAAGCCTGCCGGCGATCAGCCCGAGGCGATCCGCCAGATGGTCGAGGGCCTGGAGGCCGGCCTGTCGCACCAGACCCTGCTGGGCGTGACCGGTTCGGGCAAGACCTTCAGCATCGCCAACGTGATCGCCCAGGTGCAGCGGCCGACCCTGGTGCTGGCGCCGAACAAGACCCTGGCGGCGCAGCTGTATGGCGAGTTCAAGAGCTTCTTCCCGAACAACTCGGTCGAGTATTTCGTCTCCTATTACGACTACTACCAGCCGGAGGCCTACGTACCGGCCTCGGACACCTTCATCGAGAAGGACGCCTCGATCAACGACCACATCGAGCAGATGCGTCTGTCGGCGACCAAGGCGCTGATCGAGCGGCCGGACGCCATCGTCGTCGCCACCGTCTCCTCCATCTACGGCCTGGGTAGCCCGGAGGAGTACCTGAAAATGGTGCTGCACATCGATCGCGGCGACAAAATGGACCAGCGCGCGCTGCTGCGCCGCCTGGCCGAGCTGCAGTACACCCGCAACGACATGGACTTCGCCCGCGCCACCTTCCGCGTGCGCGGCGACGTGATCGACATCTTCCCGGCCGAATCGGACCTGGAGGCGATCCGTGTCGAGCTGTTCGACGACGAGGTGGAGAGCCTGGCGGCCTTCGATCCGCTGACCGGCGAAGTGATCCAGAAGCTGCCGCGCTTCACCTTCTACCCCAAGAGCCACTACGTGACCCCGCGCGAGACCCTGCTGGAGGCGGTGGAGCACATCAAGGTCGAGCTCAAGGAGCGCCTGGACTACCTGCGTGCCAACAACAAGCTGGTGGAGGCGCAGCGCCTGGAGCAGCGTACCCGCTTCGACCTGGAGATGATCCTCGAGCTGGGCTACTGCAATGGCATTGAAAACTACTCGCGCTACCTCTCCGGTCGCGCGCCAGGCGAGCCGCCGCCCACTCTTTATGACTACCTGCCGGCCGAGTCGCTGCTGGTGATTGACGAATCCCACGTCACCGTTCCGCAGATCGGCGCCATGTACAAGGGCGACCGCTCGCGTAAGGAAACCTTGGTCGAGTACGGCTTCCGCCTGCCTTCGGCGCTGGACAACCGGCCGATGCGCTTCGAGGAGTGGGAGGCGGCCAGCCCGCAAACCATCTTCGTCTCCGCCACGCCCGGCCCCTACGAGGCCGAGCATGCCGGGCGGGTGATCGAGCAGGTGGTGCGCCCCACCGGCCTGGTCGACCCCCTGATCGAGGTGCGCCCGGCACGTACCCAGGTCGACGACCTGCTGTCGGAAATCCGCAAGCGCGTGGCGGTCGAGGAGCGGGTGCTGGTCACCACCCTGACCAAGCGCATGGCCGAGGACCTCACTGACTACCTGGCCGACCACGACGTCAAGGTGCGCTACCTGCACTCGGACATCGACACGGTGGAGCGGGTGGAGATCATCCGCGACCTGCGTACCGGCGCCTTCGACGTGCTGGTGGGCATCAACCTGCTGCGCGAAGGCCTGGACATGCCCGAGGTGTCGCTGGTGGCCATCCTCGATGCGGACAAGGAAGGCTTCCTGCGCAGTGAGCGCTCGCTGATCCAGACCATCGGCCGCGCCGCGCGCAACCTCAACGGCAAGGCCATCCTCTATGCCGACAACATGACCGGCTCGATGGAGCGCGCCATCGGCGAGACCGAGCGGCGGCGCAACAAGCAGCTGGCCTTCAACGAGGCCAACGGCATCGTGCCCAAGGGGGTCAAGAAGGATATCCGCGACATCCTCGAAGGCGCCGTGGTGCCCGGTGCACGCAGCAACAAGCGCAAGGCAGCGGCCAAGGCAGCGGAGGAGAGCGCCCGCTACGAGGCCGAGCTGCGCTCGCCGAGCGAGATCACCAAGCGCATCCGCCAGCTGGAAGAAAAGATGTACCAGCTGGCCCGCGACCTGGAGTTCGAGGCCGCCGCGCAGCTGCGCGACGAGATCCAGAAGCTGCGTGACCGCCTGCTGCAGGTCTGAGCTCCTGTAGCCCGGATGCAATCCGGGAAGCGCCCCCGGATTGCATCCGGGCTACAGGGAAGGCGTAGCGTGGCGGTCGAGGCTCGCGGGTTTTACCCGCCCTACGGGGGCTTAGCGCCGTCCGAAGATGATCATCGACACCCCGACCAGCACCGCCGCGCAGGCCATGCCGGCGGACAGGCTCAGGCGTTCGTCGAGGATCAGGTAGCCGAGCAGCAGCGCCACCACCGGGTTGACGAAGGCGAAGGTCGACACCAGGCTCGGCTTCACTTCGCGCAGCAGCCAGAAATAGGCCGGGTACACGCCGAGGCTGACCGGCAGCACCAGGTAGGCCAGCCACAGCCAGCCCTGCACGGACAGCTCGCCGAGCTGCAGGGCCTGCCAGTCGTCATGCCAGAGCCCCAGGCCACCCAGCACCACTGCGCCGATCAGCATCTGCAGGCCCAGCCCGGTGGCCGGCGAGGCAAAGGGCGCGCGCTGGCGCAGCCACCAGGCGCCGATGGCCCAGAGCAGGGTGGCCAGCAGCACCAGGGCGCCGGACAGCCATTGCATGGGGCCGGCCGCTGCGCTCAGGCCGCCGCCCATCAGCAGGACAATGCCGGCGCTGGCGATGGCCAGGCCAAGCACTACCCAGAGTGGCGGGCGGTCCTGCAGCAGCCACTCCAGCAGCACGCTCCACAGCGGCAGCGAGGCATAGAGGATGGCCAGCATGCCGGTCGGCAGGTGCTGGTTGGCGTAGATCAGAGCGCCCTGACCGACGGCGATTAGCAGCAGGCCGCCGATCAGCGCACCGCCCCAGTCACTGGCTTGCACGCGCAGGCCGCCGCGCGCCGCTACCCACAGCAGGGCCAGCAGGCCGGCCAGGCAGAAACGCAGGGTGCCGATGACGAAGGGTGGCAGTTCGCGCAGGAGGAAGTGATTGGCCAGGTAGGTGGTGCCCCAACCGATATAGATGACGAGAAAGGCGCCGAGCAGCAGGAACGAGCGGTAACGCGAGGCAGGCATGGTGCAACCAGAAGCATGAGGCGGCGGGCTCAGTGTGCCGCGCCACCGGTGGCGCCGGCGGGCAGCCTGCGGGTCAGCAGCACGGCGAGCATGCTGATGGCCAGGGCAATGCCGACGAAATGGAAGGCGTCATTGTAGGCCATGATCGCGGCCTGCTGATGTGTGATCTCGCTGAGCTTGCCCAGCGCCGCCTGTGAACTGCCAAGCTGCTCGGTGAGCAGGACCAGGCGTTCGTCCACTTGCGGGTTACCCGGTACCAGGGCCTCGCGCAGGTAGTCGAAGTAGGTCTTGGCGCGGCTGTCGAGCAGGGTGGCGAGCAGGGCAATGCCGATGGCGCCGCCGAGGTTGCGCAGGATGTTGAACAGGCTGGAGGCGGAGCCGGCGTCCTGCGGCTGGATATAGGCCGTGGCGATCAGCGAGATGGTCACCATGATCATCGGCTGGCCGAGGGCGCGGATCAGCTGGATATGGTTGAACTGCTCGCCGGCGAAGTCCGGATTGAGCGTGCCGGAGAAAAAGCTGGAGGCGCCGAACAGGGCGAAGCCGATGGCGCACAGCCACTTCGGCGAGATTACCTTCATCAGCTGCGGTACCAGCGGGATGAGGAACAGCTGCGGCAGGCCCATCCACATGATCACCTCGCCGATCTGCAGGGCGTTGTAACCCTGGATCTGCGCCAGGTAAAGCGGCAGCAGGTAGATCGAACCGTACAGGCCCAGGCCCATGCCCAGGCTGGAGATGCTGGTGAGGCCGAAGTTGCGCTCGCGCAGAATGCGCAGGTTGATCAGCGGGTTGTCGCGCGACAGCTGCAGGATGACGAACAGCACCAGGCAGACGGCCGCCACGCTGCCCAGGCCGACGATCAGGTTCGACTCCAGCCAGTCCTTGCGATGGCCTTCCTCGAGGAACACCTGCAGGCAGCCCAGGCCCAGGCCCAGGGTGACGATGCCGGCATAGTCGGTGCTCTTCAGCAATTCCCAGTGCGGCGCCTTCTTCTCCAGGCCGTACATCAGGCCGGCGATCATCAGCAGGCCGGGTGGCACGTTGATATAGAAGATGTATTCCCAGCCCCAGTTCTCGGTGAGCCAGCCGCCCAGGGTCGGGCCGATGGAGGGCGCGAAGGTGGCGGTAATGGCGAACAGCGCCATGCCCTTGGCCCGGTGATGTTCGGGCAGCTTGATCAGGGTCATGGTGAAGGCTAGCGGGATCAGCGCGCCGCCGGTGAAACCCTGCAGGGCGCGGAAGGCGATCATGCTCTCCAGGCTCCAGGCCATGGAGCAAAGCAGCGAGGAGATCAGGAAGCCGACCGACACCCACACCGCCAGGCGCCGGGCCGAGAGCAGCTGCACCAGCCAGGCGGTGAGCGGGATCATGATGATCTCGGCCACCAGGTAGGAGGTGGAGATCCACGAGCCTTCCTCCAGGGTGGCTGACAGCGCGCCCTGGATGTCCTTCAGTGAGGAGTTGGTGATCTGGATATCCAGCACCGCCATGAAGGCGCCGAGCATGGCGCTCATCACCGCGATCCAGTCGCGCCGGCTGGGCTCTCCCTGTGGGCGCAGCAGTTCGTCAGCCGCCATGCTGGGCGTCGCTGGCGATGTCGACCTGCACTTCCACCGACATGCCCGGGCGGATCTTGCCGGCCAGCGGGTTGTCGGCGGCGAAGGTCAGCTTGACCGGAATGCGCTGCACCACCTTGGTGAAGTTGCCGGTGGCGTTGTCCGGCGGCAGCAGGCTGAACTGCGCACCGGAGGCGGCGAACAGGCTGTCGATGCGGCCCTCGATGGGCGTGTCCGGATAGGCGTCGAAGATCAGCTCGGCGCTCTGGCCGACCTGCATCCGGCCGATCTGGGTCTCCTTGAAGTTGGCCTGCACCCAGATGGCGTCGTTCGGCACGATCGACAGCAGGTAGGCGCCAGCCTGCACCACCTGGCCTTCACGCGCCGAGCGCTGGCCGATGGTGCCGCTGATCGGCGCGTGGATCTCGGTGCGCGCCAGGTTCAGCTCGGCCTGGGCGATTTCCGCGCGGGCGTTGGCGATCTGCGCTTCGAGGCGCTTGATGTCGGCCTGCAGGGCATCCACCTGCTGGCGCTGGGCAGCCAGGTCGGCTTCGGCCTTGGACAGCTGCGAGCGGGCCACGCGGCTGTCGGCGGACAGGGTGGTGACCCGTTCTTCGGAGACATAGCCCGGCTTGCGCAGGGTCTGCGCGCGCGACAGGTCGATCTGGGTGCGGCTCAAGGTGGCCTGCCCGGCGGCCACATCGGCCTGGCTGGCGGCGATCAGGCTGGCCTGCTGGTCCAGGCGGCTTTGTGCCTGCGCCAGTTCCGCCTCGCGGGTGGCCAGGGCGGCGCGGGCGCGCTCCAGAGCCAGCTGGAAATCGGCGGCCTCCAGGGTCAGCAGCAGCTGGCCTTTTTCCACGTGCTGGTTGTCCGCCACCAGCACCTGCTCGATACGCGCGCCCAGCTGGCTGGAAACCCGGGTGATCTCGCCCTGTACGTAGGCGTTGTCGGTGCTTTCGTGAAAGCGCCCGACCAGCAGCCAGTGGCCGAACAGGCCAGCGGCGATCAGGGCGAGGAGGGCGACGAAGACGGACAGACGGCGTTGTAACTGGGCGGACATGGCGAACTCGAACGACTGGCAGAGTGTAAGCAAATTTAACAGTGTTGCCGTTAAGTAAGTAGCCGGTAGAATTCGCAAACTTTGTTGCTTATGGGGAACAATAATGGGGCTGGATGATGCCTTGATCTTCACTCGCGTGGTGGAGTGCCACAGCTTTACCCAGGCTGCGCAGAGCCTGGGCATGCAGAAGTCCACGGTGAGTCGGCGCATAGCGCTGCTGGAAGAGCGTCTTGGTGTGCGCCTGCTCAACCGCACCACGCGCAAGCTGCGCCTGACCGAGGTGGGGCAGGCCTATTACGAGCGCTGCCGGCAGATCATGCTCGACTTCGCCGAGGCCGAGCAGGCGGTGATGCAGTTGCAGCAGGCGCCCTCTGGATTGCTGCGGATCACCGCGCCCATCGAGTTCGGCCAGCTGTTTCTGGGGCGGGTGCTGGGCGAGTTCATGCGCCAGTACCCGCAGATCAGTGCCGAGGTGGAGCTGACCTCGCGTGATGTCGATCCGCTGGAGGAGGGCGTCGACATTGCCATCCAGGTCGGCCAGCCGCGCGACTCGACGCTGATCGCGCGCAAGCTGTTCGAGAGTCGCCGCCGCCTGTGCGCCAGCCCGGCCTATCTGGCCCAGCACGGCACGCCGCGCACCGTTCAGGAGCTGGCCGGGCATCGCGCCCTCCACCTGCCGGTGGATTCCCCGCGACACTGGCCGCTGCTGGGCGAGAACATCGCCTGCCAGCGCGTGCTGGCCTGCAACAACATCACCCTGGCGCGCGAGGCGGCGCTGGCCGGTGCCGGGATTGCCGCATTGCCGGTGATGATCTCCGAGGCAGCGGTGCAGGACGGGGAGCTGATCGAGTTGTTGCCCGAAGCGCGCCTGCCGACTGGCGAGCTGTATGCGGTGTACCCGTCGCGGCGTTTCCAGGCGATGAAGGTCAAGGCCTTTCTCGATTTCCTCATCGCCAGCCTGCCGCAGGCCGGGCTGCTGGAGCCGGCGGGCGCCGGCCTGCTAACATCGCGCCTTTGAACCACTCCTTCGTTTCCGAGACTTGTCATGACCAAAGTCCGCACCCGCATTGCGCCGTCGCCGACCGGTGACCCGCACGTCGGCACTGCCTACATCGCCCTGTTCAACCTGTGCTTCGCCCGCCAGCACGGCGGCGAGTTCATCCTGCGCATCGAGGACACCGACCAGCTGCGCTCGACCCGCGAGTCCGAGCAGCAGATCTTCGACGCCCTGCGCTGGCTGGGCATCGAGTGGAACGAAGGTCCGGACGTCGGCGGCCCGCACGGCCCGTACCGGCAGAGCGAGCGCGGTGCGATCTACAAGAAGTACTCGGACGAGCTGGTCGCCAAGGGCCATGCCTTCCCCTGCTTCTGCTCCGCCGAGCGCCTGGACCAGGTGCGCGCCGAGCAGATGGCGAAGAAGGAAACCCCGCGCTACGACGGCCACTGCATGCACCTCGCCCCGGATGAGGCGCAGCAGCGCATCGCCGCCGGCGAGTCGCACGTGGTGCGCATGAAGGTGCCGAGCGAGGGCGTGTGCGTGGTGCCGGACATGCTGCGCGGCGACGTGGAGATCCCCTGGGATCGCATGGATATGCAGGTGCTGATGAAGGCCGACGGCCTGCCCACCTACTTCCTGGCCAACGTGGTCGACGACCACCTGATGGAGATCACCCACGTCCTGCGCGGCGAGGAGTGGCTGCCGTCGGCGCCCAAGCTGATCAAGCTCTACGAGTACTTCGGCTGGGAGCAGCCCAAGCTCTGCTACATGCCGTTGCTGCGCAATCCGGACAAGTCCAAGCTGTCCAAACGCAAGAACCCCACCTGCATCACCTTCTACGAGCGTATGGGCTTCATGCCCGAGGCGCTGCTCAACTACCTGGGCCGCATGGGTTGGTCGATGCCCGACGAGCGCGAGAAGTTCTCCCTGGCCGAGATGATCGAGCACTTCGACCTGTCGCGCGTCTCGCTCGGCGGGCCGATCTTCGATATCGAGAAGCTGTCCTGGCTCAATGGCCAGTGGCTGCGCGAGCTGCCGGTGGAGCAATTCGCCCAGCGCGTGCAGGACTGGGCCTTCAACCCCCAGTACCTGATGCAGATCGCCCCGCACGTGCAGCAGCGTGTGGAGACCTTCAGCGACATCGCCCCGCTCGGCAGTTTCTTTTTCAGCGGCGGCGTGCAGCTCGATCCTGCGCTGCTGGCGCACAAGAAGCTGTCGCCGGACCAGGTACGCCAGGCCCTGCAGCTGGTGCTGTGGGAGCTGGAAGCGCTGCGCCAGTGGGACAAGGAGAAGATCACCGGCTGCATCCAGTTCGTCTGCGAGGGTCTCGGCCTCAAGCTGCGTGACCTGATGCCGCTGATCTTCCCGGCCATCACTGGCAAGGCCAGCTCGGTTTCGGTGCTGGACGCCATGGAAATCCTTGGCGCCGACTTGTCGCGCTTCCGTCTGCGCCAGGCCGTCGAGCTGCTCGGCGGTGTGAGTAATGGCGAGAGCAAGGAGTGGAAGAAACTGCTGGAAAGCTTCCGCTGAGCAGGGTTCGAGGGTAAGTGTTTGTTCTTTCGACGAAAAATATTCGAGTCGAATGAAAAATAGTGTTGACAGCATGGGCCCTCGAACCTAATATGCGCCCCGTCCAAGCGACGGGGCTATAGCTCAGCTGGGAGAGCGCTTGCATGGCATGCAAGAGGTCGACGGTTCGATCCCGTCTAGCTCCACCAAATTGCCACCGAATGAATTCCAGCGCATTCGGGTAAATGAAGGATTTGTCCCCTTCGTCTAGTGGCCTAGGACACCGCCCTTTCACGGCGGTAACAGGGGTTCGAGTCCCCTAGGGGACGCCACTTCACGCAGTGCTTGCACTGCACGTCGAGAGACGCAAAATCCGGGGCTATAGCTCAGCTGGGAGAGCGCTTGCATGGCATGCAAGAGGTCGACGGTTCGATCCCGTCTAGCTCCACCAATCACTGACGAGGCCAGCCTAGTGCTGGCCTTGTTCTTCGAAGGTTTTGTCCCCTTCGTCTAGTGGCCTAGGACACCGCCCTTTCACGGCGGTAACAGGGGTTCGAGTCCCCTAGGGGACGCCACTTTCTTTCCGCGTTTTGCGGACTTCAAGGGTCATTCTTCGGAATGGCCCTTTTGTTTTTCTACCTCCCGAATCTTCCCTGACGGCCCGCGACGAGCGGTCGCTAAAGCGGCTTGCGTTATTTGATTATGATCATAATATTAAGACCATAATCTGATGGAGGCCGCCATGCGCGAGAAAAAGGTCAGGACCCGTGGACGCATCCTCGATGCCGCCACCGCCGCGCTGATCCGGCGTGGCCCGCGGGAGCCCAGTGTCGGCGAAGTGATGGGCGCGGCCGGGCTCACCGTTGGCGGCTTCTACGGTCATTTCGAGAGCAAGGAAGCGCTGATGCTGGAAGCCTTTGGCCAGTTGCTCGCGCGTCGTCGGCAACTGCTGCGGCAGCTGGATGACAGCCTGGGTGCCGAGGAGCGCCGGGTGCTCACAGCGGCCTTCTACCTGTCGCGCAAGCATCGCGATGCCGGCACCGATGCCTGTCCGCTGCCGAGTGCGCTGGCTGAGATGGGGCGTTTGCCGGAGCCGTTCCGGGCCGTGCTGACCGAGCATGTCGAGCTGATGGTGGCGGAGCTGGCCGGCAGCCCCGAAGAGGCCGATCAGGTGTTGGCCGACCTGGCCCTGATGATCGGTGGCCTGTCCCTGGCGCGTGCCCTGGGCGATGGCGAGTTGTCCGACCGAGTTCTGCGTGCCGCCAAATCGGCGGTGATGTGAGTGTGCCCGCCTGGCGGGTCGTGAGATGAGGAGACACAAGATGAGTGCTATGAGCTGGATTCGTGGCTTCAACGCCACGGTTGGTCGCCTGGCCCCGGATCTCGCGGCCAGCAAGATGCACCGGGCCTTTCTGACGCCGCGCGAGCTGCCGCCGCGCGACTGGGAGTTGCCGCTGCTGGCGGAGGCCGAGCGCGTCACCCTGCGCTTCGGTTTGTCTGCCTTGCGCTGGGGGCAGGGGCCGGCGGTGCTGCTGTTGCACGGCTGGGAAGGTCGTCCGACCCAGTTTGCCGAGCTGATTCGCGCCCTGGTGCGTGCCGGCTATGGTGTGGTCGCCCTGGATGCACCGGCCCATGGGCGCTCGCCGGGGCACGAGGCCAATGTGGTGCTGTTCGCCCGCGCCCTGCTGGAGGCGGCCGGGGAGCTGCCGCCGCTGAAGGCGGTGATCGGCCATTCGCTGGGCGGTGCCAGTGCCTTGCTGGCGACCCAGCTCGGCCTGCGCACCGAGGCGCTGGTGACCATCGCCGCGCCGGCGCGCATCCTCGGGGCGCTGCGGCGCTTCGCCCACTTTGTCGGGTTGCCCCGGCAGGCGCGGGCGCGCTTCGTGCGCATGGTCGAACAGAGCGCCGGCATGCCGGCCGCGCAGCTCGATGTGGAGCGTTATCGCCTGGATTTCCCCGGGCTGGTGGTGCACGCCGAAGACGACCCCATGGTGCCCTTTGGCGAGGCGCAGAACATTCACGCGGCCTGGCCCGGCAGCCGCCTGCTGCGTCTGGAGCGCGGTGGTCACAGCAAGCCGCTGGGCGATCGGCAGGTGGTCGAGGCGGTGCTGGAGCTGCTTGGCAGCGCCGATCTGCAGGGCGCCGCCGACCGCCGCATACTGGCTGCCGCATCCTGAGTGCCAGGCGCTACGCCGGCACTAACGCGGTACACTCCCTGCCATGTGCCCACCGAGCCGAAGTTGTGCTTCGCGGCCAGTGGGCACCGTCACAGCAGCCAATGCCGTTTGGTGAGGGGGAGATGACATGGGCCTGACGATGGATGTGGTGCTGCAGCGTGCGCGCCCGGTGCTGCCGGTGCTGGTGATCGAGGATTGCGCGCTGGCGGTGGACCTGGCACGTGCGCTCTATGCCGGCGGCGTCGAGGTGCTCGAAGTCACCCTGCGCACGCCGCGCGCCCTGGATGCCCTGGCGGCGATTCGCCAGGAACTGCCGCAGCTGCTGGTGGGGGCGGGTACGGTGATTCATGCCGAGCAATTCCAGGAGGCTCGCGATGCCGGCGCACAGTTCGCCGTCAGCCCGGGTTGCACCGAGCGCCTGGCGGCGGCGGCCGATGACTCGGGGCTGCCCTACCTGCCGGCGGTGATGACGCCTTCGGAAGTGTTGCTGGCCCTGGAATACGGCTACCGCTCGCTGAAGCTGTTCCCGGCCAACGGCAATACCAGCGTGAAGATGCTGAAGAGCTTCAAGGGGCCGTTTACCGGCATCCGTTTCTGCCCCACCGGCGGCATCACCGCGGACAACCTGCTGAGCTTCCTGCGCCTGCCCAACGTGGCCTGCGTCGGCGGTACCTGGATCGCCCCGGACAACCTGATCCGCGCCCGCGCCTGGGACCAGATCACCCAGCTGGCTAGCGAGGCCCGCGCCCTGGCAGCCAGTGTCGAGGTCAAGCCGTGAGCTGGGACCTGCCGACGCCTTTCGTCATCGACCTGCAGGTCGGCGCCGACGACATCGACGGCCTGGGGCATGCCAACAACGCCGTCTACGTCAGCTGGCTGGAGCGCTGCGCCTGGCGTCATTCGCAGCACCTGGGGCTGGACCTGGCCGAATACCGCCGGCTGGACCGCGCCATGGCCGTGCTGCGCCACGAGATCGACTACCTGGCCAGCGCCTACGAGGGCGAGGAACTGCAGATGGCCACCTGGATCGTCGAGTCCGACCACAAGCTGAAAATGACCCGGCGCTTCCAGCTGTGGCGTCCGTCGGACGCCACCACGCTGTTGCGCGCGCAGACCACCTTCGTCTGCATCGAGCTGTCCACTGGCAAGCCCAGGCGCATGCCGGCGGAGTTCGTCGAGGGCTACGGGCAGGCGCTGCTGGAACCCTATCCGCTGCAGCTCTAGTTGAGCAGTGGCGCGAGGAAGGCCGCGCCCGGTTTGACGATGATCGCGAACTGGCGCGTCTCGCCCGGCCCCAGCAGCACCGATTGCGCCGCCCCCGGCCCCTGGCCGCCGCAATAGCCGGCAGAGGAGATGGCCACCGCCAGGCTCACCTGGCCGCTGGGCAGGTCCAGCGCGGTACGCTCGCCGGGGCCGAGGCTTGCCGCCACTTCGCGGTTCACATACAAGTCCACGTTGCAGGCGTTCGGCGCGTTGCTGTCGCGGCTGAAGATCAGCCGACCCGGTTCACCCGGTGCCGGCGCCGGTGGCTGGACCTGGACGCCGCGTGGCAGTGGTTCGGCGGCCTGGGCGAGGGTGCCGAGCAGGCACAGGGCGAGTAGTAAATGGCGCGACATGCGGTTCTCCGTTCGGCTCCTTGTCGTGTGGCCATCTTGCACCAGGCGGGCGGGGCCTTAAACTGTGCGCCCCGTTTTTCCGGACTGTCCCATGCAAATCGCCCTGGCCCCCATGGAGGGGCTGGTCGACGAAATCCTGCGCGATGTGCTGACCCGTGTCGGCGGCATCGACTGGTGCGTCACCGAGTTCATCCGCGTCTGCGACCGCTTGCTGCCCGAGACCGCCTACCACAAGCTGGCGCCCGAACTGGCCGAGGGTGCGCTGACCAGCGCCGGCACGCCGATGCGCGTGCAGCTGCTCGGCTCCGATCCGGTTTGCCTGGCCGATAACGCGGCGTTTGCCTGCAGCCTCGGCGCGCCGGTGATCGACCTCAACTTCGGCTGCCCGGCCAAGACGGTGAACAAGTCGCGCGGTGGCGCCGTATTGCTCAAGGAACCGGAGCTGCTGCACGCCATCGTGCGCGAGGTGCGCCGCGCGGTGCCGGCGCAGATTCCGGTGACGGCCAAGATGCGCCTGGGCTTCGATAGCCCGGACGCTGCCCTGGAGTGCGCGCAGGCCCTGGCCGAGGGTGGCGCCGCGCAGCTGGTGGTGCACGCGCGAACCAAGGTCGACGGCTACAAGCCGCCGGCGCACTGGGAGTGGGTGGCGCGGGTGCAGGACGTGGTGGCGGTGCCGGTGTTCGCCAATGGCGAGATATGGAGCGTCGACGACTGGCGGCGTTGCCGCGAGATCAGTGGTGCCGAGGACATCATGCTCGGGCGCGGCCTGGTCTCGCGTCCGGACCTGGCACGGCAGATCGCCGCGGCACGCGCCGGTGACGAAGTCGTGCCGATGTGCTGGGACGAACTGTTGCCACTGTTGCAGGACTTCTGGCAGCAGGCCCGGCGCAAGCTGGCGCCGCGCTACGCGCCGGGGCGTCTCAAGCAGTGGCTGGCCATGCTCACCCGCAGCTATCCCGAGGCCGTCGCGCTGTTCGCCGAGATACGCCGGGAGAACGATTGCGCGCGTATCGACGCCTTGCTCAAGCCGCTGCAACCCGCCTCTTGAAATCCGCCAGGGCATCCACATCTAGTCGGTGTGGGATGCCGAAGTCGGGTCCCGCGACCAGACACTTGCTGATTATTCAGGAGATGCGCCATGAGCAACGTCCTTTCCCTGGCCCCGCTGTTCCGCCAGTCCGTCGGTTTCGATCGTTTCAACGACCTGTTCGAGTCGGCGCTGCGCAGCAGCGAGAACGGCAGTTCCTACCCGCCCTACAACGTCGAGAAGCATGGCGATGATCAGTACCGCATCGTCGTGGCGGCCGCCGGCCTGCGTGAAGAAGATCTGGAGCTGCAGGTCGAGCGCGGTGTGCTGACCGTCACCGGTGGCAAGCGCGAACGCGCTGCCGAGAGCGTCAGCTACCTCTACCAGGGCATCGCCCAGCGTGGCTTCAAGCTGTCGTTCCGCCTGGCCGACCATATCGAAGTGAAGGCTGCGACGCTGTCTCACGGCCTGCTGAATATCGACCTGGTGCGTGTTGTGCCGGAAGAGGCCAAGCCCAAGCGCATTCCCATCGGCGGCGACAAGCCGGCGCTGCAAGGCTGATCGGCAGCCGCTTGAGAGAAGGGCACCTGCGGGTGCCCTTCTGCATTTCAGCGGCAGCGGTTGGCCTGCAGCAGGTCGTGGAATTCCGCTAGCGGCACCGGCTTGCTGAACAGGTAGCCCTGGTAGTGATGGCAGCCCTGCTGGAGGAGGAACTCCAGCTGTTCGGCCTGCTCCACGCCCTCGGCGATCACCTCCAGATTGAGGCTGCGGGCCATGGCGACGATAGCGCGGATGATCTCGGCATCGTTGGGGTCGCTGGTGGCGTCACGGACGAACGACTGGTCGATCTTCAGCACGTCCACCGGCAGGCGCTTGAGATAGGTCAGCGAGCTGTAGCCGGTGCCGAAGTCGTCCATGGCGAAGCTCAGGCCGAGCTTCTTCAGGCGGCGCATCTTGGCGATGGTGTCGTCGAGGTTATGGATGACGATGCCTTCGGTGATCTCCAGCTTGAGCATGCTGGCCGGCAACTGGTTCTGCTGCAGGCAGCGCTCCACCCGTTCGACGAAGTCGTTCTGGCGGAACTGCCGCGGGCTGATATTGACGCACAGCTGGAAGGTCTCGCGGCTGACCAGGCCGTCGCGCATCAGGCGCGCGCCGGCATGGCAGGCCTCGCTCAGGACCCAGCCACCGACTTCGAGGATCAGCCCGCTTTCCTCCAGGACCTGGATGAAGTGAGCGGGTGACTGCATGCCCAGGGTGGGGTGGCTCCAGCGCAGCAGCGCCTCGGCGCCGACCACGCTGCCGTTGCGGGCGTCCACCTGGGGCTGGAAGTACAGCTCGAACTCGCCGCGGGCCAGCGCCAGGTGCAGGTCGTTCTCCAGGCGCAGGCGCTCGCTGGCGGCTTCCTGCATGGACTTGCGGAACATCTGGATGGTATTGCGCCCCGAGTCCTTGGCCCGGTACAGGGCGATATCGGCGCGCTTGAGCAGGTCGGTGGGGTTGTCGCCGTGGTCCGGCAACAGGGCGATGCCGATACTGGGCGTCACCTGCAGGCGGTGGCCATCCAGCAGCATGGGTTCGGCCAGCAGGCTGCGCAGCTTTTCCGCCACCTGGCGAACCTGGCGGGTGATTTCGGCGCGCTTGCCCTCCAGGCCGGAGATCAGCACCACGAACTCGTCGCCGCCCAGGCGTGCCACCGTGTCTTCCTGGCGCACGCTGGCCTCCAGGCGGGCGGTGACCATCTTCAGCACGGCGTCGCCCACCGGGTGGCCGAGCGAGTCGTTGATGTGCTTGAAGTGATCGAGGTCGAGAAACAGCAGGGCGCCATGCAGATCGTGGCGCTTGAGCAGGGCGATCTGCTGGATCAGGCGGTCCATCAGCAGCGCGCGGTTGGGCAGGTTGGTCAGCGGGTCGTGGTAAGCCAGGTGCTGTACCTGCGCCTGGGCCTCCTTCAGCTCGCTGATGTCGCGCGCGGTCAGTAGCAGGCAGGGCGTGCCGTTGAGCTCGATCGGCTCGACCGAGACCTCCACCAGCTGCAGTTTGCCGCTGCGGTGCTGGCCATGCATCTCCAGGTGGTAGACACGGCCGTCGCGGATGATCGCCTCGACCATCCGCTCCCGCTCCTGCGGGTTGGCCCAGACCTGCAGTTCCTTGGCGGTGCGGCCAATGACTTCTTCCGGGCGGTAGCCGGTCAGGCGGCAGAAGCCCTCGTTGACTTCGATGAAGCGGCCGCTGTCGCGCTCGGTGATGGTGATGGCGTCCGGGCTGGAGTGGAACGCCTTGGCGAACTTCTCCTGGCTGGCCTTGAGCGCGGCCTCGGCGGCCTGGCGCTCGGTGATGTCGCGAAAAGTGGTGGTGATGCACAACTGGCGGTCGACGCGAATGAAGCGGCTGGACACCACGCAGGTCAACTGATGGCCGCCCTTGGTGCGAAAGCGCGCGATCTCGTTGTTCAGGCCCTGTTCGCGGCTCAGTTTGGCGAACAGCTCGTCACGCTGGCGTTCGTCGACCCAGAAGCGCAGCTCCGGGGCGCTGCGTCCGACTATCTGCTCGGGCTGCCAGCCGAACACCTGGCAGAAGCTGGGGTTGACCTCGATGAATACGCCATCGCGGATGCGCGACACGCAGATGGGCTCCGGGCTGGCCTGGAACAGGGTGACGAACTTCTCCTCGGAGGAGGCCATGCGCTGCTCGCGCTGCACCCGTTCGGTGATGTCGAGCAGGATGCCGGTCATGCGCAGGGGCTGTCCGCTGGCATCGCGGTGCAGCTTGGCGGTGCTTTCCAGGCAACGGTTTTCGCCGTTGTCCAGGCGGATGCGGTAGGTCACCTGGTATTCGCGTTGCGTGCCATCGAGTATTTCCCGATAGGCCTGGCGCATCTGTTGTTGATCCTGCTCCGGCACCCGGCGGAAGAACTGGCTGAACTCGCCATGGAAAGGTTCGGCGGGCAGGCCGTGCAGGCTGGCCGCACGCTCCGAGCCGTACAGCGTGCCGCTGGGGATGTGCCAGTCCCAGGTGCCGAGGTTGGCCGACTCCAGGGCCAGATTGAGGCGCTCCTGGCTTTCGCGCAGGGCCTGTTGCTGCTGTTGCTGTTCGGTGATGTCGCGGATCACGCCGAAGACCTGCGTGTGGCCGTTGGCGTCGGTCCGCGGCCGGCCGCTGATCTCCAGCCAGTGCAGGCTGCCGTCGGGCCAGCGGATGCGATGGCGCAGGGCTTCGGGAATCGGCTGGCCCTCCAGCACCTGCTGAAACAGCTTCTGCACCTTGGCGCGCTCTTCTGCGGGGATCAGCTCGATATAGTCGACCTGCCGTTGCAGGGGATGCTTGGGGTCCAGGCCGAACAGGGCCTGGGCGCCGCGCGACCAGCTGACCCGGCCGCTGTCGATGTCCCAGTACCAGGCACCTAGGTGCGCGCCGTTGAGCGCCGCGAGCAGGCGCGGGGCATCCTGCCAGGTCTTTTCGAACTCGACCGGGTCCAGGGCGGGTATATGGGGGAAGGGCGGTTGCTTGGGTGGTTTGGACATCGCGTTTCTCGTCCGCCGCTCGGTACGTTTCGCCACCAGCCGGAAGGGGCGCCGTAGAGGGATGCAAGCGTCTTTTTATTATCGTTATGGCGCCACGTTAGCTGCTGCTTTGCTATCTAGGCAAGCGTTGTGCGTCGAGCAGGGCCATGAAGGCGCGCGCGGCATTGGACAGGGTGCGCTCGCGATGCAGGATGTAGCCGAGGCGGCGCTGCAGCTGGATACCGGGTAGCGGCAGGCGCACCACCTGGTCGTCGAGCATGGTGCGTGGCAGCACGCTCCAGGCCAGGCCGATGGAGACCATCATCTTGATCGTCTCCAGGTAGTTGGTGCTCATGGCGATGTTCGGTATCAGCCCCTGGGCCTGGAACAGGCCCTGGACGATGTGATGGGTGAAGGTGTTGCCGCCGGGAAATACCGCCGGGTGCAGCGCCACGTCGGCCAGGGTCACCGCGCCGTTGCGCGCCAGCGGATGCTCGGGGGCGGCGACGAAGTCCAGCGGGTCGTCCCACACCGCTACCGCGTGCACCGGCTCGCGGGGCTCGGGGGCCAGGGTGATCACCGCCAGTTCGGCGCGGCCGTGGAGGATCTCTTCATAGGCCACTTCCGAATCGAGAAACTGGATATCCAGCGCCACCTGTGGATGCTGACGGGTAAAGGCCCGCAGCAGCGGCGGCAGGCGATGCAGGCCGATATGGTGGCTGGTGGCCAGGGTCAGGCGGCCGCTCACCTCGCCGTTGAGGTTGGTCAAGGCGCGACGGGTATCGTCCAGTACATTGAGGATCTGATAGGCCCGTGGCAGCAGGGCGCGGCCGGCCTCGGTCAGGCTCACTTCGCGGCCCAGGCGATCGAACAGGCGTGTGTCGAGCTGCTGTTCCAGGCCGGCGATGCGCTTGCTCACTGCCGGCTGGGTCAGATGCAGGCGCTCGGCGGCCTCGGAGAAGCTGCCGGCTTCGGCGATGGCGATGAAGGCATTGAGGTTGGCCAGGTCCATGGGATTCCGTGTGGCAAGGTGTTTTTTCCGGTTATAGCGCATTGCATTCCCATCAGGAATGCTTCGAATAAAAAATATGAATTGGAGTTATTTGATCCGAATCCCTAGGATCGCCCCATCAGCAGAAGGGTTATCGGCCCTCGCACCGCACATGACCTGATCGAGGACATAAGCAAATGGCCGGCAAGACGCTCTACGACAAGCTCTGGGAAATGCACGAGGTGAAGCGTCGCGACGACGGTTCGTCGCTGATCTACATCGACCGGCAGATCCTCCACGAAGTGACCTCGCCGCAGGCCTTCGAGGGGCTGCGTCTGGCCGGGCGCAAGCCGTGGCGCATCGACGCCAACATCGCCACTCCGGACCACAACGTGCCGACCACCCGCGCCGAGCGCCAGGGCGGCCTGGAAGCCATCGTCGACGAAGTGTCGCGCATCCAGGTGCAGACCCTGGACGAGAACTGCGATGACTTCGGCATCCTCGAATTCAAGATGAACGACAGCCGCCAGGGCATCGTCCACGTGGTCGGCCCGGAGCAGGGCGCCACCCTGCCGGGCATGACTGTGGTCTGCGGCGACTCGCACACCTCCACCCACGGCGCCTTCGGCGCGCTGGCCCACGGCATCGGCACCTCGGAAGTCGAGCACGTGCTCGCCACCCAGTGCCTGGTGGCCAAGAAGATGAAGAACATGCAGGTGCGTGTCGAAGGCCAGCTGCCTTTCGGCGTCACCGCCAAGGACATCGTCCTCGCGATCATCGGCAAGATCGGTACTGCCGGTGGCAACGGCCATGCCCTGGAATTCGCCGGCAGCGCCATCCGTGAGCTGTCCATGGAAGGCCGCATGACCATCTGCAACATGGCCATCGAGGCCGGTGCCCGTGTTGGCCTGGTGGCCGTGGACGAGAAGACCATCGCCTACGTCGAAGGCCGTCCGTTCGCGCCCAAGGGCGCCGACTGGGACAAGGCCGTGGCGCAGTGGCAAGGCCTGGTGTCCGATGCCGATGCGCAGTTCGATACAGTGGTTGAACTGAAGGCGGAAGACATCAAGCCGCAGGTGTCCTGGGGCACTTCGCCGGAAATGGTCCTGGCTGTGGATGACAAGGTGCCGGACCCGGCCGTCGAGGCCGACCCGGTCAAGCGCGACTCCATCTCTCGCGCCCTCAAGTACATGGGTCTGACCGCCAACCAGCCGATCACCGAGATCAAGCTGGACCGCGTGTTCATCGGCTCCTGCACCAACTCGCGGATCGAAGACCTGCGCGCCGCCGCCATCGTTGCCAAGGGGCGCAAGGTCGCCGCCAACGTCAAGCAGGCGCTGGTGGTGCCGGGCTCCGGCCTGGTCAAGGCCCAGGCCGAGAAAGAAGGCCTCGATAAGATCTTTATCGAGGCCGGCTTCGAGTGGCGCGAGCCGGGCTGCTCCATGTGCCTGGCGATGAACCCGGACAAGCTGGGCAGCGGCGAGCACTGTGCCTCGACCTCCAACCGCAACTTCGAGGGCCGTCAGGGCGCCGGTGGTCGTACCCACCTGGTCAGCCCGGCCATGGCCGCGGCCGCTGCCGTGACCGGCCACTTCATCGACGTGCGCGAACTGATCCAGGCCTGAGGAGTTAGATGATGAAAGCCTTTACCCAACACACCGGCCTGGTCTGCCCGCTGGATCGCGCCAACGTCGACACCGACCAGATCATCCCCAAGCAGTTCCTGAAATCCATCAAGCGCACCGGCTTCGGCCCGAACCTGTTCGACGAGTGGCGCTACCTGGATGTCGGCCAGCCCAACCAGGACTGCTCCCAGCGCCCGGTGAATCAGGACTTCGTGCTGAACTTCCCGCGCTACCAGGGTGCCAGCGTGCTGCTGGCCCGCGAGAACTTCGGCTGCGGTTCCTCCCGCGAGCACGCGCCCTGGGCGCTGGACGAGTACGGCTTCCGCACCGTGATCGCGCCGAGCTTCGCCGACATCTTCTTCAACAACAGCTTCAAGAACGGCCTGCTGCCGATCATCTTGAAAGACGAGGAAGTCGACGAGCTGTTCGCCCAGTGCGAGGCCACCGAGGGCTACCAGCTGACCGTCGACCTGGCGGCGCAGACCGTGACCCGCCCGGATGGCAAGCAGTACCGCTTCGAGGTCGATGCCTTCCGCAAGCACTGCCTGCTCAACGGCCTGGATGATATCGGCCTGACCCTGCAGGACCAGGAGGCGATCAGGGCCTTCGAAGCCAAACACCAGCAGAGCAGCCCCTGGCTGTTCGGCGCGATCAAGTGATGTAGGACGGAAAAGCGCATAGCGTTTTCCGTCACCGAATTCGGTGGATAAGGCCGGCGGCCGTTATCCACCCTATAGATAATGAGGGATGTGATGAGCAAGCAGATTCTGGTTCTCCCCGGCGACGGCATCGGCCCGGAAATCATGGCCGAAGCGGTCAAGGTGCTGAACCTGGCCAATGACAAGTACAGCCTCGGTTTCGAGCTGTCCTTCGATGACCTGGGTGGCGCCGCCATCGACCGTTACGGCGTACCGCTGGCCGACGAGACCCTGGAGCGTGCGCGCGCGGCCGACGCTGTGCTGCTCGGCGCCGTTGGCGGGCCGAAGTGGGACACCATCGACCCGGCCATCCGCCCGGAGCGCGGCCTGCTGAAGATCCGCTCGCAGCTGGGCCTGTTCGGCAACCTGCGTCCGGCCATCCTCTACCCGCAACTGGCCGAGGCTTCCAGTCTCAAGCCGGAAGTGGTCGCCGGTCTGGACATCCTCATCGTCCGCGAGCTGACCGGTGGCATCTACTTCGGCCAGCCGCGCGAGAGCAAGGTGCTGGAAAACGGCGAGCGCATGGCCTACGACACCCTGCCGTACAGCGAGAGCGAAATCCGCCGCATCGCCAAGGTCGGCTTCGACATGGCCATGGTGCGCAACAAGAAGCTGTGCTCGGTGGACAAGGCCAACGTGCTGGCCTCCAGCCAGCTGTGGCGTGCCGTGGTCGAGGAAGTGGCCAAGGACTACCCGCAGGTCGAGCTGAGCCACATGTATGTGGACAACGCCGCCATGCAGCTGGTGCGTGCGCCCAAACAGTTCGACGTGATGGTCACCGACAACATGTTCGGCGACATCCTCTCCGACGAGGCTTCGATGCTTACCGGTTCCATCGGCATGCTGCCGTCGGCCTCGCTGGATGCCAACAACAAGGGCATGTACGAGCCCTGCCACGGCTCGGCGCCGGACATCGCCGGCAAGGGCATCGCCAACCCGCTGGCGACCATCCTCTCGGTGTCGATGATGTTGCGCTACAGCTTCAACCAGTCCGCCGCCGCCGATGCCATCGAGCTGGCGGTGAGCAAGGTGCTGGATCAGGGCCTGCGCACCGGCGATATCTGGTCGGAAGGCAAGACCAAGGTCGGTACCGCCGCCATGGGTGATGCGGTAGTCGAGGCGCTGCGCAGCCTGTAATCTTTCCAGCCCCGCCACGCTAGGGCGGGGCTGCTTATCGAGGTACGAGTGTTATGAAACGTGTAGGTCTGATCGGTTGGCGCGGTATGGTCGGTTCCGTGCTCATGCAGCGCATGCTGGAAGAGCGTGACTTCGACCTGATCGAGCCGGTGTTCTTCACCACTTCCAACGTCGGCGGCCAGGGTCCGGCGATTGGCAAGGACGTCGCCCCGCTGAAGGATGCCTACAGCATCGACGAGCTGAAGAGCCTCGACGTGATCCTGACCTGCCAGGGCGGCGACTACACCAACGAAGTCTTCCCCAAGCTGCGCGAAGCCGGCTGGAACGGCTACTGGATCGACGCGGCCTCCAGCCTGCGCATGGCTGATGACTCGGTCATCGTGCTGGACCCGGTCAACCGCAAGGTGATAGACCAGTCGCTGGACGCCGGCACCAAGAACTACATCGGCGGCAACTGCACCGTCAGCCTGATGCTGATGGCTCTGGGCGGCTTGTACGAAGCCGGCCTGGTCGAGTGGATGAGCGCCATGACCTACCAGGCGGCCTCCGGTGCCGGCGCTCAGAACATGCGCGAGCTGATCAAGCAGATGGGCGCCATCCACGGCGCCGTGGCCGATGATCTGGCCAACCCGGCCAGTGCCATCCTCGACATCGACCGCAAGGTTGCCGAGACCATGCGTGGCGAAGGCTTCCCGGTAGATAGCTTCGGCGTGCCGCTGGCCGGCAGCCTGATCCCCTACATCGACAAGGAACTGCCGAACGGCCAGAGCCGCGAAGAGTGGAAGGGCCAGGCCGAGACCAACAAGATCCTTGGCCGGATCAAGAGCCCGATCCCGGTGGATGGTCTGTGCGTGCGCATCGGCGCCATGCGCTGCCACAGCCAGGCGCTGACCATCAAGCTGAACAAGGATGTGCCGCTGGCCGACATCGAAGGCCTGATCAGCCAGCACAACCCCTGGGTCAAGCTGGTGCCGAATACCCGCGAAGCCAGCATCCGCGACCTCGGCCCGACTGCCGTCACCGGTACCCTGAGCGTACCGATCGGCCGTCTGCGCAAGCTCAACATGGGCTCGCAGTACCTTGGTGCCTTCACCGTCGGCGACCAGCTGCTGTGGGGTGCGGCCGAGCCGCTGCGGCGCATGCTGCGCATCCTGCTGGAGCGTTGATCGTTCAGCTGGATTGAGAAGGGCCGGTCTGAGACCGGCCCTTTTTATTTTCCGGGCCGTACGGGTAGAGTGCCGCTCCATGAGGTGTTTCTAGAGGTTTCTCGATGTCCAAGACTGTTGATCTCGCCGTGATCGGCGCCACCGGCACCGTTGGCGAGGCCCTGGTGCAGCTGCTCGAGGAGCGCGAGTTCCCGGTCGGTAACCTGCACCTGTTGGCGGGTGGCGATTCCGCGGGGCAGTCCGTGCCCTTCCGTGGCAAGAATCTGCGGGTGCGTGAGCTTGCTGGCTTCGATTTCACTCAAGTGGGGCTGGCATTCTTCGCCGCTGGTGAAGAAGTCAGCCGGCAGTATGCCGACAAGGCTGTTGCGGCGGGTTGTTCGGTGATTGACCTGAGTGGCGCGCTGGCGCAGGCGTTGCCGATCGTTCCGGAGGCCAATGCCGAAGCGCTGGCGGGCGTGCATGCGCCCTATCTGTTGAGCAGTCCGGCGCCGGCCGCCACCGTTCTGGCTGCCGTGCTGGGGCCGCTGCGCGATCAGCTCGGCCTGCGTCGGGTCGTCCTCAATGCCGCGTTGGCGGTGTCTACTCTGGGGCGTGCCGGTATTGCCGAACTGGCCCGGCAGACTACCGAGTTGCTCAACATGCGCCCGCTGGAGCCGCAGTTGTTGGATCGCCAGGTGGCGTTCAACCTGTTGGCTCAGGTGGGGGCGCTGGAGGAGGGCGGTCATGCCCGACTCGAACGGCGGGTGGCCACAGAGCTGAAGCAGGTGCTGGGTATCGAGGGCCTGAAGGTTTCGGTCAGCTGCAGTCTGGCGCCGGTATTCTTCGGCGATAGCCTGGCGGTCTGTCTAGAGACCGATAAGCCGGTGGATGTGCCGGCTGTCGCTGCCTTGTTGGCGCAGCAGTCCGCTGTCGAGCTGGTCGAAACCGGCGACTATCCGACCGTGGTCGGCGATGCAGTGGGGCAGGATGAGTTGTATGTCGGGCGCCTGCGGGCCGGGCTGGACGATCCGGCGGAGCTTAATTTGTGGATTGCGTCAGATAATGTGCGAAAAGGCTCTGCGCTCAATGCTGTGCAAATTGGTGAGTTGTTGATAAAACACTATCTGTAAAAGATACTTAGCCCCAAATTTGAAGAATTATTCTAGCTTGGCAATACTGTTTTGGTAGTGCGCTGACGGGGAGTCGCTTTCGGGCGGGTGCAGGCAGCGCACTTCAAATCCTCTCGTCCAACGAGAAAAAAAGATAAAACAAGGGATTACGCTATGGTTCGGGTTCGCAAACTGGTGCTGGCAATTGCGGCTGCTTCCGCGCTGACCTCCGGTACGGCACATGCACTAGGACTGGGAGAGATCGACCTGCAGTCCTCGCTGAGCCAACCGCTGGTAGCGGAAATCGAGTTGCTCGAGGTGCGTGACCTGGCTCAGGGCGAGGTAATCCCCAGCCTGGCGTCACCCGAGGAGTTCAACAAGGCCGGCGTCGATCGTCAGTACTTCCTGACTGACCTCAAGTTCACGCCGGTCATCAAGCCCAACGGCAAGAGCGTGATTCGCATCACCTCCACCAAGCCGGTGCGCGAGCCCTACGTCAACTTCCTGGTCGAAGTGCTGTGGCCCAATGGCCGCCTGCTGCGTGAATACACCCTGCTGCTCGATCCGCCGATGTACGCGCCGACCCCGGTGGTCAGCAGCGCTCCGCGCCTGCCCGTAGCCACCGCTCCGGCGCCGCGTCCGCAGACCGTTGCGCCGACTCCGCGCCCGGTCACGCCGTCGGCCAGTGCGCCGATGCGCCCGGCTGCTCCAGCTGCGCCGGCTCCCGCTGCGGCAAGCAAGATCGAAGGGGATCAGTACAAGACCACCTCCAGCGACACGCTGTGGGAAATCGCCCAGAGCAGCCGCCAGAGCGGCACCGTGCACCAGGCGATGCTGGCGATTCTCGACCTCAACCCGAATGCCTTCGTCGGCGGCAACATCAACCGCCTGAAGAGCGGCCAGGTGCTGCGTCTGCCCACCGATGCGCAGATCAAGAGCCGTAGCCAGGCTGAAGCGCTGGCTCAGGTTTCTGAGCAGAACAATGCCTGGCGCGAAGGGCGCAGCGTAGCGGCCAGCACCTCGCGTCAGCTGGATGCCACCAAGCGCGACAGCGCGGGCGCCGCCCCTGCCAAGGCCGAGAGCAAAGACAGTCTGAAACTGGTATCTGCCGACTCCGGCAAGTCCACTGCGGGCAGCGAGAAGGGCAAGGGCGACAGCAAGGCGCTCAACGACCAGCTGGCTGTGACCAAGGAGAGCCTGGACTCGACTCGTCGTGAAAACGAGGAGCTGAAAGGGCGCATGAGCGACCTGCAGAGCCAGGTGGACAAGCTGCAGCGTCTGATCGAGCTCAAGGATAATCAGCTGGCCAAGCTGCAGAGCGATCTTGCTCAGCAGGGCAAGGCCGCCGCTCCGGCTCAGCCGGCCACTCCGGCTGCCGAAGTCAAGCCGGCAGCCCCGGTCACCGAGGCCAAGCCTGCCGAGGTCAAGCCGGCGGAAGTGAAGCCAGTCGAGAAACCGGCGGCTACTGACTTCAATTACGAAGAGCCGGCAGTGAAAAGCGAGCCGGTCAAGCCTGCCGAGAAACCGGTAGCTCCGGCTGCGGAAAAACCGGTCCAGCCGGCCAAGCCTGTACAACCGGCCAAACCGGTTGCCCCGGTGGTCAAGGAGCCCGAGCCGCAGAGCATGCTCGATGAGCTGCTGGCCAACCCCATGCTGCTTGGCGCCGTGGGTGGTGGTGCTCTGCTGGCCCTGCTCATTGGCCTGATGGTGCTGTCGCGTCGTAACGCCATGAAGGAAGCCGAGCTGCAGGGCAGCCTGGCTCCCGAATCGACCAGCGATTCCTTTGCCAGCGAGATGGATCTGCCGGATGACAGCTTTGCCGGTCTGGACGATGCCTCCGACGACACCCAGGTACGTGACAAGGCTGAAGAGCGCGTTGCTCCACAGACCGCCGATGCGCTGGGCGAGGCCGACATCTACATCGCCTACGGCAAGTTCACTCAGGCCGCCGAGTTGCTGCAGAACGCGCTCAATGACGAGCCGCAACGTGGCGACCTGCGCCTCAAGCTGATGGAAGTCTACGCCGAGCTTGGTGATCGCGATGGCTTTGCCCGTCAGGAGCAGGAGCTGCGCGAGATCGGCGGCTCCGCCGGTGCCGTCGACCAGCTGAAGGCCAAGTACCCGGCCATGGTTGCCGCTGCCTTTGCTGGTGGGGCCGCCGTTGCTGCCGCCGACAACGATCTGGACAGCTTCAGCCTGGATGACCTGACCCTCGACGAGCCAGTTGCCAAGCCTGCCGCCGCGCCGGTCGATCTGGATGACTCCTTCGACCTGAGCCTGGATGATCTGGATGTAGGGCTCGACGAGCCGGCAGCTCCCGCTGCTGTCGCAGAAACGACCCTGGATGATCTGGGCCTGGACTTCGATACGCCTGCCGCTCCGGCCAGCGCTGCTGCGGCTGACATGGAGTTCGATCTGGATCTGGGTGGCGATAGGGCAGGCGACAGCCTGTCGCTCGGCGACGATCTGGCCGATTTCAGCCTGGAGCTGGAGACCGAGAGCAAGCCGGCTGCTGCCGCTGTCGAAGACGACTTCATGCTCAGTCTGGATGATGAGCCCGTCGCTCCGGCTGCCTCGGGCAGCGATCTCGAGCTGGACATGCCGGCCGATTTCGATCTGTCGTTGGCCGACGAGACTCCCGCCACCCCGGCTGAGGACAGCTTCGCTGCACAGCTGGACGAGGTATCCGCCGAACTGAACGAACTGAGCAGCGGTCTGGCTGACGAACTGCCGGTTGCGCAGCCCGAAGCCGCCCCTTCCGCAGCAGGTCTGGACATGGACGACGACTTCGACTTCCTCTCGGGTACCGACGAGACCGCTACCAAGCTGGACCTGGCTCGTGCCTACATCGACATGGGTGATAGCGAAGGTGCCCGCGACATCCTCGACGAAGTGATCGCCGAGGGTAGCGAAGGCCAGCAGCAGGAAGCGCGCGAGCTGATCTCCAAGCTGAGCTGATCCATGTCTGAAGCACCATCACCAGGGGCGGCCGAAATGGCCGCCCCTGGCGTTTCCAGAATTGCCCTGGGTATCGAGTACAAGGGCGCACGTTATCGGGGGTGGCAGCGCCAGGAGAGCGGTGTGCCCTCGGTGCAGGCGGCGCTGGAAAAGGCGTTGTCGCAGGTCGCGGCCGAGCCGGTCAGCCTGATGTGCGCCGGGCGCACCGATGCCGGCGTACATGCCAGCGGCCAGGTGGTGCACTTCGACACCCGCGTCGAGCGCCCGCTCAAGGCCTGGATAATGGGCGGCAATGCCAACCTGCCGCCTGATATCAGCGTGACCTGGGCCAAGGTGATGCCGGCGGAGTTCCATGCGCGCTTCAAGGCTTTCGCTCGACGCTACCGCTATGTGATCTACAACGATCCGATCCGCCCGGCGCACCTGGCCGAGGAAGTCACCTGGAACCACCGTCCGCTGGATGTGGCGCGCATGCGCGAGGCGGCCGCTCACCTGGTCGGCACCCACGACTTCACCTCGTTCCGTGCGGTGCAGTGCCAGGCCAAGTCGCCGGTGAAAACGGTGCACCACCTGGAGGTGATCGAGCACGGCCGCTTCATCGTCATCGACGTGCGTGCCAATGCCTTCCTTCATCATATGGTGCGCAACTTCGCCGGGGTGCTGATGACCATCGGTGCTGGCGAGCGCGAGCCAGGCTGGGTGGCCGAGGTGCTGGCCGCACGTGACCGGCGTGCCGGCGGCGTCACTGCCCATCCCTACGGCCTGTATCTGGTTCAGGTGGAGTACCCGCAGGAGTTCGAGCTGCCGCAGCGTTACTTGGGGCCGCATTTTCTCTCCGCGCTGCCGCAAAGCTTCGGCTGAAACTGCTTCGTGGCTTTGTTAACATCGGATTTTGTTTTCCAGAAGGTGCCTGCACGTTGACTGCCGTTCGCGTCAAAATCTGCGGAATCACCCGGCTCGAGGATGCCTTGGCCGCCGCTGCGGCGGGTGCTGATGCCATCGGTTTGGTGTTTTATGCCAAGAGTCCGAGGGCGGTGGATATCGAGCAGGCGCGCGCGATCCTCGCCGCGCTGCCGCCCTTCGTGACCTCCGTTGGCCTGTTCGTCGACGCCGAGCGCAGTGAGCTGGAACGCATCCTCGCCAGCGTGCCGCTGGATCTGCTGCAGTTCCACGGCGATGAGTCGGTACAGCAGTGCGAGGCGTTCGGGCGCCCCTACATCAAGGCGCTGCGGGTCAAGGCCGGTGACGATATCGCCGCTCAGGTGGCGCGTTATCCCAGTGCCCAGGGCATTCTGCTGGACGCCTATGTCGAGGGCGTTCCCGGGGGAACCGGCGAGGCGTTCGACTGGTCTCTGATTCCGCAGGCGCTGAGCAAGCCGCTGATCCTGGCCGGCGGCCTGCGTCCGGACAATGTGGCCGAAGCCGTCAGCCGAGTGCGCCCGTACGCGGTGGATGTCAGCGGCGGGGTGGAGGCGAGCAAGGGCGTCAAGGATGTGGAGAAGGTCGGCGCGTTCATTCGCGCGGCACGTGGCAACTGATGTGACGACGGCCGGATGCCTGCCGTCCATAAGCCATTGTGCCCCTGCCCGAGGGTGGTGACAGCCACCGAGGGCCTGAATCAGATTCGCCCGGGTCGCCGCAAGGCCCGCCGCAACAGCTACGGAGAGTAAGCATGAGCAACTGGCTGAGAGAAAAACTGATCCCCTCGATCATGCGTTCCGAGGTCAAGAAGAGCTCGGTCCCCGAAGGGCTCTGGCACAAGTGCCCGTCCTGCGATGCCGTGCTCTATCGCCCTGAACTGGAAAAGACCCTCGACGTCTGCCCCAAGTGCAACCACCACATGCGCATCGATGCGCGCGCGCGTCTCGATCTGTTCCTCGATCAGGATGGCCGCGACGAGCTGGGTGCTGAGCTGGAGCCGGTGGACCGCCTGAAGTTCCGTGACAGCAAGAAGTACAAGGATCGTCTGGCGGCCGCGCAGAAGGAGACCGGCGAGAAGGATGCGCTGATTGCCCTGAGCGGCAAGCTGCAGGGCATGCCCATCGTGGCCTGCGCCTTCGAGTTCAGCTTCATGGGCGGTTCCATGGGCGCCATCGTCGGCGAGCGTTTCGTGCGTGCCGCCAACGTCGCCTTGGAAAAGCGCTGCCCGCTGGTGTGTTTCGCCGCTTCCGGCGGTGCGCGCATGCAGGAGGCGCTGATCTCGCTGATGCAGATGGCCAAGACCAGTGCAGTGCTGGCGCGCCTGCGCGAAGAAGGTATTCCTTTCATCTCCGTGCTGACCGACCCGGTCTACGGTGGTGTATCCGCCAGCCTGGCGATGCTCGGTGACGTGATCGTTGCCGAGCCGCGTGCGCTGATCGGTTTTGCCGGGCCGCGAGTGATCGAGCAGACCGTGCGCGAGAAGCTGCCGGAAGGTTTCCAGCGCAGCGAGTTCCTGCTGGAGCATGGCGCCATCGACATGATCATCCACCGCAATGAACTGCGGCCGCGCCTGGCTCGTCTGCTGGCGCAGCTGCAGCATCTGCCGACCCCTGCGGCCACTGCATGAGCCGATCCCTTGCCGACTGGCTGAGTTACCTGGAGCAACTGCACCCCAGTGCCATCGACATGGGACTGGAGCGTTCGCGCGAGGTGGCTCGTCGGCTTGGCCTGGGCAAGCCGGCGCCGCTGGTGATCACCGTCACCGGCACCAACGGCAAGGGTTCCACCTGCGCTTTCCTGGCCTCGTTGCTGCGTGAGCAGGGTCTCAGGGTCGGCGTCTACAGCTCGCCCCATCTGCTGCGCTACAACGAGCGCGTGCAGTTGCAGGGCCGCGATGCCTCCGATGACGAGCTGTGCACGGCCTTTGCCGCTGTCGAGGCGGGGCGTGAAGAAATATCCCTGACCTACTTCGAGATGGGCACTCTGGCGGCCTTCTGGCTGTTCGAGCGCGCCAGTCTGGATGCCGTGGTGCTCGAGGTCGGTCTCGGCGGGCGGCTGGATGCGGTCAACCTGGTCGATGCCGACCTGGCGCTGGTCACCAGCATCGGCCTGGATCATGCCGAGTGGCTGGGTGACTCCCGTGAGTCGGTGTCCTTCGAGAAAGCCGGCATTCTGCGCCAGGGCAAGCCGGCGCTGTGTGGCGACCTCGATCCGCCGCTGCCACTGCTGCAGAGGGTGGCTGAGCTGGATTGCCCGCTGTTTCTACGAGGCCGCGATTACGACCTGGCAGTGGGCGAGAGAAACTGGCACTGGCGCGGCCTGACTGCCGACGGGCGGGTGCTGGAGTTGCATGACCTGCCGTTGCTGGACCTGCCGATGGAGAATGCCGCACTGGCCCTGCAGGCCTATGCGGCGCTGGATATGGCCTGGCAGCCCGAGCGCCTGGCGCATGCGCTGCGCGCCACGCGGGTGAGCGGGCGCCTGGAGCGGCGTCAGCTGAACTGGCAAGGCAAGTCATTGCGCCTGCTGCTCGATGTCGGTCACAACCCGCATGCCGCCGAATATCTCGCGTCGCGCCTGGCGGCGCGCCCGCTCAAGGGGCGGCGCCTGGCGGTGTTCGGCCTGCTGGCGGACAAGGATCTGAGCGGCGTACTGGCGCCGCTGCAGGTCGATATCCAGGCCTGGGCCGTGACGCCACTGGACAGTCCGCGTAGCCGCTCTGCCGGTGAACTGGAGGCCGCATTGCGCAACCTGGGTACCGAGGTGTGCGCCTGCTCCAGCGTCGCCGAGGCATTGCTGGTACAGTGTGGCCGGGCGAGCGAGGATGACGAGATTCTCGTGTTCGGATCTTTCTATTGCGTGGCTGAAGCCCTGGAGTGGCTCAGCCAACAGGCGGAGGCAGGCGATGGCGGTGCTGGATAAGGGGCTCAAGCAGCGGATAGTCGGCGCGCTGGTGCTGGTAGCGCTGGCGGTGATCTTCCTGCCCATGCTGTTTTCCCGCGAGGATGAGCTGCGCCAGGTCAGCGTGGATGCCCCCGCCATGCCCGAGCGCCCGGTCATGCCGCAGATCGAACTTGAACCGGTGAGCGTACCCGAACCGGTGGCCGAAGATGAAGTGCCGCCCGTGGAGCCGGTACCGCAGACGCCCGCTGAAGCGCTGGCGGATGTCGCGCCGCCGGCTGCCGTGGCGCAACCTGCGCAGCCGCAGGCAGTGGTGCCGCAGAAAGTCGAAGAGAAGGCCGCCAGCGGCCTGGATGCCAACAATCTGCCTGTCAGCTGGTCGGTGCAGCTGGCCAGCCTGTCCAGCCGTGCCGGGGCCGAGAAGCTGCAGCAGACTCTGCGCAGCAAGGGCTACAACGCCTACATCCGTAGCTTCGACGGCATGAACCGGGTGTTCGTCGGGCCGGTGATCGAGCGCGCCGAGGCCGACCGTTTGCGCGACCAGCTCAATCGCCAGCAGAAGCTCAACGGTTTTGTTGTCCGTTTCCAGCCGGAAAACGGCTGATCTCCGGATGGCGCCCCGGCTTACCCGGCCGGGCGCGCTCTGTTAGAATTCGCCGCCTTTCCCGTCTGTAGGCAGCAACGTGGCATTCACTTGGGTCGATTGGGCGATCATCGCCATCATCGCCATCTCCAGTCTGATCAGCCTGCGCCGTGGCTTCTTCAAGGAGGCCCTGTCGCTGCTGACCTGGATCATCGCCGGCGTGGTCGCCTGGATGTTCGGCGGTGCCCTGTCGCAGCACCTGACGGATTTCATCGAGACGCCGTCGATGCGCGTCATCGCCGCGTGCGCCATTCTCTTCGTAGTGACCCTGCTGGTCGGGGCGCTGATCAACTTCCTCATCGGTGAGCTGATCCGGGTAACCGGCCTGTCGGGCACCGATCGTTTTCTCGGCATGGTCTTCGGCGCGGCGCGCGGGGCCCTGCTGGTGGTGGTACTGGTGGGGCTGGTGAGCCTGGCACCGGTGCAACAGGATCAGTGGTGGCAGCAGTCGACCCTGCTGCCGCATTTTCTGATGGTGGCGGACTGGTCGAAGAACCTGATTCTCAACCTGACCAGTCAGTGGCTTGCCAGCGGCATCACTGATACGCCTGAACTACCGTTCAAGGACGTGCTCTCGCAGCCTGTGCTGCCCGAGCGCCCATAGGTTTCCCGATTCACAACACAGAGGTTGCGTCACATGTGCGGCATCGTCGGTATCGTCGGTAAGTCCAACGTCAATCAGTCCCTGTATGACGCCCTTACCGTGCTCCAGCATCGCGGCCAGGACGCTGCCGGCATCGTCACCAGCCACGACGGGCGTCTGTTCCTGCGCAAGGACAACGGCCTGGTGCGCGATGTGTTCCAGCAACGCCACATGCAGCGCCTGGTGGGCCACGTCGGCATCGGCCACGTGCGCTATCCCACCGCCGGCAGCTCCAGCTCCGCCGAGGCGCAGCCGTTCTACGTCAACTCGCCGTACGGCATCACCCTGGCGCACAACGGCAACCTGACCAACGTCGAGCAGCTGTCGCGCGAGATCTACGAGTCCGACCTGCGCCACGTCAACACCAACTCCGACTCGGAAGTGCTGCTCAACGTGTTCGCCCATGAGCTGGCGGTGCGCGGCAAGCTGCAGCCGACCGAGGAAGACGTGTTTGCCGCCGTCGCCGGCGTACACGCCCGCTGCCGTGGTGGCTATGCCGTGGTGGCGATGATCACCGGCTACGGCGTGGTCGGCTTCCGCGACCCGCACGCGATCCGCCCGATCGTCTTCGGCCAGCGTCACACCGACGAGGGTGTGGAGTACATGATTGCCTCCGAGAGCGTCGCGCTCGACGTGCTCGGTTTCAGCCTGATCCGCGACCTGGCGCCGGGCGAAGCGGTGTACATCACCGAGGATGGCAAGCTGCATACCCGCCAGTGCGCCTCCAACCCGCAGTACTCGCCGTGCATCTTCGAGCACGTCTATCTGGCTCGCCCGGATTCGCTGATGGACGGCGTGTCGGTGTACAAGGCGCGCCTGCGCATGGGCGAGAAGCTGGCCGAGAAGATCCAGCGCGAGCGCCCGGATCACGACATCGACGTGGTCATTCCGATCCCGGATACCAGCCGCACCTCCGCCCTCGAGCTGGCCAACCAGCTGGGCGTGAAGTTCCGCGAAGGCTTCGTCAAGAACCGCTACATCGGCCGTACCTTCATCATGCCGGGGCAGGCCGCGCGCAAGAAATCGGTACGCCAGAAGCTCAACGCCATCGACCTGGAGTTCCGCGGCAAGAACGTGATGCTGGTGGACGACTCCATCGTGCGCGGCACCACCTGCAAGCAGATCATCCAGATGGCCCGCGAAGCCGGCGCCAAGAACGTCTACTTCTGCTCCGCGGCCCCGGCCGTGCGTTATCCGAACGTGTATGGCATCGACATGCCGAGCGCCCACGAGCTGATCGCCCATGGCCGCACCACCGAAGAAGTGGCCGAGCTGATCGGTGCAGACTGGCTGGTGTACCAGGATCTGGACGACCTCAAGGAAGCGGTCGGCGGCGGCAAGGTCAAGATCGAGCACTTCGACTGCGCGGTGTTCGACGGCCAGTACGTCACCGGTGACGTCAACGAGGCCTACCTGAACAGGATCGAGCAGGCGCGCAACGACGCCGCCAAGGTCAAGGTGCACACCGCCAGCGCCATCATCGACCTGCACAACGACTGAGGGCTGCACAATGAGTCTGGAGTGGGAAGCGGGGCGGCTGGACAGCGACCTCGAAGGTGTCGGCTTCGACACCCTGGCGGTGCGTGCCGGCCAGCATCGCACGCCGGAGGGTGAGCATGGCGAGGCCATGTTCCTCACCTCCAGCTATGTGTTCCGCAGCGCCGCCGACGCCGCCGCGCGCTTTGCCGGCGAGCAGCCGGGCAACGTCTACTCGCGCTACACCAACCCGACCGTGCGCGCCTTCGAGGAGCGCATTGCCGCTCTGGAAGGCGCCGAGCAGGCGGTGGCCACCGCGTCCGGCATGGCCGCGATCCTGGCCATCGTGATGAGCCAGTGCAGCGCCGGCGACCATGTGCTGGTGTCGCGCAGCGTGTTCGGCTCGACCATCAGCCTGTTCGAGAAGTACCTCAAGCGTTTCGGCATCGAGGTGGATTACCCGCCGCTGGCCGATCTGGCAGCCTGGGAGGCGGCGTTCAAGCCCAACACCAAGTTGCTGTTCGTCGAGTCGCCATCCAACCCGCTGGCCGAGCTGGTGGATATCGCCGCTCTGGCCGAGATCGCCCATGCCCACAAGGCGCTGCTGGTGGTCGACAACTGCTTCTGCACGCCGGCGCTGCAGCAGCCGCTGAAGCTCGGTGCGGACATCATCATGCACTCGGCGACCAAGTACATCGATGGCCAGGGCCGCGGCCTCGGCGGTGTGGTTGCCGGGCGCAAGGCCGAGATGGAGGCGGTGGTGGGCTTCCTGCGGACCGCCGGGCCGACCCTCAGCCCATTCAATGCCTGGATGTTCCTCAAGGGGCTGGAGACCCTGCGTGTGCGCATGCAGGCCCACAGCGCCAGTGCGCTGGCACTGGCACAGTGGCTGGAGACTCAGCCAGGCATCGACAAGGTCTACTACGCCGGGCTGCCCAGCCACCCGCAGCACGAGCTGGCCAAGCGGCAGCAGAGTGCCTTCGGTGCGGTGGTGAGCTTCGAGGTCAAGGGCGGTAAAGAGGCGGCGTGGCGCTTCATCGATGCGACGAAAGTCATTTCGATCACCACCAACCTGGGTGACACCAAGACCACCATCGCCCATCCGGCGACCACCTCCCACGGTCGTCTGTCGCCGCAGGAGCGGGCCAACGCCGGCATCCGCGACAACCTGATCCGCGTCGCCGTGGGTCTGGAGGATGTCGCGGACCTCAAGGCCGATCTGGCGCGCGGCCTGGCCGCGCTGTAAAACGAAAACGCCGCTCATCGAGCGGCGTTTTTCATTGCCCCCGATTTCACTCCTCGGCCTTGCGCAGGTCGATGGCGGCTGCCCCGGGCTTGTCGAACAGGCGCACGGCATCGCCCGGCAGAGTGCTGTTGCCGTCCTCGTCGGCGCCCAGCACGCTGATGTCGTTGAACTTCTTGCCCGACAGGGTGGCCATGCCGGCGCGGTCGCGGACCACGGTCGGGCGCAGGAAGACCATCAGGTTGCGCTTGATATGGGTGTCCTTGGTCGAGCGGAACAGGCGGCCGATCAGCGGGATGTCGCCTAGCAGCGGCACCTTGGAGTCGGTGCTGGTGACGTCGTCCTGGATCAGGCCGCCGAGCACGATGACCTGGCCGTCGTCGGCGAGAATCACGCTCTTGATCGAGCGCTTGTTGGTCACCAGGTCCACCGCCTGGGCGTTGACGCCGGCGCTGGGGGCGATCGAGGAAATCTCCTGTTCCACCTCCAGGCGCAGGGTGGCGCCGTCGTTGATGTGCGGGGTGACTTTGAGGGTCACGCCGATGTCTTCGCGCTCGATGGTGGTGAAGGGGTTGTTCGCGCCCGAGGCATCGGTGGTGTAGGAACCGGTCTGGAACGGCACGTTCTGGCCCACCAGGATCTCCGCCTGCTGGTTGTCCAGGGTCAGCAGGCTGGGCGTCGACAGCAGGTTGCTCTTGCTGTTGGAGGAGAGGGCGGTGATCAGCGCGCCAAAGCTGTCGGTACCGATGCCGATGATGGCGCCATCGGGCAGGGTCAGGTTGTCGGGAATCTTGTCTTCCTGGATGGCGCGCAGCACGGTGCCCACCGACAGGCCGGTATTGCCGAAGTTGACCCCGCCCAGGCCGCCGCTGTCGCCGCGGGCGTCCACCGCCCACTGCACGCCGAGGGCGTCGCTGATATCGCCGGAGATCTCGACGATGGCGGCCTCGACCATTACCTGGGCGCGCGGTACGTCGAGGTTGCGTACGATTTCCTCCAGGGTTGCCACGGTATCCGGCTCGGCCAGCAGGACCAGGGCGTTGAGGCTCTCGTCGGCGCGGATCAGGATGTTCTGCGGCTTGCTGTTGGCGGCCTCGCCACCTTCCGGTGTCTTCAGCCCTTCGGCTACGTCGCCGAGGGTCTCGGCCAGGCTCTTGGCGTCACTGTGGCGCAGGCGGATCACCCGGGCGTTGGCCGAGCGGGTGCTGGGAATGTCGAGCGAGTGTGCCAGGTTGGCCAGGCGCTGGCGCGCGGCTGGCGGGCCGAGGATGATCAGGCGATTGGTGCGCGCGTCGGCGATCACCCGGGTGCCGGCACCATCCTTGCGCTCGTTGCGCATAACCGCACTGTTCAGGGCCTCGGCGGCGTCCAGTACCCAGGCGTGCTGCAGGTTGATCACGTTGTAGTCGCCGCCGCCCTGGGCATCGAGATCGTTGATCAGTTGGCGGATGCGTTCGATGTTGGCGCGGCGGTCGCTGATGATCAGCGCGTTTGAGGCGGCCACCGCGGCCAGATGGCCATTCTGCGGCACCAGCGGACGGATCAGCGGGATCAGTTCGTTGACCGAGGTGTGCTGCACCTGGATCAGTTCGGTCTGCACGTCATCCGGCGCGCTGTTGCTGCTGTTGGCGGCGCTGCGGGCCTCGGTCACCGGCACGATGCGCGCCTGGTCGCCCTGGGCCAGCACGCTGAAGCCATGGGTGCTCATGACCGAGAGGAACAGCTGGTAGACCTCTTCCAGGCCCAGCGGATGCTTGGAGATCACCGTCACTTGGCCCTTGACGCGCGGGTCGACCACGAAGGTCTCGCCGGATATTTCCGCCACCTGGTCGATGAAGTCGCGAATGTCGGCGTCCTTCATGTTGATGGTCCAGGTCTCGGCGCCCTGAGTGACCGCCGCCGCAGGTTGGGCGGCGAACGCCACGGGCAAGGGGGCACCGAGGCAGCCTGCGGCCAGCAGCAGGACGAGAGGCAGGCGTTTGGGCGAGAGGAATGTGCGATCAGTCATGGGCTATTCGGCTTCCGGCGCGTCCGGCTGCGGCATGTCGCCTTCGCCTTCCATGCGTTGTTGAAGGGTCTGTATGCGCTCCTGCAGGGCCTGTACGTCCTCGTCCTGCAGTTGTTCCAGTTGCAGGGCGGTGGGTTCCTGCGGGTTGTAGGTCGAGGACATCAGCGAGGGCTGGCGGATGGCGGGGAAGTGCAGGCTCTCTTCGCGGCCGCCGCGATCCAGTACCACGTGGTCCTTGTGCACCGCATGCAGGCGGGTGCTGGAATTGATTTCGTCACCCACGCCGACGCGCTTGGGCTTGTCGCCGGCGATCTGGATGATGGCCGTCGAGCGCTGTGCGTCCGGGTTGACGAAGCTAGCCAGCAGGGTCATCTGCTGCTTGGTCGGAGGGGCGTTCTGTGCGCTGCCCGGAGGCAGTGCCGGGGTGCCGAACAGGTACTGCAGGCGCGTCAGCGAGGGTGCCTGGCGCTGCTCCAGGGCGGCCGCAGGCTCGGTCGTGGTGGCGCTGCTGCGCAGCAGACGCAGGAGGTCGACGCTCTGGCGGGTCAGACTGAGGGTGATCAGCAGCACCACCAACAGGCAGAGTGCTGTCACGCCGTGGCGCTGCAGCCAGGCGGGCAGGCGGGTGCTGGTTGCGCTCAATGCATCTATCCCCCGGTGTCCTTCTTATGTGCGTGTGAGCTCTGCTGGCTCGCATCGGTCAGGCCCGCACTCAGCGGGCGCCGCCAACCATACCGCAATTGCTCGCTGCATGGCGCGCCCATGTGATGATCTGCGTGCTGGTCCACCCTTGCCCGCTGTCCGAAGCGTGAAACATTTCGAAACTTCCCCTCGGCGAGCCGTTATCATCGGTCGCCAGATACCTGCCGTTCAACAATAAAAATAAGCCTGACAGGATCATGCAATGGACGATCGCAAACCGCCTCTGGCGCCGCCCGGCTTTGCCCGCGAAGAGCTGCTCGAGCTGCTCCGGCACTGCGAGCAGTTTCCCCTGACCGTGCTGCTGGCACCGGCCGGCTCCGGCAAGTCGACCCTGCTGGCGCACTGGCAGGCATCGCGCGCGCCCGGCAGTGTGGTGCATTACCCACTGCAGGCACGTGACAACGAGCCGGTGCGCTTCTTTCGTCACCTCGCCGAAGCCATTCGCGCCCAGGTCGAGGATTTCGACGTGTCCTGGTTCAACCCCTTCGCCGCCGAGATGTACCAGGCGCCTGGGGTGGTGGGCGAGTACCTGGCCGACGCGCTGAACCGTATCGATACGCGCCTCTATGTGGTGCTGGACGATTTCCAGTTTATCAACCAGCCGACCATTCTCGACGCGCTGCTGGCCATGCTGGAGCGGCTGGAAGGCCCCGTACGGGTGATTCTCTCCGGGCGCAACCACCCGGGCTTCTCGCTCAGTCGTCTGAAGCTGGAAAACAAGCTGCTGTACATCGACCAGCACGACCTGCGCCTGTCGCCGACCCAGATCCAGCAGCTCAATGCCCACCTGGGTGGCCCCGAACTCAGCGCCGACTATGTCGACGGGCTGATGGCGATGACCGAGGGCTGGATGGCGGGGGTCAAGGTGGCGCTGTTGGCCTATGCGCGTTTCGGCACCGTGGCGCTGGAACGCTTCAATGGCAGCCAGCCGGAGATCGTCGATTACTTCGGTCATGTGGTACTCAAGCGCCTGTCGCCGCATATGCATGACTTCCTGCTCAGCTGCGCACTGTTTGAGCGGTTCGACGGCGAGCTCTGCGACCACGTGCTGGAGCGCAGCGGCTCGGCACTGCTGCTGGAGGACCTGGCCGCCCGCGAGCTGTTCATGTTGCCGGTGGCCGAACAGCCCGGCTGCTACCGCTACCACGCCTTGCTGCATGATTTCCTGGTCAAGCGTCTGTCCCTGCACAAGCCGCTGGAGGTGCCGCGGCTGCATGGACGCGCCGCGCTGGTGTTCCGCCAGCGTGGCGAGCTGGAGCCGGCCCTGCAGCATGCCCAGCGCTGCGGCGAGCCGGCGCTGTTCCAGGCGCTGCTGGAGGAGGCCTGCGACCTCTGGGTGCGCACGGGGCATTTCGCCGAGGTGCTGAAGTGGCTGGAGCCGCTCAGCGAGGTGCAGCTGCGCGAGAGTCCGCGTCTGCTGGTGCCGATGATTCTGGCCCTGACCCTGTCCCGGCGCTTCCATCAGGCGCGTTACTGCCTGGACGAGCTGGCGACGTACAGTGCCGGTCGGGAGGGGCTGGAGGAGCCGCGGCGGCAGGTGCTGGCGCTCAACCTGGAGCTGTTCCAGCACGACCTGGCGTTCGACCCGGAGGGGCGCTGGCCAGGGCTGCTGGAGGCGGGCGTGAGTTCCGATACGCGCGCCCTGCACCTGACGATCCTTGCCTATCACCACCTGATGCACGGCCGCCTGGAACGCTCCATCGGCCTGGCGCTGGAGGCCAAGGCGCTTCTGGCGCAGACCGGCCAGCTGTTTCTGGAGAGCTACGCCGACCTGATCATCGCCCTGTGCCATCGCAACGCCGGGCGCCCGACCTGCGCGCGCAAGGATGTCTGTCAGGACTACCAGCGCACCCAGCGCTCGTCGCCGGCCTGGGTCAATCGCGCCACGGCCATGGTGGTGGCGCTGTACGAACAGAACCAGCTGGCCGCGGCCCAGCAGCTGTGCGAGGACCTGATGGCCATGGTCACCTCGTCTTCTGCCACCGAGACCATCGCCACGGTGCACATCACCCTGTCGCGCCTGCTCTACCGGCGCCAGTCGCCGGGCCGGGCCGGTCGTCTGCTGGAGCAGCTGTCGCGCATCCTGCAGCTTGGCAACTACGCACGCTTCGCCAGCCAGGTGGCGCAGGAAAGCATGCGTCAGGCCTTTCTCGACGGCCGCCCGGCGGCGCTGGATGCCCTGGCCCAGCGTCTGGGTATCGAGGAGCGGCTGGCCACCGGCGAGTGGGAGAGGGTGCAGCCCTACGACGAGTGCTGGGAGCGCTACGGGCTGGCAGCGGTCTACTGGCTGGTCGCACGCGGCGCGCAGCCGCGTGCCTGTCGCATCCTCAAGGTACTGGCGCAGTCGCTGCACAAGAGCGAAATGAAGGCGCGGGCGCTGGTGGTGGAGGCCAATCTGCTGGTGCTGGAGGCGCCGCAGCTGAGCGAGGAGCAGCAGGTCAAGGCGCTGCTGCAACTGGTCGAGCGCTTCGGCATCGTCAACATCAACCGCTCGGTGTTCGATGAGGCGCCCGGCTTCGCCGAGGCCGTGTTCGGCCTGCTGCGCGCCGGCCGGCTGCAGGTGCCCGAGGCGTACAGCGAGGCCTATGCCGAGTTTCTCCTGGCCGAGAGCCGGCCGCAGGAGGCACCACTGGCCAGCCTGGTGAGCCAGCTGACCGAGAAGGAGGCGGAGATCTTCGCCTGCTTGCTACGCGGGCTGTCCAACACGGAGATCAGCGCCAGCACCGGCATTGCGCTGTCCACCACCAAATGGCACCTGAAGAACATCTACTCGAAGCTCAACCTTTCCGGCCGCACCGAGGCCATCCTCGCCATGCAGCAGCGCGGCAGCTGAATTCGACCATCCCCCTCCCGCAGGAGGGTGGATGGGGGGCGAGCAATCCCTAATCTCCCGCCAGCCGGAAAACCGGCGCCCCACTTATTAGTACAAGAAGAATCGGGAGATTACGCCATGTCTGTTTGGGTCACGTGGCCGAGCTTGGTCAAGTTCGGCACTCTGGGCATCTACGCCGGCCTGATCACACTCGCGCTCGAGCGCGACGTGCTGTTCAAGGAGAACCTGTTCGACGTCGACAACCTGCCTACCGCCAACGCCACCATCACCTGTGATGCGCGCAGCCAGGTCGCGCGTACCGAGGACGGTACCTGCAACATCCTTTCCAACCCGGCCGAGGGCTCCGTTTACCGCCGTTTCGGGCGCAACGTGAACCCCGCCGTGACCCATGGCGAGACCGAAGCCGATACCCTGCTCAGCCCCAACCCGCGGGAAGTGAGTAACGTGCTGATGGCCCGTGGCGAGTTCAAGCCGGCGCCCAGCCTCAACTTCATCGCCGCCTCCTGGATCCAGTTCATGGTGCATGACTGGGTCGAGCACGGCCCCAACGCCGAAGCCAATCCGATCCAGGTACCGCTGCCGGCTGGCGACGTGCTCGGCTCCGGCAACCTCTCCGTGCGCCGTACCCAGGCCGACCCGACCCGTACCGCAGCCGAAGCCGGCAAGCCGGCCACTTACCGCAACCACAACACTCACTGGTGGGACGGTTCGCAGCTGTACGGCAGCAACAAGGACACCAACGACAAGGTCCGTGCCTTCGTCGATGGCAAGCTGAAGATCAATCCGGACGGCACCCTGCCGACCGATTTCATCAGTGGCAAGCCGATCACCGGCTTCAACGAGAACTGGTGGGTCGGCCTGAGCATGCTGCACCAGCTGTTCACCAAGGAGCACAACGCCATCGCGGCGATGCTCAAGCAGAAGTATCCGGACAAGGACGACCAGTGGCTGTACGACCACGCACGCCTGGTCAACGCCGCGCTGATGGCCAAGATCCACACCGTGGAATGGACCCCGGCGGTGATCGCCAACCCGGTCACCGAGCGTGCCATGTACGCCAACTGGTGGGGCCTGCTGGGCTCCGGCCCGAACCGCGACAAGTACCAGGAAGAGGCGCGCATGCTGCAGGAGGACCTGGCCAGCTCCAACTCCTTCGTCCTGCGCATCCTCGGCATCGACGGCAGCCAGGCCGGCAGCTCGGCCATCGACCATGCCCTGGCCGGTATCGTCGGTTCGACCAACCCGAACAACTACGGCGTGCCTTACACCCTCACCGAGGAGTTCGTTGCGGTCTACCGCATGCACCCGCTGATGCGCGACAAGGTCGATGTCTACGACATCGGCTCCAACATCATCTCGCGCAGTGTGCCGCTGCAGAACACCCGTGACCGCGATGCCGAGAGCCTGCTCAACGGCGAACACCCGGAGCGCCTGTGGTACTCCTTCGGCATCACCAACCCGGGCTCGCTGACCCTCAACAACTACCCGAACTTCCTGCGCAACCTGTCGATTCCGCTGGTCGGTAACATCGACCTGGCGACCATCGACGTGCTGCGTGACCGCGAGCGCGGTGTACCGCGCTACAACGAGTTCCGCCGCGAGATCGGCCTCAATCCGATCACCAAGTTCGAGGACCTGACCACCGATCCGGCCACCCTGGCCAACCTCAAGCGCATCTACGGCAACGACATCGAGAAGATCGACACCCTGGTCGGCATGCTGGCCGAGACCGTGCGTCCGGATGGCTTCGCCTTCGGCGAGACGGCCTTCCAGATCTTCATCATGAACGCCTCGCGCCGCCTGATGACCGACCGCTTCTACACCAAGGACTACCGCCCGGAGATCTACACCGCCGAGGGTCTGGCCTGGGTTGAGAACACCACCATGGTCGACGTGCTCAAGCGCCACAATCCGGATCTGGTCGACAGCCTGGTCGGCGTCGAGAACGCCTTCAAGCCCTGGGGGCTGAACATCCCGGCCGACTACCAGACCTGGCCGGCCAAGGCCAAGCAGGACAACCTGTGGGTCAACGGCGCCCTGCGTAGCCAGTATGCCGATGGTCAGCTGCCGCAGCTGGCTGATACCAACACCTCGGCCCTGCTGGCCAACACCCTGTGGAAGAAGGTGCGTGAGGACGTTGACGTAGTGCCGGCCGATTACGCCAAGGGCATGCACCAGCATGGCGTGATGGCCAAGGTCAAGTTCAAGCCCGTGGCTGGCAACCCCTACACCGGCCTGTTCCAGGGCGCGGACCATGGTTTGCTGCGCCTGTCGCTGGCCGCCGAGCCGGGCAAGAACGGCTTCCAGCCGGGACTGTCGTGGAAGGCCTTCGTCGATGGCAAGCCTTCGCGCAACGTCGCGGCCCTGCAAAGCTGGACTGGTCAGGGGCAGAACTACAACTTCTTCGCCAATGAGCTGTCGCAGATCGTTGATGCAGGGCTGGTCGACAGCCTGCAGGTGCTGTTCGCCGCGGTCTCGCTGAAACCGACCCAACTGCGGGTCGATCATCTGGCCAAGATCAAGCAGGACGGCCAGAGCGTCTCGTCGGTCAAGGCACCGACGCAGGTCTACTTCGTGCCACGGGCAGAAGTGCGCAGCCTGTTCTCCACCGCTGCTCACGACTTCCGTAATGACCTGGTGACGCTCAACGCCGGTACCACGCTGTATGACGTGTATGCCACCTCGATGGAGGTCAAGACCTCGATCATCCCGTCCACCAACCGCAGCTACGCCCAGCAACGGCGCAGCAGCGCGGTGAAGGTTGGCGAGCTGGAGCTGACCTCGCCGTTCATCGCCTCCGCGTTCGGTGACAGTGGTGTGTTCTTCAAGCACCAGCGCAGCGAAGACAAGTAACACCCTCTGCGCAATGAAAGAGCCCCGGCCATGGCCGGGGCTCTTTTTTGTGCGTGTGGCACGGCACCATCACAATAGGTCGCTAGGCTGTGCCGCGACATGCGAAATCTGCACTGCAGTTTTGCCTGGAAATCCGTTAACTTGGCGCCTTAGTCGTGCCACATAACAACAATAACAACAGCTAGATGGATCTTCTGTTTCAGGAACGGGCCCGCACATGTCCACCGATACCCATGCCGCGCTAGCGGCCCCGGCAGAGCCGCCGCTGCGCCCGCTGCCTTTCGCCTTCGCCAAACGCCATGGCGTGCTGCTGCGCGAGCCTTTCGGCCAGGCCCAGCTGCAGGTGCGGCGCGGCGCCAGCCTGACCGCCGTGCAGGAAGCCCAGCGTTTCGCCGGTCGCGTGCTGCCGTTGCACTGGCTGGAGCCGGAAGCCTTCGAGCAGGAGCTGACCCTGGCCTACCAGCGCGACTCCTCTGAAGTGCGGCAGATGGCCGAGGGGCTCGGTGCCGAACTCGACCTGGCCAGCCTGGCCGAACTCACCCCCGAATCCGGCGACCTGCTGGAGCAGGAAGATGACGCACCGATCATCCGCCTGATCAACGCCATCTTGAGCGAGGCGATCAAGGCCGGCGCTTCCGACATCCACCTGGAAACCTTCGAGAAACGCCTGGTGGTGCGCTTCCGGGTCGACGGCATCCTGCGTGAAGTGATCGAGCCGCGCCGTGAACTGGCCGCGCTGCTGGTCTCACGGGTCAAGGTCATGGCGCGCCTGGACATCGCCGAGAAGCGCGTGCCGCAGGACGGCCGCATCTCGCTCAAGGTCGGCGGCCGCGAGGTGGATATCCGCGTCTCGACCCTGCCATCGGCCAACGGCGAGCGGGTGGTGCTGCGTCTGCTGGATAAACAGGCCGGGCGCCTGTCGCTGCAGCACCTGGGCATGAGCGAGCGCGACCGCCGCCTGCTCGACGACAACCTGCGCAAGCCGCACGGCATCATCCTGGTTACCGGTCCCACCGGCTCGGGCAAGACCACCACCCTGTACGCCGGCCTGGTCACCTTGAATGACCGCTCGCGCAACATCCTCACGGTGGAAGACCCGATCGAGTATTACCTCGAAGGCATCGGCCAGACCCAGGTCAACCCGCGGGTGGACATGACCTTCGCCCGCGGCCTGCGTGCCATCCTGCGCCAGGACCCGGACGTGGTGATGGTCGGTGAGATCCGCGACCAGGAAACCGCCGACATCGCCGTGCAGGCCTCGCTCACCGGCCACCTGGTGCTCTCCACCCTGCACACCAACAGCGCGGTGGGCGCCGTCACCCGCCTGGTCGATATGGGCGTCGAGCCCTTCCTGCTGTCCTCCTCGCTGCTCGGCGTACTGGCCCAGCGCCTGGTGCGTGTGCTCTGCGTGCATTGCCGCGAAGCGCGCCCGGCCGATGAGGCGGAGTGCGCACTGCTCGGCCTCGACGCCTCGAGTCAGCCACAGATCTATCACGCCAAGGGCTGCCCGGAGTGCCACCAGCAGGGCTACCGCGGCCGCACCGGCATCTACGAGCTGGTGATCTTCGACGACCAGATGCGCACCCTGGTGCACAACGGCGCCGGCGAGCAGGAGCTGCTGCGCCACGCCCGCAGCCTCGGCCCGAGCATCCGCGACGACGGCCGGCGCAAGGTGCTGGAAGGGGTGACCACCCTGGAAGAAGTGCTGCGCGTGACGCGGGAGGACTGATGCAAGCAGTCATGCTCCCTCTCCCCTCGGGGGAGAGGGCCGGGGAGAGGGGATAGATGGCCGCCTTCGAATACATCGCCCTGGACGCCCGGGGCCGCCAGCAGAAAGGCGTGCTGGAGGGCGACAGCGCCCGGCAGGTGCGCCAGCTGCTGCGCGACAAACAGTTGTCGCCGCTGCAGGTCGAGCCGGTACAGCGCAAGGAGGAGGGCGCGGCGGGCGGCTTCACCCTGCGCCGCGGCCTGTCGGCCCGTGATTTGGCCCTGGTCACTCGCCAGCTGGCGACCCTGATCAGCGCCGCCCTGCCCATCGAAGAGGCCCTGCGCGCCGCCGCCGCCCAGTCGCGCCAGCCGCGCCTGCAGTCGATGCTGCTGGCGGTGCGCGCCAAGGTGCTGGAAGGCCACAGCCTGGCCAAGGCCCTGGCCACTTATCCGGCGGCCTTCCCCGAGCTGTACCGCGCCACGGTGGCGGCCGGCGAGCACGCCGGCCACCTCGGTCCGGTGCTGGAGCAACTGGCCGACTACACCGAGCAGCGCCAGCAGTCGCGGCAGAAGATCCAGATGGCACTGCTCTACCCGGTGATCCTGATGCTCGCCTCGCTGGGCATCGTCGGCTTCCTGCTCGGCTACGTGGTGCCGGACGTGGTGCGGGTGTTCGTCGACTCCGGGCAGACCTTGCCGGCGTTGACCCGCGGGCTGATTTTCCTCAGCGAGCTGGTCAAGACCTGGGGCGCGCTGGCTATCGTGCTGGCGGTGCTCGGCGTGATCGGCTTTCGCCGCGCCCTGCGCAACGAAGACCTGCGCCGGCGCTGGCACGCCTTCCTGCTACGCGTGCCGCTGGTCGGTGGCCTGATCGCCGCCACCGAGACGGCGCGTTTCGCCTCGACTCTGGCCATCCTGGTGCGCAGCGGCGTGCCGCTGGTGGAGGCGCTGGCCATCGGCGCCGAGGTGGTGTCCAACCTGATCATCCGCAGCGACGTGGCCAACGCCACCCAGCGCGTGCGCGAGGGCGGCAGCCTGTCGCGCGCGCTGGAGGCCAGCCGGCAGTTCCCGCCGATGATGCTGCACATGATCGCCAGCGGCGAGCGCTCCGGCGAGCTGGACCAGATGTTGTCGCGCACGGCGCGCAACCAGGAAAACGACCTGGCGGCCACCATCGGCCTGCTGGTGGGGCTGTTCGAGCCGTTCATGCTGGTATTCATGGGCGCGGTGGTGCTGGTGATCGTGCTGGCCATCCTGCTGCCGATTCTTTCTCTGAACCAACTGGTGGGTTGATAGCGATGTACAAACAGAAAGGCTTCACGCTGATCGAGATCATGGTGGTGGTGGTCATCCTCGGCATTCTCGCCGCCCTGGTGGTGCCGCAGGTGATGGGCCGCCCGGACCAGGCCAAGGTCACCGCGGCGCAGAACGACATCCGCGCCATCGGCGCCGCGCTGGACATGTACAAGCTGGACAACCAGAACTACCCGAGCACCCAGCAGGGCCTTGAGGCCCTGGTGAAGAAACCCACCGGCAATCCGGCGGCGAAGAACTGGAACGCCGAGGGTTACCTGAAGAAGCTGCCGATCGATCCCTGGGGCAATCAGTACCTGTACCTGTCGCCGGGCACCCGCGGCAAGATCGATCTCTACAGCCTCGGCGCCGATGGCCAGGAAGGCGGCGACGGCACCAACGCCGATATCGGTAACTGGGATCTCTGATCAGCCTTGTTCGGATGCAGCGAGCTAGAGAAAAACAAGGCCTCGGCGGCCCCGCGATAGCGGCTGAGGAAGCGGAGTTTACAGATGGTAAATGAGCATGACTCGCTCCGCTCGCCCCTCTGGGGCCGCCCTGGAGGGCGTTGGCCGCAAGCGGCCTCCGAAGTCGCTCTCAACGCCGTTTTTCCGACGCGCAGCAAATCCGCGCGCGGGTTTACCCTGATCGAGCTGCTGGTGGTGCTGGTCCTGCTCGGCGTGCTGACCAGCCTGGCCGTGATCGGCAGCGGCCTGGCCAGCAGCCCTGCGCGCAAGCTGGCTGACGAGGCCGATCGGCTCAACAGCCTGCTGCGGGTGCTGCTCGACGAGGCGGTGCTGGACAACCGCGAGTATGGCGTGCGTTTCGAAGCCCACAGTTATCAGGTGCTGCGCTTTGATCCCCTGAAGTCGCGCTGGCAGCCGCTGGACGACAAGGTCCACGCGCTGCCGGACTGGGTGCAGCTGAGCATCGAAGTGGAAGACCAGGGCGTCAGTCTGCCCACCGCCAAGGGCGACAAGGACAAGTCCGCGCCCAAGCCGCCGCAGCTGCTGATCCTTTCCAGTGGCGAGCTGACCCCCTTCACCCTGCGCCTGGCCGGTGGCCGTGAGCGCGGTGCACCGGTGCTGTTGCTGGTCAGCGACGGCTTTGCCGAACCCGCGCTGCAGCAGGAAAAGTCCCGATGAGGCGCGGTCGCGGCTTCACTCTGCTGGAAGTGCTGGTGGCACTGGCGATCTTCGCCGTGGTCGCCGCCAGCGTGCTCAGCGCCAGCGCCCGTTCGCTGCAGACCGCCGCGCGCCTGGAAGACAAGACTTTCGCTACCTGGCTGGCGGACAACCGCCTGCAGGAAATCCAGCTGGCCGATGCGCCGCCGGCCGAGGGCCGCGAGCAGGGCGAGGAAAGCTACGCCGGTCGGCGCTGGCAGTGGCAGACCGAGGTGCAGGCCACCAGCGAACCGGAGATGCTGCGCATCACAGTGCGCGTGGCGCCGCGGCCCGAGCGTGGCCTGCGCGGCAAGATCGAGGACAACGCACTGGTCACCCTGAGCGGCTTCGTCGGGGTGGAGCCATGAGACAGCGTGGTTTTACCCTGCTGGAGGTGCTGATCGCCATCGCCATCTTCGCCCTGCTGGCCATGGCCACTTACCGCATGCTCGACAGCGTGCTGCAGACCGATCGCGGCCAGCGCCAGCAGGAGCAGCGTCTGCGCGAGCTGACCCGGGCCATGGCGGCCTTCGAACGCGACCTCCTGCAGGTGCGCACGCGGCCGATACGCGACCCGCTCGGTGACCCGCTGGCCTCGCTGTACGGCGACAGCGGCAAGGACACCCGGCTGGAGTTCACCCGCAGCGGCTGGCGCAATCCGCTGGGCCAGCCGCGCGCCACCCTGCAGCGGGTGCGCTGGCAGCTCGAGGGCGAGCGCTGGCAGCGTGCCTACTGGCCGGTGCTGGACCAGGCCCAGGACAGCCAGCCGCGGGTGCAGCAGGCGCTGGATGGGGTCAAGCGCTACGAGCTGCGTTTCCTCGATCTCGAGGGGCGCTGGTTACAGAGCTGGCCGCCGGCCAATAGCCGCTCCGAGGAAGGGCTGACCCAGCTGCCCAAGGCGGTCGAGCTGATCATCGAGCATCGCTATTACGGCGAGCTGCGGCGCGTCTGGCGTCTGCCGGAGATGCCGCCGCAACAGGTTACGACGCCCGATGGTGGCGACGGTGGCGATGATGGCGAGCTGCTGCCGGACGAACCGGCGGCTATACCGGGCGAGGAGCCGGCAGCATGAGGCAGCAGCGCGGGGTGGCGCTGATCACCGTGCTGCTGGTGGTGGCACTGGTGACCGTGGTGTGCGCGGCCCTGCTGCTGCGCCAGCAGCTGGCTATCCGCAGCACCGGCAACCAGTTGCTGGTGCGCCAGGCCCAGTACTACGCCGAAGGTGGCGAGCTGGTGGCCAGGGCCCTGCTGCGCCGCGACCTGAGCGAGGGCCAGGTGGACCACCTGGCCGAGGCTTGGGCCAACCCCAGGCTGCGTTTCCCGCTGGACGAGGGCGGCGAGCTGCGCCTGCGCATCGAAGACCTGTCCGGGCGCTTCAACCTCAACAGCCTGTCGGTCAACGGCGAGGCCGGCGAGCTGGCCCTGCTGCGCCTGCGCCGCCTACTGCAGGACCTGCAACTGAGCCCGGCCTACGCTGATCGTTTGCGCGACTGGCTGGATCTCGACCAGGACCCCAGTGGCATGGCCGGTGCCGAGGACGATCAGTACCTGCTGCTCAAGCCGGCCTATCGTACGGGGCCGGGTGTCATCGCTGATGTGTCCGAGCTGCGCCTGCTGCTGGGCATGAGCGAGGTCGATTACCGGCGCCTGACGCCCTTCGTCAGTGCCCTGCCCAAGGATGTGGAACTCAACGTCAACACTGCCAGCGCCCAGGTGCTGGCGTGCCTGGGCGACGGCATTCCCGACTCGGCACTGAAGGCCGTCATCGAAGGGCGCGGGCGCACCGGCTATCGTGAGCCTTCCGCGGTTACCCAGCAGCTAAGTGCCTATGCGGTGAGCCCGCGGGGATTGGGCATCGCCAGCCAGTATTTTCGTGTCACCACCGAAGTGCTGCTGGGCGACCGGCGCCAGGTGCTGACCAGCTATCTGCAACGTGGCAATGATGGACGCGTCCGTCTGATGGGGCGCGATCTGGGGCAGGAGGGCCTGGCGCCCCCGCCCGTCGAGGAGTCCGAACAATGAGTCTGCCCACCCTGTTTCTTCCACCGCAGGCCTGTACCCAGGTCGCCGCCGAGCTGCCGGTCTGGCTGGTCGATGGCGACATCTGCAGCCAGCGCCCGTTCGCCGAGGCTCTGCCAGACGCGGCGCGGGCCTGGCGCCTGGTGCTGCCGGTGGAGGCGGTAACCGTCTGCCTGGTGCAGCTGCCGACCACCAAGGCGCGCTGGCTGCAGAAGGCTCTGCCGTTCGCCGTGGAGGAGCTGCTGGCCGAGGACGTCGAGCAGTTCCACCTGAGCGTCGGTGGCCAGTTGGCCGACGGCCGTCACCGTGTCTACGCGGTGCGCCGCGCCTGGCTGGCCGGTTGGCTGGCGCTGTGCGGCAGCCAACCGCCGCAGCGCATCGAGGTGGATGCCGACCTGCTGAGCGACGAGGGCAGCCAGCTGCTCTGCCTGGGCGAGCGCTGGCTGCTCGGCGGCAGCGGCGAGGCGCGCCTGGCCCTGCGTGGCGAGGACTGGCCGCAGCTGGCCGAGCTCTGCCCGTCGCCACGGGTGGCCCGGGTGGCGCTCGGCCAGGTGGCGCCGGCGCACGTTGACGAGGTGCA
>NZ_BATI01000026.1 GCF_000467105.1 Aquipseudomonas alcaligenes NBRC 14159
GCTTGATCTTCTTTGTGCCCATGCTCTCTTGCTCTTCCATGATGTATTCCTTTGTGTGTAAAAGTTGGCCGGTAGATCGTAGCGAAAGTGGTGCGTGTACTGCACCTGCTGAGGCGACGACGTTGTGAGGAACTACCAGTGTCGGCTTGGACGAGATGCGGAGATTTCCGCAGTTTTCAGCTCTCCGTAGCTCCACCCCTCCGCAGCAGATAGCTATCCATAATCCATCCATTATTCTCCCGCGCCTGCGTGCGAGTCGCCGCAATCCGCTCCGCCACCTCATCCAGCGCCCCGGCAATCAGAATCTCGTCCGCTGTCCCCACATAGGCTCCCCAATAGATATGCAGCCCCTGCCCGACAAACCGCAGGTAGGTGTCCTTGGCATCGAGCATCACCGCCACGCTGTCCACGCCTTGCGGCCAGCCCTCGGCCAGCAGGCGGCCGGTGGTGATTTCCACGGCGCGGCCGATCTGGTTCAGCGGTATGCGATGGCGGGCGGTGAGGGCCTGCAGGCTGGTGATGCCGGGGATCACGTCGTAGCTGAGGCCGCTGCGCGCGGCGGCGATGGACTCGATGATGCGGATGCTGCTGTCGTACAGCGAAGGGTCGCCCCAGACCATAAAGGCGGCGACTTCGCCGTCGCTCATCTGCTCATCGATCAACTGCTCGAACACCGCCTGCTTGTCGCGGTTCAGCTCGTCCACGCTGGCTCGGTAGTCGGCGGCGTCACGCTCGCGTTCTGGCTGCTGGCCTTCGGCGAAGCGTGGGTTGTGGCCGTCCAGGAAGCGCTCGCAGATTTCCCGGCGCAGGGCGTTGAGCTTGTGTTTGGCCGGGCCCTTGTCCATCAGGAAGATCACATCGCTGCGGCGCAGGGCCTTGATCGCCTGTTGGGTGATGTAGTCCGGGTCGCCGGCGCCGATGCCGACCAGCAGCAGTTCTTTCATGGTCTGTTCCAGGTGGGCGCGCGGCTTGCGGGCGCCAGTTCGTCGATATGGTGGTAGTCGGCGCCCAGCTCAAAGGCCAGTTGGCGGGCGCGGCCGAGGCGGATAGGAGTACGCTCGATGTCCAGCAGCAAGCCGGGGCAGGGTAGCGCGGTAAGCCGCGGCCAGTTGCGCAGGCGGCCATCGGTAAGCAGCAGCAGGCGTTGTTGTTCGCCCGGTTTGTGGCGTTGCCGGCGGATGAGCCAGGGCGTGGCCAGTTGCAGCGCCTCGATGATCGGCGTGCCGCCGCCGGCGCCGAGCTGGTTCAGCCAGGCGTGCAGTTCGGACGAGGCCTTCTGCCCCTGCCACAGCCAGCGCGGCTGCGCGCCGCCGGCTTCGAGCACGGCCAGGCGGGCGCGCTGGCGGTAGGCGCTGGCGAACAGCTCGGCGAGCAGGCCCTTGGCCTGGGCCAGGGCACCGTTGCGGCGGGTGCTGGCCGAGGCATCGACTATCACCAGCCACAGCTCACCCGGGCGCAGACGGCGGGCGTGCCAGTGCAGGTCGGCGCGGCGGCGTGGGCGGCCGTGGGCGAGGGTCGCCGGCCAGTCGATGCGCGTAGGCGTGCCGCTGCCGCGTGCGCCGCTGCGTCCGCCTTGGGCCTGGCCGGGTTGGGGGAGGGCATCCGCGCCTGGGGCCTGGCGCGGGCGGATGCTCAGGGCTTTTTTGGCCGGCTCGGTAGCTCGCGTCGTTCGCCGACGGCCACGGCCTGCGGCGGCAGTGCGCCCCACTGGCCTTCGCCCTGCTGTTGTTCGGCAGGCTGCTGAGTCTGGTTCGATGCCGGCGGCTGGCTGGCGGACGGTGGCGTGTGTTCGCGACGGCGATGGGCGAGGACGAAGGATTCCAGGGCGTCGATGTCCTGCGCCTCGATGCGGCTGGCGCCGCGCCAGGCGGCATGGGCGCGGGCGCCGCGCAGCCACACCAGGTCGGCGCGCAGGCCGTCGACGGCGGCGGCGAAGCAGCGCTGGGCGATGGCGTCCAGGCTGGCGTCGGCCAGCGGGATGTCGTTCAGGCGCTGGCGGGCCTCGCTGCAGCGCTGGCGCAGGGCGTCCTGTTCGTGCCGCCACTGGGCGAGGAAGGCCTCGGGGGCGTCGTCGAAGGCCAGGCGGCGGCGGACGATCTCGGCGCGTTGCGCTGGCTCGGGCGTACCGCCGAGCTGCACCTTGAGGCCGAAGCGGTCGAGCAGCTGCGGACGCAGCTCGCCTTCCTCGGGGTTCATGGTGCCGATCAGCACGAAGCGCGCCGGGTGGCTGTGCGACAGGCCGTCGCGCTCGATGTGGTTGATGCCGCTGGCGGCGACGTCGAGCAGCAGGTCGACCAGGTGGTCGGGCAGCAGGTTGACTTCGTCGACGTAGAGCACGCCGCCGTGGGCATTGGCCAGCACGCCGGGGGAGAAGCGCACGCGGCCCTCGCCGAGCGCGGCATCCAGGTCGAGGGTGCCGACGATGCGCTCTTCGCTGGCGCCCAGCGGCAGGGTGACGAAGCGGCCGCCATCGAGCAGGTCGGCCACGCCGCGCGCCAGGGTGGACTTGGCCATGCCGCGCGGGCCTTCGATCAGCACGCCGCCCAGGGCCGGGTCGATGGCGGCCAGGCACAGCGCCAGCTTGAGCTCGTCGGCGGCCACCACGGCGGCCAGGGGGAAATGGGGCTGCATGGCGTTACCTCGGATCAAAGGTTGAAAGAAAGCGGGGGTATCGGTTAGCGTGGCAACCATCGTTTTGGAGATCAGCATGTCGTCTCGTCCTTCCCTGAACCGCCTTGTTCGCTCCGCCGCTGCCGGCGTGGCTGGCGTGCGCGCGCAGGTCGAGGCCGTCGCTTATTTCTTTTACGGGTATTGGTTTAGCCAGCGGCGCGCCTGATACCCCACAGGCGCCCCAGAGCAAAGGGTCGCCACCAGCCAGTTTCACGAAACCCCGGTCGGCCACCCGACCGGGGTTTTTGTTTTTTCGGCCCACAAGGCCAACACGATGCATACAGAGGATCGAAACATGACCGCTTACACCGCCTATTACCGCAGCTACCGCAACTCCGCCTGGCGATTTAGCAGCGCTGCCGCGCACCACCGAGATTCCAGTCGAACACCCAGATAGCGCGCCGCGCGTGGCATGAGGCCACGCCGGGCGAGGACCACCGCCATGAATGCTTCCGTTACTGCTCTGCGCGCGCAAGCCGTGTCGCCATCCACCACTCGCCGCCGCGCCACGCCGCTGCCGAGCCCCACCGATCTGCGCCAGCGCCTGCCGCTGTCCGCCGCTCTCGCTGCCCAGGTTCACTCCCAGCGCGAGGCCATCCGCGCCGTGCTCGACGGCTCCGACCCGCGCCTGCTGGTCGTCGTCGGCCCCTGTTCCCTGCACGATCCGCTTTCCGCCCTTGAATACGCTGATCGCCTGGCCGCACTGACACCCGAGGTGAGCGACCAGCTGCTGCTGGTGATGCGCGCCTACGTCGAGAAGCCACGCACCACCATTGGCTGGAAGGGTCTGGTGTACGACCCGCAGCTGGATGGCAGCGGCGACATGGCCGGCGGCCTGGAACTGTCGCGCCGGCTGATGCTGGCCATGCTCGAACGCGGCCTGCCGGTGGCCACAGAGCTGCTGCAACCGTTGGTGGCCGGCTACTTCGACGACCTGCTGGGCTGGGCCGCCATCGGCGCGCGCACCAGCGAGTCGCAGGTGCACCGCGAGCTGGTCAGCGGCCTTGATCTGCCGGTGGGCTTCAAGAACGGTACCGATGGCAGCCTGTCCATCGCTTGCGACGCCATGCGTTCGGCGGCGCACCCGCACCAGCATTTCGGCGTGGACGACCTGGGCCGCCCGGCGCTGGTCGAGACTGCCGGCAACCCGGACACCCACCTGGTGCTGCGCGGCGGCCACAGCGGACCTAACCATGATGCGGCCAGCGTGGCCGTGGCGCGGGCCAGCCTGGAAAAGCAGGGCATCGCCGCACGGATCATGGTCGACTGCAGCCACGCCAACAGCGGCAAGGACCCGCTGCGCCAGCCGGCGGTGCTGCGCGACGTGCTCGACCAGCGCCTGGCCGGCGACGCCAGCCTGCGCGGGGTGATGCTGGAGAGCCATCTGTTCGACGGCTGCCAGGCGCTGTCCACCGAGCTGCGCTACGGCGTGTCGATCACCGACGGCTGCCTGGGTTGGAGCGGCACCGAGGCGATGCTGCGCGAGGCGGCCGAGCGGCTGCGTGGCGGGCGTTGAAGGGCTGCCCTCTCCCTGGCCCTCTCCTATAAATGGGAGAGGGAGATGGGGCGAGTAGGGCGGGTGGAACCCGCGTTGGTTCGGTGCGACGACACCCCTCTCCCCTCGGGAGAG
>NZ_BATI01000025.1 GCF_000467105.1 Aquipseudomonas alcaligenes NBRC 14159
GAACGTGGCCCGGAGCTTACAACAGCTTTCCGGCTTCCTGCGAATCCGTTGCCGTCATCGCTTGAAGTGGCGCGCATTCTAGGGAGCCTACCGAAGAGCGTCAAGCCTCATTCAAAACTTTTTTTAAATCAAAGACTTCGATTCATAAATTGATCCAGCTCTATCAGCCCAATGGCGAAGGCACTACACTCGGCACATCAAGAAGCGCCTCGGGAGTTTTCACGGTGTCCCCACTCGTCATCACCGCTCTGATTATCGCTGGCATAGTGGTGCTGTTCGTCATTGGCTATATCAACCATATGGTCGAGAACAGCAAACTGGAGAAAGCCCGGCTCAAGGCGGATTTGAATGACCGGGTGCGCCGCAGCCGTGACGTGTCGGAGAACATGCCCGGGCAACTGATGAGCCCCGCACTCAAGGTGCTGCTCAGCCGTTTCGAACTGCACTACGGCGAACGCCTGCTGGCGCTGGACAAGCAGAACATCAACCTGATGGGCCGCCTGAGCGAGCTGCGCGACCTGATCGCCAAGGGCGACAGTGCCCCGGTACGTAATCCGCCGCAGCCGATTCTGAGTGAGGCCAAGGCGAAAGACATCCGTTTCCTCCTGGAGAACCTCCACGGCCAGATCAATCGCGCCGCGCAGGATGGAGCGCTGCCGGCCAACGAGGCCAAACGCTGGCTGGGTGAGCTGCGCCATCTCCTGGTGCAGCTGCATTTCGAGTTCTTCAGCAACCTCGGTCAGCAATCCATGCAGCAGGGCCACCCCGGCCAGGCTCGCCTGGCCTACGAGCGCGGCGTGCAGTACCTGCGCAAGCAGCCCGACCCCGAGCGCTACAAGGCCCAGCTCAAGCAGCTTGAGGACTCACTGGCACGCGCCAATGCGGTGGTTCTGGAAAAGGCCAAGCCAGTCGACAACGAACCCAGCGAACTCACCGAGGGCCTGAAGACACTCGGCGAAGACGACTGGAAGAAGAAGAACATCTACGACTGATTCCCCCACCAAGGAGCCTCGATGAGCCGGATCGTCTACGGCGCGCCGCTGTCGCCGTTCGTGCGCAAGCTACGCCTGTGTCTGCAGGAAAAGGGGCTGGACTACCAGCTGGAGATCATCACCCCCTTCGGCCAGCCCGACTGGTATCGCGAGCTCAACCCGCTGGGCCGCATTCCGGCCTTCCGCGACGACGACCTGACCCTGGCCGACTCCAGCGTGATCTGCCAGTACCTGGAAGAGCAGTATCCCGACAGCCTGCGTCTGTTCGGCCAATCCCCCGTGCAGGCGGCGCGCATACGCTGGCTGGAGAAGTACGCCGATTACGAGCTGGCGCCACTGTGCACCTTCGCGGTGTTCCGTAACCGCCTGCTCAAGCCCATGCTGGGCCAGAGCTGCGACGAAGAGGCGGTACAGACCGCCCTGCATGACAAGCTGCCCAGGCATTTCGACTATCTCGAACAGACCCTGGGCACTGCCGATTACTTCGTCAACGACAGCCTCAGCCAGGCCGATCTGGCGATCTACTGCCAGCTGCAGAACATGGCGCATGGCGGCGAGCTGCCGGACGAGGCGCGCTGGCCTGGGCTGGCCGCGCATTTCCGGCGCATCCAGGCACGCGAGTCGGTGCAGGGCCTGCTACCCGGCGAACTCAAGGTGGTCGCCAAGATCAGCGGCAAGGCCTGACCGGCATCATCCAAAAGCCCGGCACAAGCCGGGCTTTTTCATGCTCAGCAGTCGGTCAGGCGCAGGAAGATCGCCACCAGCCGCTCGACACCGACCTGGTCATCGGGACTGAAGCGCGCGGTGCTCGGGCTGTCCAGGTCCAGCACGCCGATCAGGCGCCCGTCCTTGACCAGCGGCACCACCAGCTCGCTGTTCGATGCGCTGTCACAGGCGATATGCCCCGGGAAGGCATGCACATCCTCGACGCGCTGGGTCTGCCGGCTGCTCGCCGCGGCACCGCACACGCCCCGGCCGAAGGGAATCCGCACGCAGGCGACCTTGCCCTGAAACGGCCCCAGCACCAGCTGTTCGCCCTTGTTGAGGTAGAAACCGGCCCAGTTGAGGTCGCCCAGCTCATGAAACAGGAAGGCGGAGAACTGCGCGGCATTGGCCACGAAATCGCGCTCGTCGGCCAGCAGCGCCTCCAGTTGCGCCGCCAGCAGCGCATACCCCTCACGCCCCTGCCCGGCTTGCTGCAGATCGATCATGGCTGCACCTCCAGCAAACGCTGGCCCACCCAGCTGCGGGCGAACTGGTAAGCGCAGCGGCCGTTGCGATTGCCGCGCCCCAGCGCCCAGCGAATGGCGAGAATCTCCAGTTCGTGGCTCCAGCTCCACTGCAACCCGGCCTGCGCGGCCAGACTGGTGATCCAGTGGCGCACCACGGCGAGGAAATGGTCCTGGGTGAAGGGATAGAAGGAGATCCACAGACCGAAGCGATCGGACAGGGCGATCTTGTCCTCGACCGCCTCGCTCGGGTGCAGTTCACCCTCGACGCGCTGCCAGTTGTCGTTGTCGCTCTCCTTCTCCGGAACCAGGTGGCGGCGGTTGGAGGTGGCGTACAGCAGCACATTGTCCGGCGCCCGCTCCAGCGAGCCGTCCAGCACACTCTTGAGCACCCGGTAATCACCTTCGCCGGCTTCGAACGAAAGATCGTCGCAGAACAGCACGAAACGCTGCGGCAGCCCGGCCAGGGCTTCCACCACCCGGGGCAGGTCGGCCAGATGGTCACGTTCGATCTCGATCAGGCGCAGCCCGGCGTCCGCATGCGCGGCCAGCAGCGCGCGCACCAGCGAGGACTTGCCGGTGCCACGCGCGCCCCACAGCAGCGCATGGTTGGCCGGCAAGCCGGCGACGAACTGCTGGGTATTGCGCGACAGCTGCTCACGCTGGGTATCCACCCCGACCAGGTCGGCGAGGCTCAGGTCCAGGCTCACACGCAGTGGCTGCAGGTAACCAGCGCGCCCTTCGCGCTGCCAGCGCGCGGCGATCACCGCCTGCCAGTCCAGCGTCACGCGCTCGGCCGGCAACAAAGGTTCGAGCCGTTGCAGCACCGCGTCGGCACGCTGCAGAAAGCTGTTCAAAGGGGAATCCACGACTTACTCCTCATATCCGCTACTGCCGGTGATCCAGTGCTATGGGCTATGCTTTGCAAGGCCCGCAACCCAGGACGCAAACCACCCCGCCGATGGATATTTCTCTCACCCACCGCCTGTCGTTCAAGCAGGCCAAGCTGACGGTGCTGGTGGCCTTCATCCTGGGGACCCTGCTGAGCCTGATCCAAATCAGCCTGGATTATGCCAGTGAAGACGCCTCCATCGACCGCGAAATCCATTCCCTGCTGGAAATCAGCCACAACCCTGCCGCGCGCATCTCCTACAACATCGACGCCGAACTGGCCCAGGAGCTGGTGCTCGGCCTGCTGCGCTCACCGGCAGTGATGCGCGCGGAGATCGTCGACAACAGCGGCCTGGTGCTAGCATCGGTGGAGCGCCCGCCGGTAAAGAGCGGCTATCGGGTATTCAGCGACTTCCTGTTCGGCGAGCGGCGCCAGTTCGAAGACCCGCTGTTCGTCAGCCATTCCACTGCGGAACCCCTCGGCGTGCTGCGCCTGGAGGTCGACACCTACGCCTTCGGCAGCCACTTCCTGCGCCGCGCCCTGCTCACCCTGCTCACCGGCTTCGCCCGCAGCCTGCTGCTGTCGCTGATCCTGCTGGTGCTGTTCTACGCCATGCTGACCAAACCCCTGGTCGGGGTGATCCGTGCCCTCAGCGACCGCGATCCGCGCCGCGACTTCTCCCCCGTGCCCTGCCCCACCGGCCACGAGCGCGACGAGGTGGGCATCCTGGTCGCGGTGACCAACCAGCAGCTGACCAATATCCACCAGGAAATCAGCCAGCGCCGCGAGGCCGAGGACCGCCTGACCCAGTACCTGGGCGAGCTGGAGAACATCGTCTCGGCCCGCACCGCCGAGCTGAAAGCGACCAACGCCCGCCTGACCCAGTCCAACCGCGACCTCGAGCAGGCGCGCAGTACCGCCCTGGAAATGGCCCAGGCCCGCGCCGCTTTCCTGGCCAACATGAGCCACGAGATCCGCACGCCGCTCAACGGCCTGCTCGGCATGCTGGCACTGGCCCTGGACGGCAGCCTGAGCAATGAACAACGCCAGCAGCTGCTGATCGCCCATGACTCCGGCAAGGTGCTGGTCGACCTGCTCAACGACATTCTTGACCTGTCCAAGTTCGAGGCCGGCCAGCTGGAACTGGAAAGCATCCCCTTCGACCTCGGCGCCCTGGCGGAGGAAACCGCCAGCCTGCTCTCGCAGAACACCGCGCCCGAAGTCGAACTGACCTGCCTGATCGACCCGCAGCTGCCGGCCCTGCTGCTCGGCGACCCCACCCGCGTACGCCAGGTGATCAGCAACCTGCTGTCCAACGCGCTCAAGTTCACGCGGCGCGGACGCGTCGACCTGCGCATCGCGCTCGACAGCGGCGGCGTGCGCATCCAGGTCAACGACACCGGCATCGGCATCCCCGAAGACGCGCAGCAGCGCATCTTCCAGCCCTTCACCCAGGCCGGCGCAGGCATCACCCGGCAGTTCGGCGGCACCGGGCTGGGCCTGGCACTGACCAGGCGCCTGTGCGAAGCAATGCAGGGGGAACTGCTGCTGAGCTCCCGGGAAGGCATCGGCAGCCAGTTCAGCGCCATCCTGCCATTGCGCGGGCACACGCCCGCGCCCCGCTGGCCGCAGCTGCCAGGCCGGGTAGTGGCGCTGTGCGCCGCCGACAGCGGCCTGGCCGAACTGCTCGGCAGCTGGCTGCCCAACTGGGGCGTGCACTACCGGCGGGTGAACAGCCTCGACGAGGTCTCTGCGGAATCCATCGATCTGCTGATCTGCGCGGCGCCGGACAGCCTGCTGCCGCTGCGTCAACGCCTGAGCGCGCCGCTGCTGCTGGTATCGCCCTACGGCACCTTCATCGCCAGCGAGCAGATCTCCACCCTGGCGCCCTTCGAGCAGCTGCCCCGCCCGCTCGGGCGCACGGCCCTGCACCAGGCCCTGCAGCGCCTGCTGGCACCGCAGCGCGAACCCAGCGTGGAGCCCGCCAGCAGCGCCACACCAAGGTCACACCAGGCCCGCGTGCTGCTGGTGGAAGACAATCAGGTCAATCAGATGGTCGCCAAGGGCATGCTGACCAAGCTGGGCTGCCAGGTGGCTGTCGCCGGCCACGGCGGCGAAGCTATCGCCTACCTGGAACAGCAGCCGGTGGACCTGGTGTTGATGGACTGCAACATGCCGGTCATGGATGGCTACGAGGCGACTCGCCGCATTCGCCAGAGCGGCCGCTGGCCCAACCTGCCGATCATCGCGCTGACCGCCAACGCCCTGCCGGACGAGCGCGAGCGCTGCCAGGCCGCCGGCATGAACGACTACCTGGCCAAACCCTTCCGCCGGGAAGACCTGACCGCCCTGCTGGACAGCTGGCTGCCGCTCACGAGTGCGCAGTAACCCGCGTCAGCAACTGCCCGAGGCTGTGCCGCAGCCCTTCCAGTTCGTTCATGTCGACCCCGCTCTCGCACAGCAGGCGCTGCTTGAGCGGCAGCACCCTGGCGCGCAGTGCCTCACCCGCGGCGGTCAGCGCCAGACAGAGTTCACGCTCGTCGCTGCTGGAGCGCCGCCGCTGCACCAGCCCCAGTTGCTCCAGGCGCTTGAGCAGCGGCGTCAGGGTGCCGGAGTCGAGCAGCAGGCGCTCACCCAGCGCCTTGACCGTGGCCTGCACTGGCGGCGCGGCGTGCCACTCCCACAGCACCAGCATCACCAGGTATTGCGGGTAGGTCAGGCCGAGCTCGTCGAGCATCGGCTTGTAGGCCCGGGTCACAGCCCGCGAGGCGGCGTAGAGCTTGAAGCACAGTTGGTTATCCAGCAGCAGCTGCGCCTCGAGATCGCGCTCACTCATTTCAGCAGGGCTTCGATCTCGGTGGTCAGTTCTTCGGGCTTGGTGGTCGGGGCAAAGCGCTTGACCTCGGCACCGTCGCCGCTGATCAGGAACTTGGTGAAGTTCCACTTGATGCCCTGGCTGCCGAGCAGGCCGGGGGCACGCTTCTTCAGCTGCACGTAGAGCGGGTGGGCATCACTGCCGTTGACATCGATCTTCTTGAACAGCGGGAAGGTCACGCCGAAGTTCAGCTCGCAGAACTCGCTGATCGCACCCTCGTCGCCCGGCTCCTGCTTGCCGAACTGATTGCAGGGGAAGCCCAGCACCACCAGCCCCTTGTCCTTGTACTGCTGCCAGATGTTCTCCAGGCCCTTGTACTGCGGGGTGAAGCCGCACTTGCTGGCGGTATTGACCACCAGCACGGCCTTGCCGCCGAAGTCCTTGAGGGTCTTCTGCTCGCCCTTGATGGTGGTGACGGGAATATCGAAAAGCTTGTCGCTCATGGCCTGCGGCTCCGTTGACAGTGAAGGTGCGGCAAATATAGCGAGCAATTCAATTGCACACAATTTAAATAACCGGGAAAAGGCCCGCCAGGCGGCGAGCCTCTTCGCTAGCGCGGCACCAACTTCAGCGCCACCGAGTTGATGCAGTAGCGCAACCCGGTCGGTCGCGGACCATCGGGGAAGACATGGCCCAGGTGCGCATCGCACTTGGCGCACTTGACCTCGATGCGCTGCATGCCATGGCTGAAATCGTCCTTCTCGGCGATCACCCCGGCACTCACAGGCTGGAAATAGCTGGGCCAGCCGCTGCCCGAATCGTACTTGGCGTCCGAGTCGAACAGCGCTTCGTCGCAGCAGGCGCAGTGGTAGATGCCGGGCACCTTGCTGTCGTGGTATTCGCCGGTGAAGGCACGCTCGGTGCCACCCAGCCGGCAGACATGGAACTGGGCGTCGGAAAGCTCGTCGCGCCAGGCTTCCAGGGGTTTATCGATCTTTTCCATGGAGCACACCTCAGGGGCAGAAAAAAGCCCGACCGGTCCCTTTTCCGGGCTTCTGGCCGCACGTATCATGCGTCCCTCTTTGGACGCCAGTCTGGCTGCCGCATTACAGCGCGGCGATTCGCATCGGGACATAAGCATCATGCAGGTCAGCAAATCGAACAAGCTCGCCAACGTCTGCTACGACATCCGCGGGCCGGTGCTCAAGCACGCCAAACGCCTGGAAGAGGAAGGCCATCGCATCCTCAAGCTGAATATCGGCAACCCGGCACCGTTCGGTTTCGAGGCCCCGGAGGAAATCCTCCAGGACGTCATCCGCAACCTGCCCACCGCCCAGGGCTACAGCGACTCCAAGGGCCTGTTCAGCGCGCGCAAAGCGGTGATGCAGTACTACCAGCAGAAGCAGGTGGAAGGCGTCGGCATCGAGGACATCTACCTCGGCAACGGCGTTTCCGAACTGATCGTGATGGCCATGCAGGCGCTGCTCAACAACGGTGACGAGGTGCTGATCCCGGCGCCCGACTACCCGCTGTGGACCGCCGCCGTAGCCCTCTCTGGCGGCAAGCCGGTGCACTACCTGTGCGACGAACAGGCCGGCTGGTTCCCCGACCTGGCCGACATGAAGGCCAAGATCAGCAGCAACACCAAGGCCATCGTGCTGATCAACCCGAACAACCCGACCGGCGCCGTGTATTCCAGGGAAGTGCTGGAAGGCATCGTCGAACTGGCACGCCAGCACAACCTGGTGCTGTTCTCTGACGAGATCTACGACAAGATCCTCTACGACGAAGCCCAGCACATCGCCACTGCCTCCCTGGCGCCGGACGTGCTCTGCCTGACCTTCAACGGCCTGTCCAAGAGCTACCGCGTGGCCGGCTTCCGCTCCGGCTGGGTAGCCATCTCCGGACCCAAGCACAAGGCCACCAGCTACATCGAAGGCCTGGATATCCTGGCCAACATGCGCCTGTGCGCCAACGTGCCGAGCCAGCACGCAATCCAGACCGCGCTCGGCGGCTACCAGAGCATCAACGACCTGGTACTGCCCAACGGCCGCCTGCTGGAGCAGCGCAACCGCACCTGGGAACTGCTCAACGACATCCCCGGGGTCAGCTGCGTCAAGCCGATGGGCGCGCTGTACGCCTTCCCCAAGATCGACCCCAAGGTCTGCCCGATCCACAACGACGAGAAGTTCGTCCTCGACCTGCTGCTCGCCGAGAAGCTGCTGATCGTCCAGGGCACCGCCTTCAACTGGCCGTGGCCGGATCACTTCCGCGTGGTCACCCTGCCGCGCGTCGACGACCTCGAGCAGGCCATCGGGCGCATCGGCAACTTCCTCAAGTCCTACCGCCAGTAAGCCGCATGGACCTGCAGATCGACGAGTTCTACAAGGACGCGGCCAGCGGCTTGCTGCTGCTCTATCAGGCCTTCCCGCGCAAGGTGGCGCTGTATGTGGAAGACCTGATCGGCCGCGAGGAACCCGACGAGTTCGGCCTGCCCAGCAAGCGTCACCAGGCCTGCCTGGGTGCGCTGCTGTGGCTGGCCGAGGAAGGCTACCTGCGTTTCGAGTCGACCATCGCCTACGATGCGCTGGACCAGGCCGTGCTCACCGAGAAGGGCTTCCTGCGCCTGTCACGCGCCATACCCCATGCCCTGCCCCAGGGCGACGCCCTGCCGCCGAGCGTGCGCCGCGTGCACGCCACGCTCGCCTGGCAACTGCGTGAAGCCCTCGCCCAGCACAACAGCGAAAAGGTCGCGCGTCTTACTCGCCAGCTGTTCGAAAGCGCTCTGCATCAGGCCAGCGACATAGTTTGAAATAGTGCCTCGGTTGAAGCCGCGGCGGGCCAACCTTATATAGCTCGCATACTTAGACCGTCTCTCGCCTGAGGAGAAGCTTTCCACCATGATGCGTATCGTGTTGTTCCTGGCCACCAACCTGGCGGTGCTGCTGATCGCCAGCGTCACCCTGAAATTGCTCGGGGTCGATCGCTTCACCGGCCAGAACTACGGCAGCCTGCTGGCTTTCTGCGCCGTGTTCGGCTTCGTCGGCTCCTTCATCTCGCTGTTCATGTCCAAGTGGATGGCGAAGATGAGCACCGGCACCGAAATCATCACCCAGCCGCGCACCCGCCATGAACAGTGGCTGCTGCAGACCGTCGAGGAGCTGTCCCGCGAGGCCGGCATCAAGATGCCGGAAGTGGGTATCTTCCCGGCTTACGAGTCCAACGCCTTCGCCACCGGCTGGAACAAGAACGACGCCCTGGTGGCCGTCAGCCAGGGCCTGCTGGAGCGCTTCTCGCCCGATGAAGTGAAGGCCGTACTGGCCCACGAGATCGGCCACGTGGCCAACGGCGACATGGTCACCCTGGCCATGATCCAGGGCGTGGTGAACACCTTCGTGATGTTCTTCGCGCGCATCTTCGGCAACTTCGTCGACCGCGTGATCCTTAAGAACGAGGGCGAAGGCCATGGTATCGGCTACATCGTCGCGACCATCTTCGCCGAACTGGTACTGGGCATCCTGGCCAGCATCATCGTCATGTGGTTCTCCCGTCGCCGCGAGTTCAAGGCCGACGATGCCGGCGCTCGCCTGGCCGGCACCGGCGCCATGATCGCCGCTCTGGAGCGCCTGCGCGCCGAACAGGGTGTGCCGGTGCACATGCCCAGCAGCATGACCGCCTTCGGCATCAACGGCGGCCTGAAGAACGGCCTGGCCGGCCTGCTGATGACCCACCCGCCGCTGGAAGACCGCATCGAGGCGCTGCGCCGCCGCGGCTGATCACAGCCACACCAGACAAGGGCGACCCACGGGTCGCCCTTGTGCTTTCTACCCCTTGATTGATCCACGGATTCGATCACTCGAACGCAAAACCTGCGTTATTCATCGATCCCAGCCTGCGGGACAATGGCGTCCGATCAAGGAGAACGCCATGCTGCCCAGCCTGTTCATTTCCCACGGCTCACCCATGCTCGCCCTCGAGCCAGGTGCCAGCGGCCCCGCCCTGGCCCAGCTGGCTGCGGCGCTGCCACGCCCGCGTGCGGTGCTGGTGGTCTCCGCGCACTGGGAAAGCCCCGGGCTGAAGGTCGGCAGCGCTGCACAACCGCGTACCTGGCACGACTTCGGCGGCTTTCCCGTCGAGCTGTATGCCGTGCAGTACCCCGCGCCAGGGGAACCGCAACTGGCGCAGCAGGTTCGCCAGCTGCTGATCGATGCAGAACTGCCCACTGAGCTGGACGAGCAGCGCCCGCGCGACCATGGCGCCTGGGTACCACTCATGCTGATGTACCCGGACGCCGATATTCCGGTCGTGCAACTGTCCCTGCCCAGCCACGCTGGCCCGGAGCTGCAAGTGAAGGTTGGCCAGGCCCTGCGCAGCCTGCGCGAACAGGGCGTGCTGCTGGTCGGCTCCGGCAGCATCACCCACAACCTGGGCGAGCTGAACTGGCGCGCCGGCCCGGAGGTGATCACCCCCTGGGCCGGCGAGTTTCGCGACTGGATGGTGGAGCGCCTGCGCCAGGACGACCGTGCTGCCCTGCTGGACTATCGCCGCCAGGCGCCGCACGCCGTGCGCAACCACCCCAGCGACGAACACCTGCTGCCGCTTTTCTTCGCCCTGGGGGCCGGCGAACAGTTCGGCCTGGTGCACAGCGGCTTCACCTATGGTGCGCTGGGGATGGATGTATATCGCTTCGACTGACGGGCAAGCTGCTGAAATAAAAAGGAAATAGCCTTCGCTTATGCTGCCGGCAGTTTCCAGCAAGGCCGTCAGACATGCGCACCACACGCACCCTCCGCAAGACCCTGGACCTGGTCGCCAGCCACAACGAGGACGCCGCCCTGACGGTGATGCGCGCCGCCGAGCGGACCAGCGACGAAGTGCTGCGCCAGCAGCTGCTCAACGTCATCCACCTGCTCAACCAGGACGCCGGCGACCTGCGCAGCATGCGCGAGCAGATGGAGCTCCAGCGCGCCTGAGCTGGGCTTTCGCCCAACGTCTGATTAGAGTGGCGACATCCCCAGGCCCAGGAAACGTCGCCATGCTCGCCAAACTGTTGGTCACCATCGGCATCGCCTTCTACGCCGTGGTGGTGCCTGTCTTCGAGATCAACGCCAGCCACGTATTCAATCCGCAGTGGACGCCCCATGCCCGCCTGCATGAGGTCTGGCAGCTGGCCACCAACTGCGCCCTGGGCGCCTTCAGTCTGTGGCTGGTCTGGTTCAGGAGCGAGATTCGCCTGAGCAGCCTGATCACCCTGTTCGTCACCGGCGGCTTCCTCGTCGCCTACGCCCTGCGCGAGCACTACGACGGCTCCATGGTGCTGTCCGATGGCTCGGAGAAGCTGATCCTCGGCATCAACCTCGGTCTGTTCGCCTACAGCCTGGCCATCCTCCTGGCCGCCATCGCCGTGCTCATCGACCGCCAAAAGCGCCGCGCATAAAAAAGCCCCGCATCAGCGGGGCTTTTTCACAGCAGCAGGACTCAGTCCTCGCGATAGCGACGCAGCTTCAGCGCCTTGCCGGAAACGCGGGTGTCCTTCAGCTTGCCGAGCAGGCGCTCCAGACCGTCTTCCGGCAGCTCGATCAAGCTGAAAGTTTCACGGATCTGGATGCGGCCAATGGCATCGCGCTGCAGGCCGCCCTCGTTGAGGATGGCGCCCAGCAGGTTCTTCGCCGCGATACCGTCACGCGCACCCAGCGCGGTACGGCAGCGGGCCTTGCCTTCACTCGGCGCGGCCATCGGACGACGCTCGCGGACTTCACCGCGATCGCCGCGATCGTAGGAACGCTCCGGGCGGTCGCCGTCGCGCTCACGGCGCTCGCGGGCCGGGCCGGCGCTCGGCACCAGCGGCTGCTCGCGCTCGACGCTGGCCAGGTCTAGGGCCTGACCACCGGTGGCCTTCTTCAGCAGAGCCGCGGCCAGGGCGCGCGGGCTGCAACCGATGTCGGCAACCAGACGATCGAGCAGGTCGCCATGGCTGGCCTCGGCATCGGTGGTCAGCGGGGTGAGGCTGGTGGTCAGCTTCTTGATGCGGGCATCCAGCACCTGCTGCGGGTTGGGCAGCTTGACCTCGCCGACCTTCTGCCCGGTGACGCGCTCGATCACCTGCAGCATGCGGCGCTCGCGCGGAGTCACCAGCAGCAGGGCACGACCTTCGCGACCGGCACGGCCGGTACGGCCGATACGGTGCACGTAGGATTCCGGGTCATACGGCATGTCGACGTTGAGCACGTGGGTGATGCGCGGCACGTCGATACCACGGGCAGCCACGTCGGTAGCGACGACGATGTCCAGACGACCGTCCTTGAGCGACTCGATCACGCGCTCACGCTGGTTCTGGGCGATGTCGCCGTTCAGCGCGGCGGCCTTGTAGCCCTTGGCTTCCAGCGCGGCTGCCAGGTCCAGGGTGGCCTGCTTGGTGCGCACGAAGGCGATCAGCGCGTCGAAATCCTCGACTTCCAGCAGGCGGGTCACGGCGTTGATCTTCTGATCGGCGTGGATCATCAGATGCGCCTGCTCGATGCGCGACACGGTCTGGGTCTTGGCCGCGATCTTGACGTGCTTGGGCTCGCGCAGGTGCTTCTCGGCGATCTCGCGGATCGAGTGCGGCAGGGTCGCGGAGAACAGCACGCTCTGGCGGCTGGCCGGCATGGCCTGGAAGATCACTTCCAGGTCATCCATGAAGCCGAGCTTGAGCATCTCGTCGGCCTCGTCCAGCACCAGGTGGCGGATGGTCGACAGCAGTTGATCATTGCGGCTCAGGTGGTCAACCAGGCGACCCGGAGTGGCGACGATGATCTGCGCACCCATGCGCAGGGACTTGAGCTGCGGGCCCATGGGCGCGCCGCCGTAGACGGCGACGACGTTAACGCCCGGCATCTGCTTGGAGTAGGTCTCGAAGGCGGTCGCCACCTGCAGGGCCAGCTCGCGGGTCGGCGCCAGGATCAGGGCCTGCGGCTCGCGCCTGGCCGGGTCGATCTTGGACAGGATCGGCAGGGCGAAGGCGGCGGTCTTGCCGGTACCGGTCTGGGCCTGGCCGATCATGTCGTGACCGGCGAGGATCATCGGGATGGCCTGGGCCTGAATGGGGGAAGGCTCTTCATATCCGACCGCGGTCAGCGCGGCGAGAATGGAGGGATGAAGGCCGAGGTCGGCAAAGGTGCCGGTTACTTCCTGAGTCATGGGTCTGCCTCTATGTGCATCCGCAAAAACCCAGGAACAAAAAAGGCTGCGCGCGCCGTGAAGGACCTTTTGGGTCACCCTGGCAGCCAATCAGCGGGTAGTTGCGAAAACGTGATGGATGAAACGTCAAGGGTAGTCCGCAGCGCGAACCAGCAGCGAAGCCAAGCTTCGTGAAAAATTGACGGGGCCAGTTTTGGCCGGGCGCGAATCATACAGGAAAATGCTGACGATATGGCAGGATTTTTGCCGAGACAGGTGTAACTACCGACGACAGGCCTAGACTCAGGTGTGTAACACCCTCGCCGAATGTCGCTGCAGGCACCGGGGGCCTGAAAGCTCCTCACCCCTTTCCCCTCTCCTGCGGGGAGAGGGGAAAGGCCACTCAGCTGGCCGGGCGCAGCACATCCAGCAGCGGCTGCAACGAATAGCCCAGGCGCGGCGCCAGGGCCTCGGCACGCGCCGTCAAGGCATCGAAATTCAGCGACTGGTCGAGATCGGCCGGCACCAGCAGGATGACGTTGCCCTCCTTCACCGGAATTTCCCAGTAGTGGCGGTGGAACAGCCCGCGCAGCAGCGCCGCGCCCAGCGGCTTGCCGTCGTCATTGCCCCACTGATTGATCACCAGCCAGCCGCCTGGGCTGAGGCGCTTCTGGCAGTTCTCTAGGAATGTCCAGGCCAGGTGCCCGGGCGCCGGGCCGGTGTCGGTGTACAGATCGACGAATAGCAGGTCGCAGCTCTCGGCGCTGTCGAGCAGCTCCAGGGCATCGCCGATGCGCACGTACAGGCGCGGATCATCGGCCAGCCCCAGGTACTGCATGGCGAGGCGCGGGACATCCGGACGCAGTTCGATGGCCTCGACGTCCTCCAGTTCGAGGAACTTCAGGCAGGCCTGGGTTAGCGTACCGCCGCCGAGGCCGAGGAACAGGGCGTTCTCCGGTGCCTCATGGCACAGCGCGCCGAGCAGCATGGCGCGGGTGTAGTCGTATTCCAGCCAGGCCGGATCACGGGTGTAGGTGCAGCTCTGCTCGATGGCCTCGCCGAATTCGAGGAAGCGGTAGTCGCCCACTTCCAGCACGCGGATCACGCCCCAGGCGTCGCGCACCTCTTCCAGCACTCTTTCCTCGCGCAGGTCGCTCATTGGCCGAGCCCCTGGCGGAACTGCCCCGGCGTGATGCCGCTCCAGCGCCGGAACGCCTTGGCGAATGCGCTTTCGTCGGAGAACCCCAGCCCCTCCGCCACTTCCGCCACCCGAGGCGACTCGCGCAGGCGCTGCTCGGCCATCTGGTGCAGTACCTGGTCGCGCAGGAGCTTGAAACTGGTGCCTTCCTCGCCCAGCTTGCGGTTCAGGTGGCGGCCGCTCAGCTCCAACTGCTCGGCGATACGCTCCTTGCCCCAGCGCGGCTGGGCGCGCAGCAATTGCTGTACGCGGGCCGCCAGGCTCTGCTGACCCAGGCGTTCGAGCAGACTGTCGGCCAGGCCGCGCAGGTGTTCGCGCATCGGCGCGTTGGCCTGGATCAGCGGCACGGCGAGATCCGCACGGTCGTACAGCAGCGCGTTGTGCGCGGCGTCGAACGCCAGCGGGCAGCCGAGCAGCTCGTCATAACGCGGCGTCTCGGCCCGCGGCGCGTGGGAGAAACGCACCTGCCGGGGCCGCACCCGCTCGCCGGTGATCCAGCCACTCATGTGCGCCAGGCTGGCCAGTACCGCCTCCACTCGCTCCTCGCGGCGCACCTGATAGTGCGGCAGATAGGCCAGACACAGCAGCTCGCCCTCCGCTTCCAGGGTGAACTCGCCCCCCTCGCCGACGATCGGGTAGTACTCCAGCAGTGCCTCCAGCGCCTCGCCCAGGGTCTCGCAGCTCATCAGCAGCGCGCCGACCATGTCCAGGTGGCCGACCTGCAGGGCATGGCCCAGGCGCAGGCCGATCAGCGGATCGCCGGCGACCGCGCAAAAAGCCTCCCACAGCTCGTCCTGGCGCGCCAGCGGAATGCGCGCCTCGCGGCTCGGCTCGCGCAGCTCGGCCGGCAACGGCAGGGCCAGGCGCTCGGCGGCCTGGAGGATGGCCTGGGCGTAATGGACGGTGACAGAAGGCGTGTTGCTCATGGGGTCCCGAATTAACCGGAGGAGGTCCTGATTGAGCCGTTACGGCACGAGGATGACTGCCTATGCTGGGCTCGAATAACGAGGCTGAGCGTGACAGGTGCGCGTTGTACCACGCCTGCGCAGCGCAGCCCATAGAGAGAGAGCCTTGCATGCATGCCATCATCGGAGCCGGCCCCATGGGGCTGGCCGCTGCGCGCCAGTTGCAGCGCCATGGTATCCCCTTCGTCGGTTTCGAGCTGCATTCGGATGTCGGCGGCCTATGGGACTTCGCCAACCCGCACAGCACCCTGTACGAGTCGGCACACCTGATCTCGTCCAAGGGCACCACGGCGTTCGACGAGTTCCCCATGGCGGACGAGGTGCCGCCCTACCCGCATCACCGCCAGATCGGCCAGTACTTCCGCGACTATGCCACCCACTTCGGCCTGCGCCAGTACTACCAGTTCGACACCCGCGTGGTGCGCCTGGAGCGCCTGGACCGGGGCTGGCGCCTGGTCAGCGAACGCCAGGGCGAGCCGCGCGAATGGCAGTTCGACGGCGTACTGATCGCCAACGGTACGCTGCACACGCCCAACCAGCCGGCCCTGCCCGGCCGCTTCGCCGGCGAACTCCTGCACTCCAGCGCCTACAAGAGCGCCGAGATCTTCGCCGGCAAGCGCGTACTGGTGATCGGTTGCGGCAACTCGGCCTGCGACATCGCCGTGGATGCCGTGCACCGCGCCAGCTCGGTCGACCTGTCGGTGCGTCGTGGCTACCACTTCCTGCCCAAGTTCATCCTCGGCAAGCCCACCGACACCTTCGGCGGCGCGGTCAAGCTGCCACGCCGGCTCAAGCAGCTGGTCGACGGCCTGCTGGTGCGCGCCCTGCTCGGCAAGCCTTCGCAGTACGGCCTGCCCGACCCGGACTACCGCCTGTACGAGTCGCACCCGGTGATGAACTCGCTGGTGCTGCACCATATCGGCCACGGCGATATCCAGCCGCGTAGCGACATTAAAGCGGTAGACGGCCAGCACGTGACCTTTGCCAATGGCGAGCGTGGCGAATACGACCTGATCCTGCAGGCCACGGGATACAAGCTCGACTACCCCTTCATCGACCGCACCGAGCTGAACTGGCCGCCGGAAGCCGACGCCCCGCAGCTCTACCTCAACGTGTTCCACCCGCAGCACGATGACCTGTTCATGCTCGGCATGATCGAGGCCTCGGGCCTGGGCTGGCAGGGCCGCGCCGAGCAGGCCGAACTGGTGGCCCTGGCGATCCTCCAGCAGCAGCGCCGCAGCGCCTCGGCCGCGCGCCTGCGCCAGACCATCGCGCAACGCGCCAGCCAGCGCCTGGACGGAGGCTACGCCTACCTCAAGCTGCCGCGCATGGCCTACTACGTGCACAAGGACAGCTACCGTGCCGCACTCAAGGCGCACATCGCCGAGCTGCGCCGCGACCTCGCCGCCGTCAGCCAACCCGAGGAGCGGCTCGATGCCCAACGTCAATCTTGAGTTCTCGCCAGTGGCGATGATCGCCCTCAACGCGATCATCGCCCTGATGATGTTCGGCGTGTCGCTGGAGCTGCGCGCCGATGACTTCAGGCGCATCCTGCGTGCGCCCAAGGCGCCGGCGATCGGCATGCTGGTGCAGTTCCTGCTGCTGCCGGCAGCCACCTGCGGGCTGACCCTGCTGCTGCCGATCGACCCGCACCTGGCCCTGGGCATGATCCTGGTCGCCACCTGCCCCAGCGGCACCTTCTCCAACATCATGACCTGGCTGGCGCGCGGCAACGTCGCCGTGTCGGCCAGCGTCACCGGGGTGTCCAGCCTCACGGCCGGGATCTTCACCCCACTCAACTTCGCCCTCTACGCCGGGCTCAACCCCGAGACCCGCGCCCTGCTCACCACCATCAGCGTCGACCCGGTGGAGCTGCTGGCCATGGTGGTGCTGGTGCTGATCCTGCCGATGGTCGCCGGCATGGCCCTGGGCAAGCGTCGCCCGCACCTTGCGCGCAAGCTGGAAAAGCCGCTGCGGCACTTCTCCCTGCTGGTGCTGCTGGCTTTCGTCGGCGGCGCCCTGGTGAAGAACGTCGAGCAGTTCATCGAGCACTTCCACCTGTTCTTCTGGCTGGTGGTCACCCTCAACACCATGGCCCTGGGCCTGGGCTACCTGTGTGCCCGGCTGTGGCGCCTGTCCGAGGCCGATGTGCGCGCGGTGACCCTGGAGACTGGCATCCACAACTCGGCGCTGGGCATGGCGCTGATCTTCACCTTCTTCCCGCAGGCCGGCGGCATGCTGCTGATCGCCGCCTTCTGGGGCTGCTGGCAGCTGCTGGCCGGGCTGTTGCTGGCCCTGTACTGGTCGCGCCGCGCCCCGCTCGCCCTGCCCGCCGGGGAGGCCACGCCATGAGCGTGGTGCTGATCACCAGCGCCGCCAGCGGCCTCGGCTGGGCGCTGGCCAAGGCCTGCCACGCCCGTGGCGATGACCTGCTGCTCACCGACATCGACGCCGCCGGCCTGGCCGCGCGGGTGGCCGAGCTGGGCGGCGCGCGGGTGCAGGCGCTGGCCGGCGACATCACCGAGCCGGCCCTGCACGGCCAGCTGGTCGAGACCTGCCGCACGGCCTTCGGCCGCCTCGATCTGCTGATCAACAACGCCGGCATCACCCACCGCTCGCCGACCCTGCGCACCGACCCCGGCGTGTTCCGCAAGGTCATGGCGGTGGACTACCACGCGCCGCTGGAGCTGACCCTGGCCGCCGCCGGCCTGCTGCGCGAGAGCCGTGGCCAGGTCGCCGCCATCGGCTCGATGGCCGGCTGGATGCCGGTGCTCGGCCGCGCCGGCTACTGCGCGGCGAAGAGCGCACTGGGCCAGGCCTTCGAGGTGCTGCGCGCGGAGCTCGCGCGCGACGGCGTCGGCCTGCTGATGGTCTACCCGAGCTTCCTCGACACCCCGATCGACCGCAACGCCCTGGGCGCCGACGGCCTGCCTGCCGGCCACGCGCGCTCGACCATCGGCAGGATTCGCGGCGCCGACTGGATGGCCGGGGAAATCCTCAAGGGCCTGGAACAGCGCCGCGAGCGCCTGTTCCCCGACCGCGGCAGCTGGCTGGCCAGCCTGCTCTGGCGCCTGGCGCCGGCGCTCTATTACCGGCAGATGAGCCGGCGCTTCGCCGCGGAGATGGGCTGATGGCCTTCGCTCCCTACGCCCTCGGCGCCTTTATCCTGCTGGCCTACACCCTGGAGGCCATCACCGGTTTCGGCAGCATCGTCATCGCCCTGTCGCTCGGTGCCCTGCTGCTGCCGATCGACCAGCTGCTGCCGGTGCTGGTGCCACTGAACATCGGCATGACCGGCTACCTGGTCAGCCGCCACTGGCGCCTGATCGACCGCCGCCTGCTGCTCGGCACCATCCTGCCCGGCATGCTCGCCGGCACCCTGCTCGGCTACTGGCTGCTGCCGCACCTGGACACCCAGGCACTCAAGGCCGGCTTCGGCGCGCTGATCCTCTGGTTCGCCGGGCGCGAGCTGTGGCGCCTGCGCCATGCCCAGGCGCTGCCGGTGCGCCCAGCCTGGCTGACCCGCCTGATCACCCTCGGCGCCGGCCTCAGCCACGGCCTGTTCGCCTCGGGCGGGCCCTTGCTGGTCTACGGCCTGGCTGGCACGGCGCTGGACAAGGCACGCCTGCGCGCCACCCTGGTCAGCGTCTGGTTCAGCCTCAACAGCCTGCTCACCCTCGCCTTCCTGCTCGACGGCCGCCTGCTGCCGGCCCTGCCGCAGGTGGCGAGCTACGCCCCGCTGCTGCTGCTCGGCGTGTGGCTGGGTGAACGCCTGCACCGGCGCTTCGACGAGCGCCACTTCCGCATCGCCATCTACTGCCTGCTGCTGCTCACCGGCACCCTGCTGCTGGCCCCCTGGAGACTCGCATGAGCTACGACATCATCATCAAGAACGGCCTGTACTTCGATGGCAGCGGCGCCCCCGGCGCGGTCCGCCATGTCGGCATCCGCGACGGCCGCATCGACGTGCTCAGCCTCAGCCCGCTGGACGAGAGCGGCTGCGCGCAGGTGATCGACGCTGCCGGCAAGTGGGTCACCCCGGGCTTTCTGGAAATCCACTCGCACTACGACGCCGAGGTGATCGCCGCGCCGGCGCTGAAGGAGTCGGTGCGCCACGGCGTCACCAGCGTGACCATCGGCTCCTGCTCGATCAGCATGGTGCTGGCCGAGCCGGAAGACTGCTCGGACCTGTTCACTCGCGTCGAGGCGGTGCCGCGCGAGTACGTGCTGCCGATCCTCCAGGAGAAGAAGATCTGGCGCGACGCCGCCGGCTACCGCGCCTTCTACGAGCAGCTGCCGCTGGGGCCGAACGTCAATTCCTTCCTCGGCCACTCCGAGCTGCGCGTGGCGGTGATGGGCCTGGAGCGTGCCACCCAGAAGATCACGCCGAGCGAGGCCGAGCTGCAGCGCATGGAACAGCTGCTGGAAGAAGCACTGGACGCCGGCTGCATCGGCCTGTCGGTGATGACCACGCGCCTGGACAAGATGGACGGCGACCGCGCCTGGTCCAGCCCGCTGCCCTCGACCTTCGCCAGCTGGAAGGAGTTCTCGCGCCTGTTCGCCATCCTCCGCCGCCGTGGCGCGGTGCTGCAGGGCGCGCCGAACGCGGTGACCAAGGTCAACGTGTTCGCCTTCCTCTGGCAGGCCCACGGCTGGTTCAGAAAGCCGCTCAAGTGCACCATGCTCACCGCGCTGGATCTCAAGTCACAGCCGCTGCTGCACCGCTTCACCCGCCTCTCCGGCTGGCTGGCGAACAAGGTGCTGCGCGGCCACTTCCGCTGGCAGACCCTGCCGGCGCCCTTCACCCTGCGCCTGGAAGGGCTCAACGTGAACGCCTTCGAGGAGTTCGGCGCCGGCGAGATCCTGCGCAACATCAAGGACCCAGACGAGCTCTACGCCAAGGTGCTGGAGCCGGAGTTCCGCGCCCTGTTCAAGAAGCAGGTCAAGGCCATCCTCACCAAGGGCCTGTGGCACCGCGACTTCTCCGACTGCTGGGTGACCGAGTGCCCGAACGCGGCCCTGGTCGGCAAGAACTTCAAGCAACTGGGCGAGGCCCGTGGCCTGGACGCGGTGGACGCCTACTTCGAGCTGGCCTGCCAGTACCGCGAGGCGCTGAAGTGGACCACCTGCTACGGCAACCAGCGCGAGCCGATCATGCGCCAGCTGCTGGCCAGCCCCTGGACCCACCCCGGCTTCGCCGATTCCGGCGCGCACCTGCGCTCGATCGCCCAGTACAACTTCCCGCTGCGCTTCCTCAAGTACGTGCGTGATGCGCAGCTGGCCGGCGCGCCCTTCATGGAGCTGGGCCAGGCGGTGCGCCGCTGCAGCGGCGAACTGGCCGACTTCATCGGCGTGGACGCCGGCTATATCCGCGTCGGCGACCGCGCCGACCTGGTGATCGTCAACCCCGAGGGCCTGACCGCGGAGCTGGACGCCATCGCCGAGGCGCCGATGGAAGTGCTCGGCCTGGTTCGGGTGGTCAAACGCAACGACGCGGCGGTCGAGCTGACCCTGATCAACGGCCATATCGCCTACCAGCGCGGCCAGGAATACCCGGACGACCTCGGCAAGGCGAAGCGCTACGGCCGCTTCCTGCCGGCCCGCGACGTGCTGCCGCGCAAGGCACCCGCAGGCGCGCTGCAGCCCGCCAGCGCCTGATCTAGCCCGGATGCAATCCGGGAATGGAGTGGCCTGCCTCCCGGATTGCATCCGGGCTACGAAGCCAACGACTAACCACGAACCATCCCCTCTCCCGTTCACGGGAGAGGGCTAGGGAGAGGGCCAAGCCCTCATCATTCACCAGGTGCCGCCAAGAGCACCGTCTCCCGGAACGCTGCCCAGCGCACCGGTTCAGCACCCGCTCGCGGCCGCCCTGTCGGCAGCCAAGTATTCGTCGGCAAGCCTGCCGCAGCGGGTGCCCCTTCCTGTCGATTCAGCCCCTCTATCACGCTTATCGGCTGACCAGCCCCGCTGCGCGGAGTTAACATGCCGCCAGCCCGATGAATCGACCGTGAGAAATCCGATGTCCGCCTGGAGTCCCGAAAGCTGGAGAGGCAAGCCCATCCAGCAGCAGCCGCAGTACCCCGATGCCGCCCACCTGGCCCGCGTGGAGCAGACCCTGGCCGGCTATCCGCCACTGGTGTTCGCCGGCGAAGCCCGCGAGCTGCGCCGCCAGTTCGCCGAAGTGACCCAGGGCCGCGCCTTCCTGCTGCAGGGCGGCGACTGCGCCGAGAGCTTCGCCGAGTTCAGCGCGGCGAAGATCCGCGACACCTTCAAGGTGCTACTGCAGATGGCCATCGTCATGACCTTCGCCGCCGGCTGCCCGGTGGTCAAGGTCGGGCGCATGGCCGGCCAGTTCGCCAAACCGCGCTCGGCCAATGACGAGACCCTCGGCGGCGTGACTCTGCCGGCCTACCGCGGCGATATCGTCAATGGCATCGAGTTCGACGCCGCCAGCCGCGTGCCGGACCCGGAGCGCCTGCTGCAGGCCTACCACCAGGCCACCGCCAGCCTCAACCTGCTGCGCGCCTTCGCCCAGGGCGGCTTCGCCGACGTGCACCAGGTGCACCAGTGGAACCTCGACTTCATCGCCAATTCAGCCCTCTCCGAGAAGTACCACCAGCTGGCCACCCGCATCGACGAGACCCTCGCCTTCATGCGCGCGGTCGGCATGGACAGCGCGCCGCAGCTGCGCGAAGTCAGCTTCTTCACCGCCCACGAGGCGCTGCTGCTGGGCTACGAGCAGGCCTTCGTGCGCCAGGACAGCCTCACCGGGCGCTGGTACGACTGCTCCGCGCACATGCTGTGGATCGGCGACCGTACCCGCCAGCTGGACGGCGCCCACGTCGAGTTCATGCGCGGCATCGAGAACCCCATCGGGGTCAAGGTCGGCCCGAGCATGGACCCGGACGAGCTGATCCGCCTGATCGACATCCTCAATCCGGACAACGACCCGGGCCGCCTCAACCTGATCGTACGCATGGGCGCCGACAAGGTCGAGGCGCACTTCCCGCGCCTGCTGCGCAAGGTCAAGGAAGAAGGCCGCCAGGTGCTGTGGAGTTCCGACCCCATGCACGGCAACACCATCAAGGCGTCCAGCGGCTACAAGACCCGCGACTTCGCGCAGATCCTCTCGGAGGTCAAGCAGTTCTTCCAGGTGCACCGCGCCGAGGGTACCGTGGCCGGCGGCATCCATATCGAGATGACCGGGCAGAACGTCACCGAGTGCATCGGCGGCTCGCGGCCGATCACCGAGGCCGGCCTGTCCGACCGCTACCACACGCACTGCGACCCCCGCATGAATGCCGACCAGTCGCTGGAGCTGGCCTTCATGATCGCCGAGACGCTCAAGCAGGCCAGGGCCTGAGCCATGGCGCCGCTTAGCCGGCGCGGGCCTGGAACTTCTTGCGGTAGGCAGCCGGCAGCAGGCCGACGCGCTGCTGGAACAGGCGGCGGAACGAGTTGCTGTCCTCGTAGCCGACCGCGAAGGTAATGCTGTCGAGGCTCATGCGCGTGGTTTCCAGCAGTTGCTTGGCCTTCTCCAGACGCAAGGTCTGCAGATAGGCCAGCGGCGTGTAGCCGGTGGCCTCCTTGAAGCGCCGCTTGAAATTGCGCACGCCGAAACCGAAGCGCCCGGCCAGCTCGTCGATCAGCAGCGGCTGGCCGAAGTGCTCGTCCAGCCAGTTCTGCACCCGCAGGATGTCGGCGTCGCCGTGGCTCTTAGGCATCGACCACAGCACATAGGAAGACTGCTCGCTGCGCACGTTGTCGATCAGCAGGTAGCGGCTGCACAGCTGCGCCAGCTCCAGCGAGGCGAAGCGCCGCACCAGGTGCAGCAGCAGGTCCACCGCCGCGCTGGCGCCGCCACTGCTGATCAGGTGATTGTCCTCGCAGAGGATCTGCCGCTCGTCCAGCAGCGCATCCGGGTAGCGCCGGCGAAACAGCTCGGCAAAGGCCCAGTGCGTGGTGGCACGGGTGCCGCCCAGCAGATCGGCCTCGGCGAGCATGAAGGTGGCAGTACACATCGCCGCCAGCACCGCGCCCTGGGCATGCTGCTGGCGCAGCCAGTCGCGGTAGCGATGAAAGCCGGGCAAGGCCTCGCGCAGGGTGAAGAGAAACCCGGGAATCAGCACCAGATCGGTTCGCGCCACCTGCTCGAGCGCCACCTCGGCCTGCAGCGCCTGGCCGCTCAGCGAAGGCACGGGCAGGCCGTCATGGGACGCCACCACCACCTCGAACAGAGGCTCGCCGGCATCGGCGAACAGGTTGGCGGCGCGCAGTATTTCCAGGGCCATGGTGGCGCTGGCGGCGGAACAGTGGTCGGCGAGCAGAAGGGTCACGTGCATGGCGGGCTTTGCAGATTTCGCATGGATAAAGTCATTTATCCACCTACCTTAACGCAATGCCAGTCCCTAGAGTGCTCCGGCCATCCCGCCAACGGACTTCCTCATGAATCTCTGGTTCCGCCTGCTCCTCATGCTCCTGCGCCGCCCCTGGCGCGAGCCGGCCCACGCCCTGTCGACCACCGTCGTGCGCATGCGCGTGTGGCCGCTGGACCTCGACTTCAATCGCCACGTCACCAACGGGCGCTACTTCACCCTGGCCGACGTCGGCCGCATGGACTACGTGCTGCGCAGCGGCGCCTTCCGCGTCGCCCTGCGCCACCGCGCGCTGCCCATCGTCGGTGACACCTGGGGCAAGTTCCGCCGCGAGCTGAAGCTGTTCGAAGCCTTCGAAATCCACACCCGCATGCTCGGCTGGGACGACAAGTGGAGCTTCGTCGAGCACCGCTTCGTCAGCGGCGGACGCACGGTGGGGGTGATCGTCATTCGCGGGCTGTTCCGCTCCGCAAACGGCACCGTATCGCCCTGCGAGTTCGCCCGCGGCATGGGGCTGGACGAGCGCTCGCCGGATATGCCCGCCTGGCTGCGCGAGTGGTCGGCCAGCTGCGACGACATGAGCGTGCAACTGCGCCAGGAAGAGGGGTTGGGGCTCGCGCCTTAACCCCGCCGATCGGCCATAGCGCGACCCGGGTCACACTCTCGCCAGGGTCGCATCGCCGACAATAGCGCGCTGGCCGGATGCCAACGCGGCTCGGCCCCTTCTATCGCTTCACCTTCAAGGACGATGACCATGAAACTGCAGTTCTCCCTTTCCGCCCTCGCCCTGGCCACCCTGCTCAGCGGCTGCCAGAACATGAGCCCGGACGCGATGCTCAGCACCGGCCTGCAGGCCATGCAGGCCGCCACTCTGAGCGATGCCGAAGTGAAGAGCATGGCCGACGAGGCCTGCATGCAGATGGACTACGAAGCGCCCATCGCCCCGGCAGACAGCGAATACAGCCGGCGCCTGGACAAGATCGCCGCCAACCTCGGCAGCCAGGTCAACGGCACCCCGGTCAACTACAAGGTCTACCTGACCGACGAGGTCAACGCCTGGGCCATGGCCAACGGCTGCGTGCGCGTCTACAGCGGCCTGATGGACCTGATGAACGACAACGAAGTGGAAGGCGTGCTCGGCCACGAGATGGGCCACGTCGCCCTCGGCCACACCAAGAAGGCCATGCAGGCCGCCTATGCCACCTCGGTGGCGCGCGGCGCCGCAGCCTCCTCCGGCAACGGCGCGGTCGCCGCCCTGTCCGCCTCGCAGCTGGGTGACCTGGGCGAGGAACTGGTCAATGCGCAGTTCTCCCAGTCCCAGGAAAGCGATGCCGACGACTTCTCCTTCGACCTGCTGAAGAAGCGCGGCATCCCGCTGCAGGGCCTGGCCAGCGCCTTCGACAAGCTGGCCCAGCTGGGCGGCGGCGACAGCAGCATGTTCGACTCCCACCCGGGCTCGGCCGACCGCGCCGCGCATATCCGCCAGCGCATCGCTGCCGAGCAGTAAGCAATAGAAGGGGCCGCAACAGCGGCCCCTTCTGTTTTCAGGAGCCATTCATGCTCAGACTGCATGCCCTGTCGATCGGCTTTCTGCTGCCATTTGCCTTACAGGCAGCAGCAGTCGATCTGAATGATATTTCCACTCGCTACGAAGACTGTATCCGGACCAATCCGCAAAAACTAAGCGCCGCGGCAGTGTGTGCCGAAGGCGCCTCGGAGTCGGCGAAGAAGGAGATGAACCGCGTCTACCAGCGCCTCTATCTCAAGCTACAGCAGACATCGCAAGAGGATGCTCAGCAACTCGAAAATGCACAGAAGGCCTGGCTCATCTATCGCAACGAGCATTGCGACATGCTGGGCAAGTATGACGGCTCTCCGATGTACACCATCTGCCCAATGAAGCTGAACATCGACAGAGTCGCCGAGCTGCAACTCCTGCTCGACAGTGGCGACCAGGGCTTCTAATCGCACAATCAGCGCTGCGGGAAACAGGCTGAATATCCCGCGGCAAACTCAGCAGTCTGCTCGTCAGCCTTGAGTGACAACCGCATCCGGCGCCGCAAAAGCCTGGCGAAAGCCGAAGGCATGGGCACTGGGACCATGCTCGCGCAGGTGCGCCAGACGCTCGGCTGCCTCTTCCACGCCAGGGCGATGGCCGGCCGGCACCCACCACAGCACCATGTGCGCCTGCTCGGCCTTGTCGAACCACTCGCGACGGCGCTTGAGCATCTCGCTGTGGGCGGACTTGTAGACGTAGTCGCTGAGCGACTGCACATCGCGCCACAGCGACAGATTGACCAGCACCGCCGCACCGAACGGGCGGATCGCGGTGGCGTCGCCGGCCTCGTCCTGCAAGCGCCAGAGATAACCCGGCGAGGCCTCGGCCAGGGCATTGATGCGCTCCAGGTTGGCGACGAAGTCGGCCATGCCGGGCGACTCCAGCGGCTCGCGCAGCATGGCGATATTCAGCTGGGCCAGGTGATAACGGGACATCGGAACTCCTTGTGAGTGAATCTGCACGGCGGTGCGGTGGGCTTCAACGCTTGAACGGATCATCCCAGAATGGCCGTTCGCTCTCCTGCTGCACGTCGGCGCGACTCAAGCCCAGATCCTTGAGCGCCGCATCGTCCAGCATGGCGAGCTGCCGGCGCTGCCTGGCCAACTGATTCCAGCGCTTGAGCCGCAGCCAGAGTGCCTCCATGCCGATGGCCGGCAGCACCCGCGCGAAAGCGACCGAGCGAGCCATTGCATAACCTTTCTGACGTTTCATCATCGCGCCCTCCCTGTGGGTTGGCGCCAGTCTCCATTCGCGCTTAAGATCAATCCAACGAATGTTTCTTATGCGACGCATCTTGGAGATTGATGAATTGGCCCACTACCCCAGCATCGACACCGAACTGCTGCGCAGCTTCGTCGCCATCGCCGACACCGGTGGCTTCACCCGTGCTGCGGAGGCGGTGAACCGCACCCAGTCGGCCATCAGCATGCAGATGAAGCGCCTAGAGGATGACGTAGTGCAGCGCGCGCTGTTCGAGCGTGATGGGCGCCAGGTGCGCCTCACACCCGAGGGCCAGGTGCTGCTGGGCTACGCGCGGCGCATCCTCAAGCTGCATGGCGAGGTGCTCAACACCCTGCGCGAGCCGCACATGGTCGGCGCCGTGCGCATCGGCACGCCGGACGACTACGTGATGCGCTTTCTGCCGGACATCCTCTCGCGTTTCGCCCAGGCCTACCCGCTGGTGCAGGTGGAAGTGCACTGCGAAACATCCGGCCAGCTGCTGCAACGCCAAGACCTGGACCTGACCATCGTCACCCGCGAGCCGGGCAAGGAGATCGGCCAGCTGCTGCGCCAGGAGCGCTTCGTCTGGGCCGAGGCCCAGGGCTTCAGCCCGCACGAGCAGAACCCGATGCCACTGGCGATGTTCAACTCCGGCTGTTTTTGCCGCGCCTGGGCCTGCAATGCGCTGGATACCATCGAGCGCCCCTATCGCATCGCCTACACCAGCCCCAGCCTGTCGGCACTGTTCGCCGTGGTCGGCGCCGGCCTGGCCGTCACCGCACAGCTGCAGAGCCTGATCACCCCGGACATGCGCATTCTCGGCGAGGCCGAGGGGCTGCCCACCCTGCCGATGACCAGCATCGTCCTGTTGCGCCATCCGCAACGCCAGTCACAGGTCATCGACACCCTTGCGGAGCACATCGTCGAGGGCTTCCGCCTGTAGCGCTATTCCAGCGCCAGGAGCAGTGCACAGAGCACCAGGAAGCCGCAGAACAAACCGCGCAGCACCCTCTCCGGCAGGGCATGCGCCAGCTTCACCCCCCAGCTGATGCTGAGCAGCCCGCCCAGGGCCAGCGGGATGCCCATGCTCCAATCGACGTGGTCGTGCACCGCATAGGTCAGCAACGTTACACCGGTGCTGGGCAGCGCCAGCGCCAGGGACAGGCCCTGGGCCACCAGCTGGCTGGTGCCGAACAGGTTGGTCAATACCGGCACCGCTAGCACCGCACCGCCCACGCCGAACAGCCCGCCCAGCGCCCCGGCCGCACCACCCAGCACGCCCAGCCAGGGCCAGGGACGGCGCAGTTCGCTGCTGACCGGCGCGTTGCGCATGAACAGGCGCGCCAGGTTGTAGAGGGCCAGCGCTACCAGGAACGCAACGAACGCCAGGCGCATGCGCTCGGCCTGCAGCTCCACGGCGTAGAGCGATGCCAGCCAGGCGCAAGCGAAGCCGGACGCACTGAGCAGCAGCGCATGCTTGAGCTCGATACGGTTGCGCTGGTGGTAGCGCCACAGCGCCAGCACCACGTTCGGCACCACCATCACCAGCGCAGTGCCCTGTGCCAGCTGCTGGTCCAGGCCGAACAGCACGCCCAGCGCGGGAATCGCCACCAGGCCGCCGCCGATGCCGAACAGCCCGCCGACGGTGCCCATGGCCAACCCCAGCAACAGGTTCAACAACAGATCGATTGGATTCATGCGGTCTCCTCGGGTGACCGGCATGCTACGCAGGGCTGGCTGGCACGGAAACGCACAGCCACGCACAATGGCTTTGCACATTACGCACAGGCAGCCACATGAATCCCGACGCCCTCACCGATCAGTTCGACCTCTACCTGGCCGTGCTGGAGACCGGCAGCTTTTCCGCCGCCGCCCGCCGCCTGCAGCTCACGCCCTCCTCCGTGGCGCGGCGCATCGATGCCCTGGAAAAGGCCATGGGCTGCGTCCTGGTGGCGCGCAATACCCACGCCGTGCGCGCCACCGCGGCCGGCCTGGCGTTCGCCGAACGGGCCCGGCGCATCCTCGCCGAACTGCGCCAGGCACGCGCCGAGGCGGTATCGCTGAGCAGCGCGCCTGAGGGGCTGATCCGCATCGATGCGCCCGCCCCCTTTGGGCGCCGGCACCTGGCCCCGGCCATCGCCGACTTCCTCACCCTCTACCCCGGCCTGGACGTGCAGCTGCGCCTGATCGACAGCTTCGTCGACCTGCACGGCGACCATCTGGGCGAGGTGGATCTGGTGCTGCGCATCGGTCCGCTGGCAGATACCCGCCTGGTCGCCACGCCGCTGGCCTCGATGACCCGCATCCTCTGCGCCAGCCCCGAGTACGTCCGTCGTCGCGGCCTGCTGCGAGACCCGCGCGAACTGCCGCAGCACGACGGCCTGGACTGGGACGCGCTGTCGCCGCCCCACGCCTGGCGCTTCGAAGTCGAGGGTCGCCTGCAACTGCTGCGCCCTGGGCGTCTGAGGATGACCGCCAACAACGCCGAAACCCTGCTGTTCAGCGCCCTGGCCGGCCTCGGCATCGCCCACCTGCCCACCTGGCTGATCAGCGACTACCTGCTACGCGGCGAGTTGCTGCCGCTGCTGTGCGAGGACGGCCTGCCCGCCGCCGAACCCAGCGGCATCTATGCCCTGCGTCTGGCCAGCGACCCCAGCTCGCGCACCCGCCTGCTGCTGGAATTCCTCAAGCAGCGCTTCGGCCCGATACCGCCCTGGGACCTGGCCCTGCAGCGCGGCCTCAAGCGCAGCTGAGGCGTCAGCGCAGAAGCGCCAGCAGCTCGGTGCTACCGGCCACGCTGGCGTATTCGCCCTGCAGGTTCGCCAACGCCATCGCGTGCACATCATCGGCACTGCGCGGGGTGCCGCTATAGTCCACTTTGGCGAAGGCGAAGGTCGCATCCGCCGCCACATGAGTGTCGAACCCCAGGTTGCCGGCCGTGCGCGCGGTAGCTTCGACGGAGTTGTTGGTACTCACCCCCACCAGCACCACCGCATCGATGCCGCGCACGCGCAGCCAGCGCTCCAGGCCGGAGTGAATGAAGGCATCCGGCACGTTCTTTTCCACCACATGCTCGCTATCCAGCGGCTCCAGCGCGCGCAGGAACTCCGCCCCAGGCTGTCCCGGCCAGAACGGTGATCCCGGCGTCCGGGAGATATGCCGGACATGCACCAGCGGCGCCCGCGCCTGCCGCCAGGCCTGCAGCAGCTGAGCGATGACGCGCTCGGCCTGCGGGTTGTTGCGCGTCCCGGCTGAGGGCTCGCAAATACCACGTTGCATATCGATGATGATGAGAACAGGTAGAGCCATCTGAATGCTTTCCTTGCAAAGATTGAGCGCAACGCCCATGCATCAGGCGCGCTGAAGGATGTCGACTTGGCCCGCCACCAGGGCCATGGACTAGGAATATCGGCATCGACAGAAAACACAAGCGCAATGCAGGTCGTCAGGCAAACGGACTGGCGGCGCCGGGGGAGTGCTCAGGCCACAACAGACCATTCCGCCCACGGATAGTGGTAACTGTGACTCTCGTGGACGAAATAGCGCGTGCTGCACTGCCGGCAGCGACAATAGAACTCCGGCTCCCATGGAATATCATCCTTGCGCTCCACTACAACGTAGCCACGCGCCTGCTCTTCTTCGGGCAGGAATTGTTGGGCCGCGCCATAAAGGCTGCACCGGCAGCGCTGTGCAGCTCGACACGCCAGAATCTCAAGCGCCAGGCGCGGAATCTCACGACTGTCCGCAACAGCCGGCCCTTCTGGCAGCGGTAATGCCATCACCGCAGCGCGGATGGTGTCGAGCGAAGCCAGGGGCAGCTTATCGAGCTCAGCCGCGGTCGCTCTGATGATCCACCAACCGGCAGACCATGCGCGGTGATTGTCTCCGCAGCAGAGATTGCTCAAGACGTCATTGGCATCCATGCAAGCCATCCAGATTTAGGGGAGCTCGATACAATTTACAGGCCAATCGCACCGGTAAGCACAGCCGGAACAGCGGCCCGCAGGTATGCCGGACATGCAGAACAACGACATATGCAGGCAATAAAAAGCCCGGTACAGGACCGGGCTTTTTGCGAGGCGGGTGGCCTTAGGCCGACGGCGCCTGGGTACGGCTCTTGTAGGAACCGTCGCGGGTGTCGATCTCGATCCAGTCGTCGATGTTGCAGAAGTCGGCGACTTTCACTTCGGTACCGTTGCGCAGCTTGGCAGGCTTCATGACCTTGCCGGAAGTGTCGCCACGGGCGGAGTTCTCGGTGTAGGTGATCTGGCGAACGATGGTGGTCGGCAGGTCTACGGAGATCACTTTGCCTTCGAAGAACACGGCTTCGCAGATGTCGGTCATGCCTTCTTCGATGAACGGCAGGACGCTTTCCAGGTCTTCGGCGCGCAGTTCGTAGGAGTTGTACTCCGGATCCATGAAGACGTAGTCGTCGCCATTGATGTAGGACAGGGTCACTTCCTTGCGCTCAAGGATGACCGGCTCCATCTTGTCGTCGGCCTTGTAAACGGTCTCGGTCTTGGAGCCGTTGATCAGGTTCTTCAGCTTCATCTTGACGATGGCGCTGTTACGGCCGGACTTGGTGAATTCGGCTTTCTGAATCAGCCACGGATGGCCGTCGATCAGGGCCACACTGTTGGCCTTCATTTCTTGTGCGGTTTTCATACGAATATCCGGATTTGGATGGAGGTACAGATTTCTAAGCCGCGCATGATAGCCAATTTCGGTGAAACTGCACCAGCGCTGCAGCAAGATCAGGACGAGAGGCTTGTTCCTGGCACCAGTGTTCGGCATGTGCAGCCAGCTGCTCACCATGCTCGGCCAACCCCTGCCAGGCCTGCGCCATATCACCTTTGCCGTTCCAGGCGGACCACAGCGCCCTCAATGCGCTGGCGGCCTGATCGGTCAGCGCAGCGCAGTAGCTGTCGAGAAAGGCGTCCAGCTTTTCCCAGTGCGCGCCCTCCTCCTGCTGGTAGATATGCCAGAGCAACGGCCGGCCGGCCCACTGGGCGCGAACGAAGGATTCCTCGCCACGCACGGCATTGAAATCGCAGCACCACAGCAGCCTGTCGTAATCCGCCTGACTGAGGAATGGCAGCAGGTGCACCTGCAAGTTAGCGCGCCGCCAGTGGCCACCGTCCTCGAGCGTGTCCACGCCCAGCCAGCGGCACAGATCAGCCTCGATGCGTCCGCGCGGCACCAGCAGCTGGGTAGGCTCGGCGGCAGCGGCCAGGGCATCCAGCCAGCCAGCCAGCGCGGTGTTCTCGTAGGCGAATAGGGAGATCATCCGCGCACCAGCCCAGGGCACGATGCCGATGCCGGCGAGAAATGCCCGCCGCGCCTCGGCGTCGGCCTGGAAGGCGCGGCGGCGCAGCAACACGTCAGCCTCGCGCAGCAGGCCGCCGGTGCTCTCGGTGAAACCGGGGAAGAAGAAGAACTTGCGCAGCCCACCCGGCTGCGGCGACGGCAGGCCATGGCAGCCGGCCACCCAGTCCTCGGCGCTGAGGTACTCCAGGTTGAGCCACAGCGCCGGGCTCGTCCGCTCGGCCATGGCCGCCACATAGCCCTCGGGCAGGCTACAGGCAAAGGCTTCGATCACCACGTCGGCCACGTCCACTGCGGGGAAATCCGCCGGCCACTGGCGTACCTCGACCCCGTCGATCCGCCACGGCCCCGCGCCGACATCGGCCTGCGGGCACAACCGCCGGAAGGCGCCAGGCTCATCGACCCAGAGACAGACCTCCAGCCCGTACTCCAGCGCCAGCTGCCGGGCCAGGCGCCAGGTCACACCGATGTCGCCGTAGTTGTCCACCACGCAGCAGAAAATGTCCCAGCGAACCGCCATGCCATGCCCTCGTCGATCAGGCCGTCACTTTAACCAAGGTCGGGGCGCGATGCCGCCCTCTCACCTGGACCAGCTCCTGGATCAGTAGAATTTTTTGTGCCTTGGCCTCGACTTTGTTAACCGCTATCCAATGGAGCACGCCCCTTCGATAGCACATGTATCGCTTGCGAAGCCGCCCCCATGGAAATGCCAAGCGCCCCGGCAAGGACGCCCAGGGCCTATTGGCCATAGAGTGCAGCGCCAACACGAGCACGTACCTTAGGGCCGACCAGTACCGGCATGAAACCGCAGCCCCGGAGCTAGCCGGCCGCGCCAGCACCGCCTGACTGGACAGATGCAGGCGCCTTAGATCGCAAGCGCGATACGCCGAGCAGCACCAGCGCCAGCCCTGCTGCCTGGTAGGCAGAAATTGCCTCGCCCAGCAAAAGCCAGGCGACGAAGACGGTGATTACGGGCCCCAGATTGCCGAATGCTGCGGTATGGGGCGCCCCCATGCGCTGAATGGCCAGCGCCATCCAGTAGATCGGCAAAACGGTCGAGATCATCGCCATCAGCAGCGCATAGAACCAGATCTCACCCGGCAGCTCGCCAAGCCTAACCGCCTCGCCGGCGATGCCCTGATGCAACAGCACCATCAGTGCCGAAGCAGCGCCAGCCAGGCCAGCCAGGCGCATCGAGCCGAGGCGCCGCACCATGACACCGGTGCCGAAATAATAGAGGGCATAGGTAACCGCGCTGGCGAACACCCAGGCAGCACCCTGGATGACCTGCGCATTACCACCCGTTGCGCTCAAATCATTCAGAAAGGCAATACCCAGCCCCAGATAGCACAGCCCAATTGCCGATAGCGTGCGCAGCCCCGGCCTTTCACGCAGGATCACTGTCTGCAGGAGCAGCACCAGCGTCGGGTAGCTGAACAGAATCAGTCGCTCCAGACCGGCGCTGATCAACTCCAGACCGTAGAAATCGAACAAGCTGGAAAGGTAATAGCCGAGCATTCCTAGGACCAGCACACGCACCCCGTCCCCCAGACCGAGCGTCATGCCGCCCTCGCCGCGGCTTAGCCACAGCAACCAGACGAACAGCGGTAGCGCCAGCCCCATACGCATGGCCAGCAGGGTGAGCGCATCCACAGGGCCGGCCGCATAGGCCAGCTTGACGAAGATGGCCTTGAGGCTGAATCCGGCCGCCGATAGCACGGCGTAGAAACGACCATCGTCGAGAACGCGCTGGTAGAGATTCATGGGGCACTCTGCAATCAACGAAGGCTTTATTCTGATCAGAACGCTATAAAGCTAGAATCGGTATTTTCCGAAAGCACCCTTCCACAAAGGAGAACACCAGGTGCACTTCGAGCTTGTCGACCTGCGCTTGCTGGATGCCATCGCCGCCACCGGTAGCCTGAGCAAGGCTGCCGCGACCTTCCCCGTCGCGGTGTCCGCCGCCAGCACCCGCCTGCGTCAGCTGGAGCAGCGCTGTGGACTGGAACTGTTCGTCCGCCGGGCCGACGGCATGAGCCTGACACCCAACGGCCGCCTGGTTCTGGAACGAGCCCGTGCGGTGCTTGCCGAAGCACAGAAGCTGAGCGACGGCTTGTGCGAACTCGCCGGTTTGCGCCGCATCACGCTGCGGCTTTCCGCCACCACGGTAGCCAACAGCACGTTCCTGCCCGCCACGCTCGGCGCCTTCCTGGCCGACTACCCGGAGGTGGACCTGCAGCTGGTGGAGGAAAAGAGCAGCGAAGTGCTGCGCGCGGTACAGGCAGGCGAGAGCGAGATCGGGGTATATGACGGCAACCTGCCGACCACAGGGCTGGTCTCCCTGCCCTTTCGCGACGACAAGCTGGTGATGCTGGTCTACACCGACCATCCGCTGGCCGCGCGCCAGCACACTCGCCTGCGCGATGCCCTCGGCTTTCCGTTCATCTGCCTGCCCGCCGGGCGCGCCATGCAACGCTTCGTCGAGGAAATGGCCAGTCGCTATGCCATGCCCCTGCAGGTGCGGGTAAGAGCACCGAGCTTCGACGCTATCGCCCAACTGGTCGCCCAGCGCGCCGGCATCGCCCTGCTTCCCGAAGCCGCCGCCATACGCTTTGCCCAGGAACTGCCGGTACGCCTGGTCAGCCTGGAAGACACCTGGGCCACCCGCGAACTGCGCCTGTGCATCCGCAGCTGGGACCAGCTACCCGCGCACGCCCACCAGTTGGTCGAGTTTCTGTCGCAGCGCTGAGACACAGGATCTAAGCGATACGCAGCTGCCTGCAGCACGCCCGAACGTCTCACTACGTGCTTGTCCGGCACAGTGATTTCGACGCTACCTACATATGGCGTAGCTGGGCACTAGATGCGCCAGGGGCCTTGCCAAATCCAAGCGTTTTAGAGAGTTTTTGTGGCCGCTCCTATTCCCCCCTCTCCAACGTTAGATTTCAGTTTTGTAATTCTGAGGTCATCCTCGCGTTAGCTTCATCTTCGTAAGTTCTACGCATCTTCACAGATGCTCGCGAAATAGATCAATCAAACTGGTAGAGGCCTAACTTATGAAAATCGCAAATATTGCACTTCTTGGAATTCTCGCTCTTGGCACTACGACCCCGGCACTTGCGGAAGATGGTTTCGACCGCGCTTTAAAAGCAGCAAGTGAGTTCAAGCAGACTCAAGAAAGAATTCACGGGAAAGATAACCAGGCTACTCAAGTAGCAAGCCAGAAAAGCGCAACCACTGACAAAGGTAACGCAGAGAGTAATCATGCAACCAAGGAATGCTGACTTTTCACCCTACCGAGTCAACCTCTAAAGCCCGGTGAGCTCCTTTGCAAAGAGGTTTACATTATGCGCCCTCCCCCGGGGCGCATTTTTTGATACACCCGCAGAATTGAGCCGACTCCTCTGCGG